>CAZRHH010000012.1:0-69956 GCA_964599885.1 uncultured Dehalococcoidia bacterium | reverse complement strand
ACGGCCTCGAGCAGCTCGTCGCGGCTCTCTTCGGCGGCGCGCAGGCCGCGCGCCGGGTCACCGCCGACGCCCAGGCCCTTGGTGATCTTGTCGCCGACGCGAATTTTCAGTTCGGCGGGCGAAAGCTGTAGCGCCTGCGCGTCGGTGTTGACGGCCACGAACTGCACGCCGGGAATCTGTTCGGCGATCATGCGGTTGACGGCGTTGCAGCCACCACCACCCACACCCACGACCTTAATCGGCGGCAGCCCGTCGGAATACGTCCTCGTCATGGTGGCCTCCCTTTGTGCTTCCTCGCGTCTCAGTTCCCGTAACTCTGCTTCGAACATGGGCATTTGCTGGTATTCAGGCATGCAGCCTCCTTTACTGCGATCATGCGGTCATCAGCCGTTCATTCAGGCAGCAGGACGCGTGCCCAGTTGCCCACGCGCCGCCAGATACTTCCGACGTCCAGTGATGCGCGCGGCGCCCTGTGCCACGAGCTTGCTTCGGCTTCGTTGACGGCCCACTGCAGCAGACCGACGCTGGTCGCGTAGCCAGGGTCGATCAGCAGGTCGGTGAGCCCTTGCAGGTTGCGCGGCATGCCGACGCGCGCCGGCCACCCTGTCACCTGTTCAGCGAGCAAGTCGATGCCGGAGAGCTTCGACGTGCCGCCGGTGAGGACGATGCCCGCCGAGACGATGTCGTCGTGGACGGCGCGCTTCACTTCGGCGATCACCATCTCGAGGATCTCCTCGGTGCGGGCCTGGACGATCTCGCAGAGACGGCGGCGCAGTTCCGTCTTGGCGCCTTCGGAGCCGAACGCTTCGAGCGTGATCTCCTCGGCGGCGTCGACCATGCTGGGGATGGCGTGTCCCCACTGCTTCTTTGCTTCCTCGGCCGCCTGGTACGGCGCGCGGAGGCCGACGACGATGTCGCGCGTGATGTGATTGCCGCCGACGGGCAGCACGGCCGTGTGGAAGACGCTGCCTTCGATGAACAACGCGATATCCGTCGTTCCGCCGCCGATATCGACGAGCACGACGCCCTGCTCCTTCTCCTCTTCGTCGAGCACCGCCTCGGCGCTCGCGAGCGGTTCGAGGATCAGGCCGTCGACCTGAACGCCGACGTTCTCGACGCACTTCGTCAGGTTCTGGATGGTGCTGTCGATGCCGGTGACGATGTGCGTCTCGACATCGAGCCGCGTGCCGTACATGCCGACGGGGTCCGACACGTTGTCCTGGCCATCGACGACGTAGTAGCGCGGGATGACGTGGATGATCTCGCGGTTCGTCGGGATGCTGACGACGCGCGCGCCATCGAGCACCCGCGTCACGTCGTCGGGCATGATCGGGCGCGTGCGATCGGGGATGGCGATGATGCCGCGGTTGTTGAGGCAGGCGATGTGCGAGCCGGCGATGCCGACGTGGGCCGAGAGGATGCGCGTGCCGCTCGATCGCTCAGCCTTCTCGACCGACGTTTTTATCGATTCGGTGGCGTCGCGGATGTTCTCCACCATGCCGCGCGAAAGTCCCGCCGAGGGCGCGACGCCGACGCCGAGGATGCGCATGTCTTCCTCGCTCGTCACCTCGCCGACGACCGTGCAGATCTTTGTCGTCCCGATGTCGATCGATGCAAACGTTCCGCCTCGGCTCATGGTTCCTCCCTGTCGCCCTAGTTGAAGCTCAACCGGTCGCCGAACCGCAGGTCGACGGCGCTAAGCGCGAGCTTCTCTACTTTCACCTGTTCCAGCAGCACGTACAGCGTCGCGATCTTGTAGTCGTAGTCGCGGTTGTCGCCGAACGTCACCCACAACGGCTTGCCATCGATATCCGGCGCCGAGAGGACGGCGGTGAGGCCAGCTTGCTGGCGGTAGATGAGCGCCATCACGCGACGCCCGAATGCGGTGTCGGCCTCATCGATGAGGCGCGCGGCGAGTTCGACGGCGCCGGGGTCGACGCGGTCGCCGCCGTTCAGCACGCGCTGCGGCTCGACTTCGAGGATGACGGGTGCTTCCGCAGGCGCGGGTTCGCCAGCCATGACGTAACCATCGACATCGATCGGCACGTTGACCCCATCGATCTGCCACGAGCCCCACACCGTGCGCTCGACAACGCTGATCGTGATGTTCGTGCGGCTATGTTTGGTGATCTCGGCGCTGCGCACTTCGGGCAGGGCGGCGACGCGCGCTTCGGCGGCCGCGAGGTCGAGGCCGAAGACGCTGTTGCCGCTGATGCCGGCGGCGTCGCTGATCTGCTCGTGCGACAGCCGCGCCGTGCCGGTGATCTCCGGTTCGGCGACAGTCAGGAATGGCGAGTGGTACGCCCACCACGCGGCGGCGATCACACAGGCGATCATCGCGGCGGCAAGCGCGCCGCGCGCCTGCATCGGCGAGATGCGGATGGGGGGCGGTGGCGGTTCCTTGCGGCGGACGCCGCGCGGCGTATCGGCGTCTTTCGCCTTGACGACGCGGCGGCTGCGGGCTGGCTTGCCAGCGCGGTACGGGAAGCGCCCGGGCGTCTTCGGCGTGCGGGATGCGCGGGGGTTGTCAGGCACCACGCGCCTCCTTCGCTGCAAAGCGTTCGAGCGCGAGATCGACGAGCTTCGTGATCAGGTCGCGGTAGGTTACGCCGGCGGCGGCCCATAGTCGCGGGAACATGCTGACGGGCCGGAAACCGGGGAGGGTGTTGATCTCGTTGATGACCGGCCCGCCATCCGACGCCAAAAAGAAGTCAATGCGGGCGAAGCCGCTGCCATCGATCGCCTGGAACGCGCCGAGTGACATGTCCTGCAGCAGCTTGGCGGTTCCGCGTGGGACGTCGGCGGGCACGATGATCTGGGCGGTGTCTTCGAGGTACTTGGCGTTGTAGTCGTAGAACTCTGATCCGAGCGCGATCTCGCCAATCGGCGACATCTCCGGCGATTCGTTGCCGATGACGCCGCACTCGACTTCGCGCCCGTCGATCGCTTCTTCGATCAGCGCTTTGGCGCCAACAGCGAACGCGGCGGTCATTGCGGCAGCGATGTCTTCGCGCGAGCGCACCTTCGTGACGCCGACGCTGCTGCCGCCGTTGGCGGGCTTGACGAAGAACGGATACGCGAACTCCTCTTCAATGATGCCCATGATCTCGCGCTGGATCAGCGCCCAGTCGTGCGCCATCACCGCTTCGAAGCCGGCAATCGGCAAGCCGACAGCGCCGAGCAGTTCTTTTTGCAGCGCCTTGTCGAGGCCGATGGCGCTGGCAGCGACGCCGCAGCCGACGTACGGCACGCCGAACATCTCGAGCATGCCCTGCAGCGTGCCGTCTTCGCCGTTTTCGCCGTGGATCAGCGGGAATGCCACGTCGAGATCCGCGAGCGCGGCGATCAGCTCCGGGCGGTGCGGCAGTCGCGGCACGTCGGCCTCGATCATCTTCGAGAAGAGTGGCTCATCGCGGTCGAGCTGAGTGCGCGTCTCGTCGGCCGTGAGCCAGCGGCCGTCGCGCGTGACGCCGAACGGCACGACGTCGAAGCGGTCGCTGTCGGCCGCGGCGAGTACCTCCATCGCCGAGACGACGGAGACTTCGTGCTCGACCGAGCGGCCGCCGAAGATGACGCCGAGGCGCTGTTTCGCCATCAGAAGCCTTCTCCGATCAGTTCGACTTCGTTCTGCAGTTCGATGCCGTACCGCGCCATCACGCGCCGCTGCGCCTCGCGCATGAGCGCGTGGACGTCGGCGGCGCGGGCATTACCGAGATTGATGAAGAAGTTGCAGTGCTTCTCGGAGATCTGGGCGTCGCCGATGCGCTCGCCGCGCAAGCCGACGGCGTCGATGAGCTGCCAGGCGTGCTGTCCCTCGGGATTCTTGAACGTGCTGCCGCTGTTGCGTCCGCGCGGTTGCGCTGCGAGCCGTTGCGCGTCGATCTCGGCGACGCGCGCGGTAAGCGTCGCCGGATCGCCGCGCGTAACGGCGAGTTCGGCTGACAGCACGACGGCTTGCGGCAGCTCGCCGCGGAGGATGGCGCTCGTGCGGTAGGCCATGCGCAGGTCGGCCGCGGACAGATAACGCTGCTCGCCGGATGCATCGAGGATCGTGACGGCGAGCAGCACGTCGGCCAGCGAGCCGTCGTAGGCGCCGGCGTTGTAGACGACGGCGCCACCAATGGTGCCGGGGATGCCGGACGCCCACTCGATGCCGCCGTAGCCTTCCCGGGCCAAACGACGCGCGAGCGCCGCGAACGACGTGCCGGATTCGGCGCGCACGATCCATGCGCCGTCACGTTCGGTTGGACCATCGACGCGCTTCGCCTGGTTGTCGATGACGACGCCGCGGATTCCGCCGTCGCCGACAAGAATGTTGCTGCCGGCGCCAAGGATGAACAGCGGCGAGTCGGCTGCACGCACGGCGATGACGACGTCGCGCAGTTCGTCGGCGTTACGCACCGTGACGAACGCGTCGGCGGGGCCGCCGATGCCGAACGTCGTGTGGCGCGCCAGCGGCTCGTTCAGCCGCACCGCCGCGATATCACGCAACCGCTGGATCAACTGCTCGTCCGTAACCTGCTCCTTCGTGCCGAGCCGCCGTGCTGCCGGGCGTTTCGCTACTGCCGTCGTCATGCGCCGCGGCTCCGCAGCCGCTCGAGCACCGCCGGGCCGACGCTGTTGACGTCGCCGGCGCCCATCGTGAAGAACACATCGCCCTCGCGCAGATCCGCTGCGAGCCGCTCCGCTGCTTCTTCGAGCGTCTCGACGTACGTCGCCGGCGGCGATTCGATCGCGCGCGCGAGATCGGCGCCGCTCATGCCGCGTTCGGGCGCTTCACGCGCCGCGTACGTGCCGGCGATGTACAGCGCGTCGACGGCGCGGAAGCACGTCTTCCACTCTTCGAGCAGGTACTCGGTGCGCGTGTACGTGTGCGGCTGAAACAGCACGACGATGCGGCGCTCGGCGAAACGCTCGTGCGCGGCTTCGACGTTGACGCGCACTTCCGTCGGGTGGTGCGCGTAATCGTCCATGACGGTGACGCCCGCCGCTTCGCCGACGTACTCGAAGCGCCGCTGCGCTCCGAGATACGAAGCGAGCGCCGCCTGCATCACGGGCGTATCGATGCCGAGCGTGCTGCCCGCGGCGATGCCGGCGAGCGCGTTGCTGACGTTATGGCGCCCCGGCAACGAGATCGTGAACTCGCCGAAGGTCGTGCCGCCGCGCTCGACGGTGAACGTCTGGCCCGAGGGTGCGTGCTTCACGTCGGTGGCCGTCCAGGTGGCGAGACCTTCGAGACTGTATGTGTGCCGGTGCGCGGTCTTGATCGCCGACGATCTGCTTAGCGCGGGTGCGCGCTCGTCGTCGGCGTTCGTGATCAGGTGGCCATCGGCGGGCACCTGCGACATGAACTGCGCGAAGGCACCGACCATCTCCTCGACGGTGCCGTAGATGTCCAGGTGATCGGGTTCGATGTTGGTGATGATCGCGACGTCCGGCGTGTAACTGAGGAACGCGCGGTCGTACTCGTCCGCTTCGACGACGATGTACTTGCCGGCGCCGGGCGCGGCGTTCGTGCCGAGGCTGCGCACGTCGCCGCCGATCAGGTACGTCGGGTCGAGGTTCGCTTCGACGAGCATGTGGGCGATGAGGCCGCTCGTCGTCGTCTTCCCGTGCGTGCCGGCGACGGCGATGCTGTAGCGACCCTGCATGAGCCGCGCGACCATCTCGGCGCGCTTGATCGCCGGCACGCCGCGCCGCTGCGCCTCGGCGATCTCCGGATTGTCGCCGTGTGCCGCGGATGTGTAGACGACGAGTTCAGCGTCGCCGACGTTCTCAGCGGCGTGACCTTCGTCGATGCGCATGCCGAGCGCTTGCAGCTTTGCTGTCATCGCGCTGGCGCGCTGGTCGGATCCGGTGACGGTGTGGCCCCAGGCGTGGAGGATCTGCGCGATCGCCGACATGTGGGCACCGCCGGCACCGACGAGATGCACGCGCTCGGGCACGGTTGGTGCGAGTGTCATGCCGCCACCTCGATCAGCGTCAGCGCGAGGTCGCGCGCCGCGTTGGGCCGGCCGAGCGTCCGCGCGGCGGCGGACATGCGTGCGAGGCGCGGTTCGTCGCCGAGCAGCGCGAGTACGGTCTCGGCGAGTCGGCCGAGTTCGGCGTTCCGGAGTACGACGGCTGCGCCCTGTTCGGCAAGGAAGTCCGCGTTCGGAGCCTGCGACCAGCCTTCGTATTCGCCGGGCACGAGGATCGACGGCGCGCCCGCGGCCGGCAGTTCGCCGAGCGTCGATGCGCCGGAGCGGCTGACGACGAGATCGGCGGCGATCATCGCGGCGGGCATGTCTTCCGTGTAGCCGCGGACGTGATAGCGCGACTGCTGCTCGGCGGTGAGCAGCGCGCGTTGTTCGAGCGCCCAGACTTCGTCGGAGGCGCCCGTGAGGTGCAGCACGTCGCAGCGCGCGAGCAGCGCCGGCAGCGCGGCGACGACGGCTTCGTTTATCTTGCGCGCGCCGAGGCTGGCGCCGGTGACGAGCAGCAACTTGCCATCGGCGGGCAAGCCGAGTCGCACGCGCGCCGCCGCCCGATCGATGCTCCAGAAGTCGCCGCGCACGGGATAGCCGACGACGACGGTCTTGCTCGCGGGAAGGTATGCGAGTGCGCGCTCGGAGGTCGTCGCCATGCGGGTGGCGAGCCGCGAGAGCAGACGCACGGCCCAGCCGGGTGTGACGTCCGGAAGGTAGACGACGAGCGGCCGCCGCAGCAGTCGCGCCGCAACGCCGACGGGCACGCTGGCGTAGCCGCCGGTCGCGAAGACGACGTCCGGCTTAAAGCCACGCAGGATGCGCAGCGACTGCACGACGCCGAGCGCGAGCTTCATCATGTTGCGGGCGAAGACGAGTGGCGACGCGACACGCATCGGGCCGGCGGAGACGGCGCGGAAGTCGATGCCCTCGCGCGGGACGATCGTCTCATCGATGCGGCCGCGGACGCCGATGTAGAGCATCGTCAGTTTGCCGCCGCGGGCGCGTATCTCGGCTTCGAGCGCGCGGGCGGTCGCAATGCTCGGATACACGTGCCCGCCTGTGCCGCCGCCAGCAAGCACCACCTTCACCGCGCTCCCTTCCGCTCGGGCCAGCTCGTGCGCCGCACTTCGCGCGTCGTCTTGCGCGCGGGCCGCACGATCTTGTCCGAGCCGTCGACGGGCTTGGGCTTCTTAGCGAGCGACTTCTGGTCGACGCCGTAGCGTGAGACGCTGAGCAGGATGCCGACGGCGGCAAGCATCGTCATTAGCGAAGAGCCGCCGTAGCTGAGGAACGGGAGCGGGATGCCGGTCAGGGGCATCGTGCGTGTGATGCCGCCGATGTTGATGATCGCTTGAAAGCCGATCCAGGAGACGATGCCGACGGCGAGCAGCGAGCCGAAGTCGTCGCGGGCGCGAACCATGACCCGGAAGCCGCGCGCGATGACGACGCCGAACAGCAGCAACACGGCTGCGCAGCCGATGAAGCCCATCTCCTCGCCGATGATGGCGAAGATGCCATCGGTGTGAGCGCCGGGTATGTAGAAGAATTTCTGGCGGCTGGCGCCGAGGCCGAGGCCGCTGAAGCCGCCGCTGCCGAGCGCGATGAGCATTTGCAGCGTCTGGAAGCCGCGGTCGCTCGGATCGTCTTCGGCGTTGAAGAACGCGAAGATGCGGTCCGTCCGATAGCCGCCCGTGAGGACGAGCATCGAGGCGACGACGCTGCCGATGCCGCCGAACGCCATGACGTGCGTGAGCGACGCGCCGGCGACGAACATCAGCGTCAGGGTGGTGAGGACGATGACGATCGTCGTGCCGAGATCCGGTTGCAGCATGACGAGCCCGGCGACGACGCCGACGAGCATGACGAACGGGAAGAAGCCGGTCCAGAATTCCTTCACGTTCTCGCCGCGGCCGGCGAGCCACGCGGAGACGTAGATGATCAGCGCCAGCTTCGCGAACTCGGACGGCTGCAGCGGAGGAATCGGACCGCCGAGATAGACCCAGCGGGTTGCGCCGTTGCGCTCGTAGCCGATGCCCGGCATCAGCACCGCGACGAGCCCGAAGATCGCCGCGAGCATCAGCAGCGGGCTGATCAGGCGGAGCTGGCGGTAGTCGCTCTTCATCAGTACGAACATCGCGACGGCGCCGATCAGCCCGAAGAACACCTGGCGGTAGACGAAGTAGTTGGCGTCGCCGAACTCGAGCAGGCCGAGCGCGAAGCTCGAGCTGTAGACCGCGAGCACCCCGATCACGCACAGCACGCCAACGGCGAGCATGATCCAGTAGTCGGGCGTCCCGGAGCGGAGACGCGCGGGGTGCGCCGTGACGGCCATCAGCGCTCCTCCGCGATCGCGCGCACGAGGCGGCGGAACTCTTCGCCGCGCTCTTCAAAGTTGTTGTAGGCATCGAAGCTGGTGCCGGCGGGCGAGAGCAGTACGACATCGCCCGGTTCGGCGATGCGCCGGGCCTCTCGGACGGCTTCGGCGAGCGTCGTAACGCGTGCAAGCGTCGGGCGCTCCTCAAACGGCACCGAGGAGGCGTTGGCTTCGACCGTGGCTTCGAGCAGCGGGCCATCGGCGCCGAAGAAGACGATGCTCGTGCAGCGCTGAAGCGCTTCCTGCGCGAGTTCGTCTTTCGGCAGATCCTTGTCCTTGCCGCCGAGCAGCAACACCAGCGGTTCGCTAAAGGAACGGATGCCGGCGAGCGTGCGCTCGGGCGTGGACGCGATGCTGTCGTTGACGTAACGCACGCCATCGATCTCGGCGACCAATTCGAGCCGGTGCGGCACGGCTTCGAATGTGCGCACGGCGTCCGCGATTGTCTCCGTACTCACACCGGCGACGGCGGCGATCGCGGCGGCGGCGAGGACGTTCTCCACGTTGTGCGCGCCGCGCAGCGGGATCTCGGCGACGGGCAGTGCCATCTCCTCGACGCTGTCGGAGCGGATGAAGATCGCACCGTCGCGGACGAAGGCGCCATCGCCGGGGATGGCCTTCTCGCGCGAGAAGTGCGAGACGCGCGCTGGCGTAAGTTCGGCTGTCGCAGCCGCGATCTCGTCGTCGAGATTCAGCACGACATAATCATCCGCCGTCTGGTAGCGGACGATCTTCTGCTTGAGGGCGACGTATTCGTCCCAGGAGAAGTGATCGAGATGGTTCGGCGTGACGTTGAGCAGGGCGGCGATGTGCGGGCTCCGGTCGGTCAGCGCGAGTTGCGTGTGGCTGATTTCCATAACGGCCCACATGTGCTCGTCCATGCCGTCGAGCAGGCCGAGCAGGCCGATGCCGATGTTGCCGCCGGCGCGGTAGGCGCGGCCTTCCGTGGCGAAGATGTGCGCGACGAGGCTCGTCGTGGTCGTCTTGCCGCTGCTGCCCGTGATGCCGATCGTCGGCCCGGGGCAGAGTTCCATGAACGCGCGCGTCATCGAGCTGATGGAGACGCCGCGAGACCCGGCATCCATGAGCAGGGGATGGGTGCCGGGGACGCCCTGGGATGCGAAGACGATGTCGCTAGTTGCGGCGTCTTCTAGTCGTTGCGGGGCGAGTGTGTAGGAGATGGGAAGCCCCCGAAGCTGGTCGATGCGTTCGGCGAGGGCTTCGGGAGGCTTCGAGTCGAGAACGGTGACGGCTGCGGCGCCATGAGTTGCCGCGTACCGGGCCACGTCCACGCCTTCAACGCCGAGACCGATAACGGTCACCCGTTTCCCCACCAGGAAGTCTCGTTTACCAGTCATAGCACCTTATCATATCTTTGTCAATACGCTCGGCTTGCAATCCTTCTGGACGCGGGGCCTAATCGAGCGCCGCGAGCGCGATCCCCACCAGCGCGCCGGCGACCGTCAGCAGAAAGAAGCGCACCGTGATCTGCGTCTCCGGCAGCCCGAGCTTTTCGAAGTGAATGTGGAGCGGCGCCATGCGGAAGAAGCGCTTGCCGCCCGTCGCGCGGAAGTAGCCGATCTGGATGATGTCTGATGCCGCTTCGGCGACGAAGACGGCGCCGATGATCGGCAGTAGCAGCCACCAGCCGCTTTGCAACGCGACGACGCCGAGCACAGCGCCGAGCGGCAGGGAGCCGCTGTCGCCCATGAAGATGCGCGCGGGATAGGCGTTGTGCCAGAGAAAGCCCATGAGCGCGCCGACCATGACGAAGCAGAACGTGGCGAGCGCTTCCTGGCCCTGCATGAGTGCGATGACTCCGTATGCGGTGAAGGCCGCGGCGGTCGTGCTGCCGGCCAGCATGTCGAGGCCGTCGGTGACGCCGAGCGCAGCCGTGGTTGCGACGATCACGGCGAAGGCGATCGCGATGTAGATGATGCCGATGTCGTAGTGGCCGTCGCCAGGCACGAACATGCGCGGCGCGTCGAGCGGGTCGTAGAGCAGGTACGCGGCGACGATAGCGACGCCGGCGAAGCCCGCGAGTTTGAGCAGCATGCCGGTGCGGTCGTGCGCTTCGCGCGTCTCCCGATCGATCAGTGTGCCGAGATCGTCGTAGAAGCCGATGCCAAGCATGATGGCGGCGACGGCGATCGGCAGCAGGATGTCGGCGTCCTTCGGGACGGCGAGCAGCAACGACATGGCGATCGCGACACCGACGATCAGCAGTCCGCCGAACGTCGGCGTGCCGGCCTTCGACATGTGCGACTCCGGACCATCAGTGCTGATCGCTTTGCCGAGCTTCTTCTCGCGCAGAAACGCGAGGAACGGTACGCCGATGATGCCCGCGACGAACGCGGCCGCGACGCCGGAGAGGAGCGCGTACGTCATGCGCCCTCCGTCAGGTCGGCCAGCAGCGTCTCGAGCGCGAGCGCGCGCGACGCTTTGAGCAGCACGACGTCGCCGACGCCGAGCTGCGGCGCGATCATCGGCGCGATCTCCGACTTGTCGGCGACGATGTGGACGTTACCGTGGCCGGCAGCGATCGCCGCGTCGCCAATCCAGCGACCGAGGTCACCCACGGCGTAGATCGTGTCCGCGATTGATGCCGCGTAACGGCCGACCTCTCGGTGACCATCGGCTTCGGCCGCGCCGAGTTCGCGCATGTCGCCCAGCACGGCGAACTTGTGGCCGGGCACCTCGCCGAGCAGGTCGAGCGCGGCGTGCATCGACGCCGGGCTCGCGTTGTACGTGTCATCGATGATCAGCGAGCCGTTGATGCCGGGGTGTGCGCTGAGCCGCGTCGGGATCTGCGCTTCGCTGAGCGCGACGGCGATCTCGTCGAGTTCGAGGCCCTCGACGAGCGCGGTGGCGGCAGCGGCGAGCGCGTTGTGAATCATCGCGCGGCCGGGCAGGCGCGAGTAGACGGGAGCCGTGTCGTCGCCGTGCTTCAGCACAAAGTTGACGCCGGCGAGTCCGTGACTCTCAATCTCGACCGCGCGCACGTCGGCGGTCTCGGAGAGTCCGAACGTGATGATGCTGGCCTGCGTGCGCTGCTCCATCGCCGCGACAAGCGGGTCGTCGGCGTTGAGGACGGCGACGCCGTCTTCGGTCAGCGCTTCCACGAGTTCGGCCTTGGCGTCGGCGATCGCTTCGATGCTGCCGAGGCGCTCCATGTGCGACGGCCCGACGTTCGTGACGATGCCGACGTCCGGCTGAGCGATGCCGGCGAGCAACGCGATCTCGCCCTTCGCCCACATGCCCATTTCGAGCACGGCGCGGCGATGACGCAGCGTCGCTTCGAGCAGCACCATCGGCAGGCCGATCTCGCTGTTGAGGTTGCCCTCGTTGCGGAGCACGCTGTAGCGCGTGGCGAGCACGGCGGCGGTGAGTTCTTTCGTCGTCGTTTTGCCGACGCTGCCGGTGACGGCGATCACTTTGAGCTTGGGGCGCGCTTCGCGGCGGTGGTAGGCGAGGCTTTGCAGCGCCTTCAGCGCGTCGGGGACGACGTACTGCGCGATCTCGGAGTCGACTTCGCGTTCGACGATCGCCCCGGTGGCACCGCGCTCGGCCGCGTGCTCGACGAAATCGTGGCCGTCGGCGAACTCGCCTTTGAGCGCGACGAAGATGTCGCCCTTGCGCGCCTTGCGCGAGTCGACGACGGCGCGCCGGAAGCTCATCGGCCCCACGGATGGGGCGCGCAGCAGCGCGGGGCGCAACGCGGTTGCCAGTTCCTTCGCTGTAATCATGGGCGGTACCGGCCTGCCTCCGGTTGCGCCTCGCGGCGCAGAACCCAAAACCTTGAAACCTAGAACCGGTCAGCAGAACTCCACGCTCCGCTCTCTTTATTTTCGCCTGGACCCTGGGTTCTAGGTTTCTGGGTTCCAGGTTCTCGTCGCGCTAGCGGCCGACGGTGACGAGCTGCGGGCCGTCGGGCCGTACGCCCAGATACGCGAGAATGCCTGGAGCGAGCGCGGCAAACACCGGCGCGGACACTTGGCCGCCGAGCCGGTCTTCCTTGAAATCCAGTTTCACCAGCATGATCATCTGCGGGTCGTCGACCGGGGCGAAGCCGATGAACGATGCGACGTTGCCATTCAGCACGGCGCCGTCCGCAAGCGTGGCGCCCGTCGTCGTGCCGGTCTTGCCGCCGACGTGATAGCCGCGCACCGACGCCAGATTGCCGGGGATGCCCTCGACGACCTGATTCATCATATCGGCCACGCTATTGGCGGTTTCTTCGCTGACCACCTGACGCACGACCACGGGCTCGAACACGCGCTGGCCACCCGGCGTATCCATCTCCTGCACAACGTAGGGGCGCATCAGCTTGCCGCCGTTCGTCAGCGACGCGATCGCCGTGATCACCTGCAGGGGCGACGCCGCGATGCCCTGGCCGAAGCTGTTGGTGGCCAGATCGACTTCCGACCAGGCCGGGTCTTCGTTCGTGCGCACCAGGCCCTGCGGGTCGCCGCTGAGCCCGACGTGCGTGGGTTCGCCGATGCCGAAGTTCTTCACGTACTGATAAAAGGCCTCCGGGCCGACTTCCTGCGCCAGCCAGACGGCGCCGGTGTTGAGGCTGCGCTGCAGCAGTTGGGTGACGCTCGTCGTGCCATTGATGCTGAAGTCCCAGTTACGGATCGTCGACGCGCCGATGAAGACGGCGCCGGTGTCGAGGTAGGTGCTGTCGGGCGAGACTTTGCCCTGATCGATGGCCATCGCCGCCGTCAGCGTCTTGAACACCGAACCGGGCTCGTAGACGTCGGTGACGGCGCGGCTGCGGAACAACGCCTGATCCGGGTCATTGAGGTCGAGTTCGGAGAGGCGGAAGCCGGGACGACTGGCCATCGCCAGCACGGCGCCCGTCTTCGGATCCATGACGACGATCGATCCGCCGAGCGCGCCGGTCCGGGCGATGTGCGTTTCGAGTTCGCCCTCCACGAGGCGCTGGATGTAGCGGTCAATCGTCAGCCGGATGTCGCCGCCCGGCTCCGGCGCCTGGCCGATGCGTTCGCTGCCGAGCGCGATGCGGTTGCCGATGCTGTCGCGCTCGAAGTAGATCGTGCCCGGCGTGCCGCCCAGTTCGGTATCGAAGTCGCTCTCGATACCCGAGAGGCCGACGTGGTCGCGGCCGACGAAGCCGAGCAGCGTCGACGCGAGATCGCCTTCCGGGTAGAAGCGCTTCGTCGTCTGCACGACGCGCAGCCCGACGGCATCGGCATCGTGCAGGTCGGCGCCCTCGTCGAAGTCGAGGCCGGCGTACGCGAGGTACAGGCCTTCGTCGGTGCTGCGCACGTCGTTGACGAGTTCGCCGGACTGGCGGCCGATGATCGGTGCGATGAAGTCGGCGGCTTTGCGCGCGACGGCGGCGTCTTGCCAGTCGGCGCGGTTGATGAAGATGTCGTAGGCGTCGACGGTCGTGGCGAGCGGGAAGCCGTTGCGGTCGAGGATGGCGCCGCGGGGCGCGCGGATTTGCTGCTGACCGAAGTGTTCGTTGCGCGCTTCGGCCTTGTATGCGTCGACCTGGACGATCTGGATGTAGACCACGCGCGACAGCAGCCCAACGCCGCCGATCGCGAAGATCGCCGCGAGCGTCATCAGACGCACGTTCATGCGGCCGCGCTGACCGAACATGCTCCCCCTCAGCTCCTCAGCTACCCGAGCGCCGCCCGGGACGGCGCGCTACCCCGCAGCTAGCGCACTTACCGAAACGGCAGCGCGCCGAGTGCGCGCTCCCAGAGTGATTCGTCGTTTGAGGCCGGCGCATCGGTCGCCGGTTCGGCGGGCGGCAGATAGCGCGTCGGCAGCGATTGGTCCGGCGCGACGGCGTTCACTTCGATGTACAGCCGTCGTGACGCCGGTTCCATCATCAACCGCGTGCGCGCTTCCCAGTCGACGCGCGCGAGCGATGACAGGCTCGCGACTTCGGCGGCGAGTTCGTGGTTCTGCGCCTGCATCGCTCCGCCCTCGCGACGGAGACTGTCGATCTCGTAACCAGTGCTCGTGAGGCGGCTGAACTGGTTCACCTGTAACAGTGCCGCGATGATCACCAGTGCGACGGCGGCGAACGCGAGCCAGCGGTTCGAGCGAGGGCCGCGCAACAGGCGCGGGGCGGGGAGTGCAGGGCGATGGAGCGCTGCCATTGGCGCCTCTATGCCGCGTTGTCGGCGATGCGTTCGGCGGCGCGGAGCTTCGCGCTGCGAGCACGCGGATTGGCGGCGATCTCCGTCAGCGCTGGCTTGACGGCGCCGCGCGTGACGCGGCGGAGTGTGGCCGTGTGGCCGCACTGGCAGGCCGGCAGCCCGGGCGGGCAGATGCAGTCCCGCGACTCGCGATGGAAGTATTCCTTCACGATGCGGTCCTCCAGCGAGTGGTAACTGAGCACCGCCATGCGTGCCCCAAAGCCGAGCAGGCCGTAGGCCTGAGGAAGAGCGGCTGCAAGGGAATCCAGTTCCCCATTCACCGCAATGCGGAGAGCCTGAAACGTCCTGGTGGCGGGGTGGGTTTTCAGATTGGCTCTCCTACCCACGGCCTGCTCGACGGCTTTGGCGAGTTGTGCACTCGTCTCGATCGGACGAGCCTGAACGATACGGCGGGCGATGCGGCGGCTGGCCGGATCTTCGCCGTACTTAAAGATGAGGTCGGCGAGTTCGCCTTCGCTCATCGTGTTCACGATGTCTGCGGCAGTGGCGCCGGATGCGCCGAATCGCATATCGAGCGGAGTGTCGCGGCGGAAACTGAAGCCCTCGCCGGATTCGAGTTGATCGGACGACAGCCCGAGGTCCATCAGCACGCCGTTGACGGGAAAGAACTCCAGTTGCCGGCAGATCTCGCCGACGTTGCTGAAGTTGTCGTTGACCAGTTGCACGCTGTCGCCGAAGTGCGCGAGGCGTTCGCGGGCGCGGCCGATGGCCGCGGGGTCGGCGTCGATGCCGACGAGCGTGCCGCCGGGCTGCGCGCGATCGAGGATCGCCTCAGCGTGGCCGGCGGCGCCGAGCGTGCAATCGACATAACGCCCACCCGGGCGCACGTCGAGCGCGTTCAGCACTTCTTCGACCATCACCGGAACATGAGCCGTCGCGGCCATCAGCGATCCTCGATCGATTCCAGCGTCGCTTCGAGCTGATCCTCGATGCGCGACATCTCCGATTCGTATGTTTCGGGCGCCCACAGTTCCAGCCATTCGCCTGTCCCCACCAGCAGCACCTTGCCCGAAAGCCCGGCGAACTCGCGTAGCGCGCCCGGGATCAGCAGCCGGTTCTGCGCGTCCAGTTGCGCGTGATGCGATGTCGAGAAGAGCATCTTGCGCAGGTCGCGGCCCTTGCGCCGCATCGCTGTCTGTGCCGTGTAACTCCGCGCCTGCTCCTCGAACGCGGTTAGCGTGTAGAGGCGAATGCACGGGTCCGGGGAACCCTGGCTGAGCACGATGCCCTCGCGGAACGCGTCGCGATACCGGGGAGGGAGGGGCACTCTCCCTCTCTCGTCCATCGCATAGTCGAAGGTTCCGAGAAAGTACAAGGGATCGTTCGTTGTCCTGCCGGGTGCTCAATCGGGTCCATCCGTAGCCAGATTTCCCACGAACTCCCATAGATTACCATTGAACTTAGTGATGTCAAGCGCTTACACAAAATAGTTTCCCACATTGTTACACGGTGCCGCTACGGACGCTCGCTATCGTGCCTCGATGACTGGTGTTTGGTGTCTGGTTGGTTGCGCTACTGCGTTTGCAGGCTGATAGGATGGCGACGATGCGCGTGGGGATATTGACGATCAGCGACGCCGGTAACCGCGGTGAGCGCGCCGACACGAGCGGTGACGCGATCCGCGGGATGATCGTGGGAGCCGGTGGGGAGGCGCTGCGATACGAGATCGTCCCGGACGAACGCGACGTCATCGCTGCGAAACTGCGCGAGTGGTGTGACGCCGGCGACATCGACTTGATCGTGACGACGGGCGGCACGGGGCTATCTGCGCGCGACATAACGCCGGAAGCGACAATGGACGTCGCCGAACGCGTCGCGCCGGGGATCGCCGAAGCGATGCGCGCGGAGGGCATGCGCCACACGCCGAAGGCGATGCTGAGCCGCGCGGTGGCTGTCGTGCGGGGCCAAACGCTGATCATCAACCTGCCAGGCAGCGAGAAGGGCGCGCGCGAAAGTCTGGGCGCGGTGCTCGATGTGCTGCCGCACGCGATCGATCTGCTGCACGGCGTGACCGATCACCCGCCGGCGCGCTAACGGGCGTATCCGCGTTTGTAACAGATACTGCTGCGATCGCGTGTCGCACGTGGCGCATTGTTGGGCTATACTCGTCCGGATTTCACATGACTCTTTATGCGCGGAGCAGTGACACGCCTACCGCGTGCGCATTGTCCGTTGCCTGCGGCGGGGAAGCTGTCGATGACCGCACGGACGCTGGCCTGGACGGGCTTCATCGGAATCGCCGCGTTCGTCCTGATGACGATGAGCCGTCTGACCGTCCTCGATCCGGTCGAGAATCTCACACTTAACGTAACGGAACCGATGTCGGCGCTGATGCGCGACACGACGCGCCCGGTCGCCGACTGGGTCAACAACATCACCGACGCCAACGGGCTTTCAACCGAAAACAAGGATCTCCGCGCCGAAAATGAGCGCCTGACCAACGACCTGGCGCTGGCGCGAGAAGATTCGATCAAGCTGAAGAACCTCGAAGACCTGACGGAAGTGCGCGGACAGTTCCCCAGCGACACGTTCCTCACGTCGTCTGTGATCGCGCGCGATTCGAGCAACGTGCGATCGATGGTGGGCATCAACGCCGGCCGCGCCGACGGCGTGCGCGAAGGGATGATCGTCGTGACGGAGGGCCGCAGCCTCGTCGGCACGATCACGCGGACGTTCGACGATTACGCGTGGGTCACGCTGATCACCGATCCGAAGAGCGCCGTCAGCGCCATGGTGCAAGAGTCGCGCGCCGAGGGCGTCGTCGCCGGCAACTACGGTGGCGATCTCGTGATGGAGTTCGTCGGGCAAGGGGCGGTCGTGAAGGAAGGCGACTTCGTCATCACGTCGGGTGTGGGCGGCGGTTACCCGGCCGGCGTTGTCGTCGGGCGTGTGTCGCAGGTCCAGAAGACGGAGCAAGATCTGTTTCAGTCGGTCCACGTCGATCATCTCGCCAGCCTGACGGATCTCGAAAACGTACTCGTGCTAACGAGCTTCGAGCCGACGACCCTGGAGAAGCCATGAGATACTGGTTCGGCGGCGGGTTCGCGTGCTTCCTCGCGCTGTTCCAGGCGTCATCGGTCGAGCAGTTTCACGTACTCGGCGTAGCGCCGAACTTGATGCTCGTGCTGCTCGTCGCGTGGGTCGTCGTGCGCGGCCTCGACGACGTGCTGCCGATGGTAGCCGTCGCCGGCATCACGTCGGGCTTCGTCGGGCTGCAGACGCCTGGACTGGTGCTGCTGGCGTTGATCGTGCCGATCGCGCTGTTCGGCGCCGTGCGCGAGTTGCACGTCATCCACAGCAACGCGGTGCTCGTGCTGGCGCTGGTTGCGGGTGCAACGTTGGTGTACGAATCGATTCTCCTCGCCGGCGTGATGGCGACGGGTGGCGTGTTCGATCCCGAGAACGGGTTGATGAAGGCTGTGCTGCCGGCGACGATCGTCAATCTCGCGATTACGCCGCCGGTGTACGTGCTGATGCGGTTCGCGAAGCCGCAAGACACGCGCCGCAGACTCTCGTATTAGCAAATGACGGAGTAGCGCGGCGGTATACCGTCGCGGTGTAACGGGACGCAGGAAGCGCATTGGGGATCCTCAGCACGGGCAGGCGGCGGCGGTGGCGTTCGGAGAACGTCGAGACCGCCGACCCCAAAGAACAGATCGGCGTCAAGCTCACATTTCTGCGCTTGATGGTGCTGCTGGCGTTCGGCGTGCTGACGGTACAACTCGCGCGGCTGCAGTTGCTGAACGGCGCCGAGTTTGAGCAGCGCGCCGAACTGAATCAGCTACGCGTCGAGCCGGTGACCCCGTCGCGCGGGCTGATCTATGACCGCAACGGGGTGCCCGTCGTCGAGAACGTGCCGAGCTTCGCGGCTGCCGTCGTCGCGGCGGACATTCCGAAGGAGCGCACGCTCGAAATCGCCGGAGCCGTCGAAGCGTTACTCGGTGTGCCCGCGCTCGAGACGACGCTGCGGATCGAGGCGGCGCGGCA
The DNA here is from genome assembly GCA_964599885.1 of uncultured Dehalococcoidia bacterium. Classification (GTDB taxonomy): domain Bacteria; phylum Chloroflexota; class Dehalococcoidia; order DSTF01; family JACRBR01; genus CAZRHH01. Next base: position 51,426 of record CAZRHH010000012.1, on the reverse strand, counting down.
ATCGAACGATCCGTTCACGCCGGTGATCGTCAGAGACGGCCTCGATAAGGAAGGCGCGTTCCGCGTCCGCGAGCAGCTCGCCGAGATGCCGGGCGTGCAGGTTGTTGTCCAGCCGGTGCGGCATTACACGGGCGGCGAGCTGCTTTCGACGCTGCTTGGCTATACCGGGCGCGTCGACGAAGAAGACTTCGCGCTGCTCAAGGACGACGGTTACCTCGCCAGCGACCGCATCGGCAAAGCCGGCGTCGAGGCGGAGTACGAAGAGTATCTGCGCGGCGAGATGGGCACGCGTCAAATCGAGAAGGACGCGTCCGGGCGCGAGATCCGGCTGCTCAGCCAGGAGGCCGCAACGCCGGGCAACGATCTGGTGCTGTCGATCGATCTCGATCTGCAGAAGAAGGTCACCGAGCTGACGCAAGCGGCGGCGAAAGGCGGCCAGGCGGCGGCGATCGTGATGGACGTCAACACCGGCGAAGTGCTCGCGCTGGTGTCGTTGCCGATGTACGACAACAACGTACTTTCCGGCAAGATCGACGAGGACAAGCTCGAGCAGTACCTCGAGGATCCGAAGAAGCCGCTCGTTAACCACGCGCTTTCCGAGCAGTATGCCCCGGGCTCGATCTTCAAGCAGATCACGGGTGCTGCGGCGCTGCAAGAGGGCGTCGCCGTGCCGTCGACGACGATCGTCAGCAACGGCTTCATCAACGTGCCGAATCAGTACGATCCGTCGGTGATCTACACGTTCCGGGACTGGATGGTACACGGTGCGCTGAACTTCTACGGCGGCATCGCGATGTCGTCGGACGTCTACTTCTACTACCTCGCGGGCGGCTATCACGAGTACGGCAACAACTTCGACGGCCTCGGCATCGACAGACTGGCGGACTACACGCGGATGTTCGGCCTAGGCCGCGAAACCGGCATCGACATCGCGGGCGAAGCGCCGGGCAACGTGCCGGATCCCGAGTGGAAGATGGAGACGTGGGACGAGGTGTGGACGCTCGGTGACACGTACAACATGGGCATCGGCCAGGGATTTCTCGCCGCGACGCCGATCCAGATGGTGCGCGTCGTGGCGGCCGTCGCGAACGGCGGGAAGCTGCTGACGCCGCGTGTCGTGCGCGAAGTGCGCGACGCTGAAGGCCACGTGATCGTCGCGAACGAGCCGAAGATCGAGAGCCAGATCCCGATCAACGCGGAGAACTTCGCGATCGTGCGGGAAGCGATGACGCAGGCCGTATCGTGGGGTTCGGCGAAAGAGGGCGCTGTGCCCGGCGTCCAGGTTGGCGGCAAGACGGGCACGGCCGAGTTCGGCCCGCGGTTCGCGAACGGCCAGTACGAGACGCACGCATGGTACAGCGGCTTCGCCCCGGCCGAGGCGCCCGAGATCGCAGTCACGGTGTTCCTCGAACGCGGCGTCGGCGCGCTCGACGCGGCGCCGCTCGGGTCGAAGATCATGGACTACTACTTCCACCGGCCGCTGCGTGTCGACACCGCGGCGACCGCGCCTGTGGGGCAGCAGCCATGAACATGCGCAACGGCCCGACGCGCGAGTTCGACTACATCATGCTGCTGGCCGCGATGGGTCTGACGGCGTACGGCGCGTTGCTCATCTACAGCGGCAGCCTGACGAACTACGGCGCACCCGGACAGGCGCTCGGCCACCCGGTGACACGGCAGGTCGTCTTCGCCGCAATGGGGCTCGTCGCCATGGTGGCGCTCTCGCGCGTCGACTACCGCGTGCTCGGTCCGCTGAGCATCACGATCTATCTGCTGGCGCTGGCGGGTCTGGTGTACGTACTGGTCGCCGGGTCGAGCGAGTACGGCGCGCGGCGCTGGATCACGATCGGCGGCACACAGGTGCAGCCTTCGGAGATCGCGAAAGTGTGTACGGTGATCATGCTGGCGAAGTACTTCTCCGACAACGAGGAGAAGGTGCAAACCATCCGCGTCTTCGTGACGTCGATGTTCATCGCCGCGGTGCCGGCATTCCTCGTGCTGATCGAACCGGATCTCGGTTCGTCGCTGGTGTTTCTCGTGCTGTGGTTCGGCATGGTGGTCATCGCCGGCGCGAAGCCGCTCCACGTGGCCGCGCTGATCGTCGGCGTGGCGGCGCTCGCACCGCTCGCGCTGTGGCAGCTCGCGCACGGATACCAGCGCGAGCGCATCGACATCTGGCTCGATCCGAACAAAGACCCGACCGGCACGGGCTTCAACATCCTGCAGGCGGAGATCAGCATCGGCGCCGGCCGGATGTGGGGTCAGGGGCTGACACACGGCACGCAGACGCAGCTCGACTACCTGCGGACCCAGACGACGGACTACGTGTTCAGCGTCGGCGCCGAGGAGCTGGGATTCGCGGGTGCGATGGTGCTGTTCGGGCTGTTCATCATCGTGCTGTTCCGTTGCTTGCGCGTCGCCGGGCACGCTGACGACACGTTCGGCCGGCTGATCGCGGTCGGCGTGATGACGTTCATCCTGTTCCAGGTGTTTGTTAACATCGGCGTGAACATTCGTCTCGTACCGGTGACGGGCGTGCCGCTGCCGCTCGTGAGCCAGGGCGGCAGCTCGCTCGTGACGGTGCTGGCGTCGCTGGGAGTATTGCAGAGCATTCTTGGTCATCGACGCAAACGCCGCCGCACCTGACGCGACTGGAGGCTTCCTCCAGAGCCGCGCCTTCGCGCTGATCCGCGTCGCCGTGACGCTGGCGATCATCGGCGGCCTGATCTTCAAACTCTCGCCCGGCGATCTGCGCGATACGGCGCGTGACGCCGACCCGATGATGCTCGCCGGCGCCGCCGGGCTGATGTTCGTGGTGCAGGCGATGGTGGCTGTGAAGTGGATGCTGCTGTTGCGCGCGCGCGACGTGCAGGCGCCGTTCCTGCGGCTGGCGCGGGCGTACTGCATCGGCAATCTTCTGAGCAACGTGCTGCCGACGGCGGTGGGCGGCGACGTCTATCGCGTCTACCGCATCCAGCGTGAGGCGAACGCGCGCGCCGCCGACGTGACGATGAGCGTGCTGTACGAGCGTGCGACAGGCTACGCGGCGATGACGTGCATCGGCGCGCTCGGTGCGGCGTTCTACTACGGTGAGTTGTACATCGGCATGTTCGCGCTGGCGGGCGGCGCGGCGGCGGCGCTGGTGCTGGCGTTCATCGTGCCGCGCGTGCCGTTCCCGGTGCTGCGCGACGATCACTTCCTGCGCAATCTCGTCGCGCATCGCCGCGAGATGATCGTCGTCTACCAGATGACGGTGTTCTCGTTCGCCATCCAGGCGCTCTACATCTCGACGATTGCGCTCGCCGGACGCGCCCTCGGCATCGACGTGTCGTGGTGGTACTGGGCGTTCGCGACGTGGCTCGTCGCGCTGGCGTTGCTGCTGCCGATCACGCTCGGCGGTCTCGGCGTGCGCGAGTCGAGCTACTCGGCGCTGATCGATCGCGCCGGCGCAACGGCGGCGCAGGGTGCGTCGGCCGGCTTCGTGCTCGGCCTGCTGCTGATCGTCTCGAACGGCACCGGCCTGCTGATCATCGAAGTGATCGAGCGGGTGGCGGCGCGGAACGCCGTGCCGGAGCCGGCGGCGGCAACGCGGTGACGGTCAGCGGAGGTTGGACGTTGGACGTTGGTCGCACGCGCAGAGAGGAGCGGATGACGGTTTGAGACGCTTGGCGTTCGTTGCTGCGGCGCTGTTGATGTTCGTGTTGGCTTTTGGCGCGTGCTCGGATTCGCCTGACGGCGACGACGGCGCCGACGATGACAACGTCGCCGCGATCGAGCGGCTTTCGAGCGAACTCCTGTTGCCCGCCTCAGTTTTTCCGGAGGGCTGGACGACCGAGATAATGGATCTGCCGGAAATGGGTGCCGTCTGTGGGAACCCCGTTTCTTTGCCGGAGTCATTGAGGGCGGTCAGCGGCGTTGCGAGAGCGACGACTGACACATCCACAGGAACGGGATCGATCGCGCAATTTGTTACGCGGTCGATGAGTGTTGACGAAGCTGCAGTTGCCTTCGCCGACCTGACGCGAGCCTTCGATTGCACCGAGTGGACGGATAGTGCGCCCGCCGGAGGGGTCGAATCCAAGTGGACGGTCGACGCCGGGTCCGTTCAGTCGACCCCTGACAGGTTTTTCCTGAGTGCGCGAAGTTCAACAGCCGGCGTCGAGGCTTTGCGCTTGAGTGCCGGAGTGATCCGAGTTGAACAATTCATCACGCTGATCCTGGCCGTCAACATTTCGAGACTCGATGCCGCGACCCTGACGCGGGAACTGCTCGACACGGCAGCGGCGCGGCTCCGCGCGGCCGTGGAGCAGGGCCCAGGTGGTGCGGGCTGATCATCTGCTACGCGACGGCGCACCTTCTTCGCCCTCCGGCCCTCGCTTTTCGCCGCCGCGGCCGATTTTGGGCTCCGTCCCGGCGAGCAGGCGTTCGATGTTGGGGCGGTGCTTGTAGAGGATCAGCGCGGCGGCGCCGGTGGCGTAGAACGCGTACGCCGGCGGGCTGACGTCGATGATCGCCAGCACGATGAAGAGCAGCGCCAGCGCGGGCGCCATCGTGATCGACATCAGTGACATGATGCGCGTCGCGCCGACGACGAGCGCCGCGACGGGGATCAGCGCGACCGACGCGAGTGGGTTCATCGCCAGCGCTGCGCCGAATCCGGTGGCGACGGCCTTGCCGCCGCGGAAGCCGGCGAACACCGGCCAGATGTGCCCGCCGACTGCGGCGAACGCGGCGACAGCGGCGACCCACGCACGGTCGTCCTTCACGTCGATGTCTGCGAGCCGTGCCAGATCGAGGCCGACGTAGACCGGCGCGATGCCCTTCGCGATGTCGCCGATGATGGTGACGATGCCGGCCTTCAGTCCCGACGTGCGGATGACGTTCGTCGCGCCGGTGACGCCGCTGCCGTAGTCGCGCACGTCGATGCCGCGCGTGACGCGCCCGACGATCAGCCCGACCGGTATCGAGCCGATCGCATAGCCGATGATCGCCGCGAGCGGAATCGCCCACCACATACGGTGCTCCCTGCTGTGCTATCCACAGATGTCACAGATATAGAGGATTGGGAAGCGGGACGCGAGAAACGGGAAAAGCGATGCGGGATCGAGTCGCTGGAACGTGCAGGGGCTAACGCGTAGGCTGCGGGCATGAAGATTCATGAGATTCCGACGCCGGCGCTCGTTGTCGATCTGCCCGCGATGGAGCGGAATGTTCGCGTAATGGCGGAGTACTTCGCGGCACGGTCGTGCAAGCTGCGGCCGCACTTCAAGGCGCACAAGACGCCGGCGATCGCGCGCCGGCAGCTCGCCGCGGGGCAGTGCACCGGACTGACGTGCGCCACGATCGGCGAGGCGGAGATCGTCGTTGATGACAGCCTGACGGACGACGTGCTGATCGCGAACGAGATCGTCGGCCCGGGCAAGGCCGCCCGTGCTGCGGAGCTGGCGCGTCGCTGCGATCTGAAAGTTGCCGTCGATTCGCGCTTTGGGCTCGACGATCTCGCGGCAGCGGCGCGGGCGGCCGGCGTTGAGATCGGCGTGCTTGTTGATGTGAATGTCGGGTTGCCGCGCTGTGGCATCGCGCCGGGTGAGCCGGCTGTCGAGTTGGCGCGGCTCGCCGAAGCGGCGGAGGGCGTGCGGCTCGCGGGCGTCATGGGATACGAGGGTCACGTCGTCAGCATCGAGCCGCGCGACGAGCGCGAGGCGCGCACGACGAAGGCGATGGACCGCCTGCTGCAGACCGCGCGCGCGATCCGCGAAGCCGGCATGCGCTGCGAGATCGTCAGCGGCGGCGGGACCGGCACCTACGACATCACAGGCGCGATGGAAGGCATCACCGAGGTCCAGGCCGGCTCGTACGTGCTGATGGACACCGCCTATGCAAAGCTCGACATCCCGTTCGAAAAAGCGTTCAGCGTGCTGGGAACGGTGCTCAGCCGCGGCCGTCCGGATCTGTGCGCTTCCGACAACGGCCACAAGGCCTGCTCGATCGATCACGGCAATCCTGACGTGAAGGACGTGCCCGGCGCATCGGTGCTGTTTCTCAGCGACGAGCACGCGACGATCGCGCTGCCGCCGGAGAGCGCGCTCGCCGTCGGCGACCGCATCGAGCTGTGGCCGTCGCACATCGACCCGACGATCAATCTCCACGACGAGATGTACGCCGTCGATGGCGACAGCGTCGTCGATGTGTGGCCAATCGCCGCGCGCGGCTATCGCGGCGCTTCGCGGTAGCTCGACTACGGCGTGTACGGACGGGACGCAGCAAGCCGGTCGGCGTACTGGCGTTCGTAGTAGCGGCGGAAGTCGCCGGACTTGATCTTCTCCCACCAGGGGCGGTTCTGCGCGTACCACTCGACCGTGCGCTGCATCGCGCTGTCGAAGTCGTGCTCGGGTTGCCAGCCGAGCGCGCGGATCTTCGACGCATCCATCCAGTAGCACTGGTCGTGACCGGCGCGATCTTCGACGTAGTGGATCAGGCTGTACGGCTTGTCGAGCATGTCGAGCACCGCGCGTGCGACGTCGACGTTCGGGCGGTGGTTGCCGGCCTGGATGTTGTACGCCTCTCCCGACTCGCCGTGTTCGAGCAGCATCAGCAGCGCGCGCACGCAGTCTTCGACGTACAGCCGGTCGCGCTCCTGCAGGCCCTCGCCGTACACCGGCAGCGGCTCATCATCGAGCGCGTTCGTGATGAAGAGCGGCACCGCCTTCTCGGGGTACTGGTATGGGCCGACGTTGTTCGCCGGCCGCGCGACCACCACGCCGAGGCCGTATGTCTCGGCGAACGCATAGCACATCATGTCGCCGGCGGCCTTGCTGACGGCGTAGGGGCTGCGCGGCAAGAACGCGTCCCGCTCGAACCGCGGATTGTCGCGCGTCGCCGGGCCGTAGACTTCGTCCGTCGCGATGTGCAGTACGCGCTCGACGCCCAGATCGCGCGCCGCGACGAGCACGTTGTAGGCGCCGCGTACGTTCGTCTCGACGAAGTCCGCCGCGTCGGCGATCGAGCGGTCGACGTGCGATTCGGCGGCGAAGTTGACGACAGCGTCGCAGCCGCGCATCGCTTTGAGCGTCGCCGCGGCATCGGCGACGCTGCCGCGGACGAAGCTGTAGCGCGGGTCGCCGGCCACGTCGCGCAGATTCTCCGGATTGCCGGCGTACGTCAGCGCGTCGAAGTTGACGACGTGGACGTCGCTGCGTTCGCGCATCAAGTGGCGAATGAAGTTGCTCCCGATGAACCCGGCGCCACCGGTAACGAAGACGCGCTTCACTATGGTTGTCTCACTAGGGCACGCGCAGCTTGCTGTAGTCGCCGAGCACGAGGCGATAGCCCTGCGGCCGGCTGTCGTCGCCGCGCAAGTCCACGTTGCGGCCGATCAGGCTGTGTTCGATGCGATGGCCGAGACGCTCGATGACCGTCTGCTCCATGACGACGCTGCCGGCGATCTCGCTATCGTTGATGCGGCAGTCGTGCCCGATCGACGTGAACGGACCGACGTAGGCGTTTTCGATGCGCGTGCGCTCGCCGATGATCGCCGGCCCGCTGATGATGCTGTTGATGATCTCGCACCCTGGCTGCAGCACGACCCGCCCGTGCAGCTTTGACGCGTCGTCGACGCTGCCGCTGGAGATGTCGTGCGGCAACCGCTCGAGGATGATCCGGTTCGCGGCGAGCAGGTCGTCGTGCTTGCCGGTATCGATCCACTCGCCTTCTGCCACGTCGGCGCGGACGGTGCAGCCGTTGTCGAGCAGCCACTGGATCGTGTCGGTGATCTCCAGTTCGCCGCGCGCCGACGGCTTGATCGCTGCGATCGCTTCGAAGACGCGCGGCGTGAACATGTAGATGCCGATGACGGCGAGATCGCTCGGCGGGTCGGCCGGCTTCTCGACGACGCGCACGAGGCGTTCGCCCTCGAACGCGGCGACGCCGAGCGAGCGCGGATCGTCGACGTGCTTGAGCAGAATGCCGGCCTCGGCGTCGGATGCCGCGAACGCCTGCACGTACTGCGTGATGCCGCGGTCGATGAAGTTGTCGCCGAGAAACGTTACGAAGCGCGCACCGCCCATCGCCTCCTGCGCCAGGCCGATCGCCTGCGCGATGCCGCCGGGATGGAGCTGCTCGACGTAGGCGATGCGGGCGCCGAAGCGGGAGCCGTCGCCGGTTTCGCGCCGCACCTGCTCGCCCGTCTCGACGGAGACGACGATGGTGATGTCGGTGATGCCGGCATCGACGAGATTCTCGATAGCGTAGAAGAGAATGGGCTTGTTCGCGATCGGCACGAGTTGCTTCGCGCCTGTGTACGTGAGCGGCCGCAGACGCAGCGCCTTGCCGCCGCTGATGACGAGGCCTTTGAGTGGATCGCTCATGGGGCGCAGTATATCAGCGTGGCCGAAGGGCACTGCGATCGGGCTATCCCTCGATTTCGGCGGCCGCCTCAGGCGCGAGTTCGATCGCCAGTACCGTGGCGTACGGGTCGACTGCGTCCGCGGGCACGGCGATCGTCAGTTCTCCCGTCGGGTTCGGGTTGAACAGCGTGTCGATGACCGAGCAGCGCGTCGTGAAGGCGAGTTCGGCGCCGGTGGAGAGCGCGCGCACCGAACGCACGCGCTTCGTGCGGATGCCGCGCACGGTGACAGTGTCGTATGGGCGCAACAGCAGGTGGACGTAGACGGTGTCGCCGCGTCGCGTCGAAGCACCGTAGACCTGCCACGGTTCGAGCCCCGGCGTCGTGCCGATGATGCTTTCGGCGTTGCGCGACATCCACGTCTCGATTACAGCGAGACGCTCGGCGATCTCGGGCGGCAGTGCGCCGTCGCCCATCGGTCCGACGTTCAACAGCAGGTTGCCGCCGCGGCCGGCTACCTCACACAACGTGTGGATCAGTTGGCGCGCGGACTTGAAGTCGTCGTCGACGGTGTTGTAGCCCCAGCTCTCGTTGATCGTCAGGCACGTCTCCCAGCGCCTGCCGGGCGCCTCCGCGGGCACGAACTGCTCGGGGGTCTCGAAGTCGCCGACGCCGGTCAAGCGATCGTTGATCAGGATGCCCGGCTGCAGTTCGCGGATCATCGCTTCGAGTTCCGCGGACGCCCACTCGGTCTTCGAGCGCTCCCAGCCGCCATCGAACCAGATGACGTCGATCTTGCCGTAGTTGGTAAGCAGTTCACGGATCTGGGCGAACATGAACGCGCGGTAACGCTCCCACGCTTCGGGCGCGGGGCGGCGCCACTTGCCCATCGTGTACGGCTTGTCGGCGTCGGTGAACGTCGGGTAGTCGGGGTGATACCAGTCGATGAGCGAGAAGTAGACGCCGGCGCGCAGCCCTTCGGCGCGCATCGCGTCGAGGAAGTCGCGCGTGATGTCGCCGCCGTACGGCGAGTGTTCGACCGAATACAACGACTGCTGCGTGTGGTACATCGTGTAGCCGTCGTGATGCTTCGTCGTGATGATGGCGTACTGCATGCCGAGCCGCTTCGCTGCGCGCGCCAGCTCCCCCGCGTCCCACGCTTTCGGGTCGAACGTCGCGGCGCTGGCGTGGTAGTCGGCGACGGGCACGTCGGTGCAGCGCGGCAGGGCGGGATTGCCGCCGACGAGCGGCCACGATAGCTCGATGCCCTGCTGGCTCGAGTGGCCCCAGTGCATGAACATCCCGAACCGCGCCGCGTCGAACCAGTTGTCTGTCATGTGGGGAAGGGTATCGTGGGCCGGGCCTTCGCGTGGGATCGAAACGTGGTGATTGGGGATTGGTTACTGGTTGACGCCGCTCCGAATCACCAATCACTAATCACCAGCCCCCACTAGAACGACCAGGCGCCGGGCCAACGAAGATGATCCAACGCCCTCGATGCCCTAAGATTCAAACACCCGAATCATCCGTCACCCGAGGAGCGCGTCATGCAAATGAACGTACAGCCGATTCCGACGATCTCGGATCGCATCAACGACATCCGCCAGAAGACGGCGCAGATCGTCAACGAAGACATTCTTCCCGTCGAGAACGACCTCTGGAAGTGGCGCAACGGCCACGCCAGCGAAGCCGATGTGCAGCAGGCGCGCCACCTGCGCGAGGGCATCAAGGCGAAGGTTCATGAGGCCGGGCTCTGGGCGCCGCACCTGCCGACGGAGTACGGCGGCTCGGGCCTCGACTTCCTAGAGCACGCGTACATGAACGAGGTGTTGGCGTACGCGGCGGGCGCCGCATCGCTCTTCGGCGTCGTGGCGCCGAACTCCGGCAACCAGACGATCCTCGTGAAGTACGGCACGGAGGAGCAGAAGAAGAAGTGGCTGCTGCCGCTGATCGAAGGGAAGATGGAATCCGGCTTCTCGATGACGGAACCCGACGCGGCCGGCTCCGATCCGCGCTCGATTCGCACGACGGCGACGCGTGACGGCGACGAGTGGGTGATCAACGGTCACAAGTGGTTCACGTCGAACGGTAAGCGCGCCAACTTCTTTATCGTCATGTGCCGGACGGACGACCCGGAGGGGCCGGCGGAGCGCAACGGCAAGATGACGCAGATCATCGTGCCGAAAGAGACGCCCGGTGTGAATGTCGTGCGCGGCGTGCCGGTGTGGGGTGAGCGCGACAGCGACCACTGCGAGATCATCTACGACAACGTGCGCGTGCCTGTAACGAACCAGCTCGGGCAGACCGGCACGGGGCACCAGGCGGCGCAGGATCGTCTCGGCGCTGGGCGCGTCTTCCACTGCATGAATTCGATCGGCCAGATGTGGCGCGCGTTCGACCTGATGGTGCAGCGCACGATGACGCGCGAAGTACACGGCGGCGTGCTCGAGAGCAAGCAGTTTATGCAGGGCTTCATCGCCGACTCGTATATCGACATCCAGTCGGCGCGGCTAATGACGATTCACTGCGCCGAAAAGATGGAGAGCGGCGCCGATCCGCGCACCGACATCTCGGCGATCAAGATCTTCGTGCCGGCGGCGTATCATCGCGTTGTGGACCGCGCGATCCAGGTGTGGGGCGCGGCGGGCGTCTCGGGCGATCTGCCGCTCGCGGGGATGTACCAGGGCGCGCGCACACTGCGCATCGCCGACGGCCCGGATGAGGTGCACAAGATCCTCATAGCGAAGAACATTCTCAATCGGTACCACCGCGGCGACAGTTGGGACTTCGGGAATTAGGAGGGCGGGTGGAGTGAAGGGTGTGGTTTCGGCGGTCGTGGTGGATCGACCATCGCGCGGACTCTGAATGGCCGCGCTACCGCCTACGGGAACGTTATACATCGCCGGCTCCCGTCAGCATGTGTTCGCTCTATGCTTCGGTACATCGCGACACAGGAGCGCAGCATGACGATGCACGAGGTCGTGGAGTTCGAGTCCCAGGGCGCGATGCTTCGTGGGTGGCTGTATCGCCCGCCGGACGTTGCTATCGCCCCGGCCGTCGTCATGGCACACGGCTTCTCCGCTACGATCCGGATGACCGCCGATCGCTATGCGGAAGCGCTCTGCGAGGGGGGGTTCGCGGTACTCCTCTACGACCATCGCAACTTTGGCATCAGCGACGGCGACCCCCGCCAACAGATCGATGTCTGGCTGCAGGCGCGCGGCTACATAGACGCACTCGACTATGTCGTGACGTTGGCCGGCATCGACCGAGAGCGCATCGCCCTGTGGGGCGACAGCTTGAGCGCCGCGGAAGTGATCATCGCCGGTGCAACGGACGCGCGGGTACGAGCGATCATCGCGCAAGTGCCGGCGTGCGGCGCCGAGCCGGCCCCTCCCGATCCGAACGCCGCACGCTTCGCCGCCATGCGCGAACGGCTTCTGCGCGGCGGGTTCGATCCACCCGCCGGGGCGGTGCGTGGCCCGTTCCCCGTCGTCTCTTCCGATCAAACGGGCACGCCGTCCTTGTTGACCCCCGTTTCCGCCTTTCGCTGGTTTATCGAGTACGGCGGGCGTCATGGTACGGGCTGGGAGAACCGCGCCACACTGGTCGTTTCCGGGACGGACGGCGCCGGCCATCCCGGCCTGGCGGCGCCGCACCTCAACACGCCTCTGCTCGCCATCATAGCGCCAGAGGACGAGATGGCGCGCGCTGTGCCGGCTATCGCGCGACAGGTGTTCGACGCAGTACCCGGGGAGAAGCAGCTCGTCGAGATCGCGGGAGGGCATTTCGGTCTGCTGCATTGGCCGAGTGACGAGTTCACCGTGGCGGCCACCGCTCAACGTGACTTCCTGCAGCGGTATCTCGTGTAGCTATTTGCGCATCGAATGAGCCCCATGCAATGCTGGCGCGCTGTTGTATCGAGGTTCGGTGGGAGCAAGGACTGACGATGGAAGTGCCACTGCTCGTCGGCGACTTTCTCCGGCGCGCGGCGAAGCTGTACCCGGGCAAGACGGCGATCATCGACGGCGATCGCCGGTTCACATATGGCGAGTTTCAGCAGCGGGTGAACCGGCTCGCGCACGCGCTGCTGCGTCTCGGCGTGCAGCCGGGCGAGCGGGTGTGCATTCTCAGCCCGAACTCGCACTTCTTTCTTGAGAGCTACTACGCCGTCGCACAGATCGGCGCGATCATCGTGCCGCTGAACTACCGTCTCGCGGCGGCCGACCACGAGTACATCATCAACCACGCCGGCGTCAGCGTCGTACTTGTCGACTACGAATATGTGCCGATGATCGACGAGATCCGCTCGCAACTAACGACGGTGCGGCACTGGATCGTCGCGCAGGCCGCGGGCGACGCGGCGTCGGGCTGGCTCGACTGGGAAGCGCTGATCCAGAGCGAGCCGGTGACGCCGACGCCCGCGATCGAAGCGGACGAGAACGACGTATTCTCCATCAACTACACGTCCGGGACGACGGCGCGGCCGAAGGGCGTGATGCTGACGCACCGCAATTGCTACATCAACGCGTACAACTTCATCGCGCATCTGCGCGTGACGCACGACGATGTCGAGCTGTGGACGCTGCCGATGTTTCACGCCAGCGGCTGGGGTGGGCCGTTCGCGATCACGGCGATGGGCGGCACGCACGTCGTGCTGCGCGCCGTCGTGCCCAGCGAGGCGTACCGGCTGATCGCGGAGCTCGGAGTGACGTTCGCCTGCATGGCGCCCGCCGTGCTGAGCTCGCTGCTCAACTATCCCGACAAGGCGCAGCACAACATCACGACGCGGCCGCGCTTCACGGTCGCGGGCGCGCCGCCGCCGGCCGCGTTCATCGAGCAGCTCGAAGAAGAACTTGGCTGGGAGTTCATCCAGATCTACGGGCTGACGGAGACGTCGCCGATCATCACCGTCTCGACGCCCGACATGCATACGGCAAAGCGCGACTACGCTCGCCGCGCGCACGCCGGCGTCGAGGCGATCGGCACGGACATCCAGGTGCTCGATGACGACGGCAACCCGGTGCCGATGGATAGCACGTCGATCGGCGAGGTGTGGGTGCGGTCGAACGTCGTGCTGAAGGGCTACTGGCTGCAGCCCGAGGAAACGGCGGCCGCGATGCACGGCGGCTACTTTCATACCGGCGATCTCGCCGTGTGGGACGAGTACGCGAACATCCACATCGTCGACCGGAAGAAGGACGTGATCATCTCCGGTGGTGAGAACATCAGCTCGCCTGAAATCGAGGACGCGCTCTACAAGCATCCGGCCGTGCTGGAGTGCGCCGTCGTCGGCGTCCCGAGCGAACAGTGGGGCGAGACGCCGAAAGCGCTGATCGTGCTGCGCCAGGACGCCGCGGCGACCGAAGCCGAGATCATCGAATTCAGCCGGGCCCGTCTCGCGCACTTTAAGTGCCCGACGTCGGTCGAGTTCGTCGAGTCGCTGCCCCGCACTGTCACCGGCAAGCTGCAGAAGTTTCTGATCCGCGAGCGCTACTGGGGCGCCGGCGTCCGGCGCGTGAATTGATGCCGACTGGCCGTTAACCTTTTCGGCACCGGCGGCGTTTCGCATGTATGCGGATAGCCATTCTGGTGACGCTGATCGCTGGCTCGGCGCTGCTCATCGGTAACGGGGTTTCGGCGCAGGACGGTGCCTGGACGCCGATCTACGATGCGCCTGCGCAGGACGTGGGGCCGATCGAAATGTTCGATGAACATCTGGGTCTTGCTTCGACTTCCCGGGCCGTGCTGCGTACAACCGACGGAGGCGCATCATGGGCAAGCGTGCCGAGCGAGGAGCATCACGGATTCGCAGCGTTCGGATACGTCGATGCACAGCGCGTGTGGGCGGTCGGGGAGTCGCAGTCGATCGCACGCTCCGACGACGGTGGACAAACGTGGTCGCCGCAACTCGTCGATCCCGCGATTGCCCTTCAATCCATTGCGGTGATCAGCGACACGGAGGCATGGGTAGCCGGGATTGATGTCGATCACTCGACCGACATTCCGATTGGCGCGCACCCCCAGGGCAGAGTCCTGCACACGACAGACGGCGGGCGGAGCTGGATCAACGTCCAGCCGCTCGCTGGCTATTCCATTTTCCATACGGTCACGTTCGTCGGCGACGCCGGTTGGGTTGTCGCTTCGCCGTGCGTCGCCGGGCAAGAGTTTCGCGAGTGTTCGAGGGATCGCCGTGCCTTACTGCGTACCGAGGATGGTGGTGCGACGTGGACCGTCGCCGCGGAGTCTCCGGCGGAGTTCGCGCCTCAGTCGATCGCGTTCGTCGATGAGATGGTTGGGTATGGCACGACCCCATGTGTACCGTTGAGCCCGTGCGAGCGAGTGCACCGAACCGAGGACGGTGGCGAGACTTGGTTCGAGCTACCTGCTTCACCACCGGTATCGCGTCGGCTTCGAATCGCGACGAACGGCGTTGTCTGGACGGACACGTCGATCTGCGGTCAGGAGAGATGTATCCGCACGCTGCATCGCAGCGACGACGGCGGTGTGTCGTGGAGGCCGTTGGTACTGGGCGATGGATACGTGGGCGCTTGGGACGTGACCGCAACGCGTGCCGTTGGCGGGGATCGGGACGACGGTATCGCCTTTGCTGATCTGGCGAGCGGGATCGTGACGGCAGCCGAAACCCCGATCACCCCAAGCTTTTGGTATGTAGCGTTCGCGCCCGACGACACCGCGAGAGGCTACGCGACAGGACACGGGGCGCTTCACGCCAGCGACGACGCGGGACGCCATTGGCGGCGACTCGATACGCCCGCCGCCTTTGGACGAGTGTTCCCTGTTGGGAACTCCGTGATCTGGGCGACCGTCGGAAGTCCGTGCAGCGGATGTCCGGCCCTTTATCGCAGTGTCGACAACGGCGAAACGTGGAGCGGACTTAACGGCCGTTGGTATCTCCTTGGTGAGTTTCAAACGACCGATGCGCAGCGGGCGTGGATGACGGCCGACGCCCGGCTATGGCGGACGGACGACGCAGGGCTAACGTGGATGCAGGTGCAGGACGGCGGTCGGTTCATCGACCGGGACTTCGGGTATGACGTTGTCCGCTGCGAACGCACAATCCACCGTCCCGTATGCACTGACTTCTTGCGCACCACAATCGATGGGGGCGTGACAGGAGAATCCCACGCACTTCCGATGCGCACTGACGATGTCACGTTTGTGACAGCGCGCCGGGGATTCGCGATGCGTTTCGAAGATGAGCCAGGGCCGTGTCCGTGTAGCATCGCTCTCATGCGGACGGATGACGGTGGTCGGAACTGGCGAGACATCGCTCGCGTACCGGTCGCTCTCAGAGACTTTACCTTCGCCGACGATCGTCGTGGCTGGGCGATCGGGTTGGCGGCAGACTCGAATCGGTCTGTGATCTATAGGACGTCCGACGGTGGCGCGACGTGGGTGGTCGAGTTTACCGTTCCGCCACGCATTCACGCACAGGCCTTGCTCCTTCATGGTGATCGCCTGACGTTGCACGCCGCGTCCGGCACCTTTCAATTCTTGGAGGATCACACATATCTCTACGAGCGAACTGTGAGTGGAGGCGTGCGGCCGATCGGCGGCCCGAGCACCGGCGAGGGACGTGACGATGAAACGGGTAACGCCGGGTCACGAACCATCGGAACGATCGCAGCGGTGACCCTCATTACTGGTGGATCGGTATGGTTCGTCGTAAGCCGGCGCAGAGTCCGCTGAGTGGCGAAAATAGGATTGGCTCCCTGGGCTGGACTCGAACCAACAACCAGCCGATTAACAGTCGGCTGCTCTACCATTGAGCTACCAGGGAGCGAGACGCGCCGGAGATAACGGCGCGTGGCATCGTAACGAATCGGCGGCAGCGCCTCAAGCGAGCGCACCGTCCAGCGTATTCCATGCGTATCACAGGGTGATCGTGCCGGACCCTGCGGTCGGCGCGGGGCGGTCGTTTCGCCTCGTGAGGCTGATCGCTATATTGGGCCGAACGAACTCGGCGCACTCCCCCCAGATTGAAGGAGACTCGATGGCTGTCAAGTGGAGCAAGGTCGCGCCGTACATCGAAAACGGGTTCGCCGCGCAGGGGCGGGTCGAGCGCGCGGGCATCGTCGATGCGGCGTACGATGATTCGGCCGACGACGACGTCGTCGACACGCTCGATGGACTCGGTTCCCGTGTCTTCAACAGCGTCGATGACGCGAAGCAATTCCTCGTTTCCCAGGGCCTCGTCGAAGACTAGCGACAGGCGCGATTCGCTCAGGCACTCCAGCGCAGCAAGAGCTGATACAGCCGGAACAGCAACCGCGTGCTGTCGAGCGCGACCACGTCCGGGCGTTGCCGCGGATTCGGCTCGACGTGCTCGAACAGGCTCAGCTCGTCGAAGTGGGCGTCGTCGCGATCGCCGATCGCGTCCTTGAGGCGGCGTGACTCGGTGAACGGGATGAACGGGTCGCCGCGGTCGTGCAGGATGTAGAGTTCCGCTTTCACGCGTTCGATGCTATTCACGGGCGACAGGTACTCAAGCGTTTCGCGCGCGTCCTCCGGAAGCCGCGCGATCAGATCTGGTACAGCGTCGAGGTCGCGGTTGGTGAGGAAGTCGTAGGCGTCGCGCGCCACCGGCGACAACGCCGCGTATTCGTCCGGTTCGGCGGGCGTTTCGTCGGACGCTGACGGTGGTACCGTATCGTAGTCGTAGTCCGGGCCGATGAACCAGCGGACCAGCGCCGCGCGGTCGGCGTCGTCATCGATGCGATTGATCAGTTGTTGCGCGACGATGCGCTCGGCGTGGTTTGCCGGCTCCCATTCTTCATCGATGTCGCCGTACCGGATCTGGTTCGTGCGGACGGCGCCGAATGTATCGAGCGCGTCGTACAGGCCGCCGAACGAGACGATGTGGTCGACGTCATCCGCGATGCGCGGGTCCGCTGCCGCGACGAGCGCGAGCGAACCGCCGACGCTGGCGCCAAAGAACCCGACGCGCGCCGGGTCGACCTGCGGCAACGCCTGCACGTACTCGAACTCGGCGACGAGCGCGTCGATCTCCTCGGCTTCGATACGCCAGTCGTCGAGGCGCTCCGAAAACGGCACGAGCATGACGACGCCGGCGCGCGCACCGTCCTCGGCGATGCGGATGAGGCGCTTGTCATCGAGGTCGAGCGGCGGCGCGCCCATCGAGAAGACGATGCCCTGGTGCGCCGTGCCGTGCGCAGGCAGATAGAGATCGGCTTCGATCGTGCGCCGGCCGTTCCGGCTCTCGTATTCAATCGTTACCCGCTCGCGAGTCGGTGCATCGGTGATCAGCTCGATCGGGCGATACGGCAGCGGCACCTGCAGCACCATGTCGGGCAAGTAGATCGCGGTGTCGACGGCGACGCGCCCGTAGCGGTGCAGCCGCAGCAGCGGCGGCGTGCCGATGAGGATGGCGATCGCCAGCAGGAGTGGCCAGGTGCGGATCATGAATCTGGCGGCGGGATGTGTCATGCAGTGCGCAGTCTAGTGAACGCGCGAACGGCGACAAAGCCACTCTCGCGGAATGCGCTCGCTATACTCGTATGATGTCCCTTCGCCGCAACCTTCCCGAGATCGTGATGTTCGTCGCCATCGTGGCCGTTGGCGTGCTTGATCTGGCGCTGTACAGCGGCGCCGTGCAGGGCGAAGACGCCGTGCGTATCGGCCGCGGCGCCGGTCTGAGCGAGGACGAGGCCGTCGGCGATCTGCAACGGGACGCGGCGGACGAAGCCGAACTGGATGACTCCGGCGATCTGCCCGGGCGCTACGTCGCGTCGCAAGGGCGCATGCACACGCCGAGCTTTCCGCTCGCTCAGCGCGTGCCGTTCTGTGAAGGTGATCCGGCCGAGGACTGTTACGCGTCGAATCCGCCGACCTCCGGGCTGCATCTGCCCGTCGTCCGCGACGCCGACCTGGGCGGCGGCAACATCGTCAATATCCCGCCGGATCCCGGCATCTACGAGTTCGAGTTCCCGCGCGAGGCGATCCCCCATCTGCAAGAGCACGCCGGCGTCTTTCTCGGCTACCGCTGCACCGGGCCCGACTGCGAGGCGACCGTCGAACGGACGCGTGCGCTTGTCGGTGAGGAGCTGTCGCTCGGTGCGCGCGTGGTGATGGCGCCAACCAGCGACCTCGCCGAAGATACGATGGCGTTGGCAAGCTGGACGCGCATCGACACGTTTAGCCTCGAAGAGTTCGACGAAGCGCGGGTGCGCGACTTCATCAAGGCGCATAGCTGCCGCTTCGATCCGGAGGGCTTCTGTCCGGAGACGGCGGTGAACTAGCTTCGGGGATCGTTTGTGAAATATTGCCCAAGCGCCGAACGATCGGTCAGAATGAAGCGATGACACTCGAATCCATCCCGATCGTTGGTCAGGATCTCGCCGGCGACGTCGATACGGACGTCGAACAAAACATCTTGCTGACGGGCGTCGACACGATCATGAACTGGGCGCGCAGTTCGTCGCTGTGGCCGACGATGTTCGGTCTTGCCTGTTGCGCAATGGAGATGATCGCGACGGCGACGCCACGCTACGACATTTCGCGCTTTGGCGCCGAGATCTTTCGCGCGTCGCCCCGTCAGGCCGACCTGATGATCGTGTCGGGCACGTGTACGTGGAAAATGGCGCCGGCGATCCGCCGCATCTGGCTACAGATGCCCGATCCAAAGTGGGCGATCTCGATGGGTGGCTGCGCGATCATGGGCGGGCCGTTCGCCTACGCGTACAGCGTGGTGCCGGGCGTGAATCTGCTGATTCCGGTCGACGTCTACGTGCCGGGATGTCCGCCGCGTCCGGAGTCGCTGCTGACGGGGCTGATCATGCTGCAGAACAAGATCATGGACAAGAGAGTCACCGGGCAGCGCGAGACGCCGCAGCCGGACGGCGACTTCAGCCGATATCTGCCGCCCGACGATCCGATCCGCCGCGAACTTGAGTCGCTGTTCCCGCCGTACCCGGCGTTCGACGCCGCGGAGTCCGTGCTGTAACGCACTCACATCATCGTCTCAGGGTCCCATGTCATCACGAGGGCCGTTTCAGCAATGAAACCGCCATGCTTCGCGGCGGTACGGCGAGCCTCCGCACACCTCGTCGTGCCTAGGATGAGCTGTGACAAACTGAAGTGACATGGGAGGTGCGGCAATGTCCGTTCACCGCGAGCAGATCATTCAAGCAGCATTGCAAGGCGTAGAAATCGGCTGCCCTGTGCATACCAGCGATGGCGTCGAGATCGGCCTCGTGAAGGAGATTTCGGGCGACTTCGTCAAGATCGATGCGCCGCTGCGGGCGGACTACTGGATCAGCGCCGACTACGTGCTCAACGCGCGTGCGGAAGGCGTCGAGCTGAGCTTTGCGAAGAGCGACCTGGCCGCCTACAGGCGTGCCAAGCCCGACGTACTCGAAGGCGAAGATCCGCTGAGCAGCGAAGCGACCGTCGACGCAGTGATGAACGAGGACGAGCAGATGGAGCAGCGCGTCCGGATGGAGCGCGAACTCGTCGAGCAGCGCCGCGATCTGCCGCACACGCATCCGGAAGGCGAAGATGCACCGCCGGACACAGGTGGCACGCGCGGCGAGCCGGTCGAGCAAGAACTCGAACGTCTCGCAGCAGACGACCCGTCGATCCACACCGATGACGCGGGCGACACGCCTCCGGACTTCATGACGAAGACCGATGCGCGAGCCATCGTCGGGCTGGAATCCGACTCGCCGCTGGTGCCTCCGGTCGAGTCAGTCGCGCCAGCTGCGTACGGCGAGCCGCCCGCGGTGTTGGGCGTCGCGGCGAACAACAGCGGCGTGGGTCCGGTCAGGTCGCGCGAGAGTGACACGCAGGGCGCGGCCGAGGGAGCGCGCGTTGCGAGCGCCGTGACTGGAGTTCACAGGTCGGCGGAGATGGAACGCATCGAAGCAGACAGCGCCGGCTACGAACCCGCGGCGGCGACGCCCGCGAGTCCGGCGACGGCGCCGCCGATCGAACGATGGAGCGACTACCAACCCAGCGGGTACGCCGACGACGACGCGCCCTCAATGAGACAACGAGCCTGGATGACGGGCGCTGGCCTGGCGATCCTGCTAGGAGCCGGCTATGTCGTGCGCCGCATCACGCATCGTAGGTGAGATCGTAGCTGAACAGCACGCGCCGCTTGCCTGCCGGGTCAGCGTCGATCGAGCGAAGGCAGCCGCGGCAGACGGACTGATCGCTGAGGCTGACGGTGCTGGCCGTGATGCGGCAGCGATCACATCGTCGCGTGGCGCGAAACAGCGCGACGATCGAGGCGTAGCGTTCTTGCATGGACCTCACTGCGAACGCGCCCGTGCGCCACATGCGGGCGGAGTACGGCCGCCAGCGGATGTGACAAGACTCCGGGAGGGCATCCGGAGCCTTGCCGCCGAACATACGAGATGCTCTGGCGCGTAGTGTAGACCTGCCGATGGGGCTGGTCAAAGGCACGCCTGCGCCGGCTCGCCCGATGTGATGCGTTTGTGAGAGCGCGTTCGCCCTGAGCCGCGTCAGGATCCGCGCTTCATCGGGGTGGTCAACACGTACGACGGTCGCATGGTGCCTGCAGCGCCTTGGATCGGAACCGAAAGACGAGCCGCATGTGGCTCGTCTTTCTGTGTGTTTCGATGGTGAGCCGCAGAGGAATCGAACCTCTAACCGGCTGATTAAGAGTCAGCTGCTCTGCCAATTGAGCTAGCGGCCCGATTGCTCACCGCGCGAGCGATCCCCGCGCTTTGGTCATTCTATCAAACGATGCGAAGGCGACAAGGTGCGGCGCCCGCACCTCTACGGCGCCGTCGCGAGCAGATCGCGGATGGCGCCGATAAGGCGCTCAGCCGGGAACGGTAGATCCAGCGACGCGTCCGCCAGTGACCCGTCTTCGGGGATGCCGATGACGCCCTCGGCGCGGCTGTTCTTCTCTTCCGAGACATCGAGGATGCGGGAGTGCGGGGTGAGTTCGCGCAGTTGTTCGATGCACGCCTTCTTCGCATCGTCGGCGATCACGGTATTGAAGACGATCGCATCCGGCTTGAACGTTCGCACCTTTTCGATCGCGGCGTCGCCGCTGATGACGACCGCTACCTCGAAGCCGGCATCGAGGAGGAACCAGGAGATGAGCCGTGTCAGCGCCGCTTCATCTTCGACCACGAGCACGCTTGCGATGTTCCACCATCTCTTTCCTGAGGCGCCGTTTCTGCGCCCTGGTGAGCGAACCGGAAGCAAGGCCTTTCGGCCTGTTTCCGACCGAGGTGGTGGCGGACGCCACAGTCAGAAGGTGATGAACTGCGGGAGATCATCCGGTTCCCGTATTTGCTGCTTCGGCGCACGGCAGGAGCCACGCGCCGATGAGCGACGGGCACAGAATAGCAGTCATACCGGAGATCAGGCTACCCCGACGTTGAAGACTCAGAGAGCGCGGTCACGGCCTCGATGAATGAGTCGGCGTGGAAGGGAAGTTGAAGATACGCGTCGGCACCGGTGTCCGCGGGCACGGGCGGGCGCGGATTATCGTCCGACACGTCGAGAATGCGGCAGTCGGTGCTGGCGGCGCGCAGGTCGGCGATCGACTGCGCTTTTTCCGCTTGCAGCATGCCGGTGTTGAACACGATGACGGACGGGCCACCGTCGCGGCAGCGGTCGATCGCTTCCTCGGTGGTATCGACCTTGGCGACTTCAAACCCGGCTTCGAGCAAGAACCAGGACATGAGCCGGACGAGGGGCGCCTCGGTTTCGATAAGCAGGATGCTGGCCAACGTCCCCCCGGTCGATGCGCTGTTTGCCCGTCGCGATCACGCCGCGCGATCGCCACCGCGGGATCAGGGTATCACCGAGGGTGGCGGTGTCGAGTAACGGTTTCATCGCATTGCTCGCCGGCAAGCGGCGATGCGATGGCAGATATGGATTCTTGACGGTGGCCGCGTTACTTCGGCCGAACGTGGTACGCGCGTTCTTAGCCCAGCGCGTCCTTGATCTTGCCCATGAAGCCGCGATCCTCCTGCGGTGTGACGTCGCTGCCCATCGATTCGGCAAGTTGCTTGAGCAGATCCTTTTGTTCCTTCGAGAGCCCCTTCGGCGTCACGACGTTGGCGCGGACGATCATGTCGCCGCGTCCGGTCGCGCGCAGATGCGGGACGCCCTTCCCGCGCACCACGAACAGTTCGCCGGTCTGCGTGCCGGCGGGAATGCGAAGCTGCTGCGGCTCGCCATCGATCGTCGGCACCCGCACCTCGTCGCCGAGCGCCACCTGCGCGAAATTCAGATCGAGTTCGAGCAGGAGATCGTCTTCGTCGCGGCGGAAGAGTTCATGCTGCTTGACGTTGATTTGCAAGTACAGGTTGCCGCGCGGTCCCGCGTTCGCGCCGATCTCGCCCTCGCCGGTGAGGCGCATCTGCGAGCCGCTATCGACGCCGGCGGGAATCTTCACGGAGAGTTTGCGCTTCTTCTTTTCGCGCCCGGTGCCGCGGCAATTCTTGCACGGCGTGCCGACGATGCGTCCCTCACCGCGACAGCGGTCGCACATCGCGACGTTGACGAACTGCCCGAAGATGCTCTGCTGCGTGCGCCGCAGTTCTCCGGAGCCGTTGCACGTGGGGCAGCGCTCCGGCTCTGTCCCCGGTTCGGCGCGGAGCCCGTTGCAGACCGAGCATAGTTCGGCCGTCTGCATCTCGAACTCCTTCTCGGTGCCGAAGACGGCTTCCTCGAAGGTAATCGTCATCGAGCGGCGCAGGTCGGCGCCGCGCATCGGTCCGCGCTGACCGCCCCGCCCCTGCTGGCCGCCGAAGAACGCGTCGAAAATGTCGCCGAGGCCGCCGAACCCGAAACCGTCGAAGCCGCGCGCGAATCCTTCGGCACCGCCCTGCGTCGCGGCGTGGCCGAAGCGGTCGTACATCGCCCGCTTCTCCGGGTCGGAGAGGATCTCGTTCGCTTCGTTAACCTGCTTGAAGCGCGCCTCAGCACTGGCTTCGTTGTTGCGGTCGGGGTGGTACTGCATCGCGAGGCGCCGGAACGCCTTCTTGATGGTTTCCTGGCTCGCGTCGCGAGGCACGCCGAGTACGTCGTAATAGTCTTGTTTCTGTTCTGTGGCCATGTGTGGGTATCGTCCGGGAGTACGCGGAACTGAAACGCTGCTCCATTGTAGCGCGTCGGCAGAGCGGACTGGGAATGACGAGTTGAGGACGCCGAATCATCGGAGATCGCTGATGATGACGGGCTCAGACCACGAACGCGGCCGAAAAGGCTACGAGAAGCAGGACGTATAGACGGAAGGCGAGACCGAACGAGATGAACCGCATGGCCCAAGTGTGGCAGCCGCCGCATTACAGCAGCGTAGGCGTCACCTCCTACACGCGTTGCCGTCCGGAGACAGCGAAGGGCGCCCGCTTCCGGCGGGCGCCCTTTCGTTCGGTTCTCGTCGAATCCTGCCGCTAGTTGATGCCCCATGTCACGGTGATGTGGATGAATACGTCCAGCTCGCCCGGCTCGATGGGCGTCGCCTCCTGGGCTGCGTCGGCGGCGCCGCGGGCGAAGGATTCGTCGTACGGTATCGGCGGCTGGAACCCGCCGCCCTCGACGATCGTGATCGGTTCGCCCAGGTCGATGCCGCTGGCGCCAGCCAGCGTCTGCGCCTTCGCACGCGCATCCTCGACGGCCTCTTCGCGCGCCTGCTCCTGGAGCTGCTTCGGGTCGTCGATCGTGAACGAGATGCTCTGGATCTGCGTGTCGTCACCGCCCGCAGTGACGGCGTCATCGACCACCTTCGTCGTGTTGTCGATGTTGCGGATCTTCGCCGTGACCGTGTTGCTGACCCGGAACCCGCGCAGGATCGTCTCGTTGTTTCGGTAGTCGTACTCCGGCTGAATGCTCAGTTGCTGCGTCTGGAGGTCGTCGTCCTCGACGCCGTTTGCGGTGATCGAGTTGATCATCGCCGTGAGCGCTGCCGCCGCTTGTTCGCGCGCTTCCGCGACGGTGGGCCGCAGCGAAGATACGCCGAGCGTGAGCAGCGCAACATCGGGCGCGGCTGTCACTTTACCTTCGCCGGTCACCGTGATGCCGGTCATGCCCTCGCCGTTGCTCTCGACCTGCGTCGTCGTATCACCGCAGACGGCGGCGATCAGCGTCAGCGGCGCCAGAATCAGCCCCGCTATCGCCAGATGTCTCTTCTTCATATCGTCCCTCTCCTTCGTGCCCACATGGACACCGCTACTGCGCCCGCTCCGAGTGCTACGGCGAGGGCCGCAATCTCGATGATGAACAGCGCGCCGAGTCCGTCGCCGTCGTCGGTGCTCGTGTCGATAGCGGACGCTGCTTCGAGCTCTTCGCGCGTTGCCGTGCCGTCGCTGAGGTCCGCGCGGTTCGCGGCGGTGGTGTCCGCGGCCGCGGTGGCCGCATCGGAGACCTTCGGCAGACCCTCGGCAATTTGGGTTTCGCCGCCATCGGCACCGGTGTTGTTCGTGTCGTCGTCGCTCTGGGCGCCTTCGTCTGCGCCGCCGGCGTTGTCGGCTGCGGTCTCGGCTTCCGGCGGAACTCCGGCGGCAGCGGGTTGGTTTGCGCGCGCATCCGACTCAAGCGCATCCGGGCTGTACGCGTTCGGGTTGTCAGACTGGAAGCTCGACACGCTGTCGTTCGAGCCATTGGACTGACCGCCGTCGTTCGAGGTGATGTCCGCGCCGAGCGCGACCGCAAAGACGATCATGCCCAGCGCGCTGAGCGCAGGCACCAGCCGCGGAGCGACCGACGGACGCGCGCGCACCGGCTGCGCCGCCTCCACGTCGGCCTGGCGCAGGCGGAACGAGCGCGGCGCTTCAGCGCGCGGCATCGCGGCGAGCATGGTGCGCACCTGGCGCATGCCGTCGAGCTGCGTCCGGCAGGCGTCGCAGCCGGCGACGTGTGCTTCGAGCGCGCGCGCTTCGGCGCCCGGCAGCGCGCCATCGGCGAGCGCCGACAGTGCGTCGGCGTCCGGTTTGTGACCGCGGCGAAATAGCTCTAACAGATTCTTCACATCCTCAACCCCGGCGAACCCGTATGCTCGGAACGGGCCCCGCCCTCTCCGATAGTTCTATTGACGATCCTGGACGCTCATTTGTTCCTGATGCAGCCACGCCGCCCGCAGCTTCTCTCTCCCACGCGCGATCCGCGATTTGACGGTTCCAATCGATACGTTCGTGGCTGCCGCAATCTCGTCGTACGCGAAGCCTTCCATATCGCACAGCACGACCGCGAGGCGCTGGTCTTCGGGCAGCGCCAACAGCGCCTTCTGGACGAGTTCCTGCTGTTCGAGGCGGAGGGCCTGGGTCTCCGGGCCGGGCGTACGGTCTGGCACGTCGATCGGCTCGTCGCTGCCCGGCGGTGGCACGTCGAGCGAGAGCGCCGGGCGCCGGCCGCGGCGGCGCAGCTCGTCCGTGGCGGCGTTTGCGGCGATCCGCATCAGCCAGGCGCGGAAGCTGGGGCCCTTGTAGGTATGGATGCCGCGAAAGGCCGAGACAAACGCGTCCTGCGTCCCATCCTCCGCCGAGGCGTGGCTGCCGATCATTCTCAGGACGAGGTTGAATACGGCCCGCTGGTGAACCTCGACGAGGCCGTTGAAGGCGTCGAGGTCGCCGTTTTGGGCGCGGTGAACGAGCGCCGCTTCCGCTTCAGGCGTACAGAACGGGGCATCCGCAGAAGGATTCACCATCGACGGGGCGCATTCTAACAGACCCCCGCCGGCAGAGTGCCGTTCGCCAGCGCATGGAGCGCCGCGGACCGCATGTTAGACTGAGGCACCTATGTCCAATGATCCCGCCGTCCCCGGCTCTTCGAGCGATGGGGACGCAGACCCGGTACGACAGGATCCGAAGCGCCACGAACCGCCAAGCCTCGGCGGCAGCAGCGGCTGGGCGTCGTGGCGCGACGACGGTGACGCCGACATGCGCGCGCCGGACGACACGCGCGTCGATGACGACGCGTATGGCGATGTGCCGGCGTCGCTCGAGCTCGCATACACGAGCGCCGATGTCGGCCTGAGCCCAAACGCCTACGACCGCGCCTTTCCGTACGAGAAGCGCCGCAGCCACGCCACGGGCGCCCGCGCGCGACGCGTCGGCCGCGAGCTGGTTGAGACCGTCATCCTGGCGATCCTGATCTTCCTCGCGGTGAAGGCCGTCGTCCAGAACTTCCGCGTCGAAGGGTCGAGCATGGAGCCGTCGCTCCACGGCGAGCAGTACCTGCTCGTCAACAAGGCGATCTACTTCCGGCTCGACATGGACCAGGTACACAAGTTCCTGCCGTTCATCCCCGGTGACGGCGACGACCGCGACCGGCACCTGTTCCGCTCGCCGAACCGCGGCGACGTGATCGTGTTCAAGTTTCCCGGCGACACGGACCGCGACTTCATCAAGCGTGTCATCGGTATTCCCGGCGATACGGTCGAGGTGAAGGACGCGACGGTGTTCATCAACGGCAGTCCGCTTGTCGAGGACTACGTGCTGGCGGCGCCGAACTACACATACGGGCCGAAGACCGTGCCCGCGGGTCACTACTTTGTGCTGGGCGATAACCGTCGCAACAGCTTCGATTCGCACGCGTGGGGCGCGAGTTGCTCCTCGCAACAGAACTGCGACTTCGTGCCCGAGGAGAACATCATCGGCCAGGCGTGGCTCTCATACTGGCCGTTCGACGAACTGGGGTTCATCGATAACGACCAGATAAAACCCTCGGCGCCCTAACCCTGACGCGCATCCTGTGAAACTGAAACGCCCTCGGTCGCGACCGAGGGCGTTCGTATGTCGGCTGGTGGAGATACGGGGACTCGAACCCCGAACCTCTGCATTGCGAACGCAGCGCTCTCCCAATTGAGCTATATCCCCAGAGACGCCGCAGTATACCGGCGGTGGTGGTGGGGTTCAAAGATAGTGACAACGACGACGGCTCGTAGTCCATTCGTCACTGACTGCCCCGGACCGAGACGCAGATACTCTACCCATCTGAGGAGGCGTCATGCCGTCATCGCTCGACCGTTCCTGCCCGAACTGCAACCGGCTCGTTAACGACCGCGCGGGTTTCTGCCCGCACTGCAGGTCGTCGCTGGGCCCGCCTTCCGCCGGCCGCGAAGAGGGCATCGCGTTTCTGCTGAGTGAGGTCGGCCGGGCCCCGATGCTCGATCTCCTCACACTCGAGCAGCGTTCGGGCTTGCGCGCGCAGTACGAGGCTGAACTCCGCACGCTGCAATCCCCAACGCAGGCGACGAGCCCCGCGGCTATGGAGCGCGACCCCGCCACGGCGTCGCTGCCGCCGCCCGCGCCTCGCGTTGCCGAAGTGGCAGGGCGCGACGCCGCGGGCAAAGCGGGTGCGCCGCAACCCCCTGCGCCACCGGCTCGTCCTGCGAAAGAATTTGACTGGAACTGGCTCGCTGAGCAGCAGGCTAACCTCTTTCTGTTTGCCGGTGCGTTTCTGACCGTTGTCGCCGCGCTCATCTACGTCGGGTACTCCGGGCAGGCGGTCGGCGGCGTGCTGAAGATGGTGTTGCTCGTTGGTTACACGTCCGCGTTTCTGGCGGCGGGTCTGCTATGCATGCGCGTGCCGCGTGTCGAGCTGGCCGGACGCGTATTCTTCGGCGTTGGCGCCGTCCTGGTTCCGATGAACTTCGTCGCGGCGCGAAACATATTCGCGGATGGCGAACTGAGCACCGAGGCGCTCTGGCTCTGCGGTTCGATCGTGACCGCGGCGTTTTATGCGGCGGTCGCCTCGCTCGGCATTGGGCGCATGTACGCGTTCGGCGCCGGGAGTGCGCTCGTCAGCGCCGTGCTCGCCGGCGTCATCGTCTCTGATCTTCCTGCGGAGTGGGCGCCGCTCTGCTTCATCGTGCTCGCGATTCTTATGGCCGTCGCAGGAAACGTCGCGCCCAGTCTGTTCCGCGAGCGCGTGGCGTCGGCCTGGGTGCACCAAGCACACGTCATCGCGGCGGCGGCGATCGCCGTCGCGATCGTGATCGCGCCGTTCGCCGATGACGGCGTCGATGTGTCCAGCCGCTGGTTCTTGCCGGTGTCGTTCGCGGCGTTCGCAGCGTACGCAGCGATCCCGATG
Source organism: uncultured Dehalococcoidia bacterium (assembly GCA_964599885.1). Lineage (GTDB taxonomy): Bacteria > Chloroflexota > Dehalococcoidia > DSTF01 > JACRBR01 > CAZRHH01. The sequence continues at coordinate 23,021 of CAZRHH010000012.1, read as the reverse complement.
CTTGCTGCGCGTGTACCCGTTGCCGGAGTCGCGGCGATCGCCGGCGCCAGCGGAGCGCTCGTCTCGTGCGTCTACGCCCTCGAATTGCCGAGCGAAACGTACGCGGTCGCTTTCGGCGTGCTGTCGTTGGTGCTGGGCGCGGCGCTGCTGCGTATCGACAATGATGCGCTCAAGGCACGCCTACCCGCCGAATTCGCGGCAATGCTGCGCTACGCGGCCGTCGCCGCGACGGGTCTGTCGGTTCTGGTAGCGTATGCCGTCCTGCAGGCCGCGATCGGTGCCGACGCAACGTACGCGATCCACTCGCGCTGGTTTCTTACCGAGTCCCTCGCGCTGATCCTGGCCTACTATGCGCTGGACGCGGTTGCCTACGCGCGGCGCGAAGCGATACTCGGCGTCGCGGTCGCCGCGACTGCCGTCGGCGCCGCCGTCGTCTACGGCCTCGATCTGAGCGTCGAGTACTACGCCTTCGGGCTGATCGCTCCGGCGCTTGCGATCACAGTGCTCGCCGGCGCGCCTGCCGCGTGGACTGCCAGACTCGCAACCACGTGGCGCGCCGATGCGATGCTCATCGCGCGCGCCGCGGGTGCCATCGGCTGCGCGTTCGCCGCCTACGTCGCCATCGTGAGCGCGTCCGGTGACGACGTGCTCGTCCTGGATTCCCGCCTGTTCCTGCCGATCGCGTTCGCCGCGACTGCGCTGCTGTTCGCGATTGATGCCGCGCGCAAATCGGAAGTCGGCGCGATCGGGTTCATGCTTGCCGCTACGGGCGCCGCAGCGGGGGCCGTGTACGCCGCGCGCCTCAGCCCCGAATATCACGCCTTCGCGATCATGTTGCCGTCACTCGTCGCTGCCGTCACCGCCCGCTGGCTCCCCGATGCGCGCGCAATCCGGCTGCATCCGTCGTGGCGCGTCAGTATCTTCTCGCTCGGCGAGGTCGCGGCCGCTGGTACCGCCGCGTTCGCAATCGCCGCCGCGCTCGCCGGCGCGGAGCCGTCGTCTGACTATCAGCCTGCGTACGCAGCGTTCTTGCCGCTCGCGCTCGGCTGCTGCGCGGCGTTCCTGGCGATCGATGCGTCGCGCGGCCGAACGCGCGAAGGTTCGCTCGCGCTCTTCGCGGCGATGACGGCCACGATCGTCGCGGTGCCATATGCGTTCGACGCAGACGCCGCGTACTACGGCATGGCGTTCGTCGCCGCGGGATTGCTGTTCGTGCTGAGCGGCCGTGCCTGGTCGCCGGCGTGGATCGATGCCGGTGCGCGCAACATCACCGCGGCCGTCGCCGTGACGATCGGCTGGCTGGCGTTCGAGGGCGCGTACGTCGATGCGTTGCGCCTGGGCGCCGTCGTGCACTTCGCAGCGGCGCTCTTCTACGGCGCCGCCGCGCTCGGCGACCGCTCTCCGCACACGTTGCGTCCGTACATCGACGCTCCGGGCATCGCGTCGGTGCGGCTGGCGATGGGCTGGGTGTACGCGGCCGCGCTCACCGTCGCCATCTCGTTTGTGATGATGCTCCGCTCCATGTCCGACGCCGACGCCGGATCGGAGTGGATCGCAGCGCCGATGATGGGCCTCGCGTTCGTGTTCGCCGTCGCCGGCATGGCCGCACGCGGACGGTTCCGCGAATTCGCGCCTCACATGTACGTCATCTCGCTCTTCGTCGTACTTGCCGCGCTCGTCGCAGCACCGAACGTAGCGATGCTCGCGTTCCTGCTGGTCGCCGCCGTCGTGCTGTACGCCGCCGTTGCTGTGTACGAAGACCAGCCCTTCATCGCTGCGCCGAGTATCGCGTTCGGGTTCGCTGCGGTAGCCGCGTGGCGTCAGTACGCGGACGTGGACTTCGCGAGCGTTCCGGCCGCGTACGCGATGATCGGCGTCGCGCTCTACGCGCTCGGCGCCGCGCTGCGCACGCAGACCGACGAACCGATGTGGCGACTCGCCTCGTCGCGCGCCGGACGCTGGGCGCAGGCGCTCACTGCCGGCGGTGCGCTGTTCGCGGCAGCCGCCCCGGCGGCAGGCTTCGTCATCCTCGCCGAACAGACGGAGAACGGATTCGTCGGCGCGACCCGTTCCTACGAGACCGCGCTGTATCAGGCATCAACGATTGCTGTCGCCGTCGTCGCCGCACTCGTACTCGCAGAAGCGTACTTCGCCGCGAAGCGCTGGCTCATCGTGCCGTCGTCGGCGATCGCGCTCGTCGCGCTGCTCCTGCAGATCGGCGTCGCTGCACCTCAGAACCCGCAAGCCTACGCCGTCCCGATCGGCGCGTACCTGCTGCTCCTCGGACTGTTGGGGCTCTGGAAGTTCCGCCTCATCCCGGAACTCAGCGACGCAGCGCCCGCGGCCGAGGCGATCGGCGCTGCGGTGATCATGGGGCCGACGCTGCTGCAATCACTCGAGTACGGCTGGCACTACCAGGTGATCGCGCTCAGCGAGGCGGCGCTCTTCTTCACGCTGGCGATCGTCCTGCGCCGCCGCGCGCTGCTGGCCGCCGCGATCGTCGCGATGGTGCTGATCGCCGGACGCGTGCTGTTCGACACTGTGAACGCGCTCCCGAACTGGGTCGTCGTCGCGATCGCCGGCTTCGTGCTGCTGGGCGTCGGCAGCAGCATCCTCGCCGGCCGCGAGCGCTGGAGCCGCTGGGAGGAGTCGCTGCTCGGCTGGTGGAACGCCGCCGCCGACGGGCGGGTGTAGCGGAGGCGATTGGTTCGCGCTGCGGAATGCACAGTTGAGACGCCAGCGTGTTACGCGACCTACACCTCCGCACCACTACGCTTCTATGTGGAGGTGACGAGATGCCTAAGAAGCAACATCTGCCGAGCGTCAGCGACAAAGAGCAGCGCATGTACGAACACATCAAGGAAAGCGCACTAGAAGATGGCCGTCCGCTAAAGCGCGCCAAAGCGATCGCCGCCGCGACGGTAAACAAGCACCACAGCGAAAAGAAGCACGCTCGCGGGAAGTGAATGGTGAACGCAAGCGCGTTAGTCAAACATTGGCTCGCGTTGATGTGTCGTCATCTTTCGCCGGGATTGGCTCGTAGCGCCCATTGACCCATTGGTGTCCCGCCCTGGGCTCCGCTGCCAACGGTAGAGAACTCGGTTCTCTTGGCTTTTCCCTCACCCCGTCTCGATTTGGGCGCTTCATCGATGCGTAAGCAGACGTCAGTTCCCATCCACCGGAGCGTTCCTCGACGGGGGACGGCGCATGAAATGAGAACCAGCGTGTGTCCAGGCCAAGCCCGGCGTCGCTCCCGGCGACGACGCTCGGTGAAAAGGATCCGCTCGACCCGATAATCCAAGGCGTGTAGGACGCCGGGTGTTGAGACACTCCATCCGTAAAGGATGGAGTGTCAGATGCGGGGGCATAGTGGACCTCGACTGCTTCGTCGGTCTTTCGCGGGAGGACAACGTATTGGACGTTCGGGCCGACAAGAGGGTTGGCGGTAGAGATGTCGGCGATAGTTTGGCTGATATGACTTGCTGCTTGCGCTCGACTTAAGGTCGGCGTAAGGCGAGCGCAAAGTTCGTTGATCGACGCTCGATGCTGGGGGAACGTCGGCAACGAGTGCACACTCCGAGGGGCATCGCTGCACCAGTCGCGAGGCTTCGCCGCGAATAGCGCGACCCACGGAGGCTTGTTTCGCGCCGATGATCGAAGTTTGAAAACCACAGGACAGATCCGCCTCCCACTGGTCTGCCACCCTGCCACGAAGATGGATAGTTCGAAATGCTTCGTCTCGCGAGCAATCTCAGGACACGTCGCCGACATCGCGTCCCGTAAGGAGATCATTGCTGAGTTGACGGTCAAGCCGAGGCGCACTCCGCTTCGCCGGGGAAAGTCGAATTCTGCGTCAATCGCGCTCCGGAGAGTGTCCGCGATCCAATTGTCAGTGGGCTGATCTCCCATGTAGGCGGTTCCGGAATAGACGATCGAAGCGATTCCATCCCTGGCGGAGAGGAGTACGATCTTGTTCGCGCTCGGGTCGAACTCCGTACCGCCCCTCGTGAGGAGCCGGTCGGCTGCCTGCACAATGTAATCGCGTGTGAGGTACGTCAGGGTCAAGGTCATGTTTCAGCCTTAGATCGCTAGATACTCTACCCGAGGAATGAAGCGACTGACGACCCCCTCACCGCCACGCCGGCGGATCCACCACCATCCGCCGCGCCGCCAGATCGATGCTCACAATCACATCATGCAGCGCCGCGAGCAGCACGTCGGCGCCCTCCGGCGGGTGGACGCGGTACACGTCGTTGGCGCCGGTCTCGATGATCTCGGCGAGTGTGCCGAGCGAGGCGCCTTCGCGGTCGACCACGTCGAGGCCGATGAGCTGGAAGCGATAGTACTCGCCCTCTTCGAGCGGCGGCAGCGCGTCTTCGGGGATCTGCAGCATCGCGTGCCGAAACTGATCCGTGGAGTCGCGGTCGGTGAAGCCCTTGAGCGTGACGTACACGAGCCCCTGCGCGAACCGCGACGTGGCGACGCTGACCGGTTGCTGTCCGGCCCAGAGTTTTGATTTGGGAGCGAAGCGGGCGTCGTTGTCGGTGAGGCTCTGGACCTTCAGTTCGCCCTTCAGCCCAAACGGCCCCAGCACGCGGCCGACGGCGACGTAGCCGGCGTCGGGCTCGGCTTGCGGCCTTCTGCGTGGCGGTGTCGCGGATGAGGTCGGCGGTGCAGGTGCAACCGCGTCGCTCGATGCGCCGGCTGGCGTCGATGCGGCATCGCTTGCGGGCTTGGCTGCTGTGGAGGCGCTGCGGCGCGGGCGTGGCGGGCGGGCGCGGGGCACCGGCGCTTAGTCGCCGATCTCGAGCGACGCGTACTCTTCGCTGCGGACCGCGGCGACCTTGAGCAACGCGCGCATCGACTGCGCGATGCGGCCGCCCTTGCCGATCACTTTGCCGTAGTCGTCTTCGGCGACGTGCAGGCGGATGACGACGCGTCCGCGCTCTTCTTCCTGCGTCACCTTCACGTCATCAGGTGAATCGACGAGCGCTTTCGCGATGTACTCGATCAGCTCTTTCATCGCGGCCTAGGCTTCGTCGGTGGCGGCTTCGGCGGGCGCTTCTTCTGCCGGAGCTGCTTCGGCCGCCGGTTCGTCAGCGGGCGCTTCTGCCGCAGGCGCGTCATCAGCCGGCTTCTCGGCCTTCGCCGGTGCGGCGGCTGCTGCCGCCGCCGGTGCTGCGGCCTCGGCTTCGGGCTTGGCCTTCTTCGCCTTCGGCGCGTAGACGGGCGCCGGCACGAGACCCTGGCTGGCGAGAATCTTCACGGCGCGCTCGGACGGCACGGCGCCCTTGCTCAGCCAGCCCTTGATGCTGTCTTCCTTGAGCGTGATCGTCGCCGGATCGGTCAGCGGGTTGTACGTGCCGACGGTCTCGATGAACGCGCCATCGCGCGGTGCGTGGGAGTCGGCGATGACGAGCCGGTATTGCGGCTGCTTCTTCTTACCGACGCGCCGAAGACGGATGCGTAGCATGGTGTTACCTTCCCCCGAACATGTTCAGGAATCCTGAGCGATTGCCACCGGCGAAGGATTGCATGATCTTCTTCGCCTCTTTCCATTGATTGAGCAGTTGATTGACTTCCTGCGGCGTCGTGCCGCTGCCCGCGGCGATCCGCTTGCGGCGGCTGCCGTTGATGATCTCCGGGCGCTTGCGTTCCTCCGGCGTCATAGAGTACACGACGGCCTCTGCCTTGTTCCAGAAGCTGTCATCGAGGCTGTCGACCTTCATCTGGCGCTTGATGTTGCCCATCCCGGGGATCATGTCGACGAGCTGGTTCATCGGGCCCATCTTCTTGATGCGCTGAAACTGCATCAGGAAGTCCTCGAGATCGAGGCTCTTCGACTTCATCTTTTTCTCGATCGCGGCGACGTCCTGCTCGCTGATCGCATCCTTCGCGCGTTCGATCAGGCCGACCATGTCGCCCATGCCGAGGATGCGCGAGGCGAAGCGGTCCGGGAAGAACGGCTCCAGCGCGTCGGCCTTCTCGCCGGTCCCGATGAACTTCACCGGCAGTCCGGTGACGGCGCGGATCGACAGCACGGCGCCACCACGCGCGTCGCCGTCCATCTTCGAAACGATGATGCCGGTGACGTTGAGCTGGTTGTGGAACTCCTGCGCCACGTTGACGGCTTCTTGTCCGGTCATCGCGTCGAGCACGAGGAACGTTTCGTTCGGTGTCAGCGCGGCGCTCATCGCCGACACTTCGGACATCATGTCGCCGTCGATCGTCGAGCGGCCGGCGGTATCGACGATCACCACCGTCGCGCCCTGCCGCGTCGCTTCTTTCAGTGATGCGGTACACAGTTCGGGCAGCGTCTGCCCCTCGGTACCATCGAACACCGGCATGCTGAGTTGCTTGCCCAGCGCCTTGAGCTGCTCGCCCGCGGCCATTCGGTATGGGTCGGCGGCGACGAGCAGCGGTCGCGCGCCCTGCTTGCGCATGTGAAGCGCCAGCTTCGCGGCCGTCGTCGTCTTGCCGGAGCCCTTGAGGCCGACGAGCATCAGCACCGTCGGCGGCTTCGATGCCATCTGCAATGTCGATGGCGCGCCGCCGAGGATATTGATCAGCTCCTCGTTGACGATGCCGATCACCTGCTGCGGGCCGGTCAGGCTCTGCAGCACCTCAGAGCCGAGCGCGCGTTCGCGCACCGTCTTGATGAACTCGCGCACGACCTTGAAGTTGACGTCCGCTTCGAGCAGCGCGATGCGGACCTCGCGCATCGCTTCGTCGAGGTCTTTTTCGGTGATGGTGCCGTGGGAGCCAAGCTTCTGGAAAACGCCGGACAGCTTGTCTGAGAGAGCTTCAAGCATAGATGTGGCAGTGTATCAGGGTCGGGTGCGGCGCCATAGGCCGGGGCGCCGCGCGAAGCGGTATGCTGGCTGCGGAGGCGAACCCATGACGCGAACGTTAGATTTGACTGCCATCATTACGCGTGAAGGTGACGGCTTCGTGGCGCTCTGCTCGGAGATCGGTATCGCCAGCCAGGGTGATACGGTCGCACAGGCTCGGAGCAATCTTATCGAAGCGCTGGAAGGCTACTTTGAGGTCGCCAGCGAGCAGCAGATCGAACAAGCAATAGGTGATAGCAGCGCGGTCGAGAGTTACGTCTCCCGGGTACGACTCGCGGTAGCCTAGCCAGAACGGTCATCGACCTGGGTAAGGTGGCGAGAGGCGAGACGTGGGGACGAACCTTTAGGTCCGTCCCGGTTCGGCCAACGCCGAGCGTCAATCGACTGCTTTCATCCAACCCATCTGCGACATCTGCGGAAAACCTAGCGCCCCGAATCCACGTTCACCGCGTCCGGCAGCTCATCCTCCGGGATGACGTGCCAGATCTGCATGCCGGGGTTCTCGTATGCGAGTTCGAGCGCGCCGCCGAGACCGTCTTCGAACTTGGCGAGCCCGCCCGGATAGTAGTTCCGCTCGACGTTGCCCAGAATCACGTACTCGACGTGATAGCGCGCGAGGATGGTGCGCGCCGCCTGGATATCCGGCGTGCCGTAGAACGTGTTGACGTCTTCGCCGCGCTTGCGGATCGTGTCGCCGAACGCCGCGCGCTGCTGCCGCTGGTGGTGGTCCCAGCCGAGTACGGTCGGCAAGCCGGTGTAAATCGACACGCGTGCGCCCCAGTGATACAGCGGCGTCGTGCCCTCGATGATCGCCGGCGTGCCGTCGACGTTCTCGCGCAGCCAATTGATGCCGTCACGGTCGTACTTGAGAACGTGTTCGCCGCCAACGGCGCCCCCGCCGTCGCCGTACACCGCGTTCTCCATGTAGTCCATGCCGTTGTTGCTCGCGCCCTGCGCGGGGTCGAAGCGGTCATGAATACGCGCCCGCGTGCCGAAGTACGGATAGACGAGTGCGAGCGCAAGCACGAGTACCGTAGCGGCCGCAAACCCGTAGCGCGGGACGCGGATGAGCGTTGCGTTGAACGCGCCGGCGCGCCGCAGAAACGCCTCCTGCGGTTGCAACACGCCAAAGATGTACCAGAGCCCGTAGGCGCTGACGATGCCCCAGAGCAGCCACACATGCAGGTAGAACTTGAAGACGGTGTTCATCCTGCCGATGTCGCCTTCGAGCGTGATGATCTCGACGCCGCCTGAGAGGCCGAGGCCGACGGCCATCATCGCGTAGATCATCAGGAAGATCGGCCCCGTCGGCGATGGATTGCGCACCTCTCGCCAGGCGACGATCGCGATCGCGACGAGTCCGACGCCGGACAGCGCGATCACGGCGCCCCGGTCGTCGCTGAAGTACCAGATCAGCGCGGCCGCGCCGACGATCATCGCCGCCATCACGGGCGCGGTGTCGATCGGCGTGCGCGAGCGGCGCCGGCCGAAGAGGATCGAGCGCACTTCGCCGTTGCGGCTGAGCGAACGCTCGAGCATGACGACGATGAAGCCGGTAGAGAGCAGCAGCAGAATGCCGAAGTGGCTCAGGAAGTCGTGCAGCGCCGTCGTCTGCGTCGATGGATCGGTGCTGCTGTAGAACGCGTCGTAGTTGCTCGCCAGCGGCAAGAAGAACGCGAACGTCAGTCCAGCCATCACGATCGACTTCAGCGTGCCCATCCCGAGCGCTTTCGGCGTGAACGCGCCGTACTTTGTGCGCTCGCCGATGAACAGCGCCGCGGCGGCGAGCAGCAGGAACGGCGGAAAGTCCCACGTATTGATCCAGCGCAGCGCGCCGACGATCAGGCCAAGAATGACGACCATCGACCAGCTTGCGATTTCGCGCGTGCGGACGCTGTTGCGCACGTCGAGGCGCGCGGGGTTGAGCCGCGAGAAGTTCAGCACGACGGCGACGCCGATGCCGAGCGCGGTCAGGGCGAACGGGATCGCCATCAGGTGCGCGTGCAGATCGGCGAACAAGAACGTCCAGAACGGAAACTCGCTGATCGGCGTCACTTCGGTTGATGGATTGATGACGTCGATCGCGCGGCTGGGATCCCACCAGTCGTAGCCGAACGCCACTTGCCGCAGCGTCGCCTCGCCAAAGATGATCTCGTAGAACCCGCCGGCGATGACGACGGGGCCGTTCAGCAGCGCCACGTCGGTGTGCCACGGACTGATGTTGCTGAAGTTCAAGTACAGGTGCTGCACAGCCTTGAGGTTGCCGGCCAGCAGCACGAGAAAGATCGCCATCACGCCGGCGACGATCGGCCCGCCCGCGCTGATGCGCTTGCCGCCCGGGCGCCGTTTCATGAACTGCCGTGTTGCGTCGGCAAGGTTGTACGCGATCGAGAACGTTGCCGCCGCCGCCAGCGCAAAGAACATCGGGACGATCAGGTTGTACGCGACTTCCGGCACGATCGCCGTTAGCTTCGTGACCGTCGCCGATATGAACTGCCCGAAGTAGTAGTAGTTGAGGTAGCCGCCCGCGTGCCACGGATCGATCGGGCCCTGTGTCAGGTCGGTCGTGCGCAGGACGCCGTTGAAATAGGCGTAGTCCATCGGCTTCTCGCCGCCGCGTGCCGGGTGCCAGAGGTCCGGGTTCTGCATGCGCACCCAGTACGCGCCGACGAACACGGTCAGGAACATCGCCTCACAAAACGCGATGAATCGCCAGCGCGCTTTGAACCATGATGCAATCTCGCCGCGCCAGAGCCAGCCTGTCGCCCCGCCGACGATCAGCATCAGCGCCAGTCCGAGCGCGATCTCGGCGCGCGTAAACTTCATCAACCCGATGCTCGCCGGCGCGTACGCGAGATACGACAACACGAGCACGCCGAGCGGCTTTGTCAGCAGGAAGCCGCGATCCGGCAGGCCGCGGAACAGCATCACCGCGAGCGGCACGAGCGCGAGTGCGGCGAGTTCCATCGCCAGCAGCCAGACGATCAATGGATGATCGTTAAAGACACTGTTCGGATTGAAGAGGTTGCGGTACGTGCCGCCTTCCGCCTGCGTCTCTCGCACATCCGGCGTGAAGTAGAGCGCATTCTGTGCGCCGTTCCCGGGTGTGACTTGCACGGCGGCGCCGCTGAGCTCCGGCATCAAAAGTGCCAGCGCCCGATCGCGATCCCACGTGTCGGCCTTCTTCCAGATCGTTACTTTCGGGTGGTCGTAAACAGTAAACGCTTCCTCGGAACTCTGATCCGGCACATCGATAACGCCGAACAGCCGCGGATAGTTGTCGAACTCCGCGACCTTCTCGAATCCGAGGGTTCCATCGAAGAGATACTCGTAGTAGAGGACGGTGTTCGGGTAGCGCGCCGGGATGCGCGGAATCGAGTCGTACAGCCGGTTGCTCGTTTCGGCGACGTAGTCCGCCCGATCGAGCGTGTCCACCAGCTCGAACACCTTGGCCTCGTCCCAGTCCGGAACGTACGGCTTCAATTGCAACCCCTCGTACGCATTGTTGGGTTCGCCCGGCAGATTGAGCGGCAGCCCGTCGTCCCACTCGTTCGACGTGATCGACGAACCCGGTGGCACGTTCTCGTTGATCCAGTGCGTTGCCTGGACGCGGCTGATGTCCTGCCGGTAGACCTCGATGAACGCGAGCCCCCAGACGAACGCGCCGGCGACGGCGAGCGCGGCGGCAGCCGCCATTGCGGGCGCCGCGAAGCGCCGAAGCGCACCGAATCGCTCGGGCCAGCGCGACGCCATCGCCGCCGCGCGGCCAGAGCGTGCGTAATCCCACAACGAGATGATGCCGTACGCGGCGAGCAGCACCATCATCGGGTACATCGGCAGGAAGTACCGCATCGTCGGGTTGAAGCCGCGTCCGATAAACAGGAACAGCACTGCGATCCAGATGATCGGCAGGAACGCGGCGAAGTCGCGCCGCTTGACGGTGCGCCAGGCGCCGAAAATCATCCCGCCCGCCGTCGCCAGTGCGAGCGGCAGCCCGAGACCCCAGATGACAATGTTCGACGCCGGGAACACGTACTTCGTGCGCCCGATCCACTGCACGTTCGGCGGGAAATCACTGCCGCTTTGCTGCTGCAGCAGGTTGCCGATGTCCTTGCGGTACGGCTCGGACAAGTCGAGATAGTGCTTTGGCTTGAGGAACTCGAAGTGCCTGATCGCGCTCACGTTGAGTACGTCATCGCGCAGGCTCAGGTTCCATTGAAAGACGTCGAAGAAGCCCGTCGACGCGAACGCGTACGGCTGAAAGATGCGAAACACGAGGCCGGCCATCGCCAGCACGCTGATCCCGCCGAGCGCAGGCAGCAGCAGCGCGCCCCAGTTCACGCGCGCACGCGACGCCGGCGCTTCGCGTTGCCAGGGCGGACGGCGGCCGGTCAGCCACCGGTAGAGCGCTTCGATCTGCGGCCACGCGTGCATGATGATTGCCAGTGCGGGCATGATCAGCACCGGCATCGCGCTGAGTTTGGTTGCGAGCGCGAAGCCGATCGCGGCACCGGCCAGCACGTAGTTGGGCCAGCCCCCGTACTTCCAGATGCGCACGGAGAAGTAGATCACTGCCGTCACGAAGAACGTGAGGAACGTCTCCGAGCCGAAGAAGTGCGAGTACTGGATATTCAGCACGGTGACGGAGAGAAGCGCCGCAGCGAGCAGCCCCACACGCTTGCCGAACAGCACGCGTCCCAGTTCGAACAGAAGCAGGATCGTCAGCACGTCGAAGATCGCGGAGATCACGCGCCCGACGGTCTGGCTGTTGTAGCCGCCGTCAAAGTCCAGCCCACCGGACTCATTTTCCATGTCGGCCAGACCAAGGCCCTGCAACGCGCCACGGAACCAGTCAGCAGTCTGGTGCGTGCTGCCATCGGCATCGCGGTCGATCCACTCGGCGACGGTCTTGTTGAGGAACAGCGGGAACGTCCCGTAGACGAAGCTGTCGCGCTTGTTGTACGGGTTGAACTCCGACGTCTCGGAATTGAAGTACTCGCCGATGCTGCCGGGCGCGCGCATGTCCGACGTGACGATCATCAAGAACCGCTCGTCCGGGTGAAGGTGCTGGCCCTCGTCCCAGTTGACGTTCTCGACGCGCAGCGCGAACGCGAAGATCGCGATCCACGTCAGCGCCGCCGCCACGAGCCAGTTCGCTCGCAGCCAGCTGCGTGCTGACGTGACCATGCGCGTGCGCGCCGCAGGCCGCGTGGTCGTCGCCGCTTCTGGCGCGGTGTCGTGTTCGGCGTCCGTGCGGCGGCCGGGGACTTCGAACTCAGCCATCCGTTGGGGTTGCTCCAGGCGGCTTGCGGCAATGGAAGAAGAGGTACGCGCCCTTGTCCGGCGCGCCGGGCGAGGAAAACGGCGACAACGCCTGCTTATACGGCAGGTACTTTGCCTTGCCGGGCCAGAGGACCCAGCGACCCAGTACCGCACGCGTGATCATCGACGGCGCTGAGACGTAGTGCGAGGCGTCGAGGATCATCGTGTCGCGATGCGAGAAGTAGTAGCGCCAGTCTTCGACCACCATCCCCGCGTCCTCGATCCATCGGTGCCACGTCGCCGGCGGTTCGATGTGTACGTGCCGGCTAATCCGGTTCATGAAGCGCGCGTAGGCCTCGGCGCCCTTCCTGATCCGCAGCCCGTTCAGCACGGTCGTGCCCAGCAGGTATTGCGGGAAGTACTCGCTCGGCACGGTGATCACGGCGACCCCGCCCGGCCGCAACACGCGCGCCATCTCCCTGATGATCGCCGCCGGCTCCGGCGTGTGTTCCAGCGTCGAGTTGCTGAACGCCGACGCGAACACGCCGTCGTGGAACGGCAGCCGGTCACCAAGGCTCTGCGCCAGGTGATGGTACGTGCGCAACGGCAGCGAGCGGATCATCTGTGGCCGCGAGTTATCGATGCCTACGTCGATCGGATCCTCGAACAGCACGCCGGCGAACGACCCGTCGCCGCTGCCGATATCGAGCAGCGGACGCGGCAGTTCGGTGCCAGAGATAAGCACACATTCCGCTGCCCGCACGAGTACACGGGGCAGCGTCGCGTTCGGATCCGCCAGAAAGCGCTCGACGAAGTAGTCCGGCGTGCGCGTCGCGGCGCCACGGGCTGCCGCGGTCTGTGGCTGGTTCAGCGGATCACCTCGGGCGCGCGTTCATTCAACGGTCTCGGCCTCACGGATGGACATCGTCTGGGGCGTCTGAAGCCGCTCGAACAGCGACTCGTAGTAGTCTACGGCCTGGCGCAGCCCGAAGATCCGCTCCATCTCCTCCGGCACCCGCCGATACGTCTCGCCATGCTTCAGAATCTCGAGAATCGCGCTGGCGAGCGATGCTGCGTCGCGCGGCGGGACGATGCGCCCCATCCCGGTCACGCGCACCGGTTCGCGCACGCCGGGAATGTCCGATGCCACGACCGGCGTCCCGCAGAGCATCGCTTCGATCTGCACCAGACCAAACGCTTCCGTCGAGTTGATGCTGGGCAGCAGCAGCATATCGCAGCGATGATAAAAATCTGCCAGATGCTCGTTGGAAAGCACGCCCAGCATCTGCACGCTCGTGCCTAGTGCCTCTGCCTTTGTCCGCAGCCGGTCGAAGACGCGCTCGCCGAACAGCTTTTCGCGCTCGCCGACGAAGCCGAAGACGGCGTTCGGTCGCGCTTCGAGGACGCGCGGTATCGCGTCGAGGATGTAGTCTATGCCCTTCTCCTCCGCAAACCGGCCGACGAAGCCGATCAGCGGCGCGTCCACCGCCAGCGCCAGCGGCAACGGATCCGACTCGTCGCGTAGCGGAACCGGGCACGGCGGGTAGCACTGCTCGATCTTGCGCATGAAGCGTCGGAGGAATCGCGAATGTCGCGCGTAGTCCTCCGTAATCGTCACCACGCGGTCGGAAAGCAACACCGTGATCAAGTGCGACAGCTTGATCAGCGGCGTGAACAGCACTCGCGCCGCGCCATTCGGCAGTTCGAGGTCGCACTGGTAGGTGGTGACGACGGGCTTCCGCAGCACCAGCTTGGCGTACATCGCCGGAATCACGGCTTCGATCTGCGGCAGATGGAGGTACAACACGTCGTGCCGGTGCATCTCCCGGCAGGCTCGATAGAAGTATCCCGGCATCAGCACGCCCTTGCTCAGGCGCGCCCAGACCCGGTTACGGATGATCTGAGCGCCATCGAGCGTCTCGCGCTTTGGCAGCGAACGTTCGTACCGGGACGTCATCACCGTCACCTGGTGGCCGCGCTCGGCGAGTCCGGCGTGAATCAGCCGGGCGTAGAGCGTCAGGCCGCTGATGTGCGGCGTATAGTACGTCAGCGAGCTGAGAATGCGCATCGTGTCTCGATCATCGGCGATGACGTGGCCCGTTTGAGTACGCGAGGGGCCTTACCGGCAGCGTTAGTGTTGCCGATTCTACAGTAGAATGACCGCGCCTCGCTCTGGCGCAGGGGCGTCAAGTCTAAATCGGATAACGTAGCGGCGCCAAGGGCATTGCCTGGCTACCCGCGAAGGGGACATTCGCCACGCTCAAGCGGCTTCAACTCGTGATCGGCCTCCTGATCAGCGTCGCCGCGCTGTACTTCTCCCTGCGCGGCGTTCGCTGGGCCGATGTCGGCACCGCGATCCAGGACGCCAACTACGCGCTGGTAGCGCTCGCGGCGCTCGTACTCTGCATCAGTCTTCTCTTCCGGACGCTGCGCTGGCGCGTGCTCTTCCACCCCGACCGGTCGCTCAGCCGCTATCACCTGTTTGGATCACTGAACGTCGCCTACCTGATTAACAACATCCTCCCGTTCCAGGTCGGCGATCTCGGCCGCGCCTATCTCGTGAGTGAGCTTGAAGGCGTATCCGCCACACGATCGCTCTCGACAGTCGTCGTCGAACGCATGCTCGATGTGTTCACGCTCTTGCTCTTCTTGCTCATCGTCGTCCCGTTCGTCGACATCCCCGACCGGGCGCGCATCCCGTCGCTGATGCTGGGCGGCCTCGTCGCGCTCGCCGCCGTCGCGATGATCGTCGCGTCACTGAAGCAAGACGCCGCGATGCGGCTCGTCGACCGGCTGCTCGTCCTGGCCCCCGTCAGCGTGCGCCCGAAGCTCTCCGAGATGGCGCACAACGCGTTGCGCGCATTCTCGGTGCTGTCCAACCCGCGCATCGCCGCCGAGCTGATCAGCTGGTCCGTCGTCATCTGGCTGACGGTCGGACTGGTGGTATTCCTCGGCATGGAGGCGTTCGGCATACACGAAGGCTTCGAAGCGGCGCTCTTCCTCGTGGTCGCGACGACGTTCGGCTTCCTGATACCGTCGTCGCCCGGCGCGTTTGGCATCTATCACGGGATCGTGATCGCGACGCTGGAGGGCTTCGGCGTGGACCACAGCCTCGCGGTGAGCTATGCCCTGGTGATTCACATGGTGTTCTACTTGCCGCCGATGTTCATCGGCGTCGGCTTCCTCTGGAAGGAACGCCGCCTGTGGCAGCGCACCAACTTCATGGACAAGCTTCGTTCGCTCCGCACCGACGCCGCGACGATAGACCCGGCCCCGTCACGGTGATTGTTGATCCCACTTCTCGCGTCTCGCCTCCCGCTTCCATCGCGCGAGCATCCGCCCTTTGTTAGAATCCGTAGACTTTGAGCCGGGACGCGGGACGGAGTGAGGGAGGATCGATGAGCAGCAAGCTCACGCTGATGATTGCGGGCGTCGCCGCCGTAGGCATTCTGGCGCTCGCCGCCGTACTGTTGATCGTCGTGGCGGGTGGTGGCGACGACGACGATGCGCAGGGCACGACGCCCTCGGGCCAGAACGATGGCGACGATAACGGCGATGACGACGGCGAACGTTCCGACGGCGAACTGCGTATTCGTGGCGAAGACCCGCTGTTTCTTGATCCAGCCGTCGCCCAGGACGCCGGTTCCGCCGGCTATATCGTCGAGATCTTCTCCGGCCTCGTCCGGCTCGACAAGACGCTCCAGATCCAGCCCGATCTCGCCGAGCGCTGGGAGATCAGCGACGACGGCCTGAAATTCACCTTTCACCTGAATCCGCAGGCGACGTTCCATGATGGCCGCGCCGTGCTCGCCGAAGACGTGAAGTACTCGCTCGAACGCGCGCTCAGCCCCGATACCGCATCCGTCGTGGCAGAAAACTTCCTCGGCGACATCGTCGGCGCAAAGGATGTCTCGCGCGGCCGCGCCACCGAAATCAGCGGCCTGCGCATCATCGATGACGTCACGATCGAGATCACGATCGACGCGCCCAAGCAGTACTTCCTGTTCAAGATGAGCTATCCGACGGCGTTCGTGGTCGATAGCCGCCAGATCAAGTCCAACCCGGACCGCTGGACCCAGAAGCCGAACGGCACCGGCCCGTACATGCTCGAAGAGTGGAGCCTCAGCGAGCGCTTCGTGCTCGAAGCGTACGATCGTCACCACCTCGGCGCGCCGACGCTCAAGACGGTGCATTTCGATCTCGCCGGCGGTTCGTCGCTCGTCGCGTACGAAGATGGCGACATCGATATCACGGGCATCGGACTCGATGACCTCGACCGCGTGCAGGATCCCGATGGCGAACTCAACGCCGAGTACGTGCAGGTGCCGAAGCAGTCGCTCGACTACATCGGCTTCAACGTCAACGTGCCGCCATTCGATGATCCCAACGTGCGGCAGGCGTTCGCGCTCGCCGTCGATCGCCAAAAGATCGCAGAAGTGATCCTGCAGGACGCCATCCCGATCGCGACGGGCCTGCTGCCGCCGGGCGTGCCAGGCTACACGCCGGAAGACAAGACGTACCCGTACGATCCCGAGCGCGCGCAGGAACTACTCGCCGCGTCACGGTACGCGGATGACCTTCCGACGATCACGCTCGCGGAAACGGGCGCCGGCGCAACCGTGGGTCCGACGACGGAAGCCATCGTGCAGTTCTGGCAGGACAACCTGGGCGTCACCGTCGAGATCGAGCAGGCGGAGGCGGCGACGTTCTTCAACGACATCGATGAAGGCCGCTACCAGATGTTCCATCTCGGCTGGATCATGGACTACCCGGACCCCGAGGACATCCTCGACCTGCTCTTCCACAGCGCCAGCCGCCAGAACAACACGCGCTACAGCGATCCGGAAGTCGATGCCCAACTCGAAGCCGCGCGCGTCGAACGCGACACCGAAGCGCGCATCGCCATCTACCAGGACGTCGAGCGCAAGCTGATCGAAGACGCGGCGTGGATGCCGATGTTCTTCGACGTAACGCATCTGCTGATCAAGCCGTACGTCACGGGCTACGAAGTGCCGCCGGTGGTGATTGAGCGCTTCAAGGACATCGAACTCACCCGCTAGTGTTGATGTGGCACGGGCCCTCTCCAAGGAGCGACCGTGTCGCGGAGTAGCGACGCATGGATGGTCTGGCTGGCTACGTCCTGCGGCGCCTGCTGCTCCTGCCTCCATGCGAAATGTGGCACGGTCTTTCAGACCGTGTCGTGAGGTAGCGACGGATGGATGGTCTGGCCGGCTATGTCCTGCGGCGCCTGCTCTTCCTGCCGCTCACGCTGATCATCGTCTCGTTCGCCACGTTCTACATCACGCGCTGGGGCCCGGGCGATCCGATTAGTGTCTATTCCGGTCAGTACCGCGACGAAGAAGCGTTCGACCGCGTCCGCGCGAAGTACGGCCTCGACAAGCCCATCGTCCAGCAGTACGGCATCTACGTCGAGCGCCTCGTGCTGCACGGCGATCTCGGCCCCAGCTTTCGCTACCGCGACCGCACGATCCAGGAAGTGATCGGCCCGAAGATCTGGGTCTCGACGAAGCTCGGACTGTACGCGTTCGTGCTGACGTTCGCCGTCGGCATTCCCGCCGGCGTGTATGCCGCGGTCAAACAGGGAAGCTGGCTCGATCCGTTCATCATCGGCTTCTTCCTGTTCTTCCGATCGATCCCGTCGCTCGTGCTCGTACCCATTCTCGTGCTTGTGCTTGCGGCGAAGTTGCACTGGGTGCCACCCGGCGGCTTCGACGGCATCTTCACAAAGTCGATGATCATTCCGACGATCGCGCTGTCGCTGCCCGGCATCGCAGGCATCGCGCGGCTGGCGCGTGTGACCACGCTAGAAACGCTGAACGACGACTTCGTCCGCACGGCCCGCGCGAAGGGTCTCGACGAATTCACGATCGTGACGCAGCACGTCGCGCGCAACTCCGTGGTGCCAGTGATGACGACGGTTGTCGGGCTATCGATGGTCGGCCTGCTTGAAGGCGCGCTGTTCGTCGAGACGCTGCTCGGCATCCCGGGCATCGGCGGCTTCGTCTTCGAATCGGTGAACACGCGCGACTACAACATGATCCTCGCCATCGTGCTGCTGTTCACGACGGCGTTTGTGCTCGCGAATCTCGTGATCGATCTCGCGCTGATCGCTATCGACCCGCGCATCCGCGCCGCCGGCCAGTACCAGCGATGACGCTCGGAGTGCCGCTCGGCAGCGAGGCGACCGCCGGCTACGACGAACGCATCGGCGGCGGCGAGAGCGTCACGCGCCGCGCAATACGCCACCTGCTCCGCAAGAAGATCGCCGTCGTCTGTCTGATCGTGATCGCGGCGTTCTACGTCATCGGCATTCTCGCGCCGTGGATCGCGCCGTACGGATACTCGGAGCAGAACCTCGACCTCTCGTTCGATGGCCCGTCGTGGGCGCACCCCTTCGGCACCGACCGCAACGGGCGCGACGTGCTCAGCCGCAACATGTTCGCCGCGCGTACAACCGTTATCGTCACGCTGGCGACGGTATCGACGGGAAGCATCCTGCTGCCGCTCACGTTCGGCATGCTCGCCGGCTATCGCGGCGGCTGGATCGATGCCACGATCAACCGCATCGGCGAGATCCTCGCTTCGATGCCTGGTCTGCCGATGCTGATCCTGATCAACGTCACGCTGCGGCCGCGCGTCGTCAGCTGGGTCGAGAACGTCGAAGACCTCGTCGGCTGGAGCTGGATGACGCGCTCCGGGTTCGCAGACTACTTCCTGATCTTCTTCGTGTTGTCGCTGTTCGGCTGGGTGACGGGCGCGCGGCTGATCCGCGCGCAGGTGCTGACGCTACGCGGCTCGGAGTTCATCCTCGCTGCCGAGGCGAGCGGTGCATCGACGAAGCGCGTGCTGTTCCAGCACCTGCTGCCGAACATCCTGCCGCTCGTGGTCGTCGGCCTGTCTGCGTCGCTCGGCGCGATCGCCGGCACCGAGATCGCGCTGACGTTCCTGGGCGTCGGCATCCAGCCCCCGCACCCCAGCTTCGGCGCGCTGATTACCGACGGCGCCAGCCGCAGCGTGCTCGAGAATCACCCCGAACTGCTGCTCGTCCCCGCGCTCACCGTCGCGTCGCTCGTCTTCGCCTTCAACCTCCTCGGTGATGCCCTCAACGACGTGCTGACGCCGCGATCGCGGTAGGTTCCGCGGTCGGATTCACCACAGAGGCACAGAGGCACAGAGATGTCGAAGGTGTTGAGCCGACGCGTCGCTTTGATACGATCGGTCGTAGGGACAGGTCTTCAGACCTGTCCGCCTCGCAATCCACGGCGACCGCGGCAAAAAGGAGGCGTCTCTCTTCGTAGCGGAGGAGCTTTAGCTCCGTCGAGCGAATTGGTTTCACGATCGCTGCCCTCGAGGACCCGCGTGTGTCCGACCTCAATCCATCTGTGCCTATCCGCGCACACACTGTGGTTCCCCAACGCACTACAATCCACACATGAACCCCGACCTCCGCTACAACGCCTATACCATCCGCACGCTGCGCACCGACGCAATCGACGACGCCGACCGCGCGGCGATCCTCGCGCTGTTTCACGCCAACTACAGCGACGGCGACGAGGCGTATGTCGAGAAGTCCCTGACGAAACTGCGAAACGTCGCCATCGCGACGCACGGTGACGCGCCCGCCGGCTTCGCGCTCGGCGAGATGCGCGTGCTCGATCTGCCGCGCCTCCCCCAGACGCCGCTGCTCATGGCCGGCATGTGCTGCATCGCGCCCGAGCATCGCCGCCGCGGCCTGTTCGCATATCTCACTCGGCTGGCGATGTTGCTCGACGCTCCGCCACCCGCCGGCCGTGCGCTGAGTTGCGGGCGCATGGCGCATCCGGTGTCGCGGCGCGTGATGGGCGACAATCCAACCGTCGTTCCGCGCCCGGGCATGGCGCCGACGCCCTGGCAGCAGGACGTGGGCGCCGCCGTCGCCGCCGCATACGGCGTCACGAACTTCGATCCCCAAACGTTCGTCTGCATCGGCGACGGCCGCCCCATCGGCTATCCCGTCATGGACGCCGAAGTCGAGCCTTCGGAATGGGAAGTCTTCGCGCCCGTGAACCGCGACCGCGGCGATTCGCTCCTGGGCCTGGCGTGGATGCCCGACGCACCCGAGGGGTGGTGAGTTGTCTCGTCCGCGGTCGCCCGATCGCACCTGGTCGCCGCGCAGTCTGTCCTGAACCCACCCCCTTGCTATACTTTGAGCAGGCGGAGCTAACCCTGCACACCACATCCGAGCGGCGCTCTACGGGCGCCGCCGCTGTTTCGCCATTCCGAGGTCGCCAGGTTGAAAGTCTCCACGGAAAAAATCCCCGAATCCCAGGTCGTCATGACCATCGAGATCGAGCCAGAACGGCTCGATAAAGCGCGCGAGAAGGCCGTCCGTAAGCTCTCGCCCAAAGCGAAGGTGCCCGGCTTCCGGCCTGGCAAGGCGCCCGCCGACATGGTGCGCCGCTACTTCGGCGAGGAGCGCGTCCTCGACGAGGCGCTCGACGATTTGGTGCCCGACGCCTACATCGAGGCCCTGAAGGCCGACGAGAGCATCGACGCCGTCGGCCGGCCGCGCCTTGTCATCGAGACGACGGAGCCGCTCGTCGTCAAAGCGACGATCCCCGTGCGGCCGACGATTGACCTCAACGACTACCAGTCCGTCCGCGTGAAAATCGAACCGATCGACATCGAAGCATCACGCGTCGATGAGACGATCCTGACGCTTCGCCGCCGCAGCGCCACGCTTGAGCCGATCGAGCGCCCGGTCACCTGGCGCGACGTCGTGCGCCTGAACGTCGTCGGCACCGTCGACGACGAGCAGATGGTCGAGCAGCAGGAGGCGGAAATCCAGCTCGTCGAGGATCGCCCCGTGCTATTCCCTGGCTTTGAAGATGCGATCATCGGCGCCGCGAAGGGCGATGAAGTGTCGTTCGATTTGCCCGTGCCGGATACGGTGCGGATGGAGAAGTTCGCCGGCAAACAGTGCCACTTTGTCGTCGAGATCATCGAGGCGAAGGAAGAAGTGCTGCCGGAGCTCGACGATGACTTCCTCAAGGCGGTCGGTGAGGGCTTCGAGTCCGTCGACGCGCTGCGTGACCGCATCCGCGACGACATCCGCAAGCAGGAAGAAGAGCAGCGCGACAACCGCTACCACGACGAGATCCTCGGCGAACTCGTCGAGCGCGCGACGCTCGAGTTTCCGCCCATCATGCTCGAATCCGAGATCGAGCGGATCCTGCACGAGCAGGCGCGCAGCCAGGAGCATGGCAAGGAAATGGAGCAGTACCTCGCCAGCATCGGCAAGACCGAAGAGGAAGTGCGCGAAGAACTGCGGCCGATCGCGGACATTCGCTTACGGCGATCGCTGGTGCTGTCGAAGGTATCGGATGTCGAGAACATAGACGTCACCGACGATGACATCACGGCCGAGATCAATGTGATGACGGGCGCGGCCGGCCCCCAGGGCGCGCAGCTCCGGCAGATGTTCGACAGCGAGAACGGCCGCGACACGATCCGCCGCAACATGCTGACGCGCAAGACGCTCGACCGGCTCGTCGAGATCGCCACGCAGGACGGCGGCGCGGAATCGACCGGCGAAGTCGAGAAGCCGAAAGCGAAGAAGCCGGCGAAGGCGAAGAAGCCAGCGAAAGCAGAGAAGAAGGTCAGCAGCAGCAAGAAAGCAGCCGCGAAGGCCGAAGCATCGGACGCCCCCGCCGACGCTCCGGCGCCCACCGACGATGCGGGCGACGAGACCACGAAGACCGAAGGATCGAGAGGACAATAGAACGTGATTATTCCATCAGTCATTGAGACGAGCGCCCGCGGCGAGCGCGCATTCGACATCTACTCGCTGCTGCTGCGCGAGCGCATCATCTTCATGGGCACGGGCATCGACGATCAGATCGCCAACCTGATCATCGCGCAGTTGCTCTACCTTGAGCGCGAGGATCCGGAAAAAGACATCAACATGTATGTCCACTCGCCGGGCGGTTCGATCACCGCCGGCCTCGCCATTTACGACACGATGCAGCTCGTGCGCCCGGACATCGCGACCTACGCCGTCGGCATGACGGCGAGCATGGGCACCGTGCTGCTCTGCTCGGGCACGCCGGGGAAGCGCTACTGCATGCCAAATTCGACGATTCACATGCACCAGGCGCTCGGCGGCGCCCGCGGTCAGGCGTCCGATATCGAGATTGCGGCGAGAGAGATCCTGCGAGAAAACGACATCATTCGTGGTATTCTCGTCAAGCACACGGGGCAGACCGACGAGCGCATCCGAAAGGATTTCGACCGCGACTTCTACATGAATCCCGAGCAGGCGAAGTCCTACGGCATGATCGATGAGATCTTGCAACGCCGCGAGAAGTAGATTCACCCGTAGGGACGGTTATATCGGGTGCCCTGGTACGTTAGGAAGTGAGTCGTTACACCCTTCAGGAAGGTAGGAAGACTCCCGACAACGGGTATGTAGAACCTTCCGCTTGACTGCCTCCGCTTCAAGGCGTGGACGGAGGCTGACAAATCGGCCCGTCTGAAGTAAGATCGGCAGCACCGAACCGTGCAGCCCCCGGGCGCGCAGACCGCAAAGGACGGAAGAACTAGCATGGCAAACAGCCGTCAGACGCGCGTCCAGTACCACTGCTCCTTCTGTGGCAAGAACCAGGATCAGGTCAAGCGCCTGATCGCCGGACCCGGCGCCGTCTACATCTGCGACGAATGCGTCGAGTTGTGCCGCGAGATTATCGACGAAGAGGCCGCGGGGCCGGCGAAGACGAAGGTCGGCGCCGGCCAGCGCATGCCGCCGCCGAAGCAAATCTTCGACCACCTGAGCGAGTACGTCGTCGGCCAGGAGCAGGCCAAGAAGGTCCTCTCGGTCGCCGTCTACAACCACTACAAGCGCATCGGCGC
>CAZRHH010000011.1:0-70276 GCA_964599885.1 uncultured Dehalococcoidia bacterium | reverse complement strand
CTGGCGGGCGACCGGCCGCACTACTCGCGCGACCTCACCGTCGACGTCCGGCACATCAAGCTGGATATCCGCATCGACCCGAAGAAGCAGAGCGTGGCGGGGGCGGCCACGCACTACCTGAGCGCGATCAACGGCGGCGTGCGGAGCATCACGTTCGACGCGGCGGAGATGGATGTTCGGGGCGTGACCGTCGGTGGCAAGCCGGCGAAGTTCGACTACAGCGACCCCAAGCTGCGCGTCGATCTCGGCCGCAGCCTGAGAGCCGGTGTTGAGACGGAGATCGCGATCGTCTACTCCGCGCAGCCGCGCCGGGGCCTCTACTTCACGGCGCCGGACAAGGCGTATCCGGACAAGCCGCTGCAGGCGTGGACGCAGGGCCAGGACGAAGACTCGCGTCACTGGTACCCCTGCCTCGACTACCCGAACCACCAGCAGACCAGCGAGGTGGTCATCGCCGTGCCGGCGGGGATGATCAGCATCGGCAACGGTGAACTGCGCAGCGTCAAAGAGAACAAGCGCGACAGGACGACGACATATCACTGGTACCAGGCGACGCCGCACGTCACGTATCTACTCAGCCAGATCGTCGGCGACTTCGCGGAGATTCGGCACAACGCCGCTGGCGTCCCGGTCGAGTACTTCGGCCCGCGTGGGCGGGAGAAGGACATCGAGCGCACCCTCGCGCGCACGCCCGCCATGCTGCGCTTCTTCGGCGACCTGACGGGCGTGCCGTATCCGTACGCGCGGTACGCGCAGACGTTCGTCGCGGACTTCATCTTCGGCGGCATGGAAAACGTCAGCGCTACGACGCTTACCGACACGTCACTCATCGACAAGCGAGCGTCGATCGATGTCGACTCCGACGGCCTCGTTGCGCACGAACTGGCGCACCAGTGGTTCGGCGACCTGCTGACGTGCCGCGACTGGTCGCACGGCTGGCTGAACGAGGGCTTCGCGACGTACTGCGACGCGCTCTTCGTCGAAGAGAGCAAGGGCCTCGACGAGTTCCGCTACGAACTGTTCCAAAACGCCACGATCTACATGGGCGAGGACGGCGGCCGTTACCGCCGCCCGATCGTCCATAACACGTACAACGAGCCAATCGACCTCTTCGACCGTCACCTGTACGAGAAGGGCTCGCTCGTCCTCCACATGATCCGCACCGTGCTCGGTGACGCGCAGTGGCGGAAAGCGCTGCATCATTACGTCGCGAAGCACCGCAGCACGAACGTCACCACGCCCGACTTCCAGCGCGCGATCGAACAGGCCACCGGCCGCAACATCGACTGGCTGTTCGACCAGTACGTGTACCGCGGCGGCCACCCGGCGCTGAAGCTGGCGTTCGAGTGGGATGACGACGGCAAGCGCGCGAAGCTCAACGTCACGCAGACGCAGGACGAGAAGGATGCGGCGGTCTTCCGCCTGCCGGTCGTCGTCGACTTCACGGTCGATGGCAAGCAGCACTCATTCAGCGTCGAGATCAATGAGAAGGTGCACAACTTCTTCTTCGCGCTGTCCGGCAAGCCGCAGCTCGTGCGGTTCGACCCTGGCCACAACTTCCTCAAGTCGGTCGAATTCAAGCGCGGCAAGGACATGGTGCTCTACGCGCTGAAGAACGACGACGACGTGATCGGCCGTATCGAGGCCGCGAAGGAGCTGGCGAAGCTCGGCACGCGCGAGGCCGCCGACGCACTGAAGGGCGCCGTGCTGAAGGACAAGTTCTGGGCGGTGCAGAACGAGGCGGCGCGCGCGCTCGGGAGCATGAAGACGGAGTACGCGCTCGACGCCCTGCTCGCCTGCCTGAACGTTCGCAACGCCAAAGCACGCCGCGGCGTCGTCAACGCGCTCGGCCAGTTTCGCGACGAACGCGCAGCCACCGCACTTGAGGGCGTGCTGAAGAAGGGCGACGCCAGCTACTACGTCGAAGCGATGTCCGCGCACGCGCTCGGCCAGACGCGCTCAACTCGCGCCTTCGACGCGCTCTCGAAGGTGGCGATGGCGCGCGAATCGCTGAACGATGTCGTGCGCTCGCAGGCCCTCACCGGCATGACGGCGCTGAAGGACGAGCGGGCGCTGCCGATCGCGCTCGAATGGACGAAGCGCGGCAAGTCGAACGCTGTCCGCGGCGCGGCGACGATGGCGCTTGGGAAGCTCGGCAAGCTCAGCGACAAGGCGAAGGATCAGGCGTACGACCGGCTCATCGAACTGCTGAGCGACGACTGGCTGCGCGTCCGTCTCAACGCCGTCGCCGCGCTCGCCGATCTGAAGGACACGCGCGCGCTCGGCGAACTCGGCCGCGCGGTCGAACGTGACCTCGATGGCCGCGTCATCCGTTACGCCCGCGAAGCGATGGCGCGCATTCGCGATGGCGCCGACAAGAGCGAAGAAGTCCGCAAGCTCCGCACGGACCTCGACAAGCTGATGGAAGAGAACCGCGCCCTCCGCGACCGCGTCGAAAAGATCGAGGCCACGAGCAGCGCTAAGCCGCGCGCGAAGGCGGCGAAGACCACGACGGCCTCCTCGAACGGCGCGCGCCCGCGAGCGAAGGTGCGGACGGCCCCATCATCGAACGGCGCGCGTCCGGCGACGAAGGCGGCCGCAGCGCGCACGAGGCCGCGCAAACGGTTGGCTGGAAGGCGTTAGGGCGAAGAGTGGTCGGGAACGCGCGTTGACATCGGACGGTTGCAAGCGCCTCGCATCAAATGCTAAACTACTCAGCAGATCAGGAGCGTTCGATGACCCACACCGACAATCAGAACGACGCCGTGAAACTCGACAAGTCCGGGCTACCTAAGCGCGCCGACTGGCACGCACGAATCGAGCGTGCGAAGGCAGTCCGAGACGCGGCGCGCGAGTTTCAGAAGACTAGCCCCTCGGCGGCGCCCTCGTCGAAACCGCGGCTTTGGTCGAACTAGCTCAACCCCCGCATCAAAGCCCGCTGTATCACGCGCAACACGCGAGTCGTTATGACCGACAGGCTGCGATCATCCAGTATCAGGAAGCCTTTTCCTGTCGCCTGATCGTCTTCATCGACAGCATCTTCGCTGACAGCATCGCCTACTTCGAAGAACTCATATATGACGCCGATCCGAAGGTGGATCTTCATATTCTGCTCGCTTCTCCGGGCGGAGACGGCGAGACAGCCGTTCAAATTGTGAGATCCGCACAATCACGCTGCCGCGAGTTGACGGTCATCGTTCCAGATCAGGCGAAGAGCGCGGCAACGTTGTTGGCGTTAGGTGCCCATCACATCCTGATGGGACCGACCAGTGACTTGGGCCCGATCGACCCTCAGTTCCGTATGGCGGACGGATCCTTGGCATCTGCGAAAGACATCATTGCGGCGGTGGAAGCGGCCGAGCTGGCTGTGCAGAGCCGCCCGGAAACATACCCGATTCACGCTTCACTCCTCGCGAACCTCACGTCGTTGATGGTGCAGCAAGCTCGATCGGCGCTAGCTCGGACTGACGACTTGATGAACGAAGCCCTCATGAGCAACACGAATCGGTCAGACACCGACGTCGCGGCGCTATGCAAAGACTTGCAGCGTCCCCTGATCACACTCCCTAAGAGCCATGCGGCCATCTTCGGCTCAGGCGCCGCCAAAGCCGCCGGACTTCCAGTTGTAGAAGTCGATCCCGCGTCATCGCAATGGCAATCGATATGGCGACTCTGGACGAAGTATGTCGCCGTTCCTGGGGTACGCGTGTACGAGGGCGAACGCGCGTCATGGATCGGGTGACAAGCACAACAAGGAAGGCCGGCTCCAACGCCGGCCCTTCTGCTAGACGCGCGTTCGCGCTGGGCTGTTACGCCTGAGCCAACTCCGGCATGTTGAGCGCCGACATCGGGATCATGCCATCGAGCACGCGCTCAAGCGCCATGGTGTGCGCGCAAGCGCCCCATCCCGAGAAGAAGTCACAACTGCACTTCCAGTCCTCGCCCTCCAAGCCGACGGTATGAACGTCGTTCTCGCCCCGAAAGTCCACTTTCATGCTGCTGACGTGCATACGGTCACGCTCAAGTGCGTACTTCTTCGCCTTGTCGACCTTGCCAATGAGACCAGAGTTCATGGTGCGGTTTCTTCCTTCCCTCTGTGCTGCGGGGTGGCCCAGATGCAACAAAAAAACATCGCGCGATCACGAGCGATGCTATCGTTACCCGTATGAAGTTTGACGGCTGACCATGTCCAAGGGCGTGTGCCTCCTCGACAGATCCACGATAGTACGCCCGGCCCGAGCCTGTCAACTATCGCTCGCGTGAACGCTATGTGAAGCCGTCAACACAGCTCCAACTCGGCTCCTCATCCATGATCTCTTCGCTCGGTTGCCGTTGCCGGCCGCGCTTCTATTGGCGCAGCCTGGTTAGCGATACCGGGGCGGACACATGGGTCCGCCCCTACCGCCGAGCAGGGACAGAACACTCTCGGTGCGGTGGTCTGCCCTGGTCTAAGGTCGCGCCGATACACTCACGCGATGACGAGCGATTGGACGTGGGACGAGACGCTATTCGCCGGCTCGGCCCCCTACTACGAGCGCGGTCGCCTGCCCTACGCGCCCGGTCTCGCCGACGCGCTCGCCTCCGCGCTTCACCTCGATGGACGTGGCCGCCTGCTCGACGTGGGCTGCGGGCCGGGCACGGTCGCGCTGCTGTGCGCCGGGGTGTTCGGCGAAATCGTGGGCGTCGACGCCGATGCCGGTATGGTGGAGTACGCTCGCCGGAGCGCCGAAGCGAAGGGCGTCCAGAACGCGACGTGGGTGCATCTTCGCGCCGAAGCGCTGCCGGCGGGTCTCGGCCGGTTCGACGCGATCACGTTCGCGGCGTCGTTCCATTGGATGGACCGGCCGCGCGTCGCCGCCACGGCCACGGGCATGCTCGAACCCGGCGGCGCCGTTGTCCACGTCGATCACATCGGCTACCGCACGCCATCGAAGGACATGCACGCGCGCGACGACGCCTCAGCGCCGCCGCCCGACGACGCCGTCGTTGCACTTCGCCGGCGCTATCTCGGGGCCGACAAACGCGCCGGTCAGTCCGTACGCAATACGTCGCCCGGTGATGAGAATGCCGTCTTTCGCGGCGCCGGGCTCCGCGGGCCGGAGCTCGTCGTCGTGCCGGACGGCCGCGTCATCGAGCGCACGATCGACGATGAGGTCGCGAAGGCGCTGTCGAGTTCATCCACGGCGCCGCACCTGTTCGGCGATCGCCTCGCAGACTTCGAGCGCGACCTGCGAGCGCTGCTGGCTGAAGCGTCGCCCGCCGGGCTGTTCTCGGTGCGCCTGCCGGACAACGAGCTGAAGATCTGGCGGCCTGTTGGCTCATGAGAACTCGACCGTCGCATCTATCGTGACCGCGTCGCCGTATCATCGAAGCCGGAGATGAATGCACGAGGCGGGGCGTGACGTTCGCTCCGGCGTCAACTGCCACGCAGACGCGATGTCCGGCGGCTTCCGAAGGTCTCACGCGTGCCGTATACCGAATAGACAGACGACGCCGTATCGCGCGCCGACGCACCGATCGCGACCCAAGAAGGAGCGCCAGATGCAACTCAATGAACTTACGGCCGAAGAGAAGTACGTCATTGAATCGAAGGGCACCGAACGCCCGTTTTCAGGCGAGTATGACGACTTCTACCAGGCCGGCACGTACGTCTGCCGGCGCTGCAACGCCGAGCTGTACCGCTCTGGCGACAAGTTCGACGCCCATTGCGGCTGGCCCGCGTTCGATGACGAGGTGCCCGGCGCCGTCAAGCGGCTGCCCGACCCGGACGGCCAGCGGATCGAGATCGAATGCGCGAACTGCAACGCGCATCTCGGCCACGTATTCCTCGGCGAGCGGTTGACGGCGAAGAACACGCGTCACTGCGTCAACTCGCTCTCGATGAAGTTCGTTCCGGCGCCGTAACAATCGTATGGCGCTGCAATGCACCGCCATCCGCCGCCGAGTAAATCGTTGACGAATTTGCAATGCATTTTTCGCCATGATGGCCCACGAAACGGCGCCGTCAGCCAATATGAATACGATCTATGACAACGCCCTCCTTCCTTCGAGGTATTGGTGCTCGTCTCGCCGTACTTATTCTCCTCGCCATGGTGGTGCTGGTGGGGCTGCTCGTCTATCAGCACGTACAGCAGCGGTCGGACGGCGAAAGACGCGCAGAGGAGAATCTGCAGCGACTCGCGCTCTTTGCGGCCAAGGCCGAGCGCGAACGCTTCGAAAGCGCTGAGCGTCTGCTCGGCCTCGCGGCCCGAGCGCAGCAATTTCAGGAGTTAGCCGCCGACCCAACCTCCGTCGAAGCATTCGACAGATGCACCAGCACCCTGTTCGTCCTCGACGTCCTGCTTCCGGGTACGAGCGGCTTTGCCCTGTGGGACACCGACGGTCGTGTCTTGTGTTCCAGCGAAGCCGCCAAGGTCGGCGAGTTCGATGCCTCGAACAATCTGTGGTTCACGACCGCAGTGGATCGTGGGGACTTCGCAACCGGCGGCTTCGAACTCAGCCCGCCGGACGACGAACCGAGTCTTGGGTTTGGGCTGCCGATCCGGGCCACTGACGAAGGCGACATCGTCGCATATCTTTCGACCGGTCTCGGCCTGACCGAGGGCGACGAACTGATCTCAAACAGTGGTCTGCCCGAGACAGGCCGCCTCACAACCTTCGATCAGAACGGCGTCGTGATCAGCTCGACCGTAGGGGATGGAGAGGACGTGCCGGCGTTCGCCGGTGGCCAGACCGCCGAAGGGTACTCCGAGGTGTTCGCCTCGCTCGGAACGTTCCTCGATTCGGACATCGGCGATGTCCCCGGTGGCCGCCGGATCGCCGCGGTGCGCGTCACCGACGCCGATGACGCCGCCGTCACCGTCGTCGTCGGCGCCGAAACAGATGCGCTCGTCACGCCGCTCGCAGAGAGCCTGGCGCGCGACCTCTGGCCGGTGGCGCTGCTGACGCTGCTCGCGCTCTTGGCGACCTTCGTGCTGGCACAGCAGTGGATCGTGCGGCCCGTGTCGTCGCTCGTCGGTGCGAGTACGGCGCTGACCAGCGGCGATCTCGGCGCACGCGCCGAGGCGTCGGGCGGTGTCAGCGAGTTCGAGCAGCTTGCCGCGGCGTTCAACGAAATGGCGGCAGCCAATGAACGCGCCAGCCACGCCAAAGACGAGTTCCTCAGCCTCGTCTCGCACGAATTGCGCACGCCGATCACGACGGTACTCGGTAACGCCGAGATCCTCCGCAAACGCGGCGACCGTCTTGACGCCGAGATGCGGCAAGGCGCGCTGGACGACATTCATGAGAGCGCTGAACGGCTCGTCGCCATCATCGACAACCTGCTGACGCTGGCGCGCCTCGAACGCGGCGCCGGGCTCGACAGCGAACCACTGGCGCTGATGCGCATGGCCGACGCGGCCACGAACGAGCAGTTGCGGCGGGCGCCCGGCCGGCGCGTCCTCGTCCGCGGCGATGGCACGATCCTCGCCCTGGGCGGCTTGACCTACGTCGAGCAGGTGCTGCGCAACCTCATCGGCAACGCGATCAAGTACAGCCCCGCCGACAGCACGGTCGACGTCATCGTCGAGCAGGAGGACGGCATGGCGATGGTACGCGTGTACGATCGCGGCCGCGGGATCGATGCGGCAGAGCGCGAAGCGATCTTCGAGCCGTTCTATCGCTCGGACCGCACAGCCGGTTCTGCCGAGGGCATCGGCATCGGCCTGTCCGTGTGCAAGCGCCTGATCGAAGCGCTCGACGGCAGAATCTGGGTGAACCCGCGCGATGGCGGCGGTTCCGAGTTCGGTTTCAGTTTGCCGCTCGTCACGGAGGACAGCCCGCTCGTCGTCGAACCCGAACCGATCAGCACCGCCGCGACATAGCTCGTACCGCCGCGCCGTTACCCCGCCGGCGCCGGTTCCGGAAGCGTCGGCATCTCGCCGCTCGCCATCATCAGCGTCAGTTCGTATACCGGCACCGCGGCCGCATCGCGCTGCGCCTGGTACGCGGCGAGCGCTTCATCCGCGGGCGTGCGGCCGGCGAACGTGTCATCGAGCGCCTTCGCCAGCAGCCCGGCATCGCGAAACGCGTCGGCGATGCCCCAGCCGGTGGTCGGATCCTTCATGTAGCCGGCGTCGCCGACGAGCGCCCAGCCGGAGCCCCAGGGCTTGCGGAAGAAGTTCGGCACGTCGGCGGTGCCCATCCAGCGCTCTTCGCGCTGGGCGGCGCGCACTTTCGCCGCGAACTCTGGCGCCGCATCGAGGATCGAGAAGAACCCCGCTTCGATGTCTGCGCGGTAGGCCAGGAACTCGCTCCGCGGCCCGCCTGCGGCGACGCAGACGCGGCCGTCGTTCGTCGGGAAGGCGAGCACGCCGCCGCGGTCCGAAAAGTGCACTTCGGCGCCCGGCAGTTCAACGCCCGACCAGTACGAATAGTAGCCGCCGGTGAGCGCTTCACGTTCGCGGTACGAAGGCGCTTGTACCGCGTCCGCGACGACCGAGTGGTGGCCCTCGGCGCCGATCACGTACCGCGCCGACTCGCGCACGCGCTTGCCATCGCGGCCGTGGCCGACGATGCCCGTCACCGTCTCGCCGTCCATCGTGATCTCGTCGACCTTGAATGCCGTGCGCAATTCAGCGCCCGCCGCCACCGCCGCATCGACGAGGATCATGTCGAGCAGGTACCGGCGCGGGCAGTACGCCGCACCTTCCATCGGCGCCTGATACACGAGGCTGTCGCCGGAGTACAGGCCGAAGCTCGCAATCGGCGGCGTGCCGGCAGCGATCACCGCATCGAGCAAGCCCCACTCGTCCAGGCACTGCACGCCGGGTGGCTGGATGTAGTGCGTCGAAAGCTTGTCGCTCGGGAACGTCGCCTTGTCCAGCAACAGCACGCGATAACCGGCGCGCGCGAGGAGCATCGCCGTCGGCGAGCCGGCGCACCGCGCACCCACTACGATCGCGTCGTACTTCATCCTCACTCCTCCTCAACATCGCAGCCTGCCGCCGACGACACGTGCTTCGCCGAGAGCGAACACTACACCCGTCCAGACGAAAGAAACAGTCTTGCGCCCAAGAATGTTCTGAGCCGTACGAACCCTCAGTGTGCGCCTCCGCACTGTGATCAGCAGCAATTCCGGAAGTGAGAAAATCGCAACGACAATTTTTCGCCCCAACCCCTTGACAGGCCGTCCGTGATGGCGTATTTTACCATTAAGTTAATTAACCGAGGGGTTTATTACCGTGTCCGACGTTCTCGACACCACGTTCGCCGCCCTCGCCGACCCGACCCGGCGCGCCATTCTCGCGCGCCTGGCATCGGGCGAAGCCTCGGTGACGGACCTGGCAGAGCCGTTTGAGATGAGCCTGCCCGCCGTCTCCAAGCACCTCAAGGTCCTTGAGCGCGCCGGGCTGATCGAGCGCGGCCGCGAGGCGCAGTGGCGCCCGTGCCGCCTGAAGCCGGCGCCGTTGAAGGACGTCGCCGACTGGCTCGAAAAGTACCGTCAGTTCTGGGAACAGAGCTTTGATCGCCTGGAGGACTATTTGCGCGAATTACAGGACAACGAGCAGTACGACAGCAACGACGATCGCGCGGGGAAGTAGCGCTACGCACCATCGCAGGGAACATCAACGCACGCATTCGAACGAGAGAAGGAGTAGCAGCATGACCACCGACAACAAGGCCGCGACAACGTTCACCCTGCCATCCGACCGCGAAGTCACGATGACGCGCACGTTCAAGGCGCCGCGAGCGCTCGTCCTCGAGGCGTACACGACGCCCGAACACGTCAAGCGCTGGTGGGGCTTCCGCGAAAGCACGATGCTCGTCTGCGAGATCGACCTGCGCGTAGGCGGCGCATGGCGCTACGTCACGCGCGAGGCGAGCGGCGAAGAGGTGCCGTTCAAGGGCGTCTACCAGGAGATCAGCGCGCCCGACCGCCTCGTCTCCACAGAGATCTACGACGTCGCGCCGTTCAACGAGGGCGACCCGGCGATCAACACGCTCACGCTCGTCGAGAACGACAGCGTGACGACGCTCAACGTCGTCACGCTGTACCCGTCGAAGGAGATCCGCGACACCGTGATCGAGATGGGCATGGAGGAGGGCGCCGCGGTCACGATGGACCGCCTCGCCGAACTCGTCGAGGGAATCGCACAAGCCGCGGACTGATCGCCGCAGCGACACACGAGGTATGGCGGATCCGCCGTCATCGTCACCAACATGCACTTCGGGGCGCGCGTTTCGCCCGCCAGCAGCACGAACCGTCAGCAACGAACGAAAGGACAAGCATCATGGCCAGCAGCACCGACACCACAGCCGTAACGACGAACAAGGCGGAACGCCAGCTCCTCGTAGAGCGCGTATTCGACGCGCCGCGCGAACTCGTCTGGAAAGCGTGGACTGAGCCCGAGCACATGCTGAAGTGGTGGGGTCCGCGCTCATGGCCGGCCACCGTCTCCAATATGGACGTCCGCCCCGGCGGCACATGGCACTACTGCATGACGGGCCCGGGCGGCGAAGAATCGTGGGGCAAGGCGATCTACCGCGAAGTGACGCCTCCAGAGCGCCTCGTGTACGTCGACGGTTTCTCGGACGCTGAGGGGAACATGGACGAAGCGAAGCAGATGCTCGTGACGGTCGAATTCACCGACGTCGGCGGCAAGACGAAGATCACCAGCAGCGCGCAGTTTGCCACGGCCGAGGACATGGACGCCGTGCTGGCGATGGGTGTCGTCGAGGGCATGACGGAAACGTGGGACCGCCTCGAAGAGCACCTGCAGGCGATCAAGTAACGACCCAGCGCGCTGTGCCGGCGATCGACGCACGGCACAGCGCGCTGTCCGAGTACCAGCAGCGGAGGAACCGTGACGGCACAAGAACATCCGGCCAGACAACACGCGGCGACATCGGTAGCGATCACCCGTATCTTCGACGCGCCGCGCGCCGTCGTCTTCCGGGCATGGACCGATCCGCAGCACGTAGCGCAGTGGTGGGGACCGCAGGGGTTTACCAATCCGGTGTGCGACTGGGATGCGCGCCCAGGCGGCGCGTTCCGCATCATCATGCGCGCACCCGATGGCGTGGAATATCCGATGATCGGCGTTTTCCGGGAGATCGTCGAGCCCGAACGCCTCGTGTTCACCGATGTTGCCCAGGACGCGCGGGGCGTCGCAGTACTCGAAGCGCTGACGACGGTTACGTTCGCTGAGCACACGGGGAACACGACAAAGCTCACGCTGCAATCCGGTGCGATCGGCCTCGGTGCGCGGGCGGCCGCGATGTTGGCGGCGCAGGAAGAAGGGTGGACGCAGAGCCTTGTACGCTTGATGGAGCATCTGGCCGGACAGGCAGCGCGCTGATAGCTGAATAGGAAGCCCGCTGTCGTGTTAGAGGCGCGGGCAGGCCAATCGGCGGAGGCGAATATCCGTCCTTCGTCCGAGGCGGGATCGGTGGTGACCCGTCAGACTGGATGGCCCTGCGGTGACGGGGTTTCGGCCACGAATCGACGGCCCCATGTCTTGCATACGGCCAGCTTGTTGCCATGGCGCTGTCAGGATGAACGCGTTTCCGTTCGCGCTCCTGTCACAACGATGTCAGCAGCACCGTCATATGGTAGGTGAGTTCGCCGCGGAGACGCGGCATGCGTTTACGGTCCAGAACCGGAGGAGAAGGTTTAGATGAGGTCCATCGCACAGTTTTGCTATCGCCGCCGCCGGTATGTCGTCGCCGCGTGGCTCGCCATTTTCGTCGGCCTGACCGCGCTCTCGGTGGTGTACGGAGGCAAGTTCAACTCTGAATTCACGCTGCCCGGCTCCGAAACTCAGGCCGCCACAGATCTGCTCGAAGACCGTGGCGTCAGCGAACGTACTGGCTTCCAGGGGCAGGTCGTCTTCGAGGCCGAGCAGGGCGTGGACGATCCCAAGGTTCGCGGAGCGATCGAAGGCTTCCTGACGCAGATCGAGTCGGACGTGCAGGGCGTGGAAGCCGTCAGCCCCTACCAGGCGGGCAACGAACACCAGATCGCCGAAGGCGGCCGCGTTGCCTACGCGGAACTGAACTTTTCGGAGCGCGATTTCGCCGACTACCTCGATGAAGCGCACGTCATTAAGGATCTGCGAGACGAGGTCATCGTCGACGGACTCCGCATCGAACTGGGCGGCGACGTATTCGCGGAGGCGCCGGCGTTCTCGAGCGAGTTCATCGGCATCACGGCGGCGATCATCATCCTGCTCATTGCCTTCGGCTCCATCATTGCGATGGGCCTGCCGATTATGACGGCGCTGTTCGGCATCGGCACCGGCGTGGCGGTTGTGACGGTGCTCGCCCGCTGGCTACCGATGCCCGATTTCACGACGCAGATGGCGGGCATGATCGGCATCGGCGTCGGCATCGACTACGCGCTACTCATCGTCTCGCGGTTCCGCGATGGTTTGCGTGACGGACTCGAGCCGGAAGATGCCGCGCTGCTCAGTCTCGACACTTCTGGTCGTGCGGTGCTGTTCGCGGGTATCACCGTCGTCATCGCGCTGGCCGGCATGTTCTTGATGAATCTGGACTTCGTGCGCGGGCTGGCGATCGGCGCCATCCTGGCGGTTCTGACAACCATGCTCGCGGCTCTCACGCTGCTGCCCGCGCTGCTCGGGTTCGCCGGCCGCAACATCGACCGCTTCGGCCTGCCGCATCGCAAGGAGAAGCCGGGCGAGATCCACCGCACGCTGTGGTGGCGCTGGAGCCGCGTCATCCAGGCGCACCCGTGGCCGGCGTTGATCATCAGCACGACGCTCTTACTGGTGTTGACCATCCCGCTCTTCTCGATGCGCCTCGGCTTCGGCGACGCCGGAAACCGCCCCGAAAACGACACCAGCCGGCAGGCGTACGACCTGTTGTCGACGGGCTTCGGCCCCGGTTTCAACGGTTCGCTGCTGATCCTGGTCGATGGTGGCGATAGTCCGCCCAACGACACGGACGTCGACGCGCTGGTCGGCCGGCTTGAGTCCACCGAAGGCGTGGATTCCGTGTCACCGCCCCAGACTCTGGGCGACAGCGGCCTCGTGCTGCTCAACGTGTTCCCGACGACGGCGCCGCAGGATGAGGCGACGACCGATCTGGTCCACCGCGTGCGCCGCGAGGCGATCCCGCCGATCGAGGAAGAAACATCGCTCAACATCCTGACGATGGGCGGCGCCGCCGGCGTCGTGGACTTTGCCGACTACATCGGTGAGCGGCTGCCGATCTTTATCGGCGCCGTACTTGCCCTCTCGTTCCTGCTGTTGCTCGTCGTCTTCCACAGTGTCGTCGTGCCGCTCAAGGCCGTGCTGATGAACCTGCTGTCGATCGGTGCGTCGTTCGGCGCGATGGTCGCGGTGTTCCAGTGGGGCTGGTTTGACTTCATCGTCGGTCAGGGCAAGGAAGGCCCGATCGAAGCGTGGGCGCCGATGATGCTGTTCGCGATCGTCTTCGGGCTCTCGATGGACTACGAGGTCTTCCTGCTCACACGCGTCCGCGAGGAGTACGACAAGCACGGCGACAACGCGCGCGCCGTCGCCGATGGCCTCGCAGCGACGGGCCGCGTGATCACGGCCGCGGCGGCGATCATGGTGTGCGTCTTCGGCAGCTTCGTCCTCGGCGATCTGCGCGATCTCAAGCTGTTCGGCTTCGGCCTCGCGTTCGCCGTGTTTATCGACGCCACGGTCGTGCGCCTCGTGCTCGTCCCTTCGGCGATGGAGCTGATGGGCAACGCGAACTGGTGGGCGCCGAGCTGGCTCGTCCGCTACCTCCCGACGATCCGCGTCGAAGGTTCCGACGATCACATGCCGGCGCCGGGACCGGCCGGCGGCTCGTAGGAGCGATTGCACTCGAACGAAGTGAGCCCCCGCCGTCTCCGGAGACGGCGGGGGCGCTCTCTTTGCGTTCTGGTGCGGTTGGACTCAGCCATTAAAGCCAGGTTGAACGCCTGGCGATAGATGGAACTTTCACGGCGAAAACGTTAATTCTGCCTCATGAACCTGGCGTAGCGTTACGCCGCCGCATTGCCCGCGGCACACCCGTTTACGCATCACAAACGCGCGCCGCGCTACGGTGACTGCGGAGGTGACCGACGATGCCAAAGAAGCAGCATTTGCCGAGCGTCAGCGACAAAGAGCAGCGCATGTACGAGCATGTGAAAGAGAGCGAACTCGAACAGGGCCGGCCCGTAAAGAGGGCGAAGGAGATCGCCGCGCGGACGGTGAACAAGCACCACAGCGACAAGGGTCACGGCAAGGGCAAGTAGCGCATCCCAATCGCACTGGCACCACACGCTTTGACGCGAGTGTCCATTCGCAGGATCACGCGCCCGGCTCCGATCGCCGGCGCAGCCGCATCGTCGCAAGCGCGGCCACGGCGATCGACACCATCGCCGCCGCAGCGGCGCCGATTCCAATGATCAGCCACGGCGTGCCGCCGCCATCATCCTTCCCGTTGAGCAGCAGGTCCGCGGCTCTGTCGCGCTCATCCTGATCCGGCTGACCCGTGCGTGGATCACCGATCGTGATCTCCACCGTCCGTCGGTCCACGCCGCCAACCTGGTCCGTCGCGCTCAGTTCGATGGCGTGCGTGCCGGGCTGCAAATCGCGCGTGCGCACGTCGTGCCCCGCGCCCAAATCGCCATCGATGCTAGAACTCCAGCGCAGGCTGTCGCCGGAGAGTGCGCCGTCTTCAAGATCGTTCGCGCCGCCCATCAACGTGACACTGGCGCCCTCGGGGAACGTCGCGCCGTCCGCCGGCCCGATGATATACGGCTGCGGCGGCGCATCGGGCACACCAAAGACGGCGTCAGAATCGTCCGCCGTGGTGCGCACGCCATCGCTGGCGAGTACGCGGATCAGCGCGCGTTCGCTCCCGGGCACTTCGTCGATAGCCGCGAGCGACAGTTCGTTGCCGCGCAGGTCGGTCGCGAGCGGCAACCACGTGGCTCCGGCGTCGTTGCTGTACATCACCGTGAACCGGAGCGCGTCGCCGTCGGGGTCCGAGGCTTCCCAACGCACCTCCATGTTGTCGCTCAGGCTCTCGCTGCCGTTCGGCGAGAGCACGCGTACGACAGGCGCCTGCGCGCTGACAGCACGCTCGGCGAGTACTGTATCGGCGCGGCGCAGCCGAATGAACGCCGTGCCATCGAAATACGGGACGATGCCGGTGAAGAGCGGGTTGCCCGCGGGAGCGCCGTGCCCTGCCGGCTCTGACGGGGGAATGGGGTACGAGGCAAGCGTGTTGCCTACCGCATCATCGAGCACGAGCATGTAGTCCGAGGGCTGTGGGTTGTCCTGCGCGAGGCGCGACGCTTCCACCGCGCCCGGCGCCGGATCGACCATCCGCATGATGTCGATGAATGCCGCGGTGCCAGCAACGGCGTCGACGCGCGCGCTGACGTAGATGTAGCCGTCGGCGGTCCCGCGCACGAGGCGGCGAGGCGGCTCGAGCCGCGCTCGGATCGCCGCATCAGTACGATCGTCGATGGAGCGCGCGTGCACGTGGCGCGTGTCATCACCGGTCCGCCCGGCGACGTTCAGCGCCAGCGGATCGCAGGCGATGCCGTACGCGTCAAGCAGGCGGCAGTAGTAGAACGGGTCGAGCCACCACGGCCGCTGCGAACCCATCATCGGGAACGCGAACTGGTTTGCCGGCGCGCCCGGATCGTTGCTGATCACCTCCGGACCGGGAAGCCCCCAGAGCTGCCAATACGTGTCGAATCCGTAGTAGCCCTCCGGGTCGATGTCGGCGAGCTGGCAGTTTGGCTCGGGGTACGGATAGTCGGGATCGGGCCCCGACTCGCCGCCAGAACACGCGACGTGCTCCGGGGCCGAAAGGAAAATGTGGGCGATCTCGTGCGCCAGAGCGTAGCCGCCCATGTTGTTCCAGTCTGCCTCCGATGTGCTGTTGTCCATCAACCCGTGCGTGCCGCCGTTGCTCGCCCAGCCGATGAAGCCGCCCATCGACACCGACTGATCGACCATGCCGTACCACCGCCAGTCCTGATACGGCTCCGGCGCCATGCTCTTGAAGAACGCGATCCGCTCGTTGGCGGCGTGGCGATCGTCGGCCACCGACAGATTCCACTCGACGTCATCCTGGTGCCCGAGGGGCTTGATCGAACTGACGGCGATGTTCGGGCCGTCCGTGCCTTCGAGAACCAGGTGCGAACTCGTGTTGAACGCGAGGTCGTTCGTGCCGATCGGGTGCAGCCGCAGCACGCCGAGGATGATCGCCAGGGCATCGGACTCGTTGTTGTCGTAGTGATACGTGATGTCGGAGTTGTTCGGGTTTGCCAGCACGTGCAGGTGCAAAGGCGCCAGCCGCAGCTCGAGCGGATCGCCGTCCTGGAACTGCACGCCGACCTCGGCGAAGTTGTTCATTTCCGTCGGCTCTTCGTCGTACGGCGCGTCCGGCGTCGTCGCGTAGACGAACGTGCGCAGCGTGATCTGGCCCGTCGTCCAGGCGTCCGGCAGATAGAAGTACAGGCTGTCGTCGATGTTCAGGCGCAGGCCGCCATCCGGCACCGCCGAAATCGGTCCGTTCTCCGGATACTCGACGCCGATGTACTGGCCGTCGCGGAACGCCGCGAGCACACCCTTCACGTTCGCAGCGGGCACATCGGGATCCTGCGTCTTCACGTACACCCGCGCGACCGTCAGGCGGCCCTCGACCAGCGGCATGTCGTTCGCCAGATTTTGCATCCCCTGCGTTACTTCGATCGCCGTTGCAACGAGGTCCGGCGTCTCGCCCGCCGAGAATGAAGGCAACGTCGATGTGGCGGCCGGCACGCCAACAGGGAACTCCGTCGGTTCCGGTGTCGGAACGACGACCGACAGCGGCGTGTTTGTTGCCGATGGCACGGCGACCGGAAGGTCGGGCGGCGGCACCGTCGCAACGCCGGGCGGCGCCGTCGGGTTCGGCGCGATCGGCAGCGGCGTCCGTGTCGCCGTCGGCCGCGCCGTCGCGGTGTTCGTCGGGCGCGGCGTCCGCGTCGCTGTGCGCGTCGGCGTGTGCGTGCGGGTCTGGACCGAGGAGATTGGTGGGGTGTGGGTGCTGGTAAAGGGTATCGTGATGTCGCCGGAATCAGGCACGGCTCGTGCGCCGCGTGCAGACAGCCCCGCTGCGAGCAGCAAACACGCCGCCCCCGCGACCAACCCGATGCGCAACATCCGGGACATGGCGTCCCTCGTTGGCCCTCGCACGCGCCACCACCGGCGGACCGTCAGGCCGCCATCATACACCGCCGCGCGCCGTTCGCGCGGCCGCTGGCGGCTGACGCTGTTACGCGCCTCCTGCGAGTCGTTGCGTGCCCAACGAGTCGTGGCTGTATCGGGCACCCGCAACCGGACCGGGAGCGTACGCCCGCGCCGCACTACAATTGGCGCTATGCCCACGAATGCCCGAAGCGCACCCGCACCCATAGAACAGCTAAGCGCCGCCGAGGCGCGGGCGATCGCGTTGTGTGCGCAAGGCCTCACGAGCGCGACCGCGCCAGCAAGCGTACATGACACGCTGCGGCTCACCGGCGCAGTGCAGCTCGACACGATCTCCGTGCTGGCGCGCTCACACGAACTCGTCGCATACGCACGGCTCGGCGCCGTACCGCGCGCGGACGTAGAAGCAGCGTACTGGGGAGGGCCACCGCAGGCATTCGAGTACTCGTCCCACGCCAACTGCATCCTGCCGATTGAACTGTGGCCCTATTTTGCATTCCGGCGCCGTGCGATCGCGGAGCGATGGCCGGCCGGCGCCGGACGCGCGATCGATGACGTGCGCGCCCATCTCGCGGCCGGTCCGATCACAACAACCGAAGCTGGCGGCGCGCGCGACCAGGCCGGCTGGTGGAACTGGTCCGAGTCGAAGCGCGCGCTCGAGCACTTGTACCGCCGGGGCGACGCCGTCGTCGCGACGCGGCGGGGCTGGAAGCGCGTGTACGACTTGCCGGAGCGCGTGTTGCCGCGACGGCTGCGCAGCACCGATCCATCGGACGCGGAGTGCTATCGCTGCCTCGTCGCGCAGTCGGCGCGAGCGCTCGGCGTCGGCACGCGGCGCGATATCGCCAACTACCACCGATTGACGCCGAAAATCCTCGGCGTCGCGCCCGACTGCCGCCGCCTCGTCGACGAAGCGATCGATGCGAACGGACTCGTGCGCGTCCGCGTCGAAGGATGGGCGGAAGATGCGTTCGTGCATCCGGATGCAGTCACCGCCAACCCGCGCGACAAGCACCGCACAACTCTGCTGTCGCCGTTCGACTCGCTCGTGTGGGACCGCGAGCGCACGGAGTGGCTGTTCGGCTTCGCGTTCCTGCTCGAGGCGTACAAGCCGAAGGATCAGCGCATACACGGCTACTTCACGATGCCGCTGCTGTCTGGCGGCCGTCTCGTCGGGCGCGTCGACCCGTCGCGAGAGAAGCGCACACTCGTCGCGCGGTCGCTCTCGCTGGAAGATCCATCCGCCATCGCTGCGATGGCGTCGGCGCTGCGTGAAGCTGCAACGTGGGTTGGCTGCGACGACGTACGCATCGACGCCGCGCAGCCAAAGAGCATCCTGCGCGAGCTGCGGCGGGCTTTGCGTTGACGCTCCTGCAGAACGGTCTCGAACGGCCGGTGGCGGCGGTCGTCACTCATCGGTCCTCCCTTCTTCGGCCGCCTTCAAAGCGGGATACCCGCCGCGGACGTTAGTAACAGAGTTACGGCCCGACCGTTCGAGGATCGAGGCCGCCGTCGAAGCCCGTTCGCCATGTCCGCAATACACCACCGCCGGCTTGTCGCTGGAGCCATCCAGTTGTTGCTGCGCGAGCCTCCCGAGCGGGACGTGCCGCGCAGCCGGCAGGTGCCCGAGCGCGAACTCATCCGGCTCGCGCACGTCGATTGCTTCCGATCCGTCGGCTATCAGTGATCTCGCGTGCCTACCGTCCACGAACCCTACGGACGAGAGCAGCCGCCCCGTCGCGCGCCATGCGTCAACTCCGCCATCGAGCCACCCGCCGAAGTTCTCGTATCCCACCAGCAGGCACTCACCCACGATCGCATCGAGCGACTCTTTGCTGGCGACGAACAGCAATCTTGTATCCGCCGGAACGAGCCAGCCAAGCCATACGGGAAAGACATCGCGGAAGGCGATGTGCAGCGATCCCTGAATATGCGCGGCGGAATACTCCTCCACGGATCGTGTGTCGATCACCAGAGCGGCTGGTGCCGCCTCTTCGAACTCCGCGGCCGCCAGTGTTCGCGGCATCGCTATGTCGCCGCGCAGTCGCGGCCCCGCCTGGTTGAACGCCCGCATGCGGAAGAAGTACGCGGGCGCCGCAGGGAACGTCCCCGGAAACCAGCGCACAAATTCATCTTCCGTCTCCACGTTCATCGCGGGGTTGCTCAGCCGTTCCGCTCCAAGCATCGATGTGCGCTCGCCGCCGCTGCCGGCGGAACAGAAGGAGCCTCCTCCGTGCGTTGGATAGAGCAGCGTTTCGTCGGGAAGAGTCACGAAGGCATGCTTCAGCGTGCGAAACTGCGCGCGTGTAAGCGACTCCGTCGCTTCAGGTGCAATCAGGTCGGTGCGCGCCGCGCCGCCAACGATCAGCGAACCGCCGCTGAAAAGCACAGGCGGCTGCGGCCCCAGCCGAAGCACATAGCTCAGATGCTCCGGCGTATGGCCCGGTGATGCGATCGCTCCCACCTCAATGCCGTCGAGCGTGATCTTGTCGCCCGGCTGCACAGGATGATGTGCAAGTTTCGATTCGGCGCCAGCAGGAACGAACAGCCTCGCGCCCGCCTGCGCGACCAGTTCGTTTGCTCCTGAGACGAAGTCCGCGTGGAGGTGCGTCTCAAGCACCGAGTCGATGTTCCAGCCGTGCGCTTCGGCTGTGCGAAGGTATCGACTAACGCTCCGGTCGGGATCGATGGCGATCGCACGCCCGTCATCGAGTCCCACCAGGTACGAACTGTTGCCGAGTCCTTCGTGCACGAATGGGATTACCTTCATGCGGGCACCTCTCTCGCCGATTGCTTTCCGCGCAACGCTACGGCCGCAGCGATGCCGGACATCGCCGTGATCGCCGCCACTACCTGAATCGCGATGTTGAAGCTGAAGACGTCTGCGAGCGCCCCAGCGACGAGCGCTCCTGCGATCGCTCCGCCGTCGCGCCAGAAGCGATAGACGCCCAATGCCGTCGCGCGTTCGCCCGGCGGAACAGCATCGCCTGTCGCCGCGAGCAACGCCGGATAGACCATCGCGGTGCCTAACCCGAGAACGAACAGCGCGGCGAACCATGTCCTGAAATCGTCGCCGAATCCGATCATCGAGATCGCGATGGCCTGCATGATCATGCCGCTCACGATCGGCGTCTTCCTGCCGAGCCAGTCGCTCGCCCATCCCGTACCGATTTGGAGACCGCCCCAGACAAGCGGATAGATCGCGGCAAGGACGGCGATGCGCTCGAGCGACAGGCCGCGGCTCGCGAAGAACAGCGGGAAGATGCCCCAAGCCAGACCGTCGTTGAGATTGTTAACGAAGCCCGCTTGCGAGATGCCGACGAGATGTGCGTCGCGCCACGTCCCG
This sequence comes from uncultured Dehalococcoidia bacterium, assembly GCA_964599885.1. Lineage (GTDB taxonomy): Bacteria > Chloroflexota > Dehalococcoidia > DSTF01 > JACRBR01 > CAZRHH01. Next base: position 49,723 of record CAZRHH010000011.1, on the reverse strand, counting down.
CGCGCAAAACTGAGCGCAAGCGAGGGAGCCGGGGGTTCCCCGGCGTTCAGCCGTTCCGACTCTAAGCGCATGTGCGGCGCCGTGTCTCTGATGAAGAGCACGCTGAGCGCCAGCCCGGCCGCCGCGAACGCGATGCCCAGATACCACGGTTCCGGCCGCAGCCCGTAGGCGCTGGCGATGACACCGGCGGCGAACGCGGCCGCAGCGACGGACAGATAGCCCGCGGCCTCGTTGAGCCCCAACGCCAGACCGCGTTGACGCGGCCCGACGAGGTCGATCTTCATATTGACGGTCATTGACCAGGTGAGGCCTTGATTCAATCCGAGCAGCAGGTTGGCGCCGACGATCCAACTCCATGTTGGGGCGAAGATGATCATCAGCGGTACCGGGGCGCCCACGAGCCATCCGGCGATAAGGATCGACCGTCGCGAGAAGCGCTCAGATAAACGCCCGGCGAAAAGGTTCGCGAGCGCCTTCGCCAGGCCGAACGCCGCGATGAACGACACGGCGGCGGTCTTGGACGCAATACCGAACTCATCGCGGGCCAGCACCGGCAGGACCGATCGTTCGAGCCCGACCATTCCTCCGACGAAGGCGTTCGTGGCAACGAGCAGAGCGAACTGCTGCCAGTTCGCCGACAGCCCGAGACGCAGGCCCGCCGACGGGGCGGTGGCGCCTACGACGCGCCGGTTCGGAATGATGGCATCTGGCCGCATGCTGTCCTGAAGATCATCGACGGAATACAAATGTGCGTGGTCGCGACGAGCGTGGCCGTCGCCACAAACGTGAAGCCCAGCGCGTAACCTGCAACGTTGAGTCCGGCGGCAAACAACGCGCCGGTCGTGATCAACCACACGCTCGCCATGCCACAGGCGAAGCGTCGCGGCGACCCGTTTGCGGGAAGCTTGGGCGTGCCGGTGAGGCGTCGAACGCCCAGGTTATAGATCAGGTCGAAGGGATGGAACGGAAGCGCCGCACCAAGTGCCGCGACCGCGGCGAGTGTCCAGAGGATCCAGGGAGACGCGAGCGCAGTGCCCACCGCTGCGACGACTGCGCAGAGCGCCGGCGACATACGCAGCCAGCGTTCGGTTTGGGCCAGCGTTGCTCCGTCGACCTCGTCGAATCCCTGGATAGCGAGCAACCGGCGGCGCGTTACAGACAACGTCATGCTGAGTCGCCTTCCGTTGGGGGCTTGACACCGGCGAACGTCACGCCGCGCGTATCGAAGTCCCTTGCTTCCGACTCGTGCTTCGAACCCGAGAAGACATCGACCTCACGCCCCCAGCGGACGTCCCGGAAGCCGACGTGCTCCAGCACCCAGTTCCACTCTGCATACAGCAGAGCACCGGCAATTCAGCCAGACCATAGATCGATGTCGTCCTTCGCTTCCTGCGGCACTTCCTTGTGGACGACGATGTCGCCGATCTGGAAGCGTCCGGCCGGCTTCAGCACACGAAAGACTTCGCGCATGACGCCGACTTTGTCCGGCGTCAGGTTGATGACGCCGTTGCTGATCACGACATCGACGCTCGCGTCATCAACCGGCAACTCTTCCATAAAGCCGTGGCGTACATCTACGTTCGTGAGGCCGAGCGCGGCTGCTGCCGTGCTGGTCTTCGCGCGCATCGCCTCGGTCATATCCACGGCAATGACGCGTCCGCGCGGCCCTACCTGCATCGCCGCCTGCAGCGTGTCGAACCCTGCGCCGCAGCCGATGTCGAGCACCGTCTCGCCGGCGTTCAGCCTTCCTAGAGAGAAGGGGTTACCCGTTCCGGCGAAAGAATCAACGGTGCCAGTGGGAAGGATGTCGATGTCTTGGGCGTCGTAGCCAAGCATCATTGCCAGCGGTCGTCCCGTATGGAAGTGGAACCCTTTCTCTGGCTCTTGCGCGACTTCTGTGTACTTCTCGCTTATCTGGCGGCGTAGTCGTTCGCGATCGACGTTGGCGGCTACTACCTGATCTACCATGACCACATCCCATCCGTATCGGTACTATGCGCCCCGTGCGTCGGCCGCGCGTATGGCGCCCCATCGGGCGTCTCCACGCACATTCAAAGAGCGGTCCAAGCTCGTGAGGTGACAGATGACCGACCGAAGCAGTTCTGATCGGCGCCGCTGGCGAAGCGCGCGCTCTTCCCGTAGGAAGTGCGCATTCCTCTGTGTTCGGATTTGCTTCCTCAAACCTGTGCTCGACAATCTTTTCGACGTAGTAGTGCATCTGGGCGGCTCCGTCCGATCCCTTTCCGACCTGGAGCGGTTCTACTCGTCGCGCGCGTCGGCGACGACGCCCGCCCGGACCTCGTCGTCGATCCGCGCCAGTCTGAAGAGTTCCTCGTCGTCCGCTCCTCGAAGGACGTGCCCGCACGGGCAGTCAATACGGCGTGCCACGAGTTCTCCTCTGCAGTCTGTGCGTCTGACGATGCGCGATCCTAACCCGGGAATACCCTAGCTGTCAAGTGATTGCTTGATATATTGACTATCTGATGATCCTGAGGCACACTCTTGCCATGGCCCACCGTGAATTCAAGGATCGGCTCTACCCGGAGTTCGCGCGCGTCGCCCAGGCCCTGGCAAGCGACAGTCGCCTCGAGCTTGTCGACCTTCTGGCTCAAGCGCCACGGCGCGTCGATGCCCTGGCGGCCGAGACGGGCATGACGCTCGCCAACGTCTCGCAGCACCTCCAAATCCTGAAGAACGCGCGGCTCGTGGAATCAGAGCGCCGCGGTACGAGCGTCGTCTACCGGTTGGCAACGCCGGCCGTGACATCGCTTTGGCTTGCCCTCCGTGGCGTGGCCGCGGAGCGGCTTCCCGAGATAGGAAGGCTACGCGACGACTTTTCGGGAAACGGCGGTGACCGGGAGCTGCCTCGGAAAGAGCTACAACGGCTCCTCAAGCAGGGCGAAGCCGTACTGGTCGACGTGCGTCCGGCGATGGAGTTTGAACACGGTCACGTCGCTGGTGCGTTATCCATTCCCATCGAGGAACTCGATGAGCGCATCAAGGAGCTGCCGCGCAACAAACGGATCGTCGCCTACTGCCGTGGCGAGTATTGCTTGTTTGCGGATGAAGCGGTCGCTCTCTTGCGCGAGCGCGGCTTCGACGCGGTGCGCCTTGAAGGCGGATGGCCGGAATGGATGTCGGAGGGGCGGCCGGTAGCGAAGCGATGAGTTCCGGAGGAGGACGAATGACAACGGAGTTTGAACGCGATCTTGCGGAAAATCTGGACGCCGCAGCGCGCGCGCGCGCCGCCCTCCTGAAACGCTTGCGGCTGCTGTCCGACGAAGACCTGTTACGGACGAGGCGTGGCGGCTGGTCTATGCAAGAAGTCCTGCGGCATGTGATTGAGGCGGAGGTTTCGTACACACGCGTCCTTGGCTTTCTCCGCGGCATCACTGTCCAGATCCCCGATGCAACGCCCGACGATGTGGCGTCGATACCGGCGGTCATCGCCGCGCTCAAGAGACACCGGAAAGAACTTGAGTCCGCGGTCGACGGCGTTGACGAAGCCACGTTCTACGAAGTGCGCGCGCTCGGTAAAGACCAGTACAGCGTCATGAGCGTGCTGGAGAACGTAGCGGACCATGACCACGAACACGCCGGGCAGATCGAGCGGATCATGGCGGCTCCGGTCAGCTGAGGGACGATCACTCCGCCACCGTCGTCACTTCACTGCCAGCCGCGTCGCAGGCAGTGGCGAGTTGCGTGCTGGACGAGACCGCACTGCGCGCCCGGAACCGACCCCAACTCCAACTCCGCCAGTCGCCATCTGCATCGAGGTAACGGCGCCGAAGCTCGCGTCCTACCGCACAGCGCTCGGTCAGCGGCAGCTTGTCGAGGTTGGCGACGAGCGACGGCACCGAGTCGTGACTCAGATTGAGTGCATACGCGCTGTCAAAGGGACGGTCTACGACTGCCATCGCCGCGTTACGCCGGACAATGAGAGCGTCGGGGTTGAGACCGTTGAGGCCGACGAGCACTGCAAGGCCGGCCACCAGGATTCCAAACGCGAAGCGGTCGCGCTGTCCGCGGAGAACCGTGAAGGCGAGCCACCCGAACACAGCGAGAAGCCAGGCCATGAAAGCCGTGGTGTACAGCCTGAGTTCCGTCAGTCCGAATGTTTCCTGGTAGAGACGCATCCGCTGGAGCGCCGACGCCATCACAACGAACACCAGCACGACGAGCACGGTGGCGAGCAAGGCATAGAAGCGGTGCAGTCTTGAGTATCCCCGCGGTAACAGCCAATGGGTGAGAAGCAGGAGCGGGACAACCAGCGCCGCAACCGCAACAAGCTCGAAGAATCCGCGGCGCGCATACTCTGCATAGGTCAGCGACGATGAGGATTCCACGCTGTCGGCGCCGCCGAAGAGATAGCGAAACTGGACGCCGACGAACGCCAGGAAGAGGGCGTTGATCAGGCCGAAGACCACGCCCGCCTCGATGAACTCAAACCGGAGCCAGCCGATCCGAGGAGTTTCGGGCACAGGTTCGCGTTCAGCGAGGAGTGCACCCCAGAGATAACTCCCCGCCAGCCATGCGAACAACGCCCAAAGCATCAGATGCGAGAACTCGTGATGCAGTGTGGTTCAGGCCCGATGTGGTGCACGCGCAGGGCGTGAGCGTTCGTGCGGAAGGCCACCATCCACAGACAAAGAAAGACCGCGATCACATTGAGCGTCTGAAGGACAGGCGACGATCGCCAGACGAGCATGAGCGAAAAGCCGAGCGCTGCCGCGAGCCACATCGTGCCTCGCGGACGGGGAAGCGCGAGCGACTCGAATCGCGGCAGCGCGAAGGCAACCGCGCACAGACCCATAAGCCAGACAGCCGCATTCAGACCCCACGGCCAGGCACGGAGCAGTAGATCGCCGCTGAGGCCAAGAGCCAGAGCGGCGGCAAAAATCGCCCCCGGCGCTGGTAGCGATGCATTGCCTCGCGTGAACAAGGGCGGGAATCGGTCCGCCGAAGCCTTCAAATATCTATCAAACCACCTTGTTCAATCTATTGACGTTGATGTATCGTGGTGACCATGAGCATGGAGCTTCGCCCGATGACCGCCCCCCCGAGCTTCCTGCAACTCGCCGGACACCCGCTGCGCTGGCAGTTGCTCCGCGAACTCGCCGGTAGCGACCGGCAGGTTCGCGAGCTCACGAAGGTGCTCCGCACGCCACAGAGCCTGGTCTCCTACCACCTCGCCCGGTTGCGGGCAGGCCAGTTGGTGTCGATGCGGCGAAGCTCGGCCGATGGGCGAGACGCCTACTACCGCGTCGATCTCGCTCGATGCCGGGAGCTGCTGGCGGACGCCGGCGGAGCGCTCCACCCGGGGCTTGCCCTCGCACCCCCCGTCGGAGACAGCTATGCGGCTCAAGGGCGCCGCGTCCGCGTCCTGTTTCTGTGCACGGGCAACAGCACCCGCTCGCAGATCGCCGAGGCGCTGCTCCGGCAGCTGGCCGGCGAGACCGTCGACGTTCACAGTGCCGGCAGTCATCCCAAGAGCATGCATCAGAACGCGGTCAGGGTGATGCGCGAGCGGGGCATCGACATCAGCTCGAAACGATCCCAGCACCTAAGCCGGTTCGCGCGGCGGCGCTTCGATTACGTGGTCACCCTCTGCGACCGGGTGCGGGAGGCATGCCCCGAATTCCCAGGGGGGCCCGAACGCATCCACTGGAGCATCGCCGATCCGGCGCTGGAGGGGGACACCAACGAGGAGAGCTATCCGGCGTTTCAGCGTACCGCGGCGGACATCGAGAACCGCGTGCGGTTCATGCTTCACGTCATCCAACAGCACCCGTAAGGAGGTTAGTCCCATGCCCGAAGACACCGTCAGCGTCCGCTACATGGTCGAGGACGTCCCTAGCGCGGTCGACTTCTACACGAAGCATTTCGGTTTCACGATCGGCACCAACGCCCCGGCCTTCGCCGATGTCTTCCGGGGCAATCTGCGCATCCTGCTGAGCGGGCCTCAGAGCTCCGCCGCGCGTCCCATGCCCGACGGTGCCCAGCCGGTCCCCGGTGGCTGGAACCGGATCCACTTCGTGGTCGATGACATCGCGGCCGAGGTTGAGCGCCTGCGAGCCGAAGGCGTGCGCTTCCGCAATGACATCGTCACCGGTCCGGGAGGGAAGCAGATCCTGCTCGACGACCCCTCCGGCAATCCGATCGAGCTCTTCCAGTCCGCCGGCAGCTAACGGCCTAAGTGCGCCAGGAACGTTAGGAGCAGATCAGCGTCTCTCGCACCTGCTCACGCACGCGCCGGGACTCGGCCCCCGGTGTGGTCTGCGCGCCTGATCACGTCCGGGCGGAGACCCAATCCGACGATTCTCAGCAACGGTTACGGTGAAGTCACGTGGGTTATTGGCGGGGCATGCAGCAGGCGTCGACACTCATCGCCCACCACCCACGCCTGCACATCGTCCGAGTCGTCGCGCCAGGTTTCGCAGGCTTGGAAGACCATCCAGACCGCCGCCCACGGCGCCGCGCGGTCCGGGTCGTTTCCGGTTGCCTCCGCGATGCCGCGCGCGCGGGATGACGGTCACGACCGGCGAGTGCCACGCCGAGAACTGGCCGGCATCGGAGCAGGGGTCACCGATGTAGGGCAGCGGATCGACAGCGGCATAACAGCCGTTGGGTCCGAGCAGCAAGTTCTTTGCGATGAAGTCGCCGCCGTGAGCCAGCGTCTTGCGCTTCGCGAAGGCATCGAGGCGGAGGGCACTATGTTCGAAGAGCGGCAGCATCAGCGTGCCAGCTGCTTCGGGTTCGCCATAGATGGCCGTGTAGTCCAGCCACCACCGCAGCTTCTCCTCGAACGAAGGAAAGCTACCCGCCGGGGGCGCGGGTACGGCCTGCATGGCGGCGAGTGCACGAGACGCGGCAGTGATGGCGAGTTCGTCGTCCGTGGCGGAGCGGTCTCGGTCCATCAGCAGCGTGCCCGGCCGGATTCGTTCGAGGAGCAGGGCGCCGATGTCCGCGTCCCACGCCACGAGCCTGGCGGCGCCACGTCCGCCCCAGTGCGCAAGGGCGTTGGCTTCGTTCGCGGTGTTCGCGAGTGGCGCCGAAACCTTGATCACGAGGTCTTCGCCGTCCGGGCCTGTGCAGCCGCGGACTTCCGCGAGGTACCCGGTTTCGAGCCGCTCTCCTAACTCCAACGACCAGCGTTCAACGCACCGCTCGAGTAACGCCGGCAACCGAGCCAGCCAATCCGAATCATCCACACCGCTATCCCCCGCTGCATGTCGAGCTTTAGGTTCTGCGCCTTCAGCTTCTGGCGCTTGACTGGCCGTGCTATCTTCCCAGCGAAGGTCGGGACCGCACGGAGTTTGCCGCTCCGAGCAATCCCTGAGCCCGAAGCTGGTCAGACAGCGACGGACCTGAGCCGAAGTCTATCCGTGATCCTCGTCCTGCTGCCCGGCACCTGCGTCCGCTTTGACAGTCTGCGCACGGGCGAGACGCTGCTCGAGCGAAGCATGACTCAACGGCGCATTCACCGCAGACTTCCTAACGTGCAATCAGCCTCCCACCCATCCGGTCCTGATGCACATCGCACCAGAAGAAGTACTCATCCGCGTCTGGCGCGGCGACGTCTAGCTCTTGCGTATCGGGACCGCTCGTAATCTCGGTTGCAGCGTTGAATCGTCTCCGCCCTTGGCCGCCTCTCGACTCTCGTAGATGGCGAAGCCGTGTTCTATGCCGCTGTCGTTGTTCTTGAATACGATGGCGAAGGGCCCCTCCGCAGGAACCTTCAGCGTGTCCGTGTCGAAGGCGGCGTCTCCAGCCGAGATCTCGATCCGATCGACACCGCAAGAGGAGTGAGCGAAGAAAACTGCGAGCAAGACGCCCGGCACGCCCACGGCTGCGAGTGTCCAACGCTGCCTGTCCAGGAGTGAGGTTAGCTCCTCGTTCGTTTCAACGCAGCGCAATACCGCAGTCCATTGCATTGGTGACGGACCCGAAAGATCCCACGCTGCCACAGCACCGGCCACTCTCCGTCGACGCTGCGCAGGAGGCTACGCGTCGCGCAGGCCGGCGCGGATGTGGGCGGCATGCTCCGCCAGGTGCTCCACGGGCTTCTGAAACAGGCCGGCGATCGTCAGCGTCTCGCCCATACGCGTAGCGGACAATCGCAGCGTTTCATCGTCAAACGATTCCAGCACTGCCAGGAGTTTCCGCGCGGCGGTGTCAAAATCGGCGAGCACCGACGCAGGGGTCGCCTTCCGCGATACGACGCGAACCCGCCACTCGCTCATTTTGTAGAGGATCGGCCGCAGGAATGCAGGCGGATTGAGCGCCTTTCCGTCCTTCGCCTTCCCTATTTGACCGGCAAGGAACGAAGTGCCCGACGCCAAGTGCCATGCGAGTTGCCCGCAGGTGTACGCGGGAATCCCGCTCTTCGTCTTCCATCCCCCGTCGCCAATCTCCCGCACGAGAGTCGCAAATTCGGGCGCCATCGCCTCGATCGCGCCGCGGATTACGACGCGGTCTGGTGTCACTGTCGTGTCCATGCCGTCACTCCTTGCTATCCGTCTCTGCCCCACGCGTTTCACGAGCAAGCGCAGATGCGGCGATTATCTGGCATCGAGCGTTGATAGGCGAATTGGACGCAGGTCGTCGTAGGAAAGCTTAGCGGCGACAGGAATAACGGCACCCACGGAAAGATTCGAACCGACATCGTCGGATTGGTAATCCGCTCGTCAACAGAGCGCCGTAGAACGTGGTCGGCGTTATCTGGCCAGGATCAGGCAGGCAACCTGAAACTCGGATCGTCGTGCATGTCCAGACGAATCCGGTGCTCGCGAGTCAATCCGGTGCTCTGATCTTCGACAGCGAAGCGATGACTTGGAGCGAGATTCGAATCTGGTGGCACCCCCGGCAGGATTCGAACCTGCGACCATCGGATTAGAAGGCTCGGTAGCGAGTTTCCGTGTCCGAGAGGCATCACCGAATCTGGGCAAGGACGCCGTTCGCGCAACATCGCGAAGAGTCTCATGGTCATGCCCGCGCGGCACCCGACCATGAGATTGTATTCGTGCCACGCGGTGATGTCGAATTGATGGTTTCGATCGCTGTGGCAACAAGCGATCGAGCGCTGGACGACGTCAGAGCGACCGCCACTGAACAGTGAACCGATCGCGGAATCGCAAAAGCACCCGCAGCACCGACCGTCCCGCGACGGCGATAAGCACCACATTTCCCAGTGCGGTCCACGCGTCCCATCCGAACGACGTCAGCACGTAGAACGCCCAGTAGTGGCGAAGGGTTTCCACGAAACCTAACCCCGGCGCCCACGAAACATTCTCTCCAGTGGCGATGTAAGGCCAGAACCAGAGATTCATCAGTGCGCCGTAAGCAAAGCCCCAGGCGCCACCAAACAACGCGAGGAGAGCGACCTCAATACGCGGCCGTCCGGCAAGGACATGCCGCATGCCGCCGAGCCAACCGGCGGTCATGCCGATCCACGCTGACGCAAACATCTGGAACGGAACCCATGGGCCGAACCCGCCGACGGCAAACGCGGAAACGAATAGGGCCAAGGCGCCCAGCAGCATGCCAAATCGTGGTCCGAAGACGTATCCGCTCAGGATGATCAGGAAGAAAAATGCCGTTGCGCCGGCCGGCAGAGGAACGATCCGAAGAGCGGCAGCAGCGGTCGCCAACACAGCCAGCACGGAAGCGACCTTGGCGTTCATGCCTTGCGACGCGAGCTCCACGACGAAGAGCACGCCCGCCAGGGCAGCGAGCGTACCAAAGATCAGGGGCGCATCGCCCGCATGGGCCTGCGCTTCCGTTCCCTGTGCCGCTCCCGCCGTAATGAACGGATAAAAGAATGCAGCGACACCTACTGCGCTGATGACAGCGATCGCGACCGTACTGCCGTGGCGCGACGCGAGCGTGAACCGTGCGCGAGGGATGCGGATGTCAGACGCGACCACGGCGTCTCCAGATCACTACGCTGGCGGTACCAGCGAGAACGGCCGCAACCGCGCCAAACGTGACAAGGCTCAGCCGGCTGGAACCGCCGCCACCCGCGCGCGTCGACAGGTTGCGCGTACCTTCATCGGCACTCACGCGAGTAGCGCCCGCCCGTGCCTCGCGCGACGGCGTCGCGCTGGGATCGGAACGCTCACTGCTGGTGGCGGTCGGGGTGCCAGAAGGTGACGTCGGCTGTCGTGGCGTCTGAACTCCGGAAAGGACCGCTACCGTGGGAACAACGGGAGCCGTAGGAATGGGCGGTGGAACGGCTAGCTGTACCGTGGGAGCCAGCGTGCTCGTCTCGATAATTTGAGAAGCGCTCGTTGCCGACGGCTCTAGAGGAACCGTCGGGGCGGACGCTCTCGGAGTCGCGGATGGACGAGGTGTCGGAGGCGGTACCACCGTAGTCGTCGGCGTGGGTTCGGCACACGCCGGAGCATTCCCGTTCGGCGTGTCGCCAGAACCTCCGCCCCAGGCCCAACCGTCGGTGTCGCCGTCGTGAACGGAGCGATTGCCCGCGCCAACAGGTGAGAACTTCCAGCCACCATCGTCGTACAGATAATAGGCCCAGTACTCGCAGCTTCCTCCCTTGCACTTGCAAAAGCAGTCACCCGGATCCTGGCAACCTTCGCCGTCAATGCTGCACACAGCCGCTCCAAGGCCGCTCGAATTCGAGGTGACCAACTGCAGGCCGGAGCGTTGAAGCAGTTCAAGACCGGTGATCGAGTCCTCGCCGAATTCGACACAGAACGTGACCGTGCGTCCATCACCAAAGGTGACGACGAGTCCGGCCTGGTTGACGGCGGCCGAAGCCGCGCTCTGCACGCAACCCGCATCGGATGTGACGATGGCCGATGAGGCGTGAGCGCGACTCGGCACGGCACCCATCGCGAGCACGACAGTCGCCACGAACAGAATGATCCATCGCATCTCAGGTTCTCCCCAGCGTCGCGAGTGCTTCCTCTGTTGTGAGGACATCGCCACCGACGAGCTTGTTCGCCTGCGTCGAGAACGTGATTGAACCGGTGAGGACCCTGCGGGCCGGCGCGTCGAGCACCACTTCGCCTTCCGCGAGCAGGACAACGCGATCGGCAAACATCGCCACGAGTTCTACGTCGTGGCTCGCCAGGAGCACGCATGCACCGTCTCGACAACGACGCTTGAGGTTTCGCAACAAGAGCGACTTCGTAGCTGCATCCATGCCCCGGGTCGGCTCATCGAGCAGGATCATTCGCGGTCGACCGACGAGAAGCGCCGCGAGAGCAGCTCGCTGCCGTTCGCCGACACTCAAATCTCGGTGGTCACGCTCCCGGAAGCGTTCGAGATCCCATTCGGCGAGTGTGGCGTCGAGGGTACCGGTGCGGCCCGTGCCGTCCAGAACATCGCCTACTTCGGCTTCGAGCGTGGCCTTGAACAGAGTCGCCGCGGGATCCTGGGGAACGAACGCAATATCCTTGTACCGAACGCGAGCCTCGAAGGCGGTCAAGCCTGCGAGACGACCCGTGTTCGGTCGTAAGAGCCCGGCCAGCGCTCGAAGAAGGGTCGTCTTTCCCGCGCCGTTTCGGCCCATCAGGCCGACGCACTCGCCTTCGCGAAATGTCATGCGCTCAACTGTCAGCACCGTTCGGCCAGCGAGCTGTACGGTGATGTTGTGGATCGAAGCGAGGATATCGCCCGTAACTGCTGGCGTAGATGGTTGTGTGGAGCCGTGTTTGTTGGCAGGAAGAAAGCGCCGTGCCTCCGCGATCGATAGCGGCAATGGTGACCACTCCATCGCCCGCGCGATCTGGGTGACAGGTGGTGCTCCCACCAGGACGCGCATCGCATCGCGTGGCGCGAGGGTCTGCACACTGCCGTCGCCCGGCAGATGCAGAACGCGATCGACGTAGGAGGCAACGCGATCCAGCCGGTGCTCGGAGAGGACGACGGTCAGGCCGTGGTCTTCGCGTAGATCGCGAGCCAGGCGCAGAACATCGTCCGCCGCCTGCGGATCGAGCTGCGAGGTTGGCTCATCCATCAAAATGAGGCGCGGCTGCATCGTCAGGACAGCGGCAATTGCGACGCGTTGCAGCTCGCCACCGGAGAGCGTCGCGAGCTCCCGTGTCCGAAGCGCAGCGATCCCGAGAGCATCGAGCGCCTCTTCGAGCCGTTTGCGCATGAGAGCGCGATCGAACCCGCGGTTCTCCATGCCGAAAACGATCTCTTCCTGCACGGTGCGGGCGACACTCTGTGCTTCCGGCTCTTGGAAGACGAGCCCCGCGACGGATGCGATGTCGCGAGGCTGATGCTCACGCGTATCGAGTCCCCCGACGAGCACACGCCCGGAAAATCTGCCGCCGTGAAAGTGCGGGATCAGTCCGTTCAAACATCGGAGAAGCGTGGATTTTCCGCCGCCCGAGGGGCCAGCCAGCAGCACGAGCTCTCCTTCTCCTACGCGGAGATCAAGCTCACGCAAGACACAACGGGCTGACGCTCCATAGGCGAAGCTCAGCGCCGCGGCCTCGACGATCGGCTTCAAGGCTCGTTCCTCGTGATTACCGGTGCGAGCAGCAACAAACAAGCGGCTGCGGCAGCGATGCCGTAGCCAGGTGCATGCACCACCGGGAACGGCAGATAGTCGATCTGGTTGCCCCCTCCTACACGGAGGGCGAAGAACGCAACGGCGCCCACGATCGCCGCCGAGACGACGAACAGATCCGTCCTTCTCCACGTCGCGACGTACAGCCGGCGCGCAGTCCCGCGCGACGCTTGACGCCAGGCGACGGAGATCACCAGCAGCGCGCCGAAAAGTAGAGCTGTCGCCGCCAGCGGCCGCCCGTCTTCCGCGTAGTACCAGGAGAACGCGCCGACGGCGGCCAGCACGAGGCCGCCGATCGAAAACGTAGTTTCGCTCCGTCGTGGCGGCGCGGCCATCGCTCCGAACCCGCGGGCGTCAAGCGACTCCGCCCGCTGGACGGCGCGTTCGAGACCGTCGCTCAACAAGGAGAGCAGCGATGATGGAATAGTTCCGAAGCCAACGTTGCGCCCGCGACTGATGTGCGCCTCACGCAACGTCCGCGCGCGGGCGAGCGTCTCCGGCACGAGAAGCAGTCCGACGCTGACGACAACACCCAGTTGCGCCAGCCCCGGCGGCGTTAGCTTGAGGAGCTGAAAGTGATCGATGCTGGCATTGAACGCGCAGATGATGCAGAGGAGAGCAACCAGCGCGAGAGCCTGATCGGCAGCGTAGACCAGCGACTCGGCCGTGACCCGGCCGCCCAGGGTGACCGAACCGAGCCACCCCGGCAGCGTAGCGCCGGGCAGCACGAACACTTCGGTCGGCCCCGTGCTGCCCGTCACCAGGTTGAGGAGGATGCTGAGACACGAGAGGATGAGGCCCGCGACCAGTAAGACCTCCAGGCCTCGCGTCCTGTCCGACCGTACGCTTGCGTACACAACCAACGCGCAAAGCGCGATCGTTGCGTGGTACAGCGGGTTCGATGTCACAAGCGCCATCAACATCGCGGAGCACATCCAGATTGCCCACGAAGCGGGATGACCTTGTTTCGCGCCAATCGGCATCACCGTTCCGACGTCCTCCCGCGAGACGCGAGTCCAGCGGCGACGAGTGCTGCGCCTGATAGCGCGAACGCGAGCATCGCGACGCCAGAAGCAGAGTGTTCTGCGCCGGAACCCGCCGAAGGAAGTGCGGTGACGCCCGTCGGTCGATTCGGCTGCGCTGATCCGGCGAGCACCGTACTCACTCTTGTTGGGACCGACTCTGGTGTCGACACAGCAGCCACGGGCGCGGTCGTCACGGTGGACGCGGGCGCGCGGTTGCTCGAACGAGAGATCCCAGTCGCCGTAGCGGAGATCGTAGTCGTTGCAGTTGCCGTTGCGGTTGGTGAATCCGTAGCGGTCTCCGTCGGCGTTGGTTGAACCGCATCGGGATCGAACTGCTCAGGGAAGGCCGCGAGCATCAGCCCCGGTACGCCCTGATACGTCGCGAACGGGTTGTCGCTGCCAAAGAACTGCAAGGCACCGGTGGCGGGGTTCTGAAAGCCGACGAGAGCGTGCAACGGATTCGCATTTCCGCCCAGATCCCACGGGCCTCCTGCTTCGGCACTTTGACCCACTGCGACGATGGCCTGAATGACATAGGCCGTCGAATTAGGATCAGAATCGCCGGGAACGGAGTACGGGAATCCGCCGTCAGCTTGTTGCGTGGCGTGCAAGTACCCGATGGCCCCCGCGATGTCGGGATCGCTAGCCGGTACGCCGGCGGCGATCAACGCACGGAGCGCCAGGGCGGTGCTGTTGGTATCGGCACCCCAGCCGCTCGAGAACTCCCAGCCCCCGGCAATGAGTTGTAACGACTGGAGATAGTCAGCAGCCATCGAAGGGACCGTCCGGTCGAGCGCGACCTCAGCGAGCATGAACAGCGACTGGGCGAACACGTCATCACCGTATTTCCCCGTCGCCGGATCGTAGTTGGCTTCCATCGCGGAGAGCACGTTCATGCCGGCGAAGGACGCTGGATCGATATCCATTGCGGCAAGGCCGGCTGCGAGTTTGGCCACCGCTCCCGCGGGCAGAGTTGCGCCAGCAACCTGGTCCGCCAGGTAGTCATCTGGTCCGTTCGTTCCATTCTCCACCGTTCGCGCATCAACGCCATACGCGCTGAAGGAGAACACGGCTTCGAGGGTCGTTGACGGACTAGAGTCTGCACCGAAGGCGGGAAAGCCGCCGTCCGCGTTTTGCAGCGAGCGAATGTAGTTGGTTGCCTGCAGCGCCGCCGCGGATTCTGGTCCGGCCGCGAACGCGTTAGTTGTTACAGCAACAAGTAGGAAGATCGCCGAGCAGGCGAGGAAGAACCGTGTCAGCACGATCGTCACCTTTCACATCCGAGAGTGTCAGAAACGGAGAACCCCGAGTCGCAAGGACTCGGGGTAAAGTCAAAACATAGAAGTCATGATTCCTACCCCTTTCACGCGAAGGCGTTCGGATTCGCCTGGGGCAGGTATCCTGGCTTACCCGCGGGAGCGGGATCACAGTTGCGCGACAGCGCCGGATTCTCACCGGCTTCCCCTGCGTAGACCCTCACATCGGGTTCGGGCCACCTCAGGCGTCTCTATTCAGTTGTGACGCGACTATACGCTCAACGCTCAGCGAGGTCAAACGGCGCGTTCGTGGGCGCGCGTCAATCGTGAGACCGGAAGTCTCGTGGTCATGTGAGCGGTCGCCGTTCCAAAGGCTCGTGCCTGCCCACATTTGGTAGGACAACATCCGCTCGACCGAACGCGCACGCGCTCGCACGAATCCGATGGTCGCGAACAAGTCCGATGGTCGGCCTCAACCCGCGAAATGCGCGGTTTTGAGGTCATTTTGAATCTGGTGGCACCCCCGGCAGGATTCGAACCTGCGACCGTCGGATTAGAAGGCTCGTTAACGAAACTTCGTGTCCGCGGGGCAACCGTGAATCTGAGTGAAGACCGAAAGCGTCCAGAACTGAAACGAGTCCTGTGGTCTCGATGCCTAGCAGACTAGACCACCGGATTAGATCATGTCGATGGAGTCAGGCGCAAGTCGTGACTTCCTGACTTAAATCCGTCCGCTGTTCCTCCGACAACCAAGGGGTAACCACGCGTTACCGCACGTCAAATGTGGTGCTTGTCTTCCGGCCGTCTCCGAGGTCGAGCGACATCGTCCAGGGTCCGGTGCGGCCGAGTTCGTCCGGCGACAGACCGACGTCGATCTCGACGACGTTCGAGCGGATGGTGTTGATGTTCACACCGCGGAGCTCAACGTTCGTACCATCGGGATCCGTCAGCTCACAGCCGCTGTCGTCACCAACTGACAACAGGCAGAAGCTGAGGGCCGCTTCCGTGTCGGAGTCAACGCCGGTGATCTTAAACGAAAGGCCGTCTTCGTCCGGGCCCATAAACTCGATGCCCAGGACGTCGTCCCCTTCTTGCGGTGGCGGCTGTTCGTCGAACGTACACTCGGCGAACTGTGCGGCATTGTGGGAGAGCGTCGATTCGACTTCCTCGCGTTGGCTGGCGGGAATCGCGACCGGCTTCGAATCGGGCACGGCGTACTCGCCGAAGGAGCCGAACGCGCCGTGCCACTCACCGGTCTCTCGATCGAAGGTGAACGCCGCGGTGGAGCGCGCTTCGCGTATCGCACGCAGCTTGCTGGGACAGACCAGTTCCAGTGAGTCAGCGACAAGCCTGCGCACGTCATCGCCGGTCAGCAATGGCTCTGAAGCCGACCGCTCCCATCGCTGGATGCTCGCAGCGAGCGCGAGCACGTCGTCGCGGGTGAGGTCCGGCGGATACGATTCCTGCTCCAGCCACAAGTCGAACCCGGGCGGCGTCCAGACGATGCGGTATTCGTCGTCCCCTGGGTAATCGCCGCTGCAAAGCGAGCCGTTGTATGCGTCATGCGGGATCGGCTCAGCGTTGTCACACAAGCGCCCGGATCCCGGCGCACGCGTCTGCAGCGTGACTGCATCTTCTTCGTCCCCATCCCCGCGCGAATAGCCGACGGTGGCCGTTCCTTCACGCTGCTCAACCCCTTGCAGTGTCCACTCGCCGGCCTGTTCGCCCAACCAGAACATTGCGCCGAGCTGTGCCGCGGCCGATGATAGCTGGTCACCGATGAGCGACGCGCGAGTCGCGTCGGCGTCGAAGAAGTCCGGCGGGAGATCAGACGGTTCGACGAACTCGATCTCGTGGTATAGGACGCCGAGGTACTGTCCGCGCTCGGCGCCGCAGCTCACCATCATGAACTCCGAGATCGGCTCGCCCTCCTCGGTCGCGGTGTAGTCGAAGGTCGCAGAACCCGCTTGGCCTTCCGGGCAGGGCACTTCGAAGGCGGATAGGACTTCCCAGGAATTGACGACGACATTCGTGTCGCCCTGAGATGTTGCCGTAGTGGTCGCTTCGGGCGCGATCTTCAGCGTGGCCCAGTCTACGTCCGACGCGCCGGAAAAGATCGCCTGGACTCCGCCCAGGAAGCTCACTTCCGAATCCGACGTCCGGAGAGGGACCCTGGGCCAGATCGCATACAACCGGGAAAAGTCCTCCGCAGCGTAGTTCTCCAGAGATGGCAGACAGGGATACCAACCGTCCGCGTGTTGGATCGATGTGCACACAGAAGGATTCGTGGGGCTATCGGTCCACTGGATGTTCCAGGTGCGAACACGATCGTTTTCCCAGTCGATCCACGCTTCTGTGCGCGTCGGCCACGGCGGCGTGAACGACGTGTATCGCACGTGGGTGATCATGCCCGGCTTCTGAAGCCGGTCACGGATATCGGGGCTCACGGTCGGCGCGGTCGATGCGTCCCGGTCGTCGCGGGAGTTCCGGTCATCGCCGCAGGACACGATGAGGAGCGACGCCACGAGCGCAAGGGCCAGAATCAATGGTTTCGGAAGCACAGGAACATCCTAGGCTGGGCGGTCGCAAACCCACAAGCTGTCAAACGCACCATTCCCGCCGTGGTGATCCGTCGCGGATCGCTCGTACCAGCGGACGACGCATGCCCGCAGCGGTTCCAGCGGCTGGGGTGGATCGTCGCCACCCTCAAGCATGAAGTGCCCCGACAGGGTTGCGTGTTTTCCAGCAATCAGCTGGGATGCTACTGCAAACGTTCAAGAAGCCCTTCGAAAGTTGAGTGGCACCCCCGGCAGGATTCGAACCTGCGACCATCGGATTAGAAGGCTCGATAGCGAGTTTCCGTGTCCGAGGGGCATCACTGAATCTGGGCAAGGACGCCGCTGACGCAACGCCGCGAAGAGTCCGATGGTCATGCCCGCGCGGCATCTGACCATGAGATTTTACTCGATGGAGAAGTCGCTCGTCAGGTTCATGCTGAGTCCGACGTGACATCGCGGCGTTGGAGATCGCCGACCCCCTGTGATTTCGTGTCACCCACACGGAACCGAATTGACCAGGAGTGACGCGATGTTGCCGGTGCCCGTAAGCGATCAAGCGGTTGAATCGCACGATCGCACGCTTCTTGGAGCAGCCTTCCACCGACCTGACATTATTCGGTCGGTAAACATCGGGGCGTCGGGAGCACTTTCGCTCACGGCCATCGACTGGTGGGAATACTGGCGTCCACTTCAGACGCTCAGACACCAACCGCTACTCTCGAAATGCGCGTCGCTCCACCAAAGCTGGGAACGATACATTCGATCCGGATTCTCCGAAGGAGTAACGCGCTACTGTCACGACTACTGGTCGCTGCTCGACGACCTTGTGGTGGTAAAGGCTCGAGAGCCGTCACGGATGGTCGAGGACGCAGTTGCTGCAACGATAGGGTTTGAGTGTTTCGCACTCGTCGATTCGTCAACCCGCGACATCGCGGCAGCGACAAGCACATTGCGCAACCCGGTGTACCTCCTGGCACGACTATGGCCAACAGTGCCGCACACGACGCGATTCCTTCCGATCGTCGCGCTGAAGGATCACCCGTCGCGGATCTTCGGCCACTACCGGCGATACCCCCTGGAACCAGGCGGAGAGATGTCGCTGTTGGTATACCCCGGCAACAGAGCCGGAGGAGACGTAGGGAGCCTCCGTGCGATTGGTGCCGTTGCAAACCGGTTGGGTGTAACGGGGGATCCGTTCTTCCGTGACCGCTCTCAGCGGCTTTGGAACCACGTCTTCGAGCCCTTGCTCGAACAGCAGCGATTCAGTCGCGGGAGGTCAACGTTCGATTTCGTCGATCTCGGAGCCGGTAGCGGAGCGCTAACTGCGGAACTGAGCACACGATTGGTGAGATGGGCGCAGCGTCATGATATCGACCCTCGTCTACGCATCCAACTGATCGATAGTATCGGCCCCACAGTTTCGAAGCGCCTTAAGGACCGCGAAGTCGAGCGATCGACTGAGGTTCTTTCGAGAATACCGACGGATTACCGCTCGTGGCTCGTCGAAGGGTGCCCGCTCCCTCGGCGCCGCGGCCTTCGCTTTGGCCTGGTGTGCAAAGTGTTAGACATGTCGAGCTACTTCAAGGTTCGTTCGTTCACCAGAGGCGAACTCCGGACTCCGCCGGCAGACAATAGTTGGTTTGATGCAGGGGAGCGTTCCCCTGCCGACCGGCTGCGTGGCAACGGAAGCGACCGCGACGGGCTACTCACATCGTCGCATCGCTTCGCCGTCGACGAGGGCCACGTATTCGCCCAGCCCGCGCTCTCAACCTATTTCGCGGGCATGCCGGCGAGTGCCCGGGACGGCACACAGGACGCTGTCCATTTGCCAACGCGGCGGTTCGATCCGGGTGCACTCGTGACCAAAGCTGGAACCAGTGTTCTCATCGAGGCCCTCAACCATTGCGACTACGTGGTTATCGAAGACGCAGACCTACGTCCCCAGGAGCTCTTGGAACATGCACGCCGGTTCAACCTTACGGATCTAACCATTCAGGACATGACGAGGACTATGCGCCTGGCGGGCAACTACGCATATGTCCTCTCGCGCGGAGTCGCGGCCGACCTTCCCGGAGCAAACCTGTTGCCTTGTGACGGTTTCAGGCTTGACCGATGAGAACGAATGTACTACAAAGACCGAATGCCGCTCCTAAAGCCATCGGAGACTCAGCTCGTTCGATCGCGTAGCGTCCTGACGCCCGCGAGCGGATTTCTCAATGCGTTCACACACACGCTCAACCCATACATGGGCTGCGCGTTCGGCGACGGAGGTTGCGGCGTGTATTGCTATGTCGCCGAGTCGCCGATTGGGCTGTACGCGGGCCGGCCTTGGGGTCAGTGGCTCCGCGCCAAGGCGAACGCTGCGGAGGCCTTACGACGCGATCTTGGGACGGTCACCGATCCGAACTCCATCCGCGTATTCATGAGCTCAGCGACAGATCCGTACCAGCCGGCCGAACGACGACTCGCAATCACGCGCTCCATCCTGGAGGTGTTCCGCGAACAGCCCATCGGATTGCTCGTGGTGCAGACCCGGTCGCCGATCGTCGAGCGCGACCTCGACTTGTTGCATGGCATGCCTTTCGCGTGGCTATCAATGACCGTCGAGACCGACGACGATCACGTTCGTCGCGCGCTTACGCCGACGTGTCCGAGCATCAATCGCCGCCTTGCCGCGATGCGTAAAGCGCGCTCCGCAGGCGTGAAGGTGCAGGCCGCCGTCAGTCCCACCCTGCCGCATTCGCCAGAGCGATTCGTGGAGTTACTCAAGGGTGCTGCAAATCGCGTGATCGTGGACACGTTCTTCGGCGATGGTGCAAACGGAAGGCGTACGCGTCACCGGCCGCTACCGAAGCGATTTGCAGAGCTCGGTTGGGGAGACTGGCAAGATGTCCTTGCCGCGGAGCAACTCTTCGCGCTGCTCCGCGAACGGATGGGTTCTGAACGCGTCGGTTGGTCGCAGCAAGGCTTCAACGACCTGGCGATCGCCCTAACGCCAGCGAGCAACCCCATTCCGCTCAAGAAGCGACCATGAGACTGCATTTCCGATAGTCAACTCGAAGACCGTGAAGATGCCTCCGCAGATGGGGCGCCGCGCGATCGTCATGCATGGTTCTAGCGAATCCGATGGTCGCGAACCAGTCCGATGGTCGGCGTCCAGCCGCGGAATGCGCGGTTTGGTGCAATTTTCGCATCTAGTGGCACCCCCGGCAGGATTCGAACCTGCGACCGTCGGATTAGAAGGCTCGATAGCGAGGTTCCGTGTCCGAGGGGCATCACTGAATCTGGACAAGGACGCCGTCCTCGCAACACCGCGGACAGTCCCATGGTCATGCCTGCGCGGCATCTGACCATGAGATTGTATACATGCCAAGCGGTCACGTCGAATTGATGGTTTCGATCACGAGGCGACAACCGATCGAGCGGTGTCGCTCTAGGAGCCAGACTCCTCGATATTCCGAAGGGCCGGAGCACCGAGATCGAGTGCCGACGCCCGATGAACCATTCGTCCGTCAAGCAGGCGTCTTGACCGTTAGGTCGCGATCGAATTAGATCATTGCCTCAAGTCCATGTTCATCGCTTCAAGTCCCAAGTTCAGTCTTGACAGGTCGCGTGTCCGGTCTAGTATAATTGCTTATACAAGTGATCGATCTTGACGGCTTTGGCTGATCGGAGGGATGATTAAGGTTTCGACTGGAGGAGGCATCGATGGCCACTAAAAAGGCGGAAACCCGGTCCAATAAACGACGTAGGAATAGTGACGAGGAAGTGCGTGCTGCGAATTCGTTCATCGAGAGCGAATTGCGACGTCTCGATGCCGAACTAAACCGCTGGCTTGCCAATCCACCAACCACGGGAAACAATCACACGATCGTCGTAAACCACTAGTCCGCAAGAATCCGGATCACCCGATAGAGCTTCTTGGTGCGCAAGGAGCTCTTTTTCTTGGGAGCCCTTGTCTCATGCGAACCCATCCCCGGTTCCCACTACTTCGCATCTATGATCTCGACGATCCATCGGACATCCGTGAATACGTCGAGGAGATGACCGGAATCAAGAAGGACTTGATCACCGGCGCTACGCTAGATCTTCTTTCCGCCGAACGCGGTGCAGCGTTCGTGAATCTCTTATCGATGGTGCTGCCCTCAGGCACCAGATCAATTGGGACGGCGTGCATCATTGCCGAAGAATACGTGGATCGCAATTATGTCGAGGCGTACGCGAAGGCGTACGCCAAAGCATTTAGAGATTATCCGCGTCGAACAACGCGCTATCACTTCTTTAAGGAACGGGTAACCTTCGGTGATTTGTTCCGCGAGAAACGGTTACAGCGAGTCTATCAAGGCTATGCTGTAACCAGTCCAGTAGAACCCCGAACTCTTGGCCGAACGTACATCTTGCCCGCGCTAGATGCTGCTGCCTTCGTAACTTGCCAACGCCCTGCTGAGGTCAACCTCGTCGGAAACCGTCTCGTCACTCATGGCGCTCCCTTTATCGAACAAGATCATCGTGTCGCGGCGTGTGCCACGGCAGCGCTCTGGATGACGTCGTCGATCTTGGAGAGTTGCTTCCCGGATCCAGCCCGTTCGGCTTCGACTGCCGAAATCACTGAGCGTGCGACGCGATACTCACTTGGAACTGGCGGTGGACCGTTCCCCGCAAGGGACGGACTCACGGTAGAGCAGATGCTTTGGGCATTGCACGAACTCGGTCTCGCTCCGAAGACTTACGCCTATGTCGATCACAATTTTGCGAAGCCGAGCGCCCATAAGCAGGCGGAGAAGACGATTTACAGCTACGTAGAGTCGGGATTGCCAGTCATCTTGGTACTGGGGCTCGCAGACGGTTCACGCCACGCGATGACGGTCGTCGGACACACCTACGACGCGGCCTTTGCAGCGCCCATTCCAAAAGATCCCAAAGAACGGACAGTTGCTGACTCGAGCGCATGGTGTCCGAGATTTATCGGGCACTGCGACCAAATGGGTCCATACCTGGAATTCGAGCTCTCTGCGGCGAACGCGAGGAGCGAGGGGTTCCCCAGGCTTCGAGTCATCACCTCGAACCTTCCAGCCGAATTGACTAAGGAGGTTCGAAAGTTCTACAAGGACACGACGGTGCTCCGAATCATCGGGCCACTCCTGTCCGGCGTGGATCTTCCCCCGGAACTGGCCTCGATCAAAGGTTGGAGGATCCTACTGAAGGCGCTCAAGCAAGTAGATGTGAGCTTGCTGCCTAAGGCTGTTCTTCGTATCCGAACGTTTCTCGCGTCCTCGAACGACTTTCGACGGAATCTTGACCCAAAAGCCGTAGCCGGCCTCTCAAAGGATCTGGCTGAACTCTATAGGGGCCAACAGTATTCTCGCTATGTCTGGGTTACCGAGCTGTTCGCAGAACATCCGCCGACTACGCGGTTCGATGATCTGCGGGTTCTAGCTGAGGTGGTGTTCGAAGAAACCTCTTCACCAGAGGACGACGATTTCATCACGGTCCGCCTACCTGGCCTCTTCTTTTCGATGCCACCGAACACCTCAGGCCGCAGCAGCTTCGAATCGACGCTTGCATCCCCAATCGCAGTCCGCGGCGATACTCCCTATCAACCAACCGTTCTTCGGAAAACACAGATATCATAGGCAGCCGAAGGGACGCTGTCCCAGCTCTCATTGCCCGTGAGGTTCGTGTCAAACAGTTCGTCTTGCCCTTCGGGCATGCATCCGGAGGCAGGGCAAAAGGAGGCGGCACAATGAGCAAGCAGCGATCAGATGCTGAGCAGCTCTCGCTCCTAGCGCAAGCCGCGGATGCGGCGCGGCTGGCATATGCTCCGTTTTCGAAGATCAAGGTGGGCGCTGCTCTGAAGACTGTCGCAGGCGAGGTCTACACTGGCACGAACGTGGAGAATAGTTCGTTTGGCCTGACGGTCTGCGCGGAGAGAGTCGCAGTATTCAAGGCCGTGTCGGAGGGCGTACGGTCATTCGATGCAATCGCGGTCGTATGCGATGGTGCCGGCGGATGCAGTCCATGTGGCGCTTGCAGACAGGTCCTTTATGAGTTTGCTCCGGACATTACGGTGTTGACGAGAGCGGGAGATAGGGTGAGGTCGACCCCCCTGGCGCAACTCTTGCCCGACGGATTCAAGCTATGAACCGCGTCGTAGTGACCTTGCACGGGATTGAAACCACAGGGCTCTGGCAGAAACAAGTGGCTCCGCTACTCTGTCATTTCGGCATGACCCCGTATCTCTTGGACTACGGAAAGTTCAGCAAGTGGCAACTCATGCGAGACAAAGAACGCTCCGCGAAGGTGGACTGGCTAAACAACGAGATACAAGACATCCGGAAGAAAGAGGGCGTTGACCGGGTATCCGTGATCGCGCACAGCTTCGGGACGTTCTTGATCGCCAGCGCTCTGAAGAAGTACTCACAGGTTCGCTTGGACAACGTAATCTTCTGCGGCTCGATTGTCGATCCAGCTTTCGACTGGAGTACGGTCCTCGGTCGACATCAACTCGGTTCGCTTCGCAACGAAATTGGCGGCGAGGACTTCTGGGCTGGGATCACCAAGTATATGCACCTCGTCATCAAAGACGCAGGCCCCTCAGGCCGAAGAGGATTTGAGCAAGAGTCTCTCAGGATCGTGAACGAGGTGCAGTTCCGACACTACAGGCACAGCGACTTCTTCCAACCCGGCCACTGCGAGGGCTCTTGGTTTCCATTCCTAAAGCAGCTCAATCTCTGCGACGAAGACCAGGAAGCATTGAGACGCGTACTCGATGTGGGGGTGCGGCAGATTGCAAATTCACTAGGCATCTCGTCGACGGCGCTGAGAGCTAATGTGATGGTCCCAACGCTAAAGGACGATTTGTACATTCCAATCGGCCTCGGATTCCCGTCGGGGCGATTTCATTCGAGCAGCGATGGAGACGAGTTGGATATTAGGATTCCGATCGGGCAGGGAGCTGCTGGTGTCGCCTTCAAAGAACGCAAGATGGTAGTAGCTCTGTTCGAGCCCGGATGGCTCAATCATCCGATTCCTGAGGCCGAACTGAAGAAAGCTCACCCGGACTTGCGGTGGATCCTCTCCGCGCCAATCCCCGACTTCGACGATCGGATGCGTTTTCGAATGAGTGGTGTATTGAATATTGACTGTATTGGCCAGAGCAAGACGGAGGGAGAGCTAGACACGCCCCGAACTCGAAATGACCTCAAGTTAATTGCCGAGCAGATCGGTGAGTTTCTGCATAAGCTACTATGACTCCAGCCCAAAGGAGGTTCGATGGCACTTCGACGATTTAGCGAGGACACTCCTCCCAGCGAATCGAACAACGTGAAGATGTTCATTGCCGACGATTACGACGCAATGACGCCGCCAACTCGAGATCTAGATTTCGAGCGTCTAATCCAGGAAGCCGTTCAGGGCTCCGCTGCGTTGCGACAGGCCGGCGAACGCCTTGGGTTAAAATTCTGGACCATTCAACTCGCTGGCGACGACAGCGCTAGTGAACGTATTTCAGAATAGCTGTCAGGTCTTCTTCCCCCAATGACTGAATGACGGAATGAGTGGTGACCTCACTCAGCATCTTCGGCCCATTGAAACAGATAGACACTCCGACCGCCTTTGCAAGCGCAACATCGTTGGGCCCGTCCCCGACGAAGATGCAGTGCTCGCTCCCAGTACCGTATTCTCTAATCAGCGCATGCATGAACTCAACCTTGCCCTCGTAGTCCGCCGGCATCAAGTTCCAGTGTTCTAACTGTCCAGCATCATCGAAGAAGTACTCACAGCCTGCAAGCGCGTGGTCGATGCGGAACGAACGCTGCAACCTGTCTACAAGGCGCTTGAACCCTCCGGAGATCATCGCGGTTACGTATCCGCGTGTATGTAGCTGGGCGACCGTTTGAGCCGCGCCCGGCATGGGCTCTACCGCATCGAGAGCTTCGTTGAACGCTTCTACGGTCAGTCCATACTTCTGATGAATGCGGATCGTCTCGCGCATCCATTCGATGTATCCGCTGTACTTTCCGTCATTCCATCGATCCTTAGTCTCCTCTTCCTCGCGAAGGGCGTCAGGGCCTAGGATCTCGGCGATGAGAGTCCAGGCGCTTGGCGCCACCTTGCCGTTGTCGAGGTGGATGGCGCGCCTTAGAAGCGTGCCTTCAACGTCTAGGAACGCGATCCGCTGGTTCAATGCCTTGCTCCATTCATCGAAAAAGAAACGGCCGGATTGGAATATCTCACTAGGATCAGCCGTAAGCATAGTGCCAACCGGCAGGCGACCCTGTTCGTTCTGCCGGTCACCGAAAGTATTCAGGAAGACCACAGGTAGGATCGGCGGCGCGATCGGACGAAGAAGACGCAGCCGTGTTCGCGTTCAATTTCGATCTTTCCTCGTTGGTGGCCATGAACGATGGCAACACCAATCAGAGCGACCTCTTCAATCTCTCTCCCATCTCTGCTTCGGCTCGTGGCGGGCTACTAGGTTGTGGTCTCTCCTTCCTCGTGGTCGCCTGGTACGCTCGGATCAGGTCCACGAACAGCGCCCCCTTGGATGTCCGAACGCGGCCTTCACTGTCGGCCAAGCGCACCTCACTAAGTGCTTCAAATACCCGATGTTCAGGCACGCTCTGCGCAATGCGCCGATAGAAGCCTAGACTATGAGGATCGCCGCAAACGCGAACCATCTCGTTGGCCAACCACTCACTTTTCGCTCGCTCCTCAGCCGATAGGAAACGCTTCCCTCCCCTTCTCCCCTCAAACGCTTTAGCGAGCGTTAACGGTTTTGTCTTTTTCTCTTCTTCTGATTCATTAGGGCGGACATCTGTGTCCGGGGTACCCCGGACATCCGTGTCCGGACTCATAGCCATTGTGGATAAGTACGTCTCACTCTCCTGCTCCGATGGCTCCTCGATCCACAACAAACTCGGTTGACCCGAGCGTAGTTCGCGGCGCAACAAGCCGGCTTCTTCAAGCGCGGCAACATGCCGACGCAGCGTGCGCTCGTCGACACCGCGCAGCCGCGCCAAGGTGCGCAGCGACGGGAACGCGTATCCCTTGCGCTTCCCCGCCTCGTCACTCCAGTCGAAACTGTCGATCGCCTGGTAGGTGAGCTTCTCGCTGTCGGTGAGTTCTGCGTAGCCGAAGAGGATGACGTTGGACGTCATCGTGTAGTGATTCTTGAGCATGTTTCGTCGTCGGATAGTTGGTTCGTCCATTGCTTACATCGTCTCACCGATGTCTACAACCATCCTCCCACGGTTGCACGGGAGGGTGGACGCGTCGTTGGGTGGACGCAACAACGGGTGGACGCAATGTTGGACGGGTGGGTGGAC
This sequence comes from uncultured Dehalococcoidia bacterium, assembly GCA_964599885.1. GTDB lineage: Bacteria > Chloroflexota > Dehalococcoidia > DSTF01 > JACRBR01 > CAZRHH01. The sequence continues at coordinate 23,014 of CAZRHH010000011.1, read as the reverse complement.
GCAACCATGCAACCACGGGTGGACGGGTGCACGGTAACGTGTGGGTTATTTCTTGAGGCGAGCGACGTTCTTCAAAAGGGGATTGGACTGCGGGTTCCGTTCACAGGCTTCGCGTAACTCGCGAAGCGCGATGCGAAGGATGGTGTTCTGAGAAATCTTGGCGCCATGCTGTTCGCTCAGGTCAAAGGATCGACCGCGCAACCACCGCAGCTCTTCGTCGGTAAAGCGATAGTTCTGGCTGATGTGAGGCACGGTATCTACGTCCTCGATGGGTTTGACAGGGAGATCTACAGTGGGTGTCGGAGCTGGCTTAGGTGCTGCGGGACGCGTCGCCGGCTTATCGGGTGGAGGAGGGAGCGGCGTCTCTGATAACTCCATTAGTTTGGAGAAGGTGCCGTCGGGCGCGTCGCTCATGCGGCCTTCCTTGCCCTGGCCGTGCGCTCTGCCTGGACGACCGCGCGCATCTCCTCAGCTGCGGCGCGAACCAGTGCATCGTCGATCGTCCGCTGTTCCCGGACGAAAGCCTTCGTGAGTGCGGTGTCGCTCAGTGTGCAGATCATTCGTGGTAGTCCGGTCGAGTAGCGAAACAGTGCGTCGTAGGCGGCCGGCGCGAACGGCGGGTCCTCACCTCCGGACACGCGGTAGCGAAAGCGAATCATGCTCTCGGTGTCCTCGCGCGAGAGGGAAGTGAGCGCGCCGAAGATAGTGACGCGGCTCTTCAGCTCCGGGCGGTTATCGAGCTTGGTGGCCAGTTCGTTCTGACCAAACAACACAACGTTGAGCAGCTTCTGACTGTCCGTTTCGTAGTTGAGCAAACTGCGGATGAGTTCGAAGTTCACGCTGCGTATTCCTTGAGCCTCATCGATCAGGAGGACTACGGTGCGGCCAGCCTTGTATTCGGCAGCGAGGAACGCGCGAAACAGGTCGAGCGAGTCAGCGAACGACTGCTTCGTTCCGACGCCAAACTCCTTCATGATCTCGCGCAGAAACGCGTTCTCAGTCTTGAGACGCGGGCTGATGATCATGGCTATCTTGTGGTTGGGTTTGTCGGCGAAGGTTTGAAAAAGGGCGCCGCGCGATCGTTGTTTTGCCGGTGCCGACGTCGCCGTAGACGACGGTGAGACCCATCCGCTCTTGAACGGCGTATTGGCACTTCGCAAGCGCTTCCTTGTGCTGACTGCTAAGGAAGAAGAATCGCGGATCGGGTGAGATGGAAAACGGCCTCTCCTGGAGACCAAAGAACGATTCGTACATAGGTTTCAGGGCTTTCATCGATCGTACGACGGAAAGATCAGAAATGTCAAGATGGTTGATCATTTAGGTCGGCTGTCGGTGCATCTATGTGCTGAAAGCTTCGCAAGAAAAGACCCGCTGCTCTGTGCGAAGAGAAACAGCGGGCGTGCTGAAAGTTAGTTCAAACGAACTCCTTCAGCGTGTGATGCGTTCCGAAGTAGAGGTCACGTTCGATGCCGACTCCGTAGGGACCGTGCACCGACTCCAGTTCAGTGAGTGAGAAGTAGCCGAACTCCTTTTCCAACCCGTCCACCAATCCGAAGAAAAGATCCTCGCCATCAAACTCGGTTGCGTACCAGGTCCACCTGGACGTGGGCGTGAAGAACTTGACGATGATTGGTGCGTCCATGCCCAAGGTCTCGGTGCTGCCGAGCGTGGGTAAGGCATCACGGATCTCCGTGGTAAGAAGCTTCATGACAGGCCTCCGCGAGCCGTGGCGTGACTTCGTAGTGCTTGCTTCGCAGACTCGTGACACGAGCAACTGCAACGGGCGATGCCGTCACATTCGATCTCCTCGCAGAGGTGATCGGCGAGCTCGTCGCCGAGTTCTATACAAAACATGGCGGCTTCGTGGTCGCGCGCCAAGCCTTCGTCGGCCGCGGCGTCGAGACATGAGTCGCAAACGCGAACGTTTTGGTTCAACTTCCAATCCTCCTTGTCGTGGTGTTGGCTTGGGCGACGCGATGCTTAGAGCAGTCCGGCAGACTGTCCCCGTGCGTCGTTGCTAGTGATCGTCTTGAGGTGCTTGGAAAGAAGCCCGCTGTTCTGTACGAAGAGAAACAGCGGGCTATTGGTGAGCGTCTAGGGTTAGCCTCGGCGCTCGTATCTTGTTCCGTTGGTTGCGCGAAACTGCTCGTGTCTTACAGCGAGCGTGAGCGCAACTTCATCGGCAAGGGGAGACTCTTCTCCTTTCTGACAGATGACCTTGAGCTTGCCGACTAGAGCTTGCTCGGGAACTCCAGCACCAACGTTGACGACGTATGCCCGACCGTTCAGGAGAATCCGGTAGGCCGACGCGTCCATGTCGAGGCCGAAGATCAGATCGCGACTTTGCTCGTAGGCTTTGCCGGCGAGCTCCCAGTCATTGAACGTGAACGACAGTGACCAGAAGGTTCCCGGGTGAGCGGCGTTCATCGACCGTTGCGTCCGCGCCGCTGAAATTGCACCGTCGGTGCTGGGCGTTCGGACCGCTCTTCGGTCGGCTGCTGCTCGTTCTTGGGACGTACCATTGGTCGGAGTCGGTAGATGACCTGCCGGGCCTGGGCGAGCGCTCGATCGAGTTCGCTCAAGGCTTGGCTGGCTTCCTCGCGCCACTCGGTCCAGTTACGGGGTTCCCGAGGCGCTTCCTCTTCGTTCTCGTTGCGTGGCAACGGATACTTCCTTTCTCTAGGCGATGGGTGCTGATAGTTGGAGCAGGTCAGCAAACGCCTGCTGTGCCGGCGCGATGGTTAGGTGCACCGGCTTCTTGATGAGCAGGAGGAACAGCGCGGCTTCCTGGGCAGCCATGATGGCTTCGCGATTGAAACCGGCTTGCGTCTCGACGTAGTCCTCGTACTTGGTACGGAGGCATTTGATGTCCTCGCCGTCGAGGAAGATCGCTCCTTCACCGTCGCAGTCCTGACACTCTTGCCAGGGGAGACGGTGCTCCAAGCAGATCAGCGCGTCCGTGGCGCCGTCCGGGTAGCAGTTCTCGCACGAAGCGACCGAGCACTCCATTTCCTGCTCGTGCGACTCTTCTTGCGCCTTCTTCTGCGCCTTGGTCAGCTTGCCGTTTTTGGTGTTACTGCGGCGGCGTTGCTGGGCCTTGGCGATCTGTTGGCGCGTCTCCCAGTCGAGTTCCGAACCAGCCCATTCATTGAGGCTGCGGACTTCGACGGGGGTCGGCAAACGAACATCGAGTGTGAGGGTCAGGATGCTTTCCCGACCGTACTCGCTGCCGCCGACCTTGGCGTGACTGATGGTGGCACGACTGTTCAAGCAGAGGCTCCTTTCACTAGGGCGTGTTGCTACTGACATCGACCAAACAGTCGATGAACATCCAGAAGAACGTGGAGAGTTAGGACGTTGCGGGTGGGTTCGGAGTTACGTTCTCCGCGGCGGAGCAGGGAGGCGCGAGGTCTTGGCCTCAAGCACTTCAATACGCGTGCCGTGACGATCGAGGCGGTCAAGGTGTGCGTTGAGCTTGCGATCGATCGAGTCAAATGACTGAGAATGCTCGCGTTGCGTCTGGACAACCCCGTTTAAGGTTGTCGTTACGCTATGGAGCTTCTCCATTGTGTCGCCGAGGTGCTTGGCGATCGCGTCGACGTGCGCAATCGTCGCGGTGTTGGCGAAGCCGTCTTCGACGCGCTTAGCGAGTCCGGAGATCTGCTTAGTCACCGCCTCCTGTTGCTGGGAGAGCTTCTTGCCAAGGAGCTGTTCGAATGTTTGGACTTCGTCGTCTGTCATCGGCCCGGATTATCGCACACCGAAAACATCGTCCGTCAAGACGGCAGTTTTCGAGCCGATAGCGTTAGGCTGGAGGCGTGCGCCTATGAGTTAGTTCGGCCTACAACGAATCGTTAACGGCGTGCCTAGCCGAGGCTAAGAAATGGGGTCGCATAACGAATATTGTGCGACGCAGGTTAGCGACTATCACGAGAACAAGCTCCTCGTCCATCGCCAGATCTGTCCTAAGAGTCCGCCACGCCGGCGATCGATCGCGTCATAGTAGGCGCGCCTCCGGGCTTCTTCTCGCGTTCTTCCCGCGGCGATCTGGTCGGGAGTCCAACGTTCCGCCCAGATAACCTCTCCTCGCGTTATCCAGTAGTGCGATTGGCACTCGCGCTGCCAGTTTCCGACGGACGGACGCAACGTTGGGCCGTCCGCCGTCTCGGTCACTGCAAACTCCATAGGGCCCAGCGCGGTCCTAACCTTTGATCCGCAGCCACACGCGCATAGGTGGTTTGCGATGCCGAATTCCTCGGACACATACAGGACGCCTTCGCGCAACTCTCCCGGCATGTAGTGGACACACTCCATCTCAAATCTCATTGGTTGAGGCGCCGACTATCTTCAGGTCACGTATTTCGAATAGAAGATTGTATAGAGGCTCCTCCTGTATGTAGAACCCCCGTAGCTGTTTGAATCTGATTAATGCTAGAGCTGCGTTGAATGCATTGAGCTCACTCGTCTGTATGTTGACGCGGTACACATCGTCGCCTCCATCTTCCAGAGGCGCTAGTTGCTTATCACGGAACTCCGCGCCGTTTTCCCCGGCGTAATACGTCACCCGAAGTTGCCCGTTGAGTAGCCCGCATTCTGTTCGCTTCAAACCCATACCGACGTCGATGAACGGTATGTGGTTCGCGATCAACAGATCAAAGATCCCCGCGCGGGATGAGCCTTTGTCGACACAGACGAACGCAAACGTGACGCCCGCAAGTTCATCGTTCGATGATGCATCAATGAACTTTTCCTCGATGGAGAGGCCGTACCGAAAGTCGGAGTATCGCTCCAGGTAGACCGCAGCCTTGCTTTGGCCCAGATCGCTCGACGCCAGTCGCCCTGGCGAGCGAAACGAGTTATGCACGTAGTACAGGTCTTTATCGAACCCTCGGATCTCGCGCACCGGAGTCTTGACCAACAAGTCCAGCACGTACGAGCCCGTGCCTCCCAGGCCGATGACAGCCACCACATCATCCTTGAACTTGGCGGCTAGGTCAGTAATCTCGGCCCTGCTTGTCAAAGTGTCGTGGAACTTGAAGACCGAGTCGTGGTCAACGCTCTCGACTGCACGGAAGGTACGCGGACTAACGTGATGGAGCGCTATGGCTGGCCCTGAGATGATCGTCACGTACGTCTCGATCTTCTCATAGAAATCGCTGTAGGCGCCGCTCTTAGGTTTGTTCGAAAAGGAACGCTGAACGACCACATCGCTGCTCGCTTCGCCTAGAGGCAGCTGGGTGGGGCCTCCGCCAAGATTGGGAATGGGCTCCCCGTTCAGGCCATGCGGCGGGGAGCCTGCGAAGAAGATCTGGTGATCGTCCTGTGTCACACGCTCTTGATCGATGAACACTAGCTTTGTGACAATCGCCCCAGTTTGCAGCGTCCGATCAGCGTCGAGGTAGGGAATATCGCGGACGACTAGGCAGTTGCTGTCGAAAGCAACCGCGTAGCCCGTTTCAACTAAGCGACGAATGTCGTCGTTACGACTGACCAGTTTCTTGAACACTGAAGACCATTCCGTCTTTAACGTTTACAGACTCACCGGGAGCCAGGATGCCTTCAGGTTTGTTTCCTTGCCCGCGCGTGTATTTGATCGAGTAAGTGATCTCCGGGTGCTGCGGGTAGTCAGGCACCTCAAGCGTTACTACCTCTGCGTGGGAAATGGTCTTCTCCGACCACTCGTGCCGAGTACCGTTGACGATGATGGTGGCTGGTTTCTCCGACATTGCTGGAACCCCTCCTGGCAGGACTGTCCTGTTCGAGTGCGAGAGCGGATAGCCCTTGCGTTTGGCGGCGCGGTCGCGCGGCGTCCGTAGACCAGGGCGCCGTGGCCAACCGGCTCAAGAACTACTTCCTCTTGGGCACCTTGACCGTTTCGACGACGGTAGTGTTCGGCCGGCGTTCGGCTTCCTTCACGGGAATGATTCTGCCGGTCTTCGCGTCGCGTCCGATCTTGCGATCTGTCATCGTTGGTCTCCATTTCGCGAGTCTTAGGTTGATGAGGTCGGCTAGCAATTGTTGTACGTCGTCTGTTGCCCCTTTCCGCAGTTGCCGCAAGGTGGAAGTCGATCGTCCGCGTCGTCAAGATCAACCGACCAGTTGCAGTTCGTGCAGCAGTACTTTCCTTTGCCGGGCTTCTCGCCGATTGAATAGGACATCAGGAACCTCCGATGCAATTCGTGTGTCATGCTCGACACTGTTACCGCTAGAACAACTAGTGCACCGCCAAAGCCGCGATGTCGACGAACGCTCGAAGCAAGGCAACCTTGTTAGCTGTCTCGACGATGGCTGCGTCACTAACTCCACCTCTCCATCCCGATCCATCCGCGACTCCGCCATCAAATTACTGCGCGCGCAACTGCCTGTCAACTACATAGACCCGATGACATACTAAATGTCAGTGACGTTGACTGTCAGCGGCATTGACAGATCATGTGACACCCGTCACAATTCCGACCGTGGAATGGGTCTACGTTGAGTTCGGAAGGCGCCTCAGCAGCGCTCGACAGCGTGCAGGCTTGCGTCAGGAGACGCTCGCAAAACGCGTCGGCCTTACTAGAACCTCTATCACCAACATCGAGAAGGGTAATCAACGATTACCCCTTCACATGGCCTACCTCCTGTCAGCGGCTGTTGGCCTAGATCCAAAAGATCTGTTGCCGACTCGCGCAGAAACACAACTGACCGCAGGCGTACTAAAGCAACTGACGGCCCTCCCCAAAGATGAACAAGAATGGGTTAGGCAAATAGTCGGTGAAAGCCCCGCCCCAGCCAGGAAGCGGTCGTGAACAGAGCTGAGTCGGTTGCGCAACAACTCTTGCAGAAGACGAACCTGGCGCGCATTCCGGTACCCGTAGAAGACATAGCTCAAGCGCTCGGGGTTGAACTCTTATACAGGCCCCTTGATAGCGATACCTCGGGTATGCTCTTTAGAGAACCCAGTCGTACAATCATTGGTGTCAATTCTACGCACCCAGCGACTCGGCAAAGATTTACGATTGCGCATGAAATCGCGCATCTCCAACTTCATAAAGGACGACCACTCATCGTCGACTCGTTCATTCACGTCAACCGACGCGATACGAAGTCAAGCCTCGCTACCGATGCAGAAGAGATCCAAGCGAATGCGTTCGCCGCGGAGCTACTCATGCCGGCCGCGCTCTTAAGACAGGAAGTAACTCGTAGCCTCAACGCGCGTGCAATGCCGTCACAGGATCAACTTGTGCAAAATCTCGCATCGCGATTCCAGGTCAGTCCGCAAGCAATGGCTTACCGACTAATAAACCTAGGGTTGCTAAGAACAACACCGTAGTGAATTAGCCAGCCCAGGCAGTGCTAAAGCTCGCTGCATCAGCGACCGAGGCGATAAACCGCGCGCCGCATCGTGCACATGTGTCGTCAAGGACGGCCATAGATTCTCCCTTCAAGTGACGGGCTGGTGTTCTGATGATAAGGAAGCTGTCAAGGGGTTAGGCGGCGGCTCTAGGGCGTGGCGCCAACGAGTTGCCAGTTCTGCAGCCAGTTCGTGACAGCGCCCTCATCCAGAGGAGGTGCGGTGGAAAGATCGACGCGGTAACGAGTGTCAGAGACGCCCGGCGGCTCGGGAACCTGGAAGTGTGGAACGTCCTGGGAGTCGAACCATGCAAGATTAATCGCCGCCGCAGTCGGATCGAACTTTGGTCCGGTCTCATCTCCATCATCCATGCCTGCTCGCCGAACAGCCCTTTCTAGGCTCATGAACTGGGGCGTTGATGCGGTTTCACGTCGGCACTCAAGTATGAGGTCCCGGAGTGACATCCCAGCATCATCATAGGTCACGAGCAGCGATGCGACGACTATCTCTTCGCCTGGTACGGGATAAATCTGCCTGTGGCCAAAATGATGAATCCGTGGCCCCTCTAGAGCGGTCTTTACTTCGACCCTCTTCCCAATAGAAGAAAAGTCGAATCGGCGCGTCGGTTCTGTGTGCCAAAAGGGAGCCCAGAAGGCGAAGCCGTTCACGGTTCGCATCATGAACAACTCCCCCCAAAGACCCTGTCGCTCTGCCGTCAGATCCCGCGCGGCAGGCATAGCGAACAGCCGCACGATGGTCCGAAAGAACTCGCTTATGGTGATGTCGCTTGGTTGATGCGCCACAAAAGATTCGACCAGTACGAGAAAGGTCTGGATCGCCGGCGCCTCGGTCGCCTCGCAAGCCAGGCAGTCGAAGGTTCCCGTAACGGGCTCGGCATTGTTTGGAGTGATTGTGAACCTCCCGCTCAGCCGTAGCGATACTTGGGCGGTGCGCAGCGGAGGCTCTGACGACGAACCGGTGGTCGGCATAAATAGTGCCGGGCGTTGTTGGGAATCGACGGCCAGATACGCGCCCTGGAACGCGTTAATAGGTCTAGCCGTGAAGCGATGCCCCGAGATGTCCGCAGCAATCTGTTCGTAGAGTTCGCGTAGCATTAGGTCGGATCCCTCACCACGTAACGCAAGTCGTAGCGCACGTCCTCGGGAACGTGTAGCGCGAAAGCCGTCGTTTCCGTTCCATCGTCTGTTAGACGGATGAAGTGAAGCTGAAACTGGACACGATCACCATGGATGTTCTCGTCGCCTGGATAGAACAACGGATCATCTGGTGATCGGTTCGGCGAACGCCCCTGCATTGGATTTACTCGTCCGCCGCGCTTTTTATCGGGGGTGCGTTCGCGTACGTCGCCGTTCGTCATAGCCACGACGTCTACAGTTGGAAGAACTCCAGCCATGAAGAGTCTGGTGAGATATTCACACGTGTACGCGTTCTCCCAATCCGATCCCTCACCGTCGAAGCGCGAGAGTAGCTGAGTGATGAGTTGGTCGGTTGGACACTCGAAAAAGATGTGCTCGACATTGGCGACCCGCCGCCGCGTCCCGTTGAGCCCAGACAGGAATTGTCTCGCGGACTGGGTGTTGGCAACTGCCTTCTGGCCGTCTCTGACCAACTGGTTCTGGGTGTCCCACTTCCGCCCATGAAATTGTCTAAAATCCGCTACGCTCGACCGCGTCGGTGATACGCCCAGCGTCAGGTCCAGCGCGAACATACGTGGCCAGTCTCGAATAGAAAGCCCTTGTCGTTCATTCCTGCGGAGTGCATCCCAGAAGTCGTCCTCGTGACGTAGGAGACGTGTGTAGTCGGCCCGCAACTGCTCCGTCAGATAGATTCGGCAGAGGTCCAGATAGTGCCGCTTGTAGCCGAACCAACGAGCTCGCTGCTCCATAGTATCGGCGTTCGTTTCTTTCTGTGCGCGGCGAGTGATGTAGGTGACGGCCAAACCCGGGATCGTAACCCCGCGACCCAACATGTTGCCCCCGACAAGGATGTTGTTTATCAGACGGAAGGGCGTCGCGATTGGGTCGCGCCCAACCGGTAGGCTATTGACCATCCAGATTTCGATGGCGCCAAGCTCTGTCGGAATCTGTTCAGCAACTTGCTCCCACGTCGGCTGCTCACCGACTGTCGTCTGCAGATCAGCGAACGCAGTTTGAAAGATTTTGAAGAGTTCGGCGTGAGTTGGGTCTTGCGGGTCTAAGCGTGAGATGTCGCGCCATGCTCCGATCAATTCGCGCAAAGTGCTTTCTAATGGCTGGTGATCAGCCTTGAGTTGGCTTGTATGTATCAGCATCGAGTGCCACGCTGCATTCTCGCGAAGATGGCGAATGGCGGCACCCACGACAAACGCCGCCAATGCTTCGCGCAGACTTTGGGTAATGCGCGTCGCCTCGTGTTGAGCTGCATCCTGTGCACGCACCGTTCGGACGAACTCGTTTTGACGGGGCCCAAAGAAGGTCGACCCGCCGCAGTACGTGCGTCCGGGCGGAACTAACACGCCGAAATCGGGTGAAAGGCCATCGATACCGGAGATGAGAAGGTTTGCCTGCGGAGTCGCCGTGTAAGCCACATAGGCGTGAAACCGAAGTCGATCTCGAAGCCGAAGGATACTGCTGTACACCGCTGATTGCCGGCCACGCCTGAACTGCGTATTGAGCGATGCTTCGTCACCCTCATCGTCGATAAGGAGAGTGGGGTATCGCGTCAACTCCTCGGTCGTTAGGGCGGCGACCAACTCGTCAATACGTTTGCGGTGTTTCAGCACCACGAGAAGCGGGTGCCGTCCGGACTCAATGACTGAGCGAATCACCACGGCATCGAGCGGCGTTGGGTTTTGTATGGGTGTGATGTTGGGGCGGGTCGTCTCTAAGTCATAGCAAAGACGGTCGAAGTTCTGCTTTAACAATGGGTTCTTCGTGCCGGCGAGGACGACGGACATCCGGTAGCCGTTGTCGATGCCGAGTGAGATGAGTGCCGTATAAGACAGCGTCTTGCCACTTTGGACTTTTCCCAGGGCGAGCCCGGTAGTCGTCTGAAGCTGTGCCCGTGGGTTCGGGCAGTTCGCCAAGAGTTTAGCTGCGGTGTCTCGAACAACGTCCCACTCGTCGGCGTCTACCCTACCTTGGTAGCGACCTTGAAGGTGCGTCAGTTCCTCGCCATCGATGTCGACTGCCCAACGTGGATCGTCCTCCGGGACCTCGTCGATCCCGATGACTCCGTTCGTCATAGTCCACCCTCCAAGTCAGCGGTTCGACGCAGGACGCGATTCATGAACGTCCTGAAGTCTCCTGGAGCAACGAGGCCGTCGCCATGTATGCGACGAGCCATGCGCTCAGCAAGGGCCAGCGCCAGAACGAACTTGTTGATGAGTTCCAGCGACTGTTGGTTCGTGACGTGAGGTTCGAGGAATGGATGGGCCATGTTGAGGAAGATGTCGATCGTGTTGTCGTCTGGGTAATGAACTTGCATCCAGTGAGCTTCACTCTTCTGGGTTTGCCAGTAGAGACGAAACTGCCAAGCTTCGGTTCCCAAATCGAGGCGATAAAGGATTGGCCCGGACCTCGTCGAGACTAACGCCTCGGCAAAACCCGCCTCGGACGCGTCTACTTCGGCCCGTTGGCTAAGATCGGCAACGATGGCAGATGTGAACTGCGGGTTGCTAAAGACTTGCTGCGTGGTTTCGGCGGCCAACTGCATGTCGCCTTGAGTGACTGCATCTCCGGAGCGGTGACCTTCTGCCTTATCCATGTACTCTTGTGCGACATCTTTGAGCCGCTCGATGAAGGCATCCTCCAGGCCCCCTGACCAATCGAAGGCGTCCTTGGCCTGCGAGACGGGCCAGTCATTTAGATCCAACTCGCCGAACAGACGTTGCGAACGGAAGGTGTTCCCCTGCCCGAATATCTCCGTTGGCTTGTAGCCTTCCCCTGGGCCGCCAACAATCACCCGTCCTTTGCGCATTAGGACGAAGCCTGCATCTCGTTGACTCGCCGGGATGCGGATCGCGAGCCAGCCACGCACCGGGAGAGCGTCGGGTCTTCCATCGCAGGCGACGTTGAAGAAAACATCGGTTCGCCAACGTTTTACTTCGCCCGACGGGAGTGTCTCTTCGAGAATCGGTGGCTCTGGGAAGGTAACCGGTTCGTTGTTCCAGCGTATTTCGATTTCACCCGAATGGATGTCGCGACGGTAGATGCTCGCTAGCTGGTCGCGGATTCGGCCGGGCGTACGGCCCCGGATCGGGTTGTAGAGGCCCTCGATCGTGATTGTCGTGAAGTGCTCAAGCGGCTCCGCCGGCGTCGTTGAGACTGGCACCTCCTCAGTCTTGTTAGCGACGAGATCGGGAACGTGTATTTGAGCGGTGAGTCGCCTCACGGATCCGAGCCGACTAGTCTCGATCGTCCAGGTCTTGCCGAACCAACACGCCGCCGTCTTTAATCCCATTCCGAATTCCGAGCGTCCGGCGGTGTTGGGCGGCGGGCGGTTCAACGTTAACGCCCGCGTGAGTTCGTCGATTTCCATTCCGTTCGCGTTGTCCAGAATGGTTAGTTTGTTCGCTTCATTGTCGTAAACGATCTCGATAACAAGCTTCTCAGGTGGCCGGCTCTTCTCGTACTCGCGCAGGAGACGATCACGGTTGTCGTAGTAGTTTTGAGTTGAGTTATCCACGAACTCCGCCAGCGCAAACCACGGCTTATAGCTCAGCCGTTGGTACGTTGCGTACACATCCGATTCGGGACGGATATTGACCCTAGCCAGAATGGAGGAGTTATCACCCATGGCCTTTACCTCGATGGGCGGGAAATGATGCCACCGGGGTAGTGACAGGCGTACGCGTGGGATTCGGCGCGCGACCTCCATTCGTAGAACCTACCAACGCGCCCAGAACGCGTTCGGCGACTCGAACGTTGATTGCGTTGCCGAGCGCTTGATACGCCCGTGTTGGGGAAGCGGGAAGGTGCTGCAACGAGTCCATGCTTTGTAGCTTCTGACACTCGCTGGGGGTGATGTACCGGGACTCCCAGCCGATTATCGGCACTTGTGTCGCGGTCATTGCAACGAGCGACGGCGCTGTCGTGGGGCGCTTAACGCGAACCCCGGAGGCCCTGATCTGGATGATCAACTTGGTGAGGTCGCGTTCAGACCCCTGGCAGTTCCACTCAAACTTCTGGAAGCTCGAGGGGAAGACCATGATCTTAGGCTTCCACTTGTCGATCCAGGCTTTGTTGCGTGCGTAGAGTTCCCGATTCGCGCGAATGAATTGCACCTTCCATTCAGGGAAGCGGCGCGAATGGACCCTCGCGTGGGAGGGGAGGAACGCGAGTAGTGCTTCGCGGCGCGTGTGTCCTTTCAGAGCAGTTCCATGAGACCCGCGCATCTTGGCCAGGTCGCGGACGGGCGTCGCGAAGGGAGTCCGCGTTTCGTACGGATAGGTCGCGCCGAACTCCATCGACCAAATCGGGAACGATGGTAGTTGCTGATCTTTTGGGAACTGGTCCAGGAATTCCTGCCATACATTCAGGCACTGCTGCACTTGCGGAGGGATCGGCCGCGCGTCAACCGGCTTGTCTTCAAGAATGGCTTGAATCGATAGAGCGTGTGACGACGGTTGGTCGACAATGGGCCATGCAAACGAGTTGAGTGCCTGGCGTTCGGCGACGATGTAGATGCGGTCGCGGATCTGCGGGATACCAAAGTGATGAGGCGAGTATTCATTGCTGTCAACGTCATACCCAGCCTGTCGCAAGAGGTCCTTGGCCTTGAGCCAAGTGCGCCCCTCATCGTGCCGGGAGAAATTGGGAACGTTTTCAAGAATGATGTAGCGCGGCTTGTGATGTTTTACGATCCGCAGGATATGGTGAAAGAGTCCGCCCCACTTAGGATCGTCTAACCCACCTTGAGCTCCGGCCTTCGAGAATGGTTGGCAGGGAAAGCCGGCGCAGAGAATGTCATGTCTTGGGACTTCGCGTGTCCTAATCTGAGTGATGTCGCCAGCTGCTTTCATACCGAAGTTCTTCTCGTATAGGTCCCTCAGTTCGGGATCGAGTTCGCACGCGAAGACGCACTCGTGTCCAAGATTCTTTAGGGCTAGGTGGAAACCACCTAGTCCAGCAAACAAATCAATGAAGCGAAGTTGTTTTTGCATCCAGCATTTGTAACCTGCGCCCAACGGACGCGGTTACCATCCCCCAAGTTATCCTAGTCCAGAACGCGCGTTCTAGTCAACAAAGACTTCAACTCGATGGCCCATAGTCGCTGGTATACCTTCTCAGTTGCCAAGCGCCGATCCAGGCACAAATTGCGGTCTCGCCGGCTGCCAGCCGTGCCGCTTATAGGATCTTTGCGTTGCGCGCGCGCGAGGCTATTTTGGGCTTCCCCGCGACTATAGGTCGGTGTGTTAGGTTCGCAAGGGATGTGGTGCTATAGGGTGTTGTGAGATTCTGCTTCTATGAAGCTGACTCGGTGTTACCACAACTGCTCGTAGCACGTCGCAGGGGAAGTCTCTGTGAAATCGAGCAGCGACTTCACGGATGCCCCTTGACGTGCGGGGCTGACAACCAAACTCGACGAACTTCGTTCGAGGGCATCGGTGCGCAGCGCCAGACCCTTGAACGAACCTGCCTAGCGGCGAGCGAAAAGAAGAAGAGGGCGAGATCCTACGTCCGTCCTCGCCCGTTTGTTGCGGGCCGTGCGTGCGGTTTCGTGCCGTTGCCGTCCTCGTAGGCATCTCGTTCATGCGCGTCGCTCCAGAGCGCGGCGACGCGAGCTTCCACCTCAGCGCGGGGCGTCGCCAGCCGTCGCGAATTCTCGCGGATGCGTTCAGCAATCGAGGGATCAGACTGGACATCGATGAGGCGCGTCGCAACGCGGTGCTCCGCTAGTCGCCCGTTCTCGATGAACTTGCAGTACGCCTGGTAGTTCGGTGTGTTGGTGAGATAGTTGGCCGTCTCATTCTGCACGTCGCTGTAGTTGCGGCGTGAACTGGCGGCGACCACTTGGTCGCCCGCCGTGCGATACACGCCGTCTCGCCCGGTTCGATAGGGAACGCTGGCGAGCTTTGGCTCGCCTTCTGGTGGTGTGTTGTCGAACTGCATCGCGATCTCGCCGGCATCCTTGCCGGTGATGCGGAAGATGATGAAGTTACCGACGCTAAGGGTCGAACCTCGATTCAGCTGGTCGAGTTGGTCGCGGTACTGGTGCGCGACGATGGTGTCGATGGCAAACTTGCGCACTTCAGCTTGGAGCGTCGGAAAGCTCTCGGTCGCGAAGCTGTGATACTCATCCACGATCAGGTGGAACGGTCGCCGCTCCTCGAAGCGCATTTCGGCGCGCGAAAGCGCGGCGATGAGAATCTTCCCTACCAGCACCGACCCGAGCAGCGCAGCGTTATCCTCCCCAAGTTTGCCTTTGGAGAGATTGACGAGTAGCACCTTGCCGTTGTCCATGACCTCGCGCAGATCGAAACTGCTCTTGGGTTGCGCGACGATGTTGCGAATGACCGGGTTCGTGAGGAACCGGCCGATCTTGTTGAGTGTCGAACTCACCCATTCACTCTGCGTGCGCTTGTTGTCCGGGAAGCCCTGCTCCCAATAGTGCCGCAGCACTGCGTCCTCGGTGCGCGAGACGTAACGCTCGCGCGCTCGTGCGTCCGTGAGCAGAGGCAACATGTCGAGCATCGTGCACTCGGGCGTCGCCATCAGGGTCAACACGGCGTGGCGGATCAAGTCCTCCATGCGCGGACCCCAGAAGTCCACAAACAACTTCTTGAACGTGAGCACCACCTCGGAACAGACGCGGTCAACGACACGAGCGTTCGAGGTGTCGCTGCACTCGAACATGTTCAGGCCGAACGGAAAGTCGGTGTCCGACGGATCAAAAAGAATCACGTCGTCCACGCGATGCGCCGGAACACGCTCCAACACCGCCTCGATCAAGTCGCCATGGGGATCCATAAGGCAGAGACCATCGCCGGCGGCGATGTCCTGCAAGGCAATGTCGAGGATGAGGTTCGACTTGCCGGTGCCGTTAATTCCGAGGATGTAGGTGCCCTGGCGCCTACCTTCGGCTGAAAGCGCTACTGGGTTCTTCGTGCGCGTGTCCGTTCCGAGAGAACGCATGGCTCGGCTCCTCAGTGGTGTTTTCGGAAGTCTCGGCGTCGGGTTCCGCCCTTGGTTCCGCCTTCAGACTCACCCACGGCTCGTGGGGTGTGACGCCGGTATCGGCCTGCGCCTGCGCGCAGACTAGGTAGTTTCGCCAGTTGCGGATCTCGTTGTTACCGCGGAAGAAGTTGGTCAACTCAACCTTGTGCGTGCGGCCACCGGAGCCGTCAAAATCGACGACCAAAGTCAGGCGTTCGGGCCGCAGGATCCGGCCGGCGTCCTTGTGAATCGCGGCGGCAATGTCGGCTGCCGGTGATTCGTCTGAGCCCTTCTCGGGTTTGGTTTTCTTGAGGTCGAGGATTGGCAAGTTGAAACGCTCCGAACCACCAAACGGTATTGAACCGTTGGCCAAAGCGCCGGTGGGGAAGACGAGGGCGAGGTTGGGGTTCTGCTGCGTACCCTCAAGCAGCAGGTAAGCGAAGCGCCCGTGTGGCAGTTGCGGATGCCCACCCAGGTATTCGCAGCGCGTCGCGAGTATCGCCCCGCCGTGAGCGAAAGCGGCAATGTCCGTCTCGACCTGTTGCGCGTCCAGACGAGCGTCGAGCAACCAGAGGATCCAGGGCACCGTGCTGATGAGTAAACAGAGAAGGAAGATGCCGCCTTCTTGCGACATGATTCCAATCAAACCCCAGACAACGCTCCAAACCCAGCCGACGATCGTGACGGGTATGAGGCGGTCGAGCATTGAGCCGCCCAGCCATTGCCGCGCGAAACTACCGATAGCGGCTGTGTGGTTGCCTGCGGTGCGTCGCCAGATCATCTACTCCACCTCCTCTAGTCGAACAGCGCGTACTTCCCCTCCCGCCCGGCGACTCGCCAGACAGGTTTGTCGAAAATGGTGTCGGGCTGAAGATCAGCCAGCGACGCAAACCAAAACAAGCTCTGGCCGCGCTCGGCTTCTGTCCAGACCTTTACGCGGTCGAGCCGGCGTGGATCACGGGTGGTGGGCGTGACGACGAACAGCACGCGCAGACTGTCAGTGACGAAGCGCCGGCGATAGGCGCCGGTAACTTTCCATTCGCCGAGGGCGCGCACCTTGGCCTTGAAGGGTTTCTCCTCGACCGTGCCTCGGTCGAGTTCCAGCGCGAAGCCGAGCGGCCGATCATTCGAGGCGAGTTGAAAGTAGCCGTCGGGGATGACCGCGAGTCGGCGGTCGGGATGTTTTGGGTCGGTGACGAAGTCCCGCATGGCGCGGCTCCTGAGAGCCCGTTCGTCTGTCCAGACGAGGTCGAAGCCGTGTTGGCGAGCGGCTAATGTAGCACAGATGCGAACTTGGTTGGAAGCTAATGTGTGTTCGAGAAAGTAAAGCTCGCGATCGTTGTCAAGCGCTCGCCATGCGAGCGCCTCACCACTCGTCTTCTCGTCAAACGTAAGAAGCTGAGCACCGCGCTTGTCGAGGCAATAGACGGCGCGGTTGGCACCGAAGCGCGAGCGCAGCGGTATCAGCCGCCGGTCAAGGTAACCGTTGTGGTAGAGCAGCGTGAGCCGACGCTTGGAAGACGATGCCGTCGTCGGTGAGAACAGCAATTGCTGGATCTGCTCTTGCGTCGCGAAGCGCAGCTCATAGATCCAGTTGATGATTCGCTCGTCCCGTTCAGTCAGCCGCATTGGCGGCCGTAGCGCAGCGCGGCGGTATCGCGGTAGTCGGTTCTGCCTGCGGACGGTGGACGTCTCGGTTGTCATAGCAACCATCCCGGAGACGCTGACAAGCTCTGCAACGGCAGAAAGGTGGTGACGGGTACTACGTCCTCGGTCCGCAAGGAAGCAGGCCTCCAGAGAGGCCGGTCCGAGCGCAAGGGAAGGGGGTTCAAGGGGGAATTCCCGAAGCGCGCACTGTTGTCGGCGTGAGCCGACCACCCGTGCTTAGCGAGATGGGGAGACGGTGCCAACGGCACGGTCGAGACAGCCGCGGCCGCCGACGCTGCACAAGCAGCGGAGGGAACCGGTGTGACGCAACGTGTCACAGCGGCGGAAGGACGGGTGGTCGGGTCCGTGGAGGGTAGCCCGTAGGGAGGTACCGCGAGCCCGACAACAGCTGGTCGACGACCGGGGGATGATTGCAAGCTGGCCCTTGCAGATTCCCTCGTTGAGGAGACCAGAGTTCCCCCTTGTTCGTGCTGGCAGCACGAATCCGACCGATAGCGAGGCCGCACTCTTGGCTTGTGAAAGCCAACCTTACAAGCCTGAGTTCCTAGCCTTGGTTTCATCGCAGTTCCTCCTGCTCCCTAAGGTGCCAGAGGTCGAGGCGAATCGTCCGTGTCTGAAAGACCGGATCGCGCGGGATCGGTTTGTCGTTGGCGATGAGCGAACTGATGTGAGCTTTGAGTAGTGGTTTGAGCCGCGCGTAGGCGACGCGGGCGGTTGAGGCTTGGGCGAAGAGCGAAGGAACCGCGGGAGCGTAAGCGGCGTAGCCGCTTGGCGTACGGGCGATGATGATGAGATAGGTAGCGGTTCTGTCCATAGGCTGACTCCATTTCTGGGTCGGCCGTAAGCGCATCCCGGCGGCTGGCTTGCTCCAGGCGCGGATGGGCGCCGGCATAGCGAAAGCAAGTGCTAGGCCAATACCGTCTTTTCGCGAGACGAATACAGAGCCGACCCTATGGAAGTGCCGATTGTCTCATTCGGTATTCATTCGGTGTCAAGACGGTAGTTGTAGGTCGAACTACGTCACCGTGATGGGGCAGCTAGAGGAGTGACGATCGGAGAAGGGGCACGAGCTTAGCGTTGTGCGACTCGCTTGGCGAACTTCACGACGAGTTCGGCCGTTCTCTGCAACTGGAACGCTTCTTGCTCCAGGCTGTCGAGCATGAGGTCGAGTTCCTGCTTGTCCCACTCAAGCTCGTCGAACTTACTCACCGCGTTGATGTCCGGTTGGATGGGGAGATCCATGCTTGTTTCACCACCTCTCTGGTGGAGACGCCCTGTGATAAGTGCTTCGCGTCTCCTCACCCGACCGCCAGTTCCTACTAGCAGCTGTCAGCCTAGAGTGCTGTTCGGCACATTGTCCTTGACCCGCCGGCATTGACTGGAAAGCCCGAGTCGATCAACGCTGGGGATTGAAAGGAGGGCGGGTGTAGCGGATAGCTCGGTCAGGTCAGCCTTCACGCTGTTTGTATGTCTGGAGGTGACCACCAATGACCAATAGAGCTCTTCAGTGGCGTGACGAGCGGCGGCGCGAGGACAGCCCTCTCACCGTGACGCTGCAAACGTTTCGCGAACAACTGACCAAGTCCCAAGCGCAGATCGCGCGCGACGCCTGGCTCGATGAGAGCTACGTCTCGCGTCTCTTCTCCGGCCAACGGGATCGACCGAGCCGCGATGCAATTATTCTGCTCGCCGGCTTCGGTATGGAACTGAACGTTCCCGACGTCGAAGAGGTGCTGCTTGCGGCGGACTACCGCCAGCTAGTTCTTCCCCAAAGTCTCCGATAGAGCTTAGGGAAGGCTGACTGAACCCGCCCTTCTTCTCCGGTTCCGCTAATTTCGGTTGGTCACGAACTCTTGAGTCGAGCTGGCGTATGTGCGGGCAACGCGGATCGCACAACCCAGGCGTCCGCTCGTGTTGTTACGGGCACAGCAACCCTGCAAGCAGGGTTATCTCGCCCGAAAAGCGAGTGCTTGGTTCGCTCCACCACTGAAAGCGGGCGGCATTGAACGCTCTGCCCGCCAGGTTACCGACGATTGGAGTTAGCGCGTGAGCCCGAAGCAGCCTCACCAGCGTTGTTCGACGGATCGCGTCTGAGGCATCGAAGCTACGCCAGCCGCGGTCGTACTCCATGAGGATGTCGATCACGATCAGCGACAAGAACACTCCAGATGGTCGCACTTGTCGCGCCGGAAGCTCGGTTCGCAGCAAGGAGGGGCGAATCAATAGTGCCGTTCGAACGGCACTTGTGAACTCCAGGCCGGAGGCGGATAGACCAGGTATGTTACACGCGCCCGCTCGTACCAACCTCGCCCGCTCGCGAAGAAACGAAGTCCAATCCACGTTGCCTAAACCTAGATCGACGAACTCCAGTATTTCGTGTGCAGCGCGACTCGCGGACTCATGAGCGCCGCATAGGTCGTCGAGCAATCGCCTAGCCTGAAAACGCAGATCAAGCAGTCCGTCGGTCGGGGACCTCTGGGCGACTGGGGCGCTCACGCTCGCAAGGGCTATGATGGACGTTCGTAGATCGAGATCGAAGGCAATGGACATGTTCGGACTGTCTTTCGTTGAATGGGCACTTTACGGAGTAGCGCTTGCGCTCGCAATCGTCGAAGCACTATTCGGTCAACATCCCGCCGTCGTCAGGTTTGAGAAACGCATCGGCGATCGACTTTCGCGCCCATTGCTTTACGCGCCATGGGTAGCCTTTTGGAGAGCCGCGCGTGATACCCGTCGAAGCGCGTCACGTCGACGAGAGCGCGAGGCGCCGCGCAAGGCTAAGGCTGAGAGCACGGATTCGTACCGAATCGACTATCTCGGCATGGCTCTCAACGGCACGTTCACGCTAGTCACGTTGTCCTTGATTGGCATGCGCTTGAGGTGGGGCGTCGGGCCTCCGGTGATCACGACAACTCTCATCGGTATCGCCGCACTTTTGATCGTCGGGAGTACTACGATTCCGAGGCGACTGTCTACCTTCCGCTGGCGAGCGAGATCCGGAAACCTCGCTCAGCTTCCGGCGTTCGAGTCACTTGCGTTGTACGCTCCATGGCCTTCGCCGTCCCGGCTCATCGTGCTCACTTTACGAAGATCGATCCTCTGGCCAATCGAATGGGTGGGTGCTGCCATCTGGGTAACAGGTGTCATCGTGTTCGACTTGGCGGTTTTGGGTGTCGGGCTGATAGCCCTAGCGCTAGCGATTATGGCCATGCTCTTATTCTTCCTTATATTCACTCCAAGTTCGTGGATGACGCGGCTGTCGAATCACTATCTTCGAGGCCTACGAGGCAGTCCATTGGCACTCCTATCGTTCTGGGTGACGATGTCCGGACTGGCGGTTCAGTTCGCGCCGCGGCTTGTGCGCTGATCGCAGCCGCGAGCTGGTGTGGGAGGTCACGCCGTCCTGAGGCGGGAGTGGCTGCGACTACTTGACGAGACGGAGGTTCCGTCGGGGCTGTCTCGGCTGAACCCTCCTTCCAGTTCGTGTGTTCGACTGGTGTTGCGCGATGAGATCCATCGGCGATGCTCTTCGCTCGATAAGGCTCTGTTGCACGTTCGCCTGCGCGACGTACTGACGCACCATCTCTAAGCTGGTGTGGCCCAGCAGCTGTTGTAGTCGCAACGAGTCTCCGACTTCCTTAACGAGATAGTTCGTAGCGAAAGTGTGGCGAAGCAGGTGGAGATGCACGCGGGAGATGTCCGCGCGATCGCCGGCTCTATTGAGGACCAGCTTGAGAGCGTTGACCGTAAGTGGAGCGCCGTTCGAATTGAGGAACAGGTGTGGGTTCTCGAAAACCTCGAATTGAGGGCGGAACCGGTCGCGCCAGCGCAGCAGTGCCTCCTGGCAGCTCTGGCCGATGGGCACGAGGCGTTCCTTGTTCCCTTTCCCCAAGACCTTCAGATAGCCCTGTTCAAGATGAGCATCGGCAGTCTTGAGGTTGCAGATCTCGGCGGCCCGGAGACCGCAGTCGAGTAACGTCCAAATCATGGCGAAGCCGCGGGCGCCGAAGGGTTCGTCCTGGTCAAAAACAGCGACGAGGCGTTGCACCTCTTCGTCCGTCAGTACCTCTTTGACCTTCTGCTGAATCTTCGGCGGCTTAAGGGTCCTGAGGACGTTGGTTTCAGTGAAGCCGTCCTCCATCAGCCAAGTGGCAAAGGCGCGCAGCGCTCGTGCGAAACTCTGGACGTAGGAGGAAGAAAGCTTGCCTTCCTTGATCAGCCAGTGTTTGTTGTTGACGTTCTTGGTGGTCCGTTCCTGGAGCTCGACGATGAAGGAGCGCACGTTCGTGATGGAGACGTCGGCGAGACAAGCAGTCGGTCCGAGCCAACGTTCGTAGAGGCCGAGCTTCTGCTCGTACCACCAAATCGTTGAAGGCGACTTGCCGACGGTCTTGTTATAGACCTCGAACTCTTGCCTCAACTTGGCGAAGGGAATGGCGTCCTTCTTCATTTCTGACCAGCGAGTCCTTTTGGGCATGATGCGGCCTCTCTCCTTGTGCTGTCCGCGACTGGCCGTCACGGCAGACCATGAGACTCCTCCCGCCCACGAGACAACGCCTAGAAAGTCTCATGGTCGCGAAGCACGCTGCATCACGCTTACTGGGCGATCCTCGCCGAAAACAGATTCAGAATGAAGGGCTGGCACCCCCGGCAGGATTCGAACCTGCGACCGTCGGATTAGAAGTCCGGTGCTCTGTCCACTGAGCTACGGGGGCTCGCCGTACAGAGCATCGCAGCCGACGCGCACTCCGCGCAACCTCGCACGGCTTCGCGCAACCCGCGCACGACTACGCCGGCCGCCGCGCGGTCTGCACCTTGTAGAACTTCGCGCCGCCGCGGCCACCCGCCTTGATACCGACGATCTCGACTCCAGCCAGATCCGGACGCGTCGTCAGATGCCGCTGCACGAGCCGCCCCACCGGCTGTGACGCGATCACCGCAAACATCGACGCCACGATCGCGTTCGGCAGCTTCGACGCACGGTTGCCGCTGCCCAGCGTCAGCAGCGACGCCACGCCGGCCAGCGCGCCCGCAACGGCGATGTTCGTCCCGCACAACGGCGACACCGCCAGATGGCCCTCGCCGCTCTTCAGCCGCTCCAACGCCTCATGCGTGCAGTCGTCGAGAAACTCCATCGGCACATCGGCGTAGAGGTAGTAGCCGTCGCGCGTCGCCCGGCCGACCATCCGCACATCATGGCCGATGCGCTTCAGCATCACCGTGATCGTCGCGTGTTCCAGCGCGTGGTTGCGCTGCACATTCTTCACAAGTTCTGTAATCATGCCCTCAGTATACGGAGTTGCCGTGACGTTCAAATCCAGGCAAGAGCGAGCGCCAGAACAGCGACCCACGACCAGCGACTTAGCAACATCAGCGGCTCGCCGCGAACGCCGCCCGCGCCGCCTCCAGCGTGCGTTCGATATCCGCCTGCTCGTGTACCAGCGACACGAACAACGCCTCGAACTGCGACGGCGGCAGGTAGACGCCCGCGTCCAGCATTGAGCGAAAGTAGCGCGCGTAACGGTCGGCGTCTGCGCGCTTCGCGCCGGCGTAGTCCGCCGGCGCTTCGTCGGCGAAGAAGACGGTCATCATCGACCCGATCTGTGTGACGATCACCGTCGCCTCGGCGGCGCGCGCCGCTTCGCGGAGGCCGTCCGCGAGCGCGCCGCCCATCGCGTCGAGCGTGCGGTAGACGCCCGGATCGGCGAGCGTGCGCAGCGTGACGATGCCCGCCGCCATCGCCATCGGATTTCCCGACAGCGTGCCCGCCTGGTACACCGGCCCCAGCGGCGCGATCATCGACATGATGTCCTCGCGCCCGCCATACGCGCCGACCGGCAGCCCGCCGCCGATCACC
>CAZRHH010000010.1:0-83045 GCA_964599885.1 uncultured Dehalococcoidia bacterium | reverse complement strand
GCATGCTGCCGCTCCGCCGTTTCGCCGCCCGCGAGGGCGTCCGCGCGCGCCCGCGCCTCTGCGGTGTCCTGATCCCGTAACAGCTTCTGCGGCGCCTCCGTGAGACGCGTCGCGATCTGCGTCTTCGCCAGTTCGAGCACAAGCAGCGGCGAGATGACGCTGTGGAAGTTGCCACTCTCGTTCATTGCAGTGGTGAGTGCCCGCAGCGTCTCCCTGTTCTCCGCGTCGAACAGCGCGCGTATGTCCCCGTCGCCACCCTCACGGCCGCTCACCTCGAACAGCAACAGCATCGGCTCGCCGCCGAATTCCGCCTGAAACCGCGCGTTGTCGCGCGCGATCTTCGACGACGGGTCGATCAGCGTCTCTTGCCCCGTCTTGAACTCAAGCCGTGGCAGCCCCCACGACAGCGCGAACGCCAGCACCATCGTCCCGGCGATGAGCGCGAGTGAGTGTTTGCGTATGAGATTCGCAATGATCGCCGCGGGATCCGGCATACCCATGCTCCGTAACCGTCCGTTCCACGTACAGTACAACGCCAGGCATCCGCCCTGCCGTCTGATTCGCCCCGCGTGTCAACCCGCCGGCGGGTTATTGTCAGCTTGTCGAATCCCGCTATTCGAGCTATATTTGGTCGACAACAGCAACCCTTTAATCCGGTCCCGAGAGGCCGGAAAGGACTGAATCATGCCCTGCAAGACGCTGGCGCAATCTTCGCGCACCCGCCCCTACGCGACCTCCAACCCGATCCCGGGGCAGGAGGTTTTTTGATGCAAGACACGATCATGTCCGCCGACGATATCCGCCGCGCCGTGATCCGGATCGCGCACGAGATCGTCGAAAACAATCGCGGCACCGCGGGCCTTGTGTTCGTCGGCATGCGCACGCGCGGCGTGCCCCTAGCGCATCGCATCGCGCGCGCCATCACCGAGTTCGAGGGGGACGCCGTGCCGGTCGGCTCGCTCGACGTCGGCCTCTACCGCGACGACCTGCCCGAACGCGGGTCCAGCGTCAACATCCAGCCCAGCGACTTGCCAGAGATCCGCGGCCAGCGCATCGTCCTCGTCGACGACGTGCTCTACACCGGGCGAACTGTCCGCGCCGCCCTCGACGCTCTCATCGACTACGGCCGGCCTGAACGTATCCAGCTCGCAGTACTCGTCGATCGGGGCCACCGCGAGCTGCCAATTCGCGCTGATTTCGTCGGCAAGAACATCCCGACATCCCGCGCCGACGACGTGCAGGTGCGCCTCGAAGAGACGGACGGCGACGAGTACGTCCGCGTGTCGGCCGCGCGCGAAGCGGGGGTGACGCGATGACAACTATCCGAACCCACGATGCGCGTGCCACAGACGCCCCATCCTTGCCCCCGGCTCCGGCCGACGACACCGAGTGGCAGCGCCACCACCTGCTCGACCTCGACGATTTCACGGTCGACGAACTTGAGCGCGTGATGGCGAACACCGACACCATGAAGGAAGTACTCTCGCGCGAAGTGCCGCGCGTCCCCGCCCTCCGCGGTACGACGATCGTCACGCTCTTCTACGAGAACAGCACCCGCACCCGCGCGTCCTTCGAGCTCGCCGGAAAGATCCTCGGCGCCGACGTAATCAACGTTTCCGCATCGGGCAGCAGCGTGTCCAAGGGCGAGTCGCTCATCGACACCGTCAAGACGCTACAAGCCATCGGTGCCGACGTACTCGTGATGCGCCACAACCGCTCCGGCGCACCGTATCTCGCAGCACGCCATGCGGACTGTAGCGTCATCAACGCTGGCGATGGTCTGCATGCGCATCCAACGCAGGCTCTCCTCGACCTCTATACCATCCGCGGCAGCGTCGGCGACGTGCGCGGCAAGCGCATCGTCATCGTCGGCGATGCGCTGCATAGCCGCGTCGCGCGCTCGAACATGTGGTCGCTCACCGCGCTTGGCGCGCAGGTCACACTCTGCGCGCCGCCGACACTCCTGCCCGCCGGACTGCGCGCAGGCGAAGGTCGCCTGCCACCTGTGCATATCGAGACGAACCTCGACCGCGCCATCGAAGGCGCCGATGTCGTGATGGCGCTTCGCATGCAGAACGAACGCATGCACGGCGGCTTCGTCCCCGGCATGCGCGAGTACTCGCGCCTCTACCAGGTGAACGCCGAGCGCCTCGCACGCGCGAATCCCGGCGCGCTCGTGCTGCACCCCGGTCCGATGAACGAGGGCGTCGAGATCAGCCACGAAGTAGCGCACGGCCTCCAGTCCCACGTCGAAGAACAAGTGACGAACGGCGTCGCCGTGCGCATGGCGATCCTCTGGCTCATCACCCGCACGGGCGGCCGCGCGGCCCGCACCGCCGCCGCGAGAGGCGCGCTATGAGCGAGAACATCATCGTGCGAGGCGGCCGCCTCATCGATCCCGCCAGCGGCCACGACGCCATCGCTGATATCCATCTTGTCGAAGGGCGCATCGTCGCGCTCTCACCACGAGTCGAGGCATCCGATGCGCGCGAGATCGATGCGAGCGGCCTCATCGTTACGCCGGGTTTCGTCGACGTGCACACGCACCTGCGCGACCCCGGTCTCGAGTACAAGGAAGACATCGCTTCCGGTACGCGCGCGGCGGCGCGCGGTGGCTTCACAACGGTCTGCGCGATGCCCAACACGGAGCCCGCAATGGATAGCCGCTCCGTCGTTGAATACGTGCTGCGCGAAGCCGGCGCACGCGGCGTCGTGCGCGTGCTGCCGATTGGCGCCGTCAGCCGCGACCGCGAAGGAAAGGAGCTTGCCGAATTCGGCGATCTCGCCGACGCCGGCTGCGTCGCCTTCAGCGATGACGGCGCGCCCGTCTGGGACGCGACGCTCATGCGCCGAGCGCTCGAATACGCGAGCGGCTTCGGCTTGCCAATCATCGACCACTGCGAGGAGCCGTCGCTCGCGAAGGATGCCGTCATGCACGAGGGTTGGGTCTCGACGCGCCTCGGCTTGCGCGGCGCACCATCCGCAGCCGAGGAATCCGCAGTGAGCCGCGACATCGCGCTCGCCGAAGCGACCGGAGCGCACGTACACATCGCGCACGTCAGCACGCGCGGTGCCATCGCCGCGATTCGCGCGGCCAAGGCGCGCGGCGTGCACGTTACCGCCGAAGTCACACCGCACCACCTGACCCTCACAGATGAAGCCGTCGCCTTCGGTGCCGCGGGCGGCGAGGCGCTGCTCTACGACACGAACGCCAAGGTCAACCCGCCGCTCCGCTCGCAGGACGACGTCGATGCCTGCGTCGAAGCGCTGGCCGACGGCACCATCGACTGCATCGCTACCGACCACGCGCCCCACGCCTACGTCGAAAAACTGTGCGAGTTTGACGACGCCCCGTTCGGCATCAGCGGCCTCGAGACGGCATTCGCACTCTGCATGCGACTCGTCCACGCCGGCCGCATCGATCTTTCGGCGCTCATCGAGCGCATGACCGCCGCTCCAGTGCGGGCGCTCGGCCTCGATCGCCACGTCGCCGGAATCGGGACGCTCGTGATCGGCGCGCCGGCGGACATCGTGCTGCTTGATCCGTCACTTGACTGGACCGTCGAACCGGAGCCCTTCGCATCGAAGGGAAAGAACACGCCACTCGCCGGTATCACGCTGAAGGGCGCCGTCGTCGCGACGATCGCGGCCGGCCGGGTCGTACACGAGAGCGAGGTGCCCGTTGGCTAAAGCGCTGCTCGTGCTGGAGGACGGGAGCGTGTTCACTGGCGACGCCATCGGTGCGTCCGTCCGCTCCCACGGAGAAGTCGTCTTCTGCACGGCGATGACCGGCTATCAGGAAGCGCTCACCGACCCGTCGTTTGCCGAGCAGGTACTCGTGATGACGTATCCGCTGCAGGGAAACTACGGCGTCAACGCCGAGGACATCGAATCGCGCCGTATTCAGGTGCGAGCCTTCGTTGTCCGCGAAGACTGCCCGACACCGAGCCACTGGCGCTCGACCGGTACGCTCGACGCCTACCTCCGCGACGACGGCGTGCCCGGCATCGCTGGCGTCGATACGCGCGCACTCACCCGTAAACTGCGCACCGGGGGCGTGATGATGGGCACGGTCACCCACGACGAAATCGCTGAGCAAGCGCTCGCACGCCTGCGCGATCTCCCGCGGTACGGCTCGACCGATCTGGTGCCCTGGGTGAGCACTCGCACGCCGTACGACTACCCCCGCAGCGACACCGGCGAACCGGCGCGAAAGATCGTCGTGCTCGATCTCGGGGTGAAGTACAATATCCTTCGCACGCTCGATCGACTCGGCTGCGAGACGACGGTCGTGCCCTGCCACACGTCCGCGGAGGACATCCTCGACATGCATCCCGATGGTGTGCTGCTCTCTCCCGGCCCCGGCAACCCTGCGCTTATCGACTACGCGGCGAACACGGCGCGCGATCTGGTCGGCAAGGCGCCACTCATGGGCATCTGCCTCGGACACCAGGTGCTTGGCAGCGTGTTCGGCGCCGACTCATTCAAACTCAAATTCGGCCATCGTGGCGCAAACCATCCGGTGCGCGATGAAGCGACCGGTCGCGTTTACGTGACCGCGCAGAACCACGGCTACGCCGTGTCCGACGATGGACTCTCGAGCGCCGTCGAAGTGAGCCACCGCAACGTCAACGACGGCACCGTTGAGGGCCTGCGCCACCGCTCGGAGCCGGTGATGACGATCCAGTACCACTCCGAGGCCTCGCCGGGACCGCTCGACAACCTGTATCTGTTCGAGCGCTTCGTCGAGATCGTCGACGAAGTGCGAGGGAAAGGCGCGGTTACCGCGCGCATCTAAACGCCACGAGCGGCGTGACAGGGAGGCCGGCATGAGCGAGATCAACGTCCAGGCGGAGCCAACGTACCGGCAAGCCAACATCAACGACGCCGATGC
Organism: uncultured Dehalococcoidia bacterium; assembly: GCA_964599885.1. Taxonomy (GTDB): domain Bacteria; phylum Chloroflexota; class Dehalococcoidia; order DSTF01; family JACRBR01; genus CAZRHH01. Next base: position 78,151 of record CAZRHH010000010.1, on the reverse strand, counting down.
TATCTCGTCCGTGATCGCGACGGTCGTGAAAGAACCGAATCCCGTCGCGTTCGACGGCCCGATGGCGCCCGAGCAAGTGCGTACGTGGCTCAGCCGCATGGGCGGCGAAGGCGGCGTCTTCCTGGCGACGATGGACGGTCGCGTTGTCGGCTTCGCCGCGCTCGACTACAACACCTTCGAGCCCGAAACCGTCGTACTGGGCGTCTGGATGCTGCCCGAGACACGCCGCCGCGGCATCGGCACCTCGCTCGCCGAGTACGCACTCGGCTTCGCGCGCGACAAGGGCTACAAGCGCATCCGCGGCCGTCTGCCGTCCGATAACGAGATTGCGCTCAGCTTTCTGAGCAGCATCGGAGCACTGGTGCCCATCTACAATCCGGAGGCGCGCTTCGAGCTGCCGCTTGTCTAGCGCCTGCCGCGCGAACGTGCATGCGAATGGGGGACGATGAACGGAGATCTGCGGATCGACGAGATGCTCAAGAGCATCGACGTGTACGGGCGCCTGGCATTTGGCGGCCAGTGCGTCGCCGTGATGGCAATGATCGCCGGGCCTTTGCTGTTCATCACCGTTTGCACGCTCCCATTCTTCCTCTGGAATGACGATCGCGGGCAGGCGCTTTTCGTCTGGCTCGGCGGCATGCTGCTCGCAGCGGGCATCACCGCCGGCGGCGTCGCGTTCGGCGTGTTCTGCTGGCGCTGGTCCGGCGACTGGATCACAGAGTGGCCAGGCTACGCCACCGCCGGCGTGATCGCGCTCATAGCCATCGCCGCGCTCGCGTGGATGCTCACGTCAACGCCAGTCCCCATCTATCTTTCGATCGCGGCGACGATGGCGGCGGCGTTCGCTGCGGGTTGTCTTGTCGCAGGGAACCTCGCCGGTACGCAGGTACTCGTCGAAACGAGGCAGCGGCGCACCGTTGCGCGCCGCCGCTGATGCACGACTGCGCGACACGCATCCATTCAACCTTAGAGCGGGACACTCGAACAGCTTGAAGAAACCCTCGAAAGTACTCATCATCGGCTCCGGCCCGATCGTCATCGGCCAGGCTGCCGAATTCGACTACGCCGGCACGCAGGCCTGCAAGGCGATGCGTGAAGAAGGCGTCGTCTCCGTGCTCGTGAATTCCAACCCGGCGACGATCATGACGGACGAAGGCGTTGCGGACGTCGTCTACATCGAACCGATCGCCGTCGATGTGCTGGCGCGCATCATCGAGCGCGAGCGCCCCGATGGCCTGCTGCCGACGCTCGGCGGCCAAACCGGCCTCAACATGGGCGTTGCGCTGCACGAAGCCGGTATCCTCGACAAGTACAACGTCCGCATGCTCGGCACGCCGCTCGAAGCGATCCGCACGGCCGAAGATCGCGATCTCTTCGGAAAGATGCTGCAAGAGATCGGCGAGCCGGTGCCGAATTCGCTCATCGTCACCAATATGGACGAGGCGCGCGTCGCCCTCGCGCAGATCGGGCTGCCCGCTGTTATCCGGCCCGCGTACACGCTCGGCGGTACCGGCGGCGGCATCGCGCACTCCGCGGAAGACTACGAACGCATCATCGGCGGTGGTTTGGCCGCCAGCCCGATCACGCAAGTGCTGGTCGAGCAGTCACTGCTCGGCTGGAAGGAAGTCGAATACGAAGTGATGCGTGATGGCGCCGGCAACGTCATCACCGTCTGCAACATGGAGAACTTCGATGCGATGGGCGTGCACACCGGCGACAGCATCGTCGTCGCGCCCAGCCAGACGCTGACCGACAAGGAGTACCAGATGCTCCGGACGGCGTCGCTGAAGATCATCTCAAAACTTGGCATCGAAGGCGGATGCAACGTGCAGCTCGCCCTCGCCCCGAATCCCGAGACGACACCCTGGGTTGTGCCGCGCGACGCGACGTTGCCGCCGTACTACGTCATCGAAGTGAACCCGCGTGTGTCGCGCAGCTCGGCGCTCGCCAGTAAGGCGACGGGCTATCCGATCGCGCGCGTCGCGGCGAAGATCGCCGTCGGCAAGACGCTCGACCAGATACCGAACGCCGTGACGCGTCGCACAACAGCCGCGTTCGAGCCGGCGCTCGACTACGTGGTCGTGAAGATCCCCCGCTGGCCCTTCGACAAGTTCTCTTTCGGAGATCGCTCCCTCGGTACGCAGATGAAGGCCACGGGCGAAGTGATGGCGATCGACCGCACGTTCGAGGGCGCGCTGCAAAAGGCGGTGCGCTCGCTGGAGATCGGCGGCCGGTCGTTGCTCTGGGAAGACCCGGCGTGGAAGGACAATCACGGCGAGCGTCCGATGCATGCCACCGACGAGCGGCTCTGGTCGATTATGGCGGCGCTCCGGCGCGGTGCGGACATGCTCGCGCTCTCGCGAGCGACAGGTGTCGACCTGTGGTTCCTCAACAAACTCGCGAACATCATCTCCATGGAGAAGCGACTGCTTTCCGAGTCGCTGACGCCTGATCTGCTGCGAGCATCGAAGCGAATGGGCTTCGCCGATAAGCAGATCGCCACGTTGTCGGACCGCCTCCCCGATCAGGTGCGCGAGCTGCGGGATCAGTGGGACATCCGCCCCGTCTACAAGATGGTCGACACCTGCGCCGCTGAGTTCGATGCGGCGACGCCCTACTTCTACAGCACGTACGAGCAGGAGAACGAGGCGTTGCCCGAACCGGGCAAGAAGGCGCTCGTCATCGGCAGCGGGCCGATCCGCATCGGGCAGGGCATCGAGTTCGACTACTGCTCCGTGCACGCCGCGTGGGCGCTCGACCGCGCTGGCTATCGCTCGATCATGGCGAACTCAAACCCTGAAACCGTATCCACCGACTTCGACACGAGCGACCGCCTCTACTTTGAGCCGCTTGATGAGGAGTCGATCCGCGACATTCTTGAGAACGAGGCGGGCGAGAGTGCGGAGGGTGGTGGCGAAGCACCGCCTTCGATCGTGCAGTTCGGCGGACAGACGGCAATCAACATGGCGAGTTCGCTGCAACACGCCGGCATGCCGATCATCGGCTCGTCGCCGGAGACGATCGATCTGGCCGAGGACCGCCGCCGCTTTGAGGAGTTCCTCAACCGGCTCGGCATTCCGCAGCCGCCCGGCGCTGCCGTGCTGCGTGTCGAGGATGCGATGCATACGGCGGAGACGCTCGGCTATCCCGTGCTCGTGCGGCCCAGCTACGTACTCGGCGGCCGCGCGATGGAGATCGTCCAGAACGCGTCGGAACTCGTGCGGTTCGTGCAGCACGCCGCAGACGCCAGCGACGGCAAGCCGATCCTCATCGACAAGTACATCGAGGGCAAAGAGGTCGAAGTCGACGCGATCTGCGACGGCGAGCGTGTGCTGATTCCGGGGATCATGGAACACATCGAGCGCGCGGGTGTGCATTCGGGCGACTCGATGGCGGTGTATCCGGGCATCCATCTCACCGAAGCGGAAGTCGAGACGATCGTCGAGTACACGACGCGCATTGGCAACGGTCTCGGCGTGCGCGGGTTGATGAACGTGCAGTACGTGATCATGCCGTCCGATGACGCGGCGCGGCATGGCGAGTCGGACGTCTACGTCATCGAAGTGAACCCGCGCGGCTCGCGAACGGTGCCATTCCTCTCGAAGGTGACGGGCGTGCCGATGGTGCAACTGGCCGTCAACATCATGCTCGGACAGTCGCTCGAATCGCAGGGCTACGCTGGGGGCCTGTGGCCGCGTCAAAACCTTGTCGCGGTGAAGGCGCCCGTGTTCTCGATGTCGAAGCTCATCGGCGTCGATACGTATCTCGGCCCCGAGATGAAGTCGACGGGCGAGGTGATGGGCATCGATGCGGACTTCCCGGCGGCGCTGCAGAAGGCGCTGATGTCCGCGGACCTCGCGCTGAAGCCGGGCGGCGGCGTGCTGATCAGCATCGCCGACCGGCACAAGACGCAGCTTCTGCCGATGGTGCGCAAGCTGCACAGTGCCGGCTTCCGCTTCTACGCCACCGACGGCACGGCGGCGATGATCGCCGCGATGGGGCTGCCCGTCGAACAGGTGACACGTCGCCTCAACGAAGGCCACCCGAATGTCGTCGACGTGATCAACGACGGGCTTGTGTCGTGCGTCATCAACACGCCGGAGGGGCGCTTCACCGGCACGCTGCGCGACGGCTTCTATATCCGCCGCGCGGCGACCGAGAAGCGCATCCCGTGTTTCACCAGCGTCGACACGGCCGGCGCTGCGATCGATGCGATGGTCGCTGGCATGGAGCGCGGCGGCGAGTACCAGTACCAGGTGCGACCGTTCCCCGAATACCGCGACGGCCCGCCGCAATGACGCCACAACCTCCGCCCATCGATGCTTGTACTCGACGCCCATCGCAGCAAAGCCTCCGCGCATGAAGACCGCCTACGCCGAGGTGGTCGAGAACGAGCGGCTGTACGGGGACACGTACATCACCTGGTTCCGCTGCCCGGAGCTCGGTAACGGCGCCTACCCTGGCCAGTTCCTCATGCTGCGCTGCTCCGACGACGCTTCGTACGACGAGACGAACGCCGGTGGCCATGCCGACGACCCGCTGCTGCCGAGGCCGATGAGCTACCACCGCATCCGCACGGGCGAGCACGGGCCAGAGTGGTCAATCCTGTTCGACGTCGTGGGGCGGGGGACGGCGTGGCTGGCACGTCGGAAGCCGGGGGATCGGGTGTACGCGTGGGGGCCGCTTGGCAACGGATACAAGCTTGCTAACGGCGCCAACAACCTGCTGCTTGTCGGTGGCGGCATCGGCATCGCGCCGTTGGTGTGGCTAGCTGAGGATGCGGTCGCGCGCGGGCACAACGTCACGCTCGTCATCGGCGCGAGGACGGCAGAGTGCTTGTATCCGGCGCGGCTGCTGCCGCAACAGGTCGAGGTAGTCGTTACGACGGATGACGGCTCGGCCGGACGCGAGGGCTTTGTAACCGGACCGTTCGGTGAACTGCTCGAGTGGTGCGACGAAGCCTATGCCTGCGGCCCGACGCCGATGTTCCGGGCGATGGCGGAGGTGGCGCGTTCGGCGAAGCGGCGCCGGCCGGTGCAGGCGCTGCTCGAAGAGCGAATGGGCTGCGGCACCGGCATCTGCTACGGCTGCGCGGTGGAGGTGCGGGTGCGCGGCGGGCGGGCGATGAAGCTCGTCTGCAAAGACGGGCCGCGGTTCGAGATCCGGGACGTGTATTGAGGCTTGCGTGGTAGGCTAACTTTAGCGCGAGATATGGCGTCCCCGAGCCCTCCGCGCTCCGTCGGTGTAGAACGAATGTTTCACGTGAAACATGCCTCGTCTGTGCGTCGGGCGTGCGTGCGAGTTCGACGAGACGGAGCTGAAGCTCCTCCGCTACGACGTGACTTGAACGCTCCGATGCTGAACGCGCTGGAGGATTCACAGAGCGGGCGGGGCACCCCAGAAGCCGGTGATCTTGGCGAGACGGCCGTCCGGAGCAAGCTCGCCGACGTCGATGCCTTCGATGGCGTTCTTGCCATCGGCCGTCTGCATCGCCCAGGCGAAACGGATCACGTCGTGGTGCTGATCGATGCCGCTGGTGATCACGATCTTCGAGCCGGGGCTTTGAGCGTGGAAGCCGGCGATGATCTCGATCAGCGCGTCGCGGCCCGCGCCTTGCGAGACGGGGTCGACGTAGATGCCGGCGTCGGACCATGCCGGTTCGAGGAGAGTGCGGCGCTTCGCGGCGTCGGTTTCGTTCCAGGCCGCGCCGTACGCCGCCACAATCTCCGCGACGCTTGCCATGATGAGCCTCCGATCTGTGCTGACATCTAACGTCAGGAGCGTACGATCTGCGCGGTCTCTGCGAAAGACATCCGTCACGCGAGCCGTCTACTATGGACGAAATCGAAAGGAGGCGCATGTGGCCGGGATTCCTGACTACTTTGAGTTTCATCGGTGGGCGAACGCACTTTTGATTGATTTCTGCGAAATGATCGACGACGTGGTGCTGGATGCTGAGATGGCGGGTTCGGTCGGGACGACTCGGACTACGATCGCGAACCTCGTGGGCTTGCAGAACGAGCACGCGACGATCCTCGTCGATCCGGCGCCGGCTTCGTACTTCAGCGAGATGCCGTTTCCGGGGTGGGCGGCGCTGCGTGAGCGCCGGCGGAGACGGATGCCGCGTTCCTGCGGGCGGCGGAGACGCGATCGCCGGACGAGGTGCTGACGAGCGAGTGGCAGGGCAGCTCGTACGAAATTGGCATCATGATCCCTTTGATCCAATACATCAATCACGGCGTGGAGCACCGCACGCAGGTGCAGTCGATGCTCAGCGCGCAGGGCATCGAGCCGCCGACGCTGGACGCGTGGACGTGGTCGGGACTGGCACAATAGCTTCTCGTTTGCCGCTCTGAGCGCCGGGTGCCTATACTTGAGTGCCGCATTTCACAAGCTTTGGCTGGTGGACTACGGCCCGGACGAGGCGCACCATGCCCACCGTTTGAACGAGCGGGCTGAGGAGCAATCGTGGCATATACCATCATCGACACCTGCATTGGCTGTACGGCGTGTACGAAGCGCTGCCCGACGGATGCGATTACGGGCACGCGTAACGTCGTCCACGTCATCGACGAGTCCCTGTGCATTGACTGCGGCGCTTGCGGCGTCGTCTGTCCGCCGGAAGCGATTCTCGACGACTTGGGCGATGTCTGCCGGACGTTCCCCCGCAAAGAGTGGCCGAAGGCGGTGGTCGTCGAAGACAACTGCATCGGCAGCGGCTGCGAGTTGTGCATCCAGATCTGCCCGTTCGAAGCGCTGGACCTCGGCCAGCCGGAGCGGACGGTCGGCGACTTTTACGGCGTCGCGGTGCTGAACGAGAAGCGCTGCACGGGCTGCCGCCTCTGCGAGGACGCCTGCGGCTGGGGCGCGATCTACATCGACCCGCCGCGCGAGCTGCTGAAGAAGCGCGCGTACCCGGGCGAGGAAGAGGAAGCCGAACAGAAGAAGCAGATCCCGGAGGCGGTGCCCGCGGGGTAGGGCGTCCTCCTTCCACAGATGTCGCAGACGAGCACGGGACGAACCGTCAGGTTCGTCCTTTCCTTCGTCGATTGTTGTCGTGATCTGATGGCGCATCCGATATCGGAGTCCGGCGGAGCTGAAGCTCCGCAGCTACATTCGATCGGCTGGCGTTTTGGTTTGGCGACGTTCTGTGCGTGACACGGATGCGGGTTGCGTGGTCTTGATGGCGCATCCCTAGGCGGGGTCCGGCGGAGCTGAAGCTCCGCAGCTACGTTCGATCCGCTACGTCCCGTTGCGGCGTGCGTGGCGATCAATCTCCGCGGCCTATGTGGCCTTTCTGCGTTGTGTGTTTGCGGCGGGTTGGGTGATGCGTATACTCCGACAATGATGCTACAAACGACGTTCGTTCGCCCCGTCCTCATGTCACTCTGTGTCGTGATCGCCGCGATGGCTTTGGCGTGCGGTGGTGGCGGGGATGATGATGGGGATGGCGATAATACGCCGGGGGGCAGCGATACGCCTGCGGCGGAAGCAACGGAAGTGGTTGAGATTCCGGATGGTGTGCCGCCGTTGGTTGTGGGCGGGGCGCTGCGGAAGGACGTTGTGGAGCTCGCTGGTCTGACCTTTTATCGCGAGGTTGGGTGCGAGGCTGCACCGGCGGACCCGTCGATCACACCGGCGTGTCGCGATAACGAGCAAGAGGGCGAGACGGCACTCGTGTTCCCTGTGGTCGGATGTGAGTCGACACTGGTGCGGCCAGAGCAAGTGCCGGATGCGTACAGAGAGGCGCTGCCGGAGGGGGAGCCGGAGGTATTCGCCGCGTTCGAGCCGGCGGGCGTCGCCGCATTCGACGCGAACAACGTGACGGTGATCGGCGAGGGCGGCGCGGCGGTGGCGGCGCTGTTCGTCAACGCGGAGGGGCGGATCGTCGCGCTGCGGGTGCCGTGCGATGGTGATGCGTCGTCGTTGTACAGCGATGATGTGGTCGGGGAGTTTATCATCGAGCCGCCTGGCGGCGGGTAGGGCGCCGGTTCACCGCAAAGGCGCAAAGGGCGCAAAGGGCGCAAAGGGGTTTACCACAGAGGCACAGAGGGCTTCAGGGCGGATATTGTGTCCGTCCTTTTTCGCGACCGTTCGATGTGTGGGGCGTGGTATAGTCGGCGCATCGATCACGCATCGATCACGCATCGAGGAGGCGACGACATGCAGACAACTACGCTCCTGGTGCACGCCGAGGACCGGGCGAGCTAGCCGCAGGCAGTCTCCGCTCGGCATCGGGTGCGCTCCTTCCCGACTGTCATTTGATATCGCGCTACGCCGCGCCCGTTCTCGGCCGCGGCCGGCGCCACTCCAAGGAGCGTCTTTCTTTGTCTACGTTTATTTCTACCGAGGGGACGGTTGTCCCCGAACAAGTCACGCGCCTCGCTGAACTGATGTCTTCGTATGTTGCCCCGTGGTCGTTGTGCGGGGGCTGGGCAATCGATGCATGGCTCGGCCGGATCTCGCGCGATCACGGCGATGTTGACCTCTCTGTGTTCGACGGCGACCACCGGCAGCTTCTCGATCATCTTGCCGGTTGGCAGTTGATCGCACACACCTCCGTTGTCGACGACGTTTCGACGGGGCTTTGGGACGGTCGCCGGCTCCCCGTGCCCTCGCACATTCACGCCCGATCGCCCGTGGATGCGGGCCCGCTGCCGGAGGACGGCGTCTGCGAGCCGGCGAAGGGTTGGTGGCTCGACATCCAGATCGATGAAGGTGGCGGCGATGTATGGGTTGTGAAGCGAGAGCCGCGCATCACGCTGCGGCTGCGAGACGCGATCCGGCAATCGCCGTGGGGCGTGCCGGCCACGACGCCTGATGCACTGCTTTTTTTCAAGGCCGCCTTGCCACGGCGGCGCGACTGGCGCGACTTCGTCGCGCTGCTCCCGCAGCTCGATGCGCAGCAGATCGCGTGGCTTCGGGAGGCGATCGCTCTCGCGTATCCGGAGCATCCATGGATCGATGCGCTCTCATGGGCGGCTTCGATGCGGCGGTCGGGGTAACGAGGAGTCGGGCGAGCGCTGCGAGCTCCGCGGCCTTGCGCGACGCATCGTGAACGGTTTTCACCACAGAGGCACAGAGGCGTGGAGGGGGTTTTAGGGGTTAGGTGGTCGTGTACGCCCGGGTGGAGGCGGATGTGGTGTCCGTTCGTTTTTGATCGCGGTTTGGGCGTCGGGTGGCGACCGTGGTGTTTCGTGCTGGTTAGCCGGGCCCCGGCAAGCGGGGCCCCTACCAGTTGGTTACGAATGCGCAGTTCGTTGTTCTTGACGCGTGTGGTTCGTGTTGATGCGTGGCGTGCGATATCGGGGCGGACACGTGGGTCCGCCCCTACCGTGGTGACGCGCGAGGATCACCTATCCGGGAACGATCACGGCGCGGTTTACTTTTGTTACGGGGCCCTCGTTCGCCCATTCGCTGCTCTGGAACGCTTCGTTGATCTTGTCGAGCGGGAACTTGTGCGAGACGACGTCGCCGTGCGGGTACTTGTCTTTCGTGCGCACGAGGAAATCGAGGGCTTCGGGGATGACCCAGGGGTCGTACATGATGACGCCCTGGATGCGCTTGCTGCCCCAGACGAGCATCGATGGGTCGATCTCGACAGAGCGGCCGAATGAGATGTTACCGATCTCCAGGTAGGTGCCGCCCTCGCGGAGCATGGCGAGTCCTTCGGGGATGACGGCGGGGACGCCGACGACTTCGACGACGATGTCGCCGCCGCGGTTCTGCGTCAGTTGCTTGACCTTCGTGATGCGATCCATCGGCGACGTGTGTTCGGTGATGTCGATCACCTCGTCGGCGCCGAAGCGCTTCGCCAGTTCGAGCCGGCTCGGCACGCCGTCGATAGCGATGACGGCGTCGGCGCCCATCTCCTTCGCGACGGCGATGGCGTTGAGGCCGAGGCCGCCCGCACCCTGGACGACGACGGTGTCGCCGTAGCGGAGGCCGGCCTTCTGCAGGCCGTATGTCACCTGTGAGAGCGCGCAGTTGACGGGCGTGGCCATCTCGTCGGTGACTTCGTCGGGCACTTTGAAGACCCAGCCGCCGGGCTTGAGGTAGTAGTACTCGCCGTAGGCGCCGCTGAAGCGGCTGATGCTGGGGCCCATGTTCATGATCTTTGACGGGCAGACGGCGAACTCGCCCTTGTTGCACTGGTAGCACCGGTTGCAGGGATAGAAGTACGCGTAGGCGACGCGATCGCCGTCCTTCAGCTGGCGGCCGAGAGAGTCGGTGGTGACGCCAGCGCCCATCGAGTGGACGCGGCCGGTCATCTCGTGGCCGGCGACGCTGCCGGCCATGGCGGCGAACATGGGTGAGTCGCCGCGCCAGATGTGAAGGTCGGAGCCGCAGACGCCGGCCATGGCGACCTTGATGACGATGCCGCCGGGTTCGGGTGTGGGGACATCGAACTGCTGGATCTCGTAGCCCTTGCCGGGGCCGAGGAAGACGGCGGCTTTGCCTGTGGCGGTCATGGTGTGGGCCTTTCGTTGTGTTGGGTGTGAGCGGGATTAGTTTCGGACGTTGGGCTTTGGGTGTCAAACGGGGTGGGGGACAGAGAGCAGAGAACAGAGAACAGGAGGGGTTCTACCACAGAGGCACGGAGGCACAGAGGTGTTGTGATGAACATGTCGGTGATTAGTGCGTTACACGACGCGCGGCCTCACCCCTGGCCCGCTCTCCAAACAGCGAGTTGGAGAGCGGGAACGCGTTTTGGGGAGTGTCCGCGCGGTTGGGGCTGCGCGGCACGGTGAACGTTCCCCCGTTGTGCTTCGGCGCGCCTACGGTGACACGGTCTGAAAGACCGTGCCACAAGAGGGTGTAGGTTGCCGGGGTGTGCGGGCGTTGTGGGCGCGTTGCGGGGCTTTCAAGGGTTTGTTCAGCGGGGCGGATGGAGGCTGGGGTCGATGAGGGCGTCGTGCAGTTTGGTCGGCGTGTTCGTGGCGATGTCGAGGACGAACAGCTGGCCGGGTACGCACCCGCCCTTCATGCAGCGGCCGCCCTGGGTGTAGTGCAGCCGCCGGCGATCGCGGCTCCAAAACGTGTACTCGGCGTAGGATGAGGAGGGGCCGCGGACATCGGCGGGGACGAGAACCGGCGCGGTCCCGTTGATGTCGATCAGGTAGAGCCCCGTCTCCGATGTCCTGCTGCCTCGTGCGACGAGGTGCTCGTTGTCGGGAGCCCACGCATATGGCCAGCCGCTCCCGGCGAGTTGATCGCTAAGTGCGCGAGCGTCGGAGCCGTCGCTGCGGACAGCGTACACCTGTGTAATCAGGTCGAACTGCGACCGCTGTCCAAGGTAGCGCGTGACGGCGATCCACGTGCCGTCGGGCGACCAGACGGCGGCGTGCCGCACGAGCGTGGCGAGCAGATGCGTCACGGCGCCGTCGTTGAGGTCAGCGACGTACAGCGATGCCGCACCGGGCTCCTTGCCGCTCGCCGCGACGAAGGCGATCGCGGCGCTGTCGGGCGACCAGTCGAACCCGGGCGCGATGGCGATGAGGTATGGCACGTTGGCACCGACGCGGAGCGTCTCGTGCGATTCGGCGTCGATGATGACGATGCTCGTGTAGCCGAAGCCGTTCGAGTCGCTCAGCAGGGCGAGGCGCTGGCTGTCCGGCGACCATCTGATGATGGCGTACCCTGCGCGTTCGTTTTCCACGATGAGCGCCGTGAAGCCGCTGTCGAGATCGGTGACGTAGATCTGCGCTCGCGAATCCTCCCGTTGTGGGGTGCCGGTCTCGACGTAGGCCTGGAAGGCGATGCGGCGGCCGTCGGGGCTCCAGACGAGCGTGACGCCGTTGCCCGATTCCCGCTTGATGGCGGCGGTTGGCGCGAGCGCGCTCACGCTGGCGACGATCGTTGCGGGCACACCGGGGGCGGCGATGCAGAGATTCGCGGCGCGGAAGTGAGTCCATGCAGCGCCGTCGTCGCAGGCGAAGGCGAACCGCGTGCCGTCGGGCGAAGGTGCGAACTGCACGTTGTGGTAGCGCTCCGAAGGCACCTCCGGCGGCAACTCGGCGATGATCCGCACAACGCCACTTGCCGTATCGACGGCGAGCGTCGTGCCGCCCGACTGCAAGATCGTGACGCCGGGCTCGGGCAGCGATACCGCTGTGATCGCATCCGGGACGTCCTCCCATGCCGGGAGCCGCGAGGCAACTGGGAGGGGATGGGGGTCTGGACGCTTCCCAGGCGTGAGGGTGAAGGGGATGGGCTGGGACGCGCCGGTAGTCGATGTGGCGCTGCGGGAGGCGGCCGCGGAGGTGTCCGTCGAGCCAGGTGGCGTGCGGGTCGCGTCGGAGTCACCGCAGGCGGTGGCGCTCAGGAGCACCGCGAGCAGCGCGATGCCGATCAGCCCGGGAGCGCGCCGGTTCATGGAGAGAGTTTAGCTCGCAGCGGCACCGCACGACGAACGCGCTGCAACGCCCGACGCCTCGGGCGACAGCCCGCTGCACGCGACACGGCTACGGCGAGAGTCGTTGTTGGTCTCTGGGGAAGAGGGCTACTTCTCGCACGTTTGCGGTGTTGGTGAGCTGGGCGATGAAGCGTTCGAGGCCGATGGCGAAGCCGCCGTGCGGGGGCATGCCGTAGCGGAAGGCGTCGAGGTAGCCGGCGAGCTGGTCGGGGTCCTGATTGCGGGCGGCGAGGGCGGCGATGTAGTGGTCGTAGCGGTGGAGGCGCTGGCCGCCGGTGACGAGTTCGAGGCCTCGGAAGAGGAGGTCGAAGCTGTTGGAGTATGCGGGGCGGTCGGGATCGGGGTGGGTGTAGAAGGGGCGCTTCGTCATGGGGTAGCCGACGACGAAGAGGAAGTCGGAGTTGCGTTGCTCGCGCGCCCAGGCGCCGAGCCAGCGCTCGTGGGCCGGTGCGAGGTCGGGTTCCGCGAGGCAGTCTTCGCCGGTGGCTTCGTGGATGAGGCGGAGGGCGTCACTGAATTGGATCGCGGGGATCTCGGCAGGGACGTCGGGCAGGGTGAGGTCGAGCAGGCGCAGGGCTTCGGGTTCGCGAGCACTGATGGCGTCGAGCATGCCGGCGATGCTGCGCGTGAGGGTCGCCATGATGGTTGTGTGGTCAACGATGAAGCCCATCTCGGCGTCGAGTGACGTGTATTCGTTGAGGTGACGGGTGGTGTCGTGGGGTTCGGCGCGGAAGACTGGCCCGACTTCGTAGACGCGCTCGAAGACGCCGACCATGATCTGCTTGTAGAACTGTGGGCTCTGCGCGAGGTAGGCGGGGCGACCGAAGTAGTCGACCGGGAAGACATTGGCGCCGCCCTCGGTTGCGGCGGCAACGAGTTTGGGCGTGTGGATCTCGACGAAGCTCGTGGCGTCGAGCGTGGCGCGGAAGCCGGCGACGGACGCGGCGGCGAGACGCCAAAGCGCTCGGCGTCGCGGATGGCGCAGGGTGAGAGCAGCGTTGTCGAGCAGGACCGGGAGCGTGGCTTTGAGGGTGGGCCGGAACATGTCGATTGGCGGTGGCGCGCTGGACGCGGAGATAACGTCGATCGCTGGTTTGTGGATCTCGTAGCCGGACGGCGCCTGCGCGTTTTCGACGACCACGCCGGTGATGGCGATGACAGATTCGGCGTGGAGGTTGTCGAGCTGCGCGGCGGTGGTTGCATCGGCAACGATCACCTGGGCGAGGCCGCGGGCGTCCCGGACGATGACGAACGTGACGTTGCTGAGGCGGCGGACGCGGTGGAGCCAGCCGGCGATGCGGACGCGTTCGCCGGCGTGCTCGTGGAGTTCGTCGGTGTAGATACGGCCTGGTTCGAGCGACACGATGGCACCTCCTCGCATGGGTACGCGGATACAGCAACGCCCCTCGTCATGCGGACGAGGGGCGCGCTCGTGGTGCCACCGCAGTTCATCGTCGCGCTATTGGACGTGGGCGCGCGACGATCTTTGGGCCGGGTAACGGGGGCTGGCCGTCGAGGCTTAGTGCGCGTTGGTTGACGCGGTTGGTCCTCGCACTCGAGAGCGTCTTCGCAGGGTGTGCGGCGCCGCCATTGCAGCTAGTGGGCGGCTCTCTCTGGCTCGCGCGCCTGGTACTGGTCTCTGTCTGCGCTTGTTCGGGGATTCTAGCATGTGAGGGACGGTTCACCGCAAAGGCGCAAAGAGCGCAGAGGGGCGCAAAGGGTTTGGATGGGCGGGGTGAACCACAGAGGCACAGAGGATGTTTCGAGTAGGGAAGGACAGATGGACGCGCGGTGTGTTTGCACGACGCGGCCTCACCGCTCGGGAGCTTGGTTCGAGAGCTGGGTTAGGATGGGCGCATGACGTGGGATTCTACGGACGATTTTGGTTCGATCTCCGAATCGGGGCCGCTCGTCGCCGAGCTGCGCGCGAGGATTGCGCGCGATGGTCCGATGCGGTTTCGGGAGTTTATGGAGGCGGCGTTGTATCACCCTCGGTACGGGTACTACCGGACCGATGCGGCGGTGACGGGGCGGAGTGGCGACTACGTGACGAGCCCGGAGGTGCATCCGGTGTTCGGGGCGCTTGTCGCGAAGCAGCTCCACGAGCTGTGGACGCTGATGGAGCGGCCGGCGCGGTTCGATGTGGTGGAGCAGGGGGCGGGGCGTGGGCTGCTGGCGCGGGACATCGTGCAGCGGGCTTCGGGTGCGGATGGGGCGTTTGCGTCGGCGGTGCGGTACCGGATCGTCGAGGCGGCTGGAGTGTTGCGGGACGAGCAGCGGCGTGTGCTGGCGGCGGCGGGTGCGGTGGATCGCGTCGAGTGGGTGGACGCGTTGCCGGATGCGATCGAAGGGTGTGTGCTTTCGAACGAACTGCTGGATGCGTTTCCGGTGCATCGGGTGGTGCGCGATGGCGACGTGTTGCGCGAGGTGTTCGTCGGGCACGACGGCGCGCGGTTTCACGATGTGCTGATGCCGCTGTCGGATTCGGTGCTGGCGGCGTACTTCGATGCGGCGGGCGTGTTGCCGGGCGACGGCTGTTACGCGGAGGTGAATCTCGATGCGACGCGCTGGATGGGCGATGTAGCGCGGTCGTTGCGGCGCGGGTACGTGCTGACGTTCGACTACGGCTACGAGGCGCCGGAGTTGTACGCGCCGTGGCGCCGGGACGGGACGCTGGCGTGCTACTACCGTCAGTCGGTGGGAAGCGATCCGTATCAGCGGGTGGGAAAGCAGGACATCACGTCGAGCGTCGACTTCACGACGTTGCGGCGGGTGGGTGAGGCGGCGGGGCTGACGACGATTGCGATGACGGACCAGTCGTCGTTTCTGGTGCGGTTGGGGATCGGCGAGGGGGTGGCGGCGGCGGGGCCGGAGCGCGGTGGTGAGATGGAGGAGTATTTCGCACGGCGCGGGGTGCTGCTGGCGCTGGTCGATCCGGGGAAGTTGGGACGGGTGCGGGTGCTGCTGCAGGGGCGGGGTGTGGTGGATGGGGTGCCGGTGGGTTTTCGGGATGGGTGAATGTTCGGTTCACCGCAAAGGCGCAAAGGGCGCAGAGGAGCGCAAAGCTTCGAGCAAAGGGGTTTCACCACAGAGGCACGGAGGCACAGAGGTTGAGGTAGGGAGGTCGGAAATCGAAGGCCGGACGACGGGATCAGCGCCAGAGGCGGAGGGCGATGTTGAGGATGATGGTCAGGGCGATGCTGAGGATGATCGACGTGACGATGGGAAACATGACGCGAACGCTGCCCCGTTCGAGCATGAGGTCGCCGGGGAGGCGGCCCGAGTTGAGGCGGGCGGCGGCGAGTATCGCGAGGCACGCGCCGGCGATGGTGATCGAGCCGATGATCATCACGCGGGCGGTCGGTTCCATGTGAACATCGTAGGCGCTGCGATGCGACGTTTGCGGCCCCCTCCGGGTGTCTCGCCGTTGCAGTTGCGCAACGACTTGAATCGAGGCTCGTCGCCATCGTTAGCGGTGGGAGTTCTAACGGAAACCCCGTGATAGAATCCGCCTTGTGAACCTTGAGCTGCTGAGCGAACTTTCCATTACCAACGACACGAAGATTTTGCTGCTCGTCATCGACGGGTTGGGTGGGTTGCCCAACGAGTCGGGGCGGTCGGAGCTTGAGCAGGCGCATGTCGCCGCGCTCGATCGGCTGCAACGCGAGAGTTTGTGCGGCCTAACGGTGCCCGTTGATTACGGCGTAACGCCGGGGAGCGGACCGGGACATCTGGCGTTGTTCGGGTACGACCCGATGCAGTACACGGTCGGACGCGGCGTGCTGGAGGCGTTGGGGATTGACTTCGATCTGCGCGATACGGATGTGGCGGCGCGGGGGAACTTTTGCACGGTCGACGCTGGTGGGTTGATCACCGACCGGCGGGCGGGGCGGATCGCAAACGAGAAGACGATCGAACTGTGCGCGAAGTTGCGCGCGATCAAGCTCGCGGGTGTGCAGGTGTTCGTCGAACCGGTGAAGGAGCATCGCTTCGTGCTGGTGCTGCGGGGCGAGGGGTTGTCGGACGCGGTGACGGAGACGGACCCTCAGCGCGAAGGCTACGCGCCAATGCCATCGCGGGCGCTGGCGCCGGAAGCGGAGGCGACGGCCGGACTGCTCAACGATTTCATCGCACAGGCGGCGGCGCTGCTGCGCGATCAGGCGCCCGCAAACATGCTGACGCTGCGCGGGATCGCGAAGACGCCGCCGATGCCATCGATCGCGGAAGCGTGCAAGTTCCGTGCAGCGGCGATCGCGGCGTACCCGATGTACCGCGGACTGGCGAAGCTCGTCGGGATGGACGTCATCAAGACGGGGACGACGTTCGCCGAGGAAGTGGAGACGTTGAAGGCGCAGTGGGACAACTACGACTTCTTTTTCATTCACTAC
This sequence comes from uncultured Dehalococcoidia bacterium, assembly GCA_964599885.1. GTDB lineage: Bacteria > Chloroflexota > Dehalococcoidia > DSTF01 > JACRBR01 > CAZRHH01. The sequence continues at coordinate 61,348 of CAZRHH010000010.1, read as the reverse complement.
AAGCCGGCGGACGCGGCCGGCGAAGACGGCGACTTCCAGGCGAAGATACGCGCGCTCGAGGAAGTAGACGGATTCGTCGACGAGTTGCACGCATTGGGGCCGGACGTGTTCATGGTGGCGGGCGATCATTCGACGCCGGCCGTCGTCGCGGGACACTCGTGGCATCCGGTTCCGTTTTTGTTTCACACGAAAAACTTTTCATTTCGGGATCTGAGCGAGGGCTTCAGCGAGAAGGGCTGCCGTCTCGGGTCGCTCGGGACGTTTCCGGCGAAGGAAGTGCTGTCGTTGGCGATGGCGCACGCGGGGCGTCTGACGAAGTACGGCGCGTAGCAGGGGTGCTTAGAGGGTCCAAACCACAGAGTCTGGCGTTCGAGTATTGTACTGCACCGACGAACGCGGGCTGAAAGCCCGCTCCACAGATGTTCGCGGGGACCTTCAGTACCCTGTCAGGATTCGGAGAGAGAGAGAGATGGCGCGGATCCCGATCATCGCGGGCAACTGGAAGATGAACACGCTGCGCAGGGACGCGATCGCCCTGGCGAGCGGCGTGCGGTCGCTCTCGGACGGTGTGCGCGGCGTCGAAAAGATCGTCTGTCCGCCGTTGGTGTACTTGCACGACGTGCGGGCTGCTTTGGACGGCTCGACGATCCGCATCGGTGCGCAAAGCGCGTACTGGGAAGAGGATGGCCCGTTCACAGGCGAGGTAAGCATCACACAGATCGCCGAAGCCGCGTCGTACGTCCTGGTTGGGCATAGCGAAAGGAGGCTGTTCTTCAGCGAGACGGACGAAACCGTGAACAAACGAGTTCAGGGCGCTCTGGCGCATGGCGTGAAGCCCATCATGTGCGTCGGCGAGACGCTGGCGCATCGCGAGGCCGGCGAGACGGCGGACGTGCTGAGGTCGCAGACGCGCGGCGGGCTTGATGGCGTCAAGGTGACCGCGGAGTTCATCATCGCGTACGAACCGGTGTGGGCGATTGGGAGCGGGTTGGCGGCTGATGGCGCGATCGCGCAGGAAGCGATCGCGTTGATCCGGGCGACGGTGCGCGAGATCGCGGGAGATGTCGCGGACCACGTACGCATCTTGTACGGCGGTTCGGTGACGCCGGACAACATCGCCGAGTTCATGGTGCGGGCGGACATCGACGGCGGTCTGGTTGGCGGCGCGTCGCTGAAGGCCGACGTGTTCGCGGCGATCATCGATGGCGCGGCGGCGGCGGTGACCGCGCAGGCCTGATGCGTCCGCGCGTGGTCGCGATCGTCGGGCCGACGGCGAGCGGAAAGACGGCGCTGGCCATCGCGCTGGCGCAGGCGCTTGATGGCGAGATCATCAACGCCGACTCGCGGCAGATCTACCGGGCCATGGACATCGGAACGGCGAAGCCAACGCCGGACGAACGACGCGCGGCGCGGCACTGGCTTATCGACGTCGCTGCGCCCGACGAACCTTTCACACTTGCGGACTTTCTTGATGCGGCGCGCGCCGTGATGGATGACATCGTCGCGCGCGGGAAGACGCCAATCGTCGCGGGTGGGACGGGGCAGTACGTGTGGGCGTTGATCGAGGGGTGGCGCGTCCCGCGCGTGCCGCCGGATCTGACGCTGCGCGCGGAGCTAGAAGCGATCGCCGCGCGCGACGGCGCAGACGCGCTGTTCGCGGAACTGCGCGCAGTCGATCCGGCGAGTGCGGACGTGATTGATGCGCGGAACGTGCGGCGGGTCGTGCGGGCGATCGAAGTGACGCGTGCGACGGGACGGCCGTTCAGCGAATGGCGGGTGCGCGATACGCCGGCGTTCGACGCGAAGATCGTCGGGCTGCGGGTGGAGCGCGCGGCGCTCTACGCGCGGATCGATGCGCGCGTCGACTCGATGATGGCCGCGGGGTTTGTCGAGGAGGTGCGCGGACTGCAGGTGGCGGGGTATGGCTGCGAGCTGCCGTCGATGAGCGGGATCGGGTACCGGCAGATCTGTGAGTTTCTTGCGAGGGAGTGCACCTTGGATGAGGCGGTGGCCCGGATCAAGACGGAGACGCATCGTTTGGCGCGGATGCAGCATGCGTGGTTTGGGGCGGCGGACGGGCGGATCGTGTGGGTGGATGGGTTGTCGGTGGATGTCGCCGACGTGTTGGATGGGATCGGTTAGGAACCACAGAGGCACGGAGGCACGGAAGATCCAGTTGAGCGGCGCAATTTCCGGCTCGGGCGTCGGGTCGGTATGCTTGATCGCTATGGACTTTGTGAAGCTGCATGGGACTGGGAACGACTTTGTGGTCGTCGATGGGCGCGCGGTCGAGCGCGACTGGGCGGCGCTGGCTGTGGCGGTGTGTGACCGGCATTTCGGGGTCGGGGCGGACGGGCTGATTCTGGCTTCGGAGTCCGAGCGCGCTGATACGCGGATGCGGATTTTCAACGCCGACGGTTCGGAAGCGGAGATGTCGGGCAACGGGATGCGGTGCCTGGTGAAGTTCGTCGTCGATGCGGGGATCGTTTCGCCGCGCGATGGTGCGTTCGAAGTGGAGACGGGTGCCGGGGTGCTGGGCGTGCGCGTCGCGATGGACGAAGACGGGCACGTCAGCAGCGTGCGTCAGAGCATGGGGCCGCCACGCCTCGACCCGAAAGAGATTCCGGTGGCGATTGATGCGCCGCCGCCCGTCACGGAGTTCGAGATTGACGTCGGCGGGCAGTCGATGCGGGTGACGCCGGTGTCGATGGGGAATCCGCACGCGGTGCTGTTCCAGCGCGGGCCGGTGGCGCAGTATCCGTTGCGGGAGATCGGGCCGCTCGTGGAGCATCACCGGCTGTTTCCGAACCGGACGAACTTTGAGGTCGTGCGCGTGGTCGACCGGGCGCACGCCGAGATGCGCGTGTGGGAGCGCGGCGTCGGCGAGACGCTGTCGTGCGGGTCGGGCGCATCGGCGACGATGGTGGCGGCGCGGCTGCTCGACCGGGTTGACGGCAAGCTGGCGCTGACGGTGCCGGGCGGTGTGCTCGATCTGGAGTGGGACGGCGAAGGCGACGTGATTCTGAGCGGACCCGTGGTCGAGTCGTTTCGGGGGATCTGGCCGGGGTAGGGGTTTTTCCACAGATGACGCAGAATTTTTGGATGGGGTCGACGCGGTTGAGGGTGTGGCGCATTTGTGACGGATGCGCTGGGCGACCGGGACGGACCTAAAGGTGCGTCCCTACGTTTGCATGCTGATGCGGCCGCGGTTGAGTGAGGCGAGAGAACAGAATGGGTTGTGAGCGATGACGGTTCGACAATTGCGGCGACTTAGCGCGCCGGTTAACGATACGTTGCATGACTGGCTGGGGGCGCAACTTCTGCACAATGTGGGGTGGCGTAGCCAAAGCGACGCGGTCGAGCGCGAGCATCCGGAACTGATCGTGCGGGACGGGGAGAGCTTGCTCGCGGCGACCGTGCGCGGCGAATCGCTGCTGCTGTACGGGTTCGAGAACGAGCGCGTGTTCTTCGATCACTTTCCGGCGATGTTCGAGAAGCTGCTGCCGAAGCTGCGCAAGCAGCGCGCGGTCGAGATGGTGCGCTTTCGGCTGGCGTACAGTACGGCGCGTCCGATGGTAGAGCCCGTGGTGCGCCGATTAGGGTTCACGCGGAAGCGCGACTGGCTGGAGTTCGCGCTGGACAAGCGGCGGCTCGTCGCGCAGCCGGCGCCGCGCGGCGTGAAGTTTCGCGACATGGCGCCGGGCGATCTGCCGGAGCTGGCGCGCATCGACCGCGAAGGGTTTCCGGATCATCCGCTCGGCCAGGACGGACTCCGTGCGTCGATTGCCGAACACGGCGGGATCATCGTCGCGACTGCGGGCGGCGCGATCGCCGGGTTCTGTGTCTTCGGGCAGGTGGAAGCGGGACGCGGCTGGATCCAGGGACTTGCCGCCGATGAGGCGCACCGCGGTCGTGGTGTGGGCGCGGCGCTGACCGCGCGTGCGGCGAAGCGGCTGTTCGCGGGGGGCGCGACGGAAGTCGGGCTGACCACGGACTCCGATAACGGCGCTGCGATCCGGCTGTACGTGCGGCTGGGATTCCGGCAGACGCGGGCGGGGCGCGACTACACGCGGCCGGCCGATGAGAAAGCCATCGCGAAGCAGCGCGAGCAGAGCGAGACGACGGTCATCCGCTTCGGCGGGTGGCGGTAGCGCGTGCCCGAAGCGACTAGCTCCGGACTGGGGCGGAACGGGCCGTGGCTACAGAACGCATGGCTGCGGATCGAGACGCGGCAGGACGACGGAAGCATCGCGCCGGTAGCGCTTGCCGGCGCGTTTCGGCCGGTTGAACGCGCGATCGCGCGGGTACAGCCGCTGGATGGCGCGGCGCTTGGGTTCGAGCGCGCGGAGTACAACGTTCAACCCTACAGCGATGCGCTCGGAAGCGGGCGGCAACTGACGCTAACGTCGCGTGACGCGCGACGCGGTGTGACGCTGCGGCGCGAAATTGTCATGTATGACACGCATCCGTATTGCGTGACGCGCGTCGGCGTGACGAACGAGACGGCGGCGCCGTTGCCGTTGGTGTCTTTGCACGCGTTCACGACGCCAGTGGCAGGGCGCGGGAAGCTGCAGTTGGCGTCGAAGCCGGCGGGCTGGCGCGTGTATCGCAACGGCTGGCAATCGTGGGCGCCGACGATGTCGCTTGGCGGCGCTTCGATGGACGTCCAGAGCCGGCCGCCGGATCTCTCGCCGGAAGCGCCGCAGAGCGCCGCGGGGAGCTTCGCTTCGGACGACGTGGCGGTGTTGTTCGATCCGGAAGCGCGGCGGTCGCTGCTGGCTGGCGCCGTGACCGCGTTCGACTTCATCACGCAGGTGCAGATCGATGCACCGGCGAAGGCGATCGACGCGCGGTGTCTCGTCGATGGCGCGAGCGTGGCGGCGGGCGAGACGGTGTGGTCGGAGCGCGTGCTCGTCGACGTGTGCGGGACGACGCCGAACGATCAGCTCGAGCGATACGGGGACGCGCTGGGACGTCTGATGGGCGCGCGCGTGCCGGCGACGACGCCGGCGGGGTGGTGCTCCTGGTACTACTTCTACACGCAGGTGACGGAAGACGATGTCGTGCGCAACCTGCGGTTTCTCGAGCAGCACCGGCGGGAGCTGCCGATCGATACGGTGCAGATCGACGACGGGTACCAGGCGGACATCGGCGACTGGCTGACCGTCAACGAGAAGTTCCCGCGCGGGATGGCGTGGCTGGCGTCGGAGATCAAGGCGGCGGGATACACGCCGGGAATTTGGCTGGCGCCGTTTCTGATCGCGGAGTCGTCGCAGACGTATGCGGCGCACCCGGAGTGGGTGATCCGCGACGATGCGGGGGCGCCGCTGGTGGCGACGCACAACTGGCAGCGCGAGAACTACGGCCTCGACGGGTCGCATCCGGAGGCGCGCGCGTGGCTGACGTCGCTGTTTCGCGAGGTGTGCGACGGCTGGGGCTACGACTACGTCAAGATCGACTTTCTGTTCGGGGCCGCGCTGTCGGGGCGGCGCTTCGATGCGAACGCGCCGCGCGTGCGGGCGTATCGTGATGCGCTGGCGTCGGTTCGGGAGGGCGTCGGCCAGGCGCGCTTCATCCTCGGCTGCGGTTCGCTGATGGCGCCGTCTGTGGGAGTGTTCGATGGCAACCGGATCGGGCCGGATGTGGCGCCGTTCTGGCGAAACCTGACGACGGAAGAACGCGCGACGCCGCGTCCGCGGCCGCGGCGCGCGGACGATCAACTCAGCGCGGAGACGGCAATCCGCAACACGCTGACGCGATCGTGGATGCACGGACGGTTGTGGGCGAACGACCCGGACTGCGGGCTGGTGCGCACGGACCGGACAAAGATGACGCTCGACGAGACGCGGACGCTGGCGAGCGCGATCGGGCTGTCGGCGGGAATGATGCTTGCGAGCGACGATCTGGAGCGGGTGCCGGCCGAGCGGTTGGAGATGCTGTCGATGCTGCTGCCGGTGCTGCCGGTCGCGGCCACGCCGGTCGATCTGATCGAGCGCGACATGCCGGAGCGCTACGAAGTGAGTTTCGAGCGCGCGTACGATCCGTTGCGGGTTGTCGGGCTGTTCAACTTTGCGGATGAGGCGCGCGATCTGACGCTGACGCTGCCGGACGGACCCTGGCATGCCTTCGAGTTGTGGAGCGAGCGGTACCTCGGAGCGGTCGAGGGCGAAGTGAGGTTCTCGCTCGTCGATCCGCATGCCTGCCGCGTGGTGGCGCTGCGGCCTGCCGACGGCACGCCGCGTGTCGTTGGCACGAACGCACACATCGGGTGCGGCGCGCTGGATGTTGTGGGGCAGACGTGGGATGCGAAGAGCCGGACGTTGCGCGTGGAGCTTGGGGCGGAGGGGCGGGCGGCGCGGCGGGTGTTCGTTGTGGCGGACGCGGAGGTGATGGGGGCGCGGCTGGATGGCGTGGAGATCGCGGTGGGTCGCGCGTGGCGGGCGTACGTTTTCGAGGTGGTGATTGATGCCGCGGCGGTGCTGGAGGTAGTGTTCACATAACGCTGAGAACGCGTCAACGACAGGATTGATTTTGGTGACCGAGATCACCGGATTGTTATGACGTTAGGGGTTCGGAGCATTGATTTTTGTGCGGGGACTCAGTACGATGGTCGTACAACTGAATAGAGCCTAACTCGCGCAAGCGAGACGGGGGAACCAACCGTTCCCGGGGTGAATCGCATCGAAAGATGCGTAGGCGAACTCCTTTGAGCCGAACCCGTCAGCTAACCCCGTAGGCATAAAGAGGAGAGGGTGAACCGATCGAAGGTTACAGCCTTCGGTCGTTTTTTGTTCCCCTCGGATAAGGAATTGGGAGGCGTGGATTGGGGATCGTTCGCAGCAGTGGAACGCGGGCGGCAGGCAGTACGGAAGGGCAGCGGCAGGCGATCGAAGAAGCGATGAGGATCATCCTCGAGGAAGACACACACCGCGGCATGGACTCGGACAGGTTCCCGTGTTCAGCATGCGGGATGTCGGCTTCGCTGGCGGGTTCGATCGAATACGAGACGGAGATGCGGTTGTGTCACGCGTGCGCCACGCGATTCGAATTGGCGCGTATTGACGGTCAGGTACGCAGTTGCGCTGAGTATGTCGCGAAGGTGCGAACGGGCCGTCACTCAACTAGTTAGTCAGCCTCCTCCTCCAACGGCAAAGGGCCACCGGTACGCCGGTGGCCTTTTGCTATCCATTCGATTGCGGTTCACCGCAAAGACGCAGAGAGCGCAGAGGGACGCAAAGGTTTTCTGGAGGGTTTGGGGGCGCAGAGGGACGCAAAGGTTTCTAGAGGGGTGAGAAGCGGGTGGCATGAGCAGCGGGCATCCGTGGATTGACGTCCGGCGGAGCTGAAGCTCCGCGGCTACGATCCGCAGATTTCCGGCGTCCCGCGATTGGCGCGGTCAGGCTTCGTTGATGGTGATGGACTCGATAGCGTCGCCGGGGTCGAGGCCTTCTTCCCGGGACGGGTCGCGCTCGGTGAGGCTGCGGACGACGTCCAGGCCGTCGGTGACCTTGCCGAACGCGGTGAACTTGTCGTCGAAGGTGGGCTGATCTTCGAGGACGATGAAGAACTGACTGCCGTTGTTCTCGGCGCCTGCTTCATCGGGCTTTGCCATGCCGATCACGCCGGTGGCGAACGTTTCATCGGTGCGCTCGACGGGGAGGTCGTAGCCGGGGCCGCCAGAGCCGGTGCCGGTGGGGTCGCCGCCCTGCGCGACGAAGTCAGCGAGTACGCGATGGAACGTCACACCCTCGTAGAAGCCTTCGCGGGCGAGGAAGACGAAGTTGTTCACCGTCGCCGGCGCTTCGTCGGTCAGCAGGTCGACGGTGAAGTCGCCCTTTGCCGTCTTGATCGTCGCGGTGTAGTTCTTCGCCGCATCGATCACCATCTCGGGCGGGCTGGAGTAGGTCTTGCGGGTGTTCGCCTGGCCGGGCTCGGCGGTCTCGGCGGCTTCGGGCGTGCTGCGCTGGATGACGTCGTCAGGGGCGCGGACGCTGCCGCTGTTGAGGCCGCCGCCCTGCGGCAGGGCGAAGATGGCGAGACCGGCGACCAAACCGCCGACGCCGATGACGGCGAAGAGTTTGTAGTTGAAGAAGAGCCTGAAGAAGCCCTTGGGCTTGATATGCGTAGCGGTGCCGGAGAAGTCGCCCTCGCGGTACGTCTTCTGGCGCTTCTGTCGCTGGACGGTCTGCTTCTTACGTGGCATTCGTGATCATCCGTGGCTTACATGCGTCGCTGGCGGGGCGGCGGCCATCAAGTCTAGCGTTTTCGGTTATGACAGGCGGAGATGGTACCCCCGACAGGACTCGAACCTGTGCCCCTGGCTTCGGAGGCCAGTACTCTATCCACTGAGCTACGGGGGCGCGCTGTTCACTATACGGAAGCGGGAAGCGGGACGCGAGAAGCGGGAGGTGGGCGGGCGGCGGAACGCGATGGAAATCGATCCGTGGAAGCGTGGACGCGGCCGTGACTGTCGGGCTCGGACTTGCGCGGGGTGATCGTGCGGGGTGGCGCGCCCGGTGACACGGTCTGAAAGACCGTGTCACCGGATCTCGTTGGTCCCTGCCGGCGCCGATGCGAACGCGCGCGCGCGCAGCGGGCGTCCCGGCGGCGGATCGCAGCGCGGGCGGAGCTAAAGCTCCGCGGCTACATCCATGTTCGTTGGTTGAGGCGTGGCGACACGGCTTTAGCCCCGGAGGGCGGGGACGGAGGACGCGTTGGCGATCGCGAGGCCACCGCGGGCGAGCGACATCGCTTGCGCGCCGGTCGCTTCAAAGCCGGCGCCGACGGTACCGCCTTCCAGGAAGCGGGCGTAGATACCCTCGACGATGACGGCGAGTTTGAAGTAGGCGAGCACGACGTAGAAGTCGAGGTTCGAGAGATCGAGTCCCGTGCGTTTGGCGTAGCGGGCGATCGCCTCGTCTCGGGGCAGGAAGCCGGGGAGCGCGGTGACGGAGCCGCTGGCGATGCCGGGCGCGCTCTGACGGTCGCCTTCGCCGCCGGCCCAGTACATGATCTGCTGGCCGACGTCGGCCAGCGGATCGCCAAGCGTCGCCATCTCCCAATCGAGGACGGCGGCGATCTTGCCGTCTTCGCTGATCACGCAGTTATCGAGGCGGTAGTCGCCGTGGATGATCGCGGCGCCTGACTCCGGCGGGATAGCGGCGCCGAGGCGCCGCGCGAGTTCTTCGAGTTCGGGGACATCGCGCGTCTTGTGCTGTTCGATCTGTCCGGTGAAGCGCTTCACCTGTCGGGTGACGAAGCCGTTGGGCTTGCCAAGATCGCCGAGGCCGACGGATGCGGGGTCGAGCAGGTGCAGTTCGGCGAGCGTGTCGATGAGTTCTTCGCCCATGCGTCGAAGCGTTGGCTCGTCGAAGCGCCTGGCGACATCCTGCGCGTCCGTCGGCACGATGCCGCGGACGAACGACATGATGTAGAACGGCGCGTCGTTGACGGACGTGTCGTCGCAGAGGGCGATGGCGTGGGGCACGGGCACCTTCGTGCCTTCGACGGCGGAGATGACGCGAAACTCGCGCTTCATGTCGTGGGCGGTCGGCATGACGTGCGAGAGCGGCGGCCGCCGCAGCACCCACTCGTCGTCGCCGGATGACAGGCGGTAGGTCAGGTTCGAACGTCCGTGGCCGATGACTTCGGCGTGCAGGGCGTCGACGGGCGCGACGTGCTCGCGGAACCACGGAAGCAGGCGTTCGAAGTCGATGCCGGGTACGCTCTGGATCATCGTTGCCGCTCCGTTGGCTCGTGGGTGACGCAGGCCGGAACGACGACTACAATGCTGCACGCATCGAGCGTCTCCTGCGAGCGGGTGGCGCGAAGGAGGATCATCATGGCCGTTGATTTCACGCTGTCTCCCGAAGTCGAGGATGTCCGGAAGCGCGTCCGGACGTTCATGGACGAGGAGGTTCGCCCCACCGAAGAGAAGCTACGTCAAGGCGAGTCTGACCGCAACGGGTACATCTCGGCGATCGGCGGTCTGCGCCAGCGCGCGAAGGATCTCGGGCTGTGGAATCCTCACCTGCCCAAAGAATGGGGCGGCATGGATCTGGGCAACGTGGCGATGGCGTTCGTTTCGGCTGAGGCCGGGCGCACGGGCATCGGCCCGTACGTGCTGAACGCGCAGGCGCCCGATGAGGGCAACATGCACACGCTGCTGCACCACGCAACGACGGAGCAGAAAGAGAAGTATCTACGGCCGCTCGCCGAAGGGCGTTCGCGCTCGTGCTTCGCGATGACGGAGCCGGAGGTGGCGGGCTCAGATCCGACGGGCATCCTGACGCACGCAGAGAAAGACGGCGACGACTGGGTGATCAACGGTCACAAGTGGTTCATCTCCGGCGCGAAGGGCGCGCGCTTCGCGATCCTGATCGCGCGCACGGACCCGGACGCCGACCCGCCGCAAGCGCGCAACTCCGCGTTTCTCGTCGACCTGCCGTCGGAAGGGTGGGAGATCGTCCGTGACATCGACACGATGGCGGGCCAGGGGAATCATTGCGAGATCCGGATCACGAATCTGCGCGTACCGGCTGAGAACATGCTGGGCGCCCGCGGGCACGGTCATTTGCTCGGGCAGGCCCGGTTAGGGCCGGCGCGGCTGGCGCACTGCATGCGCTGGATCGGGCAGGCGGAAGTGGCGCTGGAGATGCTCGTCGACCGCGCGCTGAACCGCGAAGCGCACGGCTCGCTGCTGGCGGACAAGCAGGCGATCCAGTGGATGATGGCGGACTCGGCGATGGAACTGTATGCCGGCAAGTTGATGGTGCTGCACGCGGCGTACCGGATCGAGAACGGGCTGCCGTTCAAGCAGGAAGTGTCGTTCGCAAAGCATCACGTCGCCAACGCGCTGTGGCGCATCGTTGACCGGGCAATTCAGGTACATGGCGCGCTGGGGTATTCGACGGACACGCCGCTCGAGCGGCTGATGCGTAACGCGCGTTCCGCTCGGCTTGTAGATGGGGCGGATGAAGTGCATCAGCAGACGATCGCGCGGAACGTCATCGCGGCGTACAAGGAACACAAGAGTACGAGAATGGCGACCGGCGATCTGCTGTAGCGCCGGCGTCACAAGGGGTTGGGCATGCGCATTCGGGTTCGCGGGAGTCATATCGGCTGGTACGGGATCGCGATCGTCTGTCTGCTGGCGCTCGTCGGGTCGGCGTGCGGGGGCGATGGTGGCGGTGACGCGCCCACGCCGGTGCCGACGCCGGAGTCGATTGACCCGCAGGTGCTGGCGCAGGCGATCTTCCGCGAGGACGATCTTCCGGATGGCTACGAGACAGTGATCGGCGTGTCGGTCGCGGGAGACGTGGGGTTGGTGGCGGAGTCGATCTCTCGCAGCGAAACGATCTACACGCAGGCGAGCGTCGTCTGGATGCCGACGGACGCTGACGCGGAGCGGAGCCTGGCGCGATATCGGGGTGTGATGATCGAGTCTGGCTGGACGGAGGAGAACGATGAAGTCGAAGGCGCCAACGCGGCCTTCAAGTACACCAAGCCAAGTGTGTCGGGCTTCACAGGGGTCACGATTAGCGAGCCGTTCGTGACGTACGTGCAGCGGGTGACGAACGATCAGAGTATTCCCAACGCCGATGCGGAGAACGAAGAAGAGTTCGATCGACTCAACACGATCGTTGCGCGTCGTGTGGCCGCTCTTAAGGCGGGCGATATCACGCCGGTCTCGGACACGCCTGTGCCTGTAGGAACGCTCGTGCCTGCTGAGACCGCGCCCTAGCAATGCCAGCGGTGCGGGACGATCACGGTCTGGGCGAGTTCGTCCCGCCCGAGCCGTGGACGGCGATTGCCGAGGGCGTCACCTTCTCTGAAGGCCCCGTCTGGTTGCCTGACGGGTCACTGTTGTTCAGCGATATCCCGAACAGTCGCATCCATCGCGTGAGCGACGGCGGTATGTCCGTCTACCGCGCGCCGAGCGGGCAGTCGAACGGGCTGACGTTGGACTTGGACATGCGGGTGATCGCGTGCGAACACGAGGGGCGGCGCGTGTCCGTCGGGCGCGACGGCGAGGGCTACGACGCCACGGAAGCGCTGGCCACGCACTATGAAGGCAAGCGGCTCAACAGCCCGAACGATGTCGTCGTGCGAAGTGATGGGCGCATCTTCTTCACGGACCCGCCGTACGGCATCCGGGAAGAGCAGCGGGAGTTGCCGTTCAACGGCGTGTATACGATTGGGAGCGACGGCGAGTTATCTCTGCTGGCGTCGGACTTCGAGCGGCCGAACGGGCTGGCGCTCTCGCCGGATGAGCGGACGTTGTACATCGCCGACACGGCCCGGCTGCACGTGCGGGCGTTTGACGTCAGCGAGGGTGGCGTGCTGAGCGGCGACCGCATCTTCGCGTCGATGGCGGACAACGGACGGCCGGACGGCATGAAGGTTGACCGCGACGGCCGGCTTTACGTCGCGGCCGGGACGTTGCAGGTGTTCGACGCAGCGGGCGATCCGCTCGGGGCGATCGAATGCCCGCAGTCGCCGGCGAACTGCGCGTGGGGGGCAGACGACGGCTCCACGCTGATCATTACGGCGCGTACGGCCGTGTACAGCACGCGGTTGGATGTGGTGGGGGTGGCGCCGCACTTGCGGGCTGCGCGCCCGAGGATCTAGAACCTCGACAGCGCTTCGCAGAACAGAGAGCAGAGAACAGAGAGCAGAGAACAGAGCTTCGCGGATGGGGCTCTGTTCTTTTGATTTCAGCGTGGGGGCGGAATGACGTGTTGCTGCAATGTGGAGCCGGGTGGCGGAAACGGTGGCGCGCGCTTCAAGGTGCTTACACTCGATGTGAGTGAAAGGTGGACGCGATGAACGGCAATCACGCTGAGCTCAAGGATTATCGGAAAGCGTTGGAGGGGCTGGACTTTCCGGCGTCGAAGTCGGCGATTGCGCGGAAAGCGGCGGACGTCGGCGGCATCGATACGGAGGTGCTGCACACGCTGGAGAATCTGCCCGATCGGACGTATGAGTCGATGGCGGACTTGCAGGGCGAGATCGCGAACGTGTACGCGGCGATCGGCGGGCTGGACGGCGGCGGGCCGGCGGCGCCATCGGAGGTGACGGAGAAGGGGAAGGACGTCGTGGAGGCGGCTGCGGATCCGCGTGCGGGGGAAGCGACGTAACCAGGGGCGGCGGGAGTACGGGGCTGACGAAGCCTCCGCCCATGTCGTTCAGTTAGTCCCGAACGTCGAGGGCACAGCAAGCTGTGCCGCCACCGATTTCGCGGCAAGACCACGCTCGCCGTTTGTATTCGCGCAGAATGTCCAGTCAGCCCTTGCGAACGGGTGTTCTATGTGGGATTATCGCGGGGTATGGCACTCGCGAAGGTACTTTCGTGCGCTGTGGTTGGGCTCGACGGAGAGATCGTCGAGTGTGAAGTCGACGCTGCGCGGCGCGGGCTAAACAGCCTGGCGATGGTCGGGCTGCCGGACGCGGCGGTCAAGGAAGCGAAGGACCGCGTCGAGTCGGCGATAAAGAATTCGGGGTTCCGGTTTCCGACCGGGCGCATCGTCGTCAACCTGGCGCCGGCGGACATTCGCAAAGAAGGGCCGACGTATGACCTGCCGATCGCGGTCGGCATCATGGTCGCGGCCGGGGAGGCGCTTGCCGATGTCTCGGAGTGCGTGTTCCTCGGCGAGCTGTCGCTCGACGGGACGCTGCGGCATGCGTCGGGCATCCTGCCGATGGTGGCGCTCGCGCGGGAGCGGGGCATCAAGACGGCGTACGTGCCGGCGGTCGATGCGGCGGAGGCGGCGCTGCTGCCCGGGATGACGGTGTACGCCGTCGAGACGCTGGGCGCGCTGCTGCGGCATCTGGCGGGTGTCGAGCCACTGGAGCCCGTGCCGTTCACGGGCATCCCGGCGGTCACAGAGGACGTGTGGGAAGGCACGGACTTCGGTTCGATCAAGGGGCAGGAGCATGTGAAGCGCGCGCTGGAGGTGGCGGCAGCCGGCGGACACAACGTTCTCCTCAGCGGGCCGCCCGGTAGCGGAAAGACCTTGCTTGCGCGCGCGATGCCATCGATTCTCCCCAGCATGACGCCGGAGGAAACGCTCGAAGCGACGAAGATCTATTCCGTCGCGGGGTTGCTCTCGTCGGGCAAGCCGCTGATCAGTCGGCGACCCTTTCGCGCACCGCATCACACAATCTCGCACGCGGGTCTTGTCGGCGGCGGGCGCAATCCGCGACCGGGCGAGATTACGCTCAGTCACCGTGGGGTGCTCTTTTTGGACGAGCTGCCCGAGTTTGCCCAGCAAGTGCTCGAAGTGATGCGTCAGCCGCTGGAGGATCGCACCGTGACGATCTCGCGCGCGCAGGGCACGATCACCTATCCCGCGAACTTCATGCTCGTCTGCGCGCAGAACCCGTGCGGGTACCGGCGAATACAATCCGCTCGTGGATCAGCGCCGGTTCGCCAACAAGCCCATTCGGACTTTGAACTACTTTCGCGAAGGCAAGGAGGTCGAACTGCCAAGATTCGAGATCCGCCATGTCAACGGCTACGGGTTCAAAGTCCGGATCTCTCTCGTCGAACGCCTCCATGCCGTCTTCGGTGACCATCACAGTTAGCGTGCGCCCGTCCCGCCATGTGATCTCGGCACACTCGGGCTCGATCGGAACACGCCGAAAACTCCCCGGCGCGCCCAGCGCTTCCATGGCCTGAGAAGTTAGCTGCAATAGCTCACTGTTAGTGAATGTTGAGTGAGGGTTCTTCTCAACACGCGCGAGCAACCACTCGATCACCGCAGCTTGATCCCCTGGTCTCGAAGAAACTGCAAGATCACGTCGTTGTCGATGCGATCAGGCAGGTTTGTATGGGAGGGCGGCGTGATCGTGAACGCGCGCGGGACCACCTTCTTCGTCCCTGGACGGAGGATGTGGAACTTCATCCCGACGCTGAGAAGTACGCCGGCATCCAGACCGAGTGAACCAAGGTCGTATTTCAGCGCAGCGAGTACATCCGACGCACGTATCTGTATCGTCGGATTCGTGAGTCCGTACAGTTTGATACGCGCGCTCTTCAGTTCCACCCGAATCACCGGCCCGGCTCCCTCGAAGCGAAACGTTCCGTCTTGTATCGGTGTGAGCGTGAATACCTCGCTGTTCACCGCCGACTCGGCGACGCCCTCTTCTCCTACGATGCATGCCGCAAACAGTCGAACGTATTCCAATCGATCGCGGGGAAAGGGCGTCTTAATCTTGAGCAAGCCCGTGTCGCGCTCGTAGACCACGACATCTTCTGTCGCGATCCGCAACGGGCTTACATCGATGTCGTCTCCTTCATCGTTCCAGTGCGTAAGCGCCTTCATGTAGTTGCCACGCCGGATCAAAAGGATGTCCTCGCCTTGATCCTCGTAGGGAGTAATTTGTACGTGACTGCCCTTGCCTTGCTCCTCGTACCACTTCCGGACGCCTGCCTCGAATTCCTTGAGTCCGTGTTCCTCGACAGTGAACTCTCGGCGCTCAATCAAATGTACGCTCAATCGCGACCCGGACTGAAAGAGGAGATAGCGGCTCCACGTGAACGCAAAAGCCTTCGGGTAGTCGAGGAAAAGACGGAACGCGTTCTCCTCAGCGGTGCGGTCCGCAGGATACGGGATGTTGTATTTCTCATAGGCGCGGAACACGACGCCCATCGCTGTCTCGGACACGTCGTTAATTCTTCGAAAGTCCTCACGAATAATGCTGTCGGCATCAGCGTTCTCGGGTCGGCCGAGAAACGCTTCTAAGGCTTCACCGTTGAGCGTTTCCCACCCTTCCGGCTTGTTGACCAGGTTAAGGCGAGCGAAGTACCGCTGTAGCACGTCGTGGGAAATGACCGAGACGAACTTCGCGAGCGTCAGGCTGCGATGCACGGTCATCCAATGTCCTCCGAGTCCGCGAATGCGCCTGTGTCCCGTTGTGCGGAGCAACGGACGAAGAGCCCCGCTGAGGCAATGCGATCGAAGTCAGCGTGCACGAGCGCCGAGACCGTCGCGTTCTCGGGTCGGGCGAGGTAGCTTTCCAACGCGTGACCGTTGAACTCCCCCCACGGGCTGGGAGGATTCAAGGGATTCAACGAGGTCAAGTAACGTCGTATCAGACCGGGGCGAAATGACAGCGACGAACTTGGTTAGCGTGAGGCTGCGGTGCTTTCGCATGCATGGCTCCGTTCGAGGGTGGAGCCATTGTATGACGGCAAGAACTAATGTGCTACCCCTGGGCGATTAGGGGGCGATGTTGCCGTGTTGTCGATAGACGATGCTCGCTCAGCTTGGGCAGATGACGAACGCGCTCACAGCGACCTGCTCGATCATTTCTGAGTGCTCGTCGAACCTCAAACGAAGGCATCCCACCCGGCGCCCGTCTTCCTCGACGACAAACCACGTTGTGATGCGGTTGGTCACCCGAATATCAAGAACTGCACCAGGGTCGATCCTCTTTGGACGATGGACGACGTCGCATACGCTCCGCCCGAGCACGTAATCCCAAGGAGCGCGGCCGCAGGAACGAACCGTTACTATCTCCTCCGTGTCATTTTCGATTTGTACGGATGTCACGCTTCCCTCCCGACAGCTCGCCGCCATCAACGCCAGCACCACGACGATTACAAAGCTCGGCACTGCCGCGGGCATCATGGCACCACATCTCCGACGTTTTTTACGCTAGCAGCAGGCGAAGTCATAAGAGCCGTCCGCATGGCTACCGGGAAAGTACATTTCCCAACCCGGCAGTGGTACACCCAATTCGCGCAGCTGACCGTCGGTGTGATTGCCCCAGATTGGTGCGTATCGGTCTTCGTGCCGATCCCGCCCGAAGCGGGCTGCGCGATAGTAGTCGAGCGTCTCCGTCACGCCAAGTCCGATTGCCTGGTTGACAACAAGCGCGAGTCTTACTTCCGGAAGGACGACTGCTTGCGCAGGCGCTGGAAGGTCATGGATAGCTTCCATGCCGTAGTAGCTCACGTAATATTGCCCGTACGGGATCTCGGAACCTGCGCTAATAACCACGTTCTCAACGAGGGTTTCGACCTCAAGTACCTTGCTTCCCCAGTCCTTGAACTTGTCCCCCACGCTCCCTCCGTCCTTCGCCGGAGACGGCTTGTTAGCGTACGCGATCGCGTTTCCGTCCGCGATGGATTGGGATCCGGGCCACGCCAACGCATACATAGCGTTTCGGTAGGCGCCGTACTCCATCGCCGCCTTGAGCTCCGCGTATGCGGCGCCTGCGCGCATGCCTTCGGCCATCGCATAACTGTGCTGGGTTTCCGCTGCGCAGACGGAGTTGCAGCCAAGTGGCACAGGCGTTACGTCGCCCGCCTTATATTCCGCCGCCTTGCCAGTCGCGCAGTTCCACAAGATCACCATCTCGCCGCCCGTACAGAGTCCACTCGGATCGTTGTACCGCAGCGGATTGTTCCGCACGTAAGCGTACCGATTCAGCCCATCGACCGTGAGCGGATCAGCCGATAAGAACGTCCCGAGCGTCGTCGAGTAGAACCGCGCGTTGTAGTTGTACGCGCCGATCGCGAACCCGCTCTCGTTTCGCTGTCCGGTGAATTCACGCCCGAAATATCCATGCCCGCGCGACGCACCGAACGGCCAGTAGCTCATCTTCGTGAAGGCGCCACTCGTGCTATCGATGCGACCGACCGTGCTGTCGAGGTGATCGGTAAGGAGATACTGCAGGGTTGAGGCGCCGTTTGACGTGTAGCGCCAACCGATTAGCCGCCCCAGGGCGTAGTAGTATTTCTGACTGTCGAGCGGCGCATCGCAAGCGGTATTTTGTTCCTCATAGATTCCACCGATCGACGTTTTCTTGCTATCGATGTTTGGGAGGGACGGTGACGTAACGCGTTGGCGTGTGACACGTCCTTGACCATCGTGGGTGTAGTCGGTTTGGAGCCTAAAATTCGGCCAGCCCGTGACATGGGCCATGCGTGTCAGACGATTCGCCGCATCGAAGAGGAACTGTTCGTTGCCGGTTCGGACAGAGATATTTCCGTTCGCGTCGTACCCGATCAACTGTCCGTTCGCGGACGAGGGAGCGTGAACATGGTTCGCGTCACCATACGTTAGCGCGACGACGTTTGCCCCCTCCTGCTTGCTCACTAATGCGCGGCGGTCGTCGTCGGCGCCAGAGCTGTACTGGTAGGAAGCAAGCAGCTGACCGGACAGGCTGTCCTTGCGCATTTCGGTGAGGCGCGAGAGCGAATCGTACTTGAACCAGGCGTCCTCGACGCCAACATCGTTCAACCGCGCGATGTTACCGTCCTCGTAGTACTCGTAGTCGAGGTCCTGCACAGTCGTCGTGCCGTTTCCGGTAGTGATTCCGCTGAGCCGGTGACGGGAATCGTACGAGTAATTCGTGGTGTATCCGTTTCCGAGTGGTAGTGCCGACGGACCGCCGCTTGCGTGATACGAGATATTGTCAGCGTAGCTCACGCCGAGGCTGCTCTGAATACCCTTCAGCCTACCGCTCCCGTCCGCCCCGTCATCGTAGGTGTAGGTCAAGCTTTCGCCGTCCGGATACATGAGGGTCTGCACTCGGTTCCCTGAGTCGTATGAATGGTGGATGTACTTCGTCGTCGCAATGTGGCCGGTCAAACACTCCGGATGGTTTACGGTGTAGTGAGAGCGAGTTTCGCGCCCCCGAATGTCATAGCACCAACGGGTCTGGCCGCTGCCGTCGGTCATTCTCGTGAGTTTCCCGATCGCTGTATTCGCCGCGTATCCAAAGCACCTGTTTTGACTTGCGATGATATACCGGTCGTAGAAGTACTCGATGGCGCCAGGGTTCGGGACGCATGCTGCGGCGGGGCATGTAAGGCCGCCCGCCCCCGTAGGCACTGAATAGGACTTGGTGCGGATTCGATTCAATGAGTCATATGACAGCGTCGTCCGAACGCGATCATCTGGATTGATGGAACTGGATCGTGCGTCCTCCTGTTGGACGAGATTGCCCGCGGCATCGTATTTGTACTTCCACGCCTTCCCGCCGCCGGACATGTCCGGGTCGTCCAGGGTCTTCCTCCGGGAGAGCGCGTCGTAGGTCATCACGGTGGAATTTCCCAGTCCGTCCGTGACTTTGGTTACATTGCCCAGAACATCGTAGTCGTAGGTTGTTGCAACGACCGCTGAATGCGGGTCTTGCGGCGTCCCTGTGCCGAAGTACTCGTAGATGATGTACGGCTGCCCGAAGCCATCGCGCGTCGTTAGCGTCTTGTGTCCGAGCTCGTCGTACGCCGTCGTCCAAAGACCGTCTCGCACGACCTTCGTACAGGATGGGGCACACGATGTGACGGACGAACTTCCTGCGAACGTGGTCTTCTCGATCTGATTGGATGCGTCGTACTCGCGCAGGGTGGTTGGCGACGTCATTGCGGACAGGGGGGATGTGCAGTCGAAATTGTAGTCAGTGGCGGGCCCCGAGGCCCACGGCAGCCCACGCGCGTCATAGCGTACAGTTTCGTAGACGCTCGGCAGCGACGACCCCAACGGGGTGATCGTTTGACTCGCGCGTCCGAGTCCGTCCGTACACACCTTCTCGTCTACAGTCGTTGATGATCCCTGGATCATGCGGTGCTTTACCGTCGTGCTGTTCGTTCCTCCTCCGGAACCGGCGCCAGACCAGTCGTACTCGAACTCGGTTGTCGGGAACGTCGAGGTATCCGGAGTTTGGTAGCGTTTCACCGTGCGACCAAATTCGTCGTATTCTGTTGTGGATGTGAGGCCGTTCGGCTCGGTAACCGACGTAGCGGTGCCAAGTCGACGGTCGTAGGTCAAGTTCGTTGTGAACGCCGGGATGTACGCGGGCAATCCGCTGGGATCGTAGGCGTACGTTGTTTCGGACGAGACGAACCGGCCGTGTCCTGCGTTGCCACCGGAAACCGAGCCGGCGTCGTATGTGTAGACCGTTCGACCCTTGTTGCTCCAAACGGCGCCGCCCGCGCCAGCCGGGAGGGGCAACGTCGAATTGTCGTACGCCGGTACTGACAGCTCCTTGAGCAACCCCGTGGTGCTGTAGCTCTGGAGCGTCCAGACGTATTTTTCGACGTTACTTTCCGCGAGGCTAGGATCGACCAACGATCGCGTCGCCGTGAGATTCCCCCGGCCCCCGTTGCTCGCAGTCCGCGGCCCACCGGACGTACCGTCGTAGAAAAAGCGTGTTTCGGCGGCGATCCCCGGACTTGCGGCGCACGTCGTTAAAACCTGCTTTGCCTGCGGAACGATGAGGAGCACGTCGCTCGGGGTGGGATAGTAGGACGTCGTACGCTTGCGGCAGCTATCCGTGTAGGGAAAATCGACACTCGCGTCTTCAGTGACACTCGTGATGCCGCCGTGCGTTGGGTCGTAAGCATAGGCGACGCGGCTCCTGTTCCCGTCCTTCGTCGTCGTGGTCGTGCTCGTGAGCTTGTTGTGGAACGCGTTCGCCGTCGGTGTGCCAAAGACGTCAATGAAGTTGGCGGCCGTCGATTCGTACGCGTTTTCGACGCGTTGCCAAAGCAGATTGGTGGGCGATTCGGTTCCATATCGCTCAACCCTTAGCTCGCGTCCCGCCAGTTCGCCCCACACGACGAACGTATGCACGTTGCGGTTGCCGACTGCGTCTGTCTCCGTGACGTTGCTGAACCCACGGTATCCGTCCGGCCCCCAGGTCGGCCCACCTTGGAAGTCATAGTCCGTGACGACGTCCGGACTGTACGGTGACCAGTAGGTACCCGCCTTCACGGTGCGCCGCTGGGGGACGAACCTGTCCCTCGCGCAGGAGGTCGAGGTCTTCTTGATGTACGGTGCGAACACCACGCTCCCGCCAAACCCGTTCAGGATGGTGCTCAGACGAGCACGCGTCCGGGTCGACACACCACTGCAGGTGGTGTAATCGGTGTACGCGAAACTCGACGCTGGCATGAACCCGCCGTCGCGGCCCGCCAGTTTGACCGAGTCCAGCCTAGTTGCGTCCTCGCAACGCGGAGACGACGAAGAATCGACATCGAACTCGTAGGCGCGGCTGTGAAAGAGTCCCGCCGCGTCCCAGCTTTGCATCTCGACTTTCGCCAATGCACGTGTTTCAAAGACGAATTGAAAGTTGCCAGAGATGCACGGGGCTACATCGGCACGGACCTGCAGGGTGGTTCCATCGTCCGCCAAATAGCTCGATGAAGTTGAACTGTAATCAATCAGGCCGTCCTCCAGCGTGAAGATGACCTTCCCGCCTGGGTACAAGACTTCCGTTGGATACGACGAGATGACCCATGACATCCAGCTCTCGGGAAAGATATCCGGCCATGACATCTGCGAACGGCCCCGTACCTGGTTGTACTTGTAAATCGCGGCATTCCCGTGGACGTCGGTGACGGATGAAAGATCCCACTGGTAGTGCCTGAAGCCGCTGAATGCGAAATTCTGCAGCGAGCCATAGTACCGACGGCTCTGAGCATCACCGCCAAACGCGTATGTCCGACCTGACTGGTCTTTAACAGTCCAAGCGCATTGATAGGTGTCGGCAACAAACGCCACGGAGCTCGATTGGCTCCAACCTCCATCGTCGCAAGCGGAACTGTGTGTGATGCGCATGAACTGTTGGTTGCGCGTAACCCATTCGGTCGCAACGCCCGTCTTGACGATCTCGCTGCCCACACCTCCCAAGTTGAGGAAGAAGCGCTCGCCGGATCGAGTGATCGAGGGCATTGCCAGATCCCAGCCAATACCAGTCCACGGCGCTACGACTTTCTGGTCCGTATCGTCGACGCGGGCCGAACTGTAATTGAGGTTCAGCGACGGCTCTAGTCCCGCCACGCCCGGGGACGGCAGGAGGGGATAGCTGAAGACGGCGGCTCCCGCATTCAAATCTACCTGCGCCGACTCGAGAATGGGCGGAACAACGATTGCACCATCGCTGCTCGCGGCAGCGGCGCTGAAGTGGTTTACCTTCACCTGCCAGTGATATGGCGCTACCGGAGTCGTCGGCACCTCAATCCAAGCGTCGAGCGCTTCATCGAAGTACCAGTACCGGATAACCGATTCGCTGAGGCCGAAGAGTTCATCGCGGTCGTATCGAAGATCGATCGTGACGTCGGCGCTGAACGTGTGTATCGCCGCGTCACCTCTGTTCACCGCGACTGCATCGAACTGCCAAAGCGTGAGCAGTTCAGATTCCGGTAGTGGTTCGGCGTCGAGAGGATCAGCGGGACGGACAGTAATGCGCAGCGGTTCGTCCGTAGCCCCAGGCGGAAACGTCAGCGTGGCGTGCCCATCCGGGCTGCTCAGAGCGCCGCCGGTGCTGTCGATGACCACTTCCGAGATCGCCGTGGGAGTCGCGGCGATCGTGGGCGTGGGCGTGACGCTTTCAACCGCCGTCGGCGTCGCCGTGGCCGTACCGGTTTCGCTTTCGACGGGGAGATCGCTCGTGGGGGTCTCAGTAGCGAGGGTGGTGGCGGTAGCCATGGCAGTCGATGTGAACGTGAGAGTTGGCTCCGGCTGAACATCCGACGTTGGCGATGCTAACCCAGCCGCCGCTGGAGTCGGCGTCGGCGCGACGGCGGGGCTCGAGGTCGGGACTACTTCCTGCGCGAGCGCAGCTCGCACATCCGCGATCTGCCGGACTAGGCCCGGTTGGTCCCGGTCGAACCAGGCCGGAGATGCGATGGCGATTCCGACTACGGACCAGAGGACGAGCCAGCGAAAAATGTACACAGCAACGCCTCCGTGCGAAGTCGGTCTCGCTCAATCCGTGAGTCCTTGCGGGGATGTGTGGCGAAGATACTACTGCGTCAGCGAGTTGTCAAGAGGCTTGTGGCACAGAGTGGCGACCAACATGGTCACGCACCGCTGTGCGGAGCTACGCACGATCGCCACATAGTGCAGTGGTCGTCTGGAGTCAGACGATCTCGACGACCCGGACACTGATCGGTGAGCATGAGATGCATCGCGTCTCCGCCGGGCCACGAGTGCCGCGGCTGATCCGACAGTACGGTCGCCCTCTAGCGATGAACGACGAGCACTTCTTGCACACATAGTCCTTGGTGGCGGCCTGGAACTTAGCCCAGACAATGTGCTGGAACTCGACCGCTTCCCCGCGTCGCAGCGTGCGCCACGAGAGCATGCCTTTGACTTGGAATTCATACCGAGGCATCGGCCGCCTTGCGTATTCCGATCACCAAGCCCGAGGTCGTATCAACTCTCACAGCCGATGCCGTCGTGGTCTCCATCGAACCGATGCGGATCCGAACCAACCACGCGGAACCGTTTGTGTGAAATGTCACCGCAGTCGAGATCGGGCGGCGGCGACGGAATGCACACGTCAGGATACGAAGGGTCGCAGTTCCCACCTGCAGGCGGCACAACAGGCAGGGGCGGCGCCGGTGGTGGTGCGGAGCCGCCGCAGTTGGCGCCCCCGTTGTACGGCCCGCCGGGCGCCCACATGTTCCATTGCGCGTTCTGCGCCCATGTTTGCGATGCATTCGCCCAGTCCAGGTACTTCGCGTTGTCGCCGTAATACGCGGCTCTCGCGAGGCCGACGTACACCATGACGATAGAGATGTTGTACTCGTTGCCATCCGTCCCGATGACGATCGGCGCCGCAAGATGACGGTCATAGCGGTCGACGTACACGGCGTCATAGTCGAGTCGCACCTGCTTGCCGGCGGGCAGGAAGATGTTGGCGAGCGCCGCGGTCGCCCACTCATATCCGCATTCACCGCGCTCGACCGTGTCGATCTGCAGCATGCGGACGCGGGTACCGTCGGTGCAATCGAACGTGTCGCCGTCGACAACGCGATCGACCGTGCAAGTCGGATGTGTTGCGTCGACCTGTGGAGCCGCCGCGAGCGCGAGCGGCAGCGCGATCCCAGCGACGATGACTTTCAACATTGGCTCCCCCTTCAAGGTGGCCGCGATCGTACACCCGCAACTGCGAGTATTCAATAGCGAGCCAACCCGGAGGATGAAAGGTGTCGGCGATGGGCTCAGAGCAATGGAGTCAAAGGCGGCTTCATGCGCCGATCGCTTCGGCGACCTTCGCCCAACCGCCGTCAGACTCTCCTTCGAGCCGCCGCAGATAAATGGTGGTGACGGCCAGCGATGAATGATCGAGGGACCGTGACCCTTCCTCAATGCTCTCGCCCGCGTCGCACCTTAGCTAGGCTGCGGAATGGCGGAAGATGTGCACGCCCGCCTCGCCGTACTCAAGGCGGAATAGCGCTGCAGACTGTAGGCGCAAACACTCCGCAGGTTGGGTGCTGAGGGTGGTGGCCGGGGCGCCGCGGAACGACACGCACTTGTGACGCCATCGTACCCCTTTGAGACCCTGCGCCAGTGCTGGTCGTGCGAGCGGCGCCGACGATGATCACATCAAGAGTCTCGCGAACGGCACCGAGTGGCCGGAGAACGCGACCAGACGGCTATCCCCCTTGCATCGCGTCTGGCCGCATCTCGGGTCATGAAGATCGCTCGAGATAGGGCGAGGCACTGCAAAACGATTGCAGGATGCGTGCACCGCCCGGCACTTTTGATGAGGAAACCCACATGAACCTACTTCACTGCAACAAACTCGCGGTCGTTGCGGGATTGGCCGCCGCAGCGTTGCTCTGCTCGAACGCCAGCCCGGCCGTCGCGGCGACCGCACCATCCCTAGGAACGGCGACAAGTTTCGCCGTCCTCGGTGCCAGTACGGTCACCAACACCGGCGCGACTTCCATGAACGGGAACATTGGCGTGAGCCCAGGTTCGGCGATCACGGATCTGGGAACGATCACGCTCACGAACGGGGGAGCATCCCACGCGGGTGATGCGATTGCGCTTCAGGCCCAGACGGATGTCACTGCCGCCAACACTGCGCTCACGGCCGAGTCGTGTACGCAGTCGTTCACGGGTAGCGATGTGGAACTGGGTGACCTCATTCTCCCGCCTGGCGTCTATTGCTTCTCGTCGTCGGCGCTCCTGACTGGAACGCTGACGCTCAACGGCGATGGAGTGTTCATCTTTAAGACGGTGAGCACGCTGACGACAGCGGTTGGCGCCACTGTTGCCTTGATCGGCGCCCAGCCGTGTAATGTCTTCTGGCAGATTGGCAGCTCGGCGGTGCTCTTTACGAACACAACATTCGTGGGGAACATCATCGCCGACCAGAGCATCAGCCTGCAGTCAGGCACCATCCTGTTCGGCAGGGCGCTGGCGCAAAACGCCGCCGTGACGATGGACACCAACACGATCACCAGTTCGAGTTGCGCCGCTGGCGTACCCAGCGCGACGCCCACCACGGCGCCGACCTCCACTCCCACCGCGTCGCCGCCGGATGCCACCGCAACCGCGCCGGCGGGCACGCCCACCAGTCCGCCTTCGGCTGCGTCCTCTCCCACGCCGGTCGGTGGGCCACCCGGAGCGCCGCCCGCATCACCGATCCAGCCGCCCACCGACCAAGGGATGCCGCCGGCATTCACCGCACCGCCGCGCGTTCCTGATCTGCCCAGTGCGGGTGGAGGTCCCTCTCAGGGCGGGGATTCCAACGTGCTACTTGCGCTGGTCACCACGGCTGTCGGCGGCCTGGCGTTGACCTTCGGCTTGCGCATTCACTCGGAGCGCGCCGAATAGGCGGCGCCGCCGATGAACGTTCGGCACGGGATGAACTCGGCCGCAAAAGGGACTCTGGCCGAAGCGTTAAGTGGAGGGCGGCGTTGGTGCGCCCTCCTTGCTACTCGCCGATCGCTTCCGCGACCTTAGCCCAGCCGCTATCAGACTCGCCTTCGAGACGCCGCAAGTAGATCGTCGTCACTGCGAGCGAGGAGTGGTCGAGGAAGCGCGACACATCCTCGATGCTCTCGCCTGCGTCGCGGCGTAACTTCGCGGCCGAGTGGCGGAAGATGTGTACGCCTGCCTGCGGCAGACCTGCAAGTCGAAAGTAACGCTGTAGGTTGCCGTAAAACGTGCCGCTGGTGATCCCGCGCGTGTCGCCGCGGCGTGCCGGCCATAGTGACGCATCCGGCGGCATGGCCGCGATATCCCAGCCGAACGCCGCCAGGGCGAACACGGTGGCGTCGTAGGCCGGTTGTGGCAGTTCGCGCTTGCCGTTCTTGCCGCCCTTGCCACGGTAGCGATACCAGACGCGGCCATCTTCGATCGTCACGTCGTCCGCCTTCAAGTTGAGCACCTCTGCACGTCGTCTCCCGGTCAGTGTGAGTGTGAGGACGATCGCGCGGTCGCGAAGCCCGACCGGCGTAACAGGAATCGCCGAAAGCAGCCAGCGAATATTGTCGGCGGTCAGGCCGCGCGGCGGTGAGGGTTGCACCTTCGGGCGTTCGAGCGCGTCGCAGGGGTTGGACGTCGTCGCGCCCATGCGGAGCAGAAAGCGGTAGAAGCTGCTGAGGCACGCGAGCCGCGCGCCGATCGTCACCTGCGACGGCTGCTTGCCAGAGAGGCCGGCGCCGTACGCCCAGGTGAACGCGTCCTGGCTCGTGATGCGGTCGGGCGGCTTGCCGGCGCCAGAGAAGAAGTGACGCAGCATGCGCGCGTAGCCTTCGACGGTGCGCTTCGAGCCGGTGCGGCGCTCCTTCTCGGCAAGGAATGCGTACAGGGCACGATCCCAGCCGGAGACTTCGTCATTGGGCTGTTCGATGAATCTGGTTTCCATGGCGCGACCCCTCCTTCGGGTCGCACCATATTGCCTCTTTGCGCGACACTATCAAGTAGAAGGGAGCCGATATGCAGAGTCCACCTGAGGTTTGGGTCACTTACGCATGGGTTGACGATGACGAGGGAGATTTCGAGTATCTCGTGCAGCAACTCGCGAATTGCGGAGTGCGCGCGAAGTACGACAAGGTCGCGTTGCACCGCGGGCAGCGTCTATGGGAACAAATCGCGAAGCAGATCATCGAAGGCGATTATGCCGGTTGGGCGTATTTGCTAACCGCAAACTCTGTCGAAAGCGAAGCATGTAGGGAAGAGCTTGCGTATGCCCTTCATCGCGCCTTAAGCGACCGAGGGACGGATTTTCCTCTCATCGGACTGCTTCACGATATTGCAATTGAGGATGTGCCCCCGGCCCTGAGGGTACGGCTTTGCATCAGTATGGCGAATCCTAACTGGTGTGAAGAAGTCCGATCTGCGATTGAACACCGGGCGCCAGACCTCCCCGCTACTGCGGCGACCCAGTACGTGTGGAATGTCAGTTACACCGCACGAAATGGCGTGACCGTCGAAGTGAGGCCGCGTTTCGGGGAGGCTCTGTACTGGCGCTTTATTGTCCCCGCGGATGCCGAAGTGGTGAATTGGGGACACGGACCTGCTGGTGGCGGTGGCATTTCGGCAACGAAGACGACCGCAGTCGAGAGCACTGGCGAATTCAACGGAGAACAGGTGTCATGGTTTGGGAGCGGCGATCGCGTGTCTCCCGGCGTCAGCGCCTACGTCGAACTCGCCGCTCTGCCGTCGTTCGTCGCATTCGGCATCTCAATGGAGGCTTTGGGCGAGCCAGGCGAGGTCGAAACAATAAGACTGTCCTAACGGACACGATATTGGCGTCGTGTCGCACGAAGTCAAGCGAACATCGTCAACCGCGAGTGTAAACTCGTTTCACCAGGAGTATGGAGGACGACGTGACATCATTAGGTGACAGGGGGAACCCTCCCCGACCGGCCACACGCAACGGGGGCAACGGTACGAACGGCGAGTTCGAAGCCACCCTCTGGCAAGCCGCCGACAAGCTGCGCGGCAACCTCGACTCGTCCGAGTACAAGCACGTCGTCCTTGGCCTCGTGTTCCTCAAATACATCGGTGACGCCTTCGCGGAGAAACACGCCGAGGTAGCCGCAGACCCCGATGCGAACCCGGAGGACCGCGACGAGTACCTCGCCGACAACGTGTTCTGGATACCCCCGGATGCACGATGGTCTACACTCCAAGCAAAGGCGAAACTCCCTGAGATTGGTAAGGCGCTCGACGATGCGATGACGCTCATCGAACGCGACAACCAACGATTGCGCGGCAAGCTTTTCAAGCAGTTCGGCCGCGAGGCGCTCGACAAGCGCCGACTCGGCGAACTCATCGACCTCATCGGCACCATCGGGCTTGGCGCGGAAGACAATCGCTCCAAAGATGTACTCGGCTACGTGTACCAGTACTTCCTGCGGCAGTTCGCCGCCGCCGAAGGAAAGAAGGGTGGCGAGTTCTACACGCCGCGACACGTTGTCCGTCTGCTCGTGTCGATGCTCGCCCCGCACGACAGCGCACGTATCTACGACCCGTGCTGCGGTTCGGGCGGCATGTTTGTGCAGAGCGAGCAGTTCATCGAAACCCACGGTGGTAGACGCGGACACGTTGCGTTCTATGGACAGGAGATGAACGACAACACCTACAAGATGTGCGTGATGAACCTTGCTATCCGTGGCATCGAAGGCCACATCGAGCAGGGCGACACGTTTCATAACGACCGGCACAAAGACTTGAAGGCCGACTTCGTCCTCGCGAATCCGCCGTTCAACATGTCGGACTGGGGTGGCAACACGCTGCGCGACGACGTGCGCTGGAAATACGGCACGCCACCGGTCGGCAACGCGAACTTCGCGTGGATACAGCACTTCATCCACCATCTCTCACCCACAGGCACGGCAGGGTTCGTCATGGCGAACGGCTCAATGTCGTCGAATACCTCGAATGAGGGTGTCATCCGCCAAAGCATCGTCGAAGCAGACCTCGTGGACTGCATCGTTGCGCTGCCATCGCAATTGTTCGACAACACCCAGATTCCCGTGTGTTTGTGGTTCCTCGCTCGCGACAAGCGCAACGGCTCGTTCCGCGACCGGCGACGACAGACACTCTTCATCGACGCTCGAAAGCTCGGCCACATGAGCGACCGGACACATCGCGAGTTGAGCGATGACGACATCAAGCGCGTGTCCGATACGTATCACGCATGGCGCGAGGACAAGGATGAAGTGAGGAAATATACCGACGTTCCCGGTTACTGCAAGGCAGCGACAACCGATGACATTGCGGCGCACACCTATGCACTGACACCCGGACGGTACGTCGGTGCGGAGGACATCGAGGATGATGCGGAACCGTTCGAAGAGAAGATGCAGCGGCTGACTGCGCGGCTGGACGAACTCTTTGCCGAGGGCGACGAACTGGAACAAGTCATCAGAACAAGCCTAGCGAGCGTGACCGGTGACTGAATCACTATTCGAGTTGCGGCGTGAATGGGATGTCGTGCCTCTCGGAGAGCTTTGCCGAGGCGGCGGAGGAGACATCCAGACAGGGCCCTTTGGGAGCCAGCTTCACGCGGCCGACTACGTTCCTGTCGGCGTGCCATCAATCATGCCGCAAAACATCGGCGAAAACCGGGTGAACCCGGAGGGCATCGCTCGCATCACACCTGAAGACGCCCAACGCCTGTCGCGCTATCTCGTTCGAGAGGGCGACATCATCTACAGCCGACGAGGAGATGTTGAGAGGCGAGCGTTGATTCGCCAGCAGGAAGATGGCTGGCTTTGTGGAACGGGATGTCTAAGAGTTCGCCCAGGCGTCGGTCGCCTTGAATCGACCTATTTGTCCTACTATCTGGCTCATCCCGCCACTAGGTCATGGATTGTGCGTCACGCAATCGGTGCGACTATGCCCAACCTCAACACGGGGACGCTGTCAGCATTGCCGGTGGTCGTGCCATCGCTGGACGAGCAACGCGAGATAGCGTCGATGCTGAATGCCCTCGATGACAAGATTCACCTGAACCGGCGCACCGACGAGGCGCTGGAAGCTTTGGCACGCGCCCTCTTCAAGTCGTGGTTCGAGGACTTTGACCCCGTGCGAGCAAGGGCGAGCGGTGAGGAGCCGTGGGGTATGGATGCCGCGACTGCCGCGTTGTTCCCGAATGAGTTTGAGGCAAGCGAACTCGGCGAGATTCCGCGAGGGTGGCGAGTCGCGCCCATCGGCGATGTTACGCGAGTGGTAGGCGGCAGCACGCCTCGCACCGCCGAAGAGTCGTTTTGGAACGGAGATGTGTGCTTCGCTACCCCGAAGGATTTGTCGCGGCTGGAACATCCTGCGCTACTCGATACCGAACGTCACATCACGCAGGATGGACTTGCCCAAATCAGTTCAGGACTGTTGCCGCCGGGAACCGTTCTGTTGTCATCGCGTGCGCCCATCGGCTACCTCGCTATCGCCGAAGTTCCGGTGTCGGTGAACCAAGGGTTCATCGCTATGGTCTGCGACCGCGACCTTCCAAATCACTTCGTGTTGCGATGGTGTGCCGCGAATATGGAGGGCATCAAGGCGCGAGCGAACGGCACAACGTTCCTTGAAGTCTCGAAAGCCGGATTTCGTCCCATCCCATGCGTCGTCCCATCTGGCGAAGTCCTCGGTTGGTACGTGGAGCAAGTGGAGCCGTTATACCGGCGTCTGGTCGCCAACATCCGGGAGTCTCAGACGCTCACCACCCTGCGTGACGCGCTGCTCCCGAAGTTATTGTCAGGCGAAGTACGGGTCGCGCCCGAACCACAGGTGAACTGAGTTGGTGAGCGATAACAGCCTAGGTGCTTTGTCCAATGGAGAGTTCACGATGAGCGGCTCTCGCGAGGTCATCGACCGGGGAGTTACACACATCACGCAACATGTACTCGCGATTGAGAAAGCCGTGTCTGAACAGCCTGAGTATGCATTCGACCTTTCCCGCACCATTATGGAGAGCGCGTGTCGAACGATTCTCACGGAGCGCGGATGGCAGTACGAAAAAACGTGGGAGCTTGGAACGCTCTTCAAAGAGACGACGAACCGGCTTAGGTTGGTGCCGGATGAGGTTGCCGAAGATGACTCCGCCGCCGCGAGTCTACGAAAGACTCTCGGCGGACTTCACACTGTCGTCCAAGGCGTTTGCGAGTTACGAAAGGCACACGGCTTCGCCGCGCACGGTCGGGACAAGGGCGATGGCAGCTTTGACGCTTT
This sequence comes from uncultured Dehalococcoidia bacterium, assembly GCA_964599885.1. Lineage (GTDB taxonomy): Bacteria > Chloroflexota > Dehalococcoidia > DSTF01 > JACRBR01 > CAZRHH01. Next base: position 30,416 of record CAZRHH010000010.1, on the reverse strand, counting down.
ACAGGCGCTCCTCGTTGCTCGTGCAGCCGATACGTTCGTCAGCTACCTATTTGGGGCGCACTTCGCGTACTTGCCGCCACGCACCCGGCCTGTCGCGTACGACGACAATCCTCCTCTCAACGAATACATCGACGACGCCCACGACCTTGTTCGAATCTTCGACGGGGCGTACCCGGCGAGCGAAGTGTTGTTCAAGGTGGATACCGAGGCTTACCTCGACGTTCTCCAAACCTTCAGTGGTGATGACGCCGCCGCTGTGGGCGATTCTCCGGAGGCCGGTGAAGTGGTGAAGGAGCCGGACGTTGCTGAAGCGGTGGCGGAGCCGGAGGTCGCAGAGTGAAGACCGGGCGGTTCACAGAGTCAGCAGTGGAACAAGCAACTCTCGCTTGGTTCGAGGGACTCGGCTATACCGTTCTCCCGCCGCTAGACCTTTCGCCCGGTGAACCTGCGCCGGAGCGTGACTCTTACGGTGACGTGTTCCTCGAACGCCGGTTGCGCGAGGCGGTGTCGAGACTCAATCCCGACATCCCCTTCAGCGCACAAGACGAAGCCGTCCGCAAGCTGCTTCGCCGCGAGACGCCATCTCTTGTTCTCGACAACCGCACCTTCCATCGCCGCCTTGTAGACGGCGTAGAAGTAGAGTACGCGGCCGATGACGACGGACACATCGTCGGCGCCGCTGCGAAGCTCATCGACTTCAACGACCCCGACAACAACGACTGGCTAGTGGTCAATCAGTTCACGGTCATCGACGGTGAGTTCACACGTCGCCCGGATGTCGTCGTGTTCATCAACGGGATGCCAGTCGGCGTCATCGAACTGAAGAACGTCGCCGACGAAGGCGCGGACATCTGGACAGCGTTTAGGAAGTTGCAGAACTACAAGGAGCAGATACCCGCACTCTTCGTGCCGAACGAACTTCTCGTCATCTCCGATGGGTTGGAGGCGCGTGTCGGCTCTCTCACGTCGGATAGCGAACGATTTGTGCCGTGGAAGACCATTCGCGGAGAGGAACTCGCTCCTGCCGGATTGCCTCAACTACAAGTGCTGGTGCAGGGGCTGTTCGATAAGCATCGGCTCCTCGCGTTCCTCCGTCACTTCATCGTGTTCGAGGACAGCGGCGAACAAGTGCTGAAGAAGATTGCCGCCTATCACCAGTTCCACGCGGTGCAACAAGCGGTAGACGCAACGCTCACCGCAGCGGCGGAGGATGGCGACGGACGCATCGGCGTTGTTTGGCACACGCAGGGGTCGGGCAAGTCGCTCACGATGGTGTTCTACGCGGGACGACTGATTCTCGAACCTACGATGGAGAATCCAACAATCGTCATACTAACCGACCGTAACGACCTCGATGACCAACTATTCGGCGTGTTCTCCATGTGCCGTGAACTCGTGCGACAGACGCCGGTACAGGCTGAGAGCCGCGAGGATATGAGGCAGCGCCTTTCGGTGGCGTCGGGCGGTGTTATCTTCACGACGATTCAGAAGTTCTTCGAGGCGGAGGGCACGCATCCGCTGCTTTCCGACAGGCACAACATCATCGTGATTGCCGACGAGGCGCACCGCAGCCAGTACGACTTCGTCGACGGCTTCGCAAAGCACATTCGTGATGCGCTTCCGAACGCCGCGTTCATCGGATTCACCGGCACACCTATCGAACTGACAGACGCGAACACGAAGGCGGTGTTCGGCGACTACATCTCCATCTACGACATCCGGCAAGCGGTCGAAGACGGCGCAACCGTGCGCATCTACTACGAGTCTCGCCTAGCAAAGCTCGAACTCAACGAAGAAGAGAAGCCGACCCTCGATGCTGAGTTCGACGAGGTCACCGAGGGTGAGGAGCCGCAGCACAAGAATAAGCTCATGTCGAAGTGGGCAGCACTTGAAGCCATCGCTGGCACGGAGAAGCGCCTCGCCCTCATTGCCGCTGACCTCGTAGACCACTTCGAGGCTCGGCAGGGCGCTCTCGAAGGTAAGGCGATGATTGTATGTATGAGCCGCACCATTGCGGTTGCCATGTATGGGGAGTTGGTGAAGCTCCGTCCTCAATGGGGTAGCACCGACGACGCTACCGGCGAACTGAAGGTCGTGATGACCGGCTCGACAGACGACCCAACAGAGTGGCAGCAACATGTCCGTACAAAGGACGCTCGTGAGCGCATCGCCAAGCGGTTCAAGAATCCCGAAGACCCGTTGAAGGTAGTCATCGTGCGCGACATGTGGCTTACCGGATTCGACGTGCCGCCGCTGCACACCATGTACATTGATAAGCCGATGCACGGGCACTCGTTGATGCAGGCCATCGCCAGAGTGAACCGCGTCTTCCGTGACAAGCCCGGTGGACTCGTCGTCGATTATCTCGGCCTCGCGAACGAACTCCGTACCGCACTTGCGACCTACACCCAGAGTGGCGGCAAGGGCGAAACGGCCATCAATCAGGATGAGGCCGCGAAGGCCATGCAAGGTAAGTATGAAATCGTGTGCGGCATGTTCCACGGGTTCGACTGGCAGCCGTACCATGCGACAACGGCGGAGACAGAACGGCTCACGGTCATCGCTCGCGCAATCGAACACATCCTCACGCAGGAGGACGGCAAGGCTCGGTTGCTCGATGGCGTCTCGAAGTTGTCGGCAGCGTTCGCACTAGCCGTCCCTCACGACGCCGCAATTGCGATACGCGATGATGTCGGCTTCTTTCAGTCCGTGCGAGCGGCGCTCGCGAAGCGGACAAATGGGAGCGGCCAGTCGCCAGCGCAACTCGACCACGCCATCAGACAGATTGTCTCCAAGGCACTCGTCAGTGACGAAGTCGTAGACATTTTCAAGGTCGCCGGACTCGACAAGCCCGACATCTCTATCCTCTCGGACGAGTTCCTCGCCGAGGTGCGCGATTTACCGCAGCGAAATCTTGCGGTCGAACTTCTTCAGCGTCTGCTCGACGACACCATCAAGAAGACTTCGAAGAAGAACGTCGTAAAGGCTCGCACCTTTTCCGAGATGTTAGAACAAACGCTACGGCGCTATCAGGCGCGGAGCATCGAGGCCGCACAGGTCATCGAAGAACTCATCCAAATTGCGAAGGAAATCAAACAGGCCGAGGAACGCGGAGAGGAACTCGGTCTGACTGATGACGAGGTGGCATTCTACGACGCACTGGCCGAGAACGAGAGCGCGTACGAAGTGTTGGGTGATGACAAACTGAAGGTCATCGCGGTGGAGGTCGTGAAAGCGATTCGAGCCGCCGTCACCGTTGACTGGACGACGAAAGAGAGCGTACGGGCGCGCCTGCGTCGAGACGTAAAGCGAGTCCTGAACAAGTTTGGTTACCCACCCGACTTCGCGGACGCTGCCGTGCAACTGGTGCTGCAACAGGCCGAACTAGTAGCGGACGATTGGGCGCGATGAATGGCCAAGGGCGAAGCGGTGAAGCAGCGACACGATGACAACATCGTCACTGCTGCCTCTCACCACATTCAACGCAGATTCCAGTGGCCGCCAGGATGATTCTCCCCCGACAACCTGTCTCAGAGCAACTAACTCGTAAGACTTCGTCCTCCTGGCCGCAGACGAAACAGTAAATTTTTGTCGCCGTCGAGTTGGCGGGTCTCAACTGCGCGGTCTCTGGGTCCATATCGTCGTAGTCCCCGCCCTTGTCTTGACAGTGCCGGCATGTGTGGAACCGCTTTTTCTTCTCAACGCCGAGGTACAGTCGGACCGCGGCAGGTTCCAGCAATTCCAACAGCTTCAACGCCTCCCGTGTGACTTGCCAAGAGATGTGCTCATCGCCGTAGGCAACGGCAGATGGTGCCACAATCAGATACTCGCGCCGTGCGGTCATCCATGGCGACGGCCCCACGAGGAAGTGATAGATGTCCAGGATGCGGGTCCAGAGTTCAGACGGTGCGTGTCTGGTCTGCTTATCTACACTATGCATTATCGAGTTTCGCAGTGTTCGCATCTCATCGATGCGCCCTCGAAATGCTCGGTCGAGTCGGTCGGTGCGCACCGAGTCGTGCACTCGCGTCAGATCCTGCGCGTCGATGGTTCGAAACGCCGCGAAAGGCGTGTCCTGTTCCGCACAGCCTCCCGGCCATTCACGAGGTGGTCCAAGCAACAGTAGGTAGGGGCTGACCTCGGCGATTCGGCCTTTGAGCAGGAACTCCGCTCCCTGCAGCACGAGCGTGACGGCGTTAGCTAGCGGTCGCTGAGCGGCAGCCCAGAACTCGTCCGTCACCGTTCCGTCGTCATCCCACTCTTCCACCTCTCCGTTTTCGAGCTCCATATAGAGCGAGGACACTGTGTCCCACGACAGGTTCAGCAATGAGATCCCGGCCTCGGCAAAGTCAGCCGACTTAGGCACCTGTACGATCATGCCGCACCTCCAATTGACGTGCTCTGAGCTTGGTTACTGCAGACCATCGAACGGTGGCGAACAATGCCTTCTGCAACCGGCCGTGCCATCGTAGCGCGACAAGTTCGCCGTGCCTTAGGCCGTTACTCTGTTCGCGCCATCGATGACAAGATTGTGGATGGCGAGGTGCTGGTGCTTGGGTCTAATGCCTACATATTCTTATCGGCCGCGAAGTTTCAATTTGGACAACGTGGCGGGAGACACACCGTAAGGTGTTCGAGGATCAATCGTTCGATGGATGCGATCGCGGTAGGTTTTACTCTTGGGTTCGGGACGAGCCTCTTGGCCGGCGGAGCAGTGTTTCTGCTTGGAGCTTGGGTTCAACAACCGGACGTCAAGATAACCGGGGAACCATACCGGGAAGACTTGACGTATCGAGTCGCGGCGAATGGCGCAACGGAGATCCGAATTCGGGACGATCTAGTTCCACCTCCAGCCGGGTCGTACGAGAAGAATTTGTCTTATTACAGCCTGTGGGTTGATAACAGGCATCACGGCAGCTGGCCGCTCTCGATGTTTCCAAGAAGCACTGCGTGGGCCACTGATGCAGTTCTGAGCTTTCGACCGTTCACGCCGGATTCCCAGGCGCATGGCGGGTCGATCTTGGCGTTTGGGTATTACGGACGATGGGCGGGCGCCCCAGAACCGACCGGTCCGGGAAGCATCGAGGCCGGGCGTTACATGGAAATACCACCACGTCGCAAAGTCAGCATGACGCTCGCCCAGAAGTACGATGGCGACAAGAGCGCGTGGGGATTTACAAACGAGAGTTATCACTGGGTGGCCGCCGGGTCGGGTCTGTGGCGCAACCCAGCCTTCGAAATGCCCCTCCACTCGGACTGGGAAATCTCGATCCGATTCGAGACGACGAGGCGCTTCCCGCCTGAAAAGTTCCACGCTGCGGTCGTGGATGCGACCCGCCACGGCTTGACCGTTCATCGTTGGCGGGGATGCGCGGATTGCAAACGTTAGGTTGCCATGCTTGAGTTCGAGCGCAGGACAACGCGCTTTGTAGTCATGCCTCGCGCTCTCGACGACTCCATGCACGATTGTTTGATTGTGTCTGTGCGCCTGCCGCTAGGCCGTTGCAGGGCGTTAGCCTCGGCGGCGTTGACCGGCGACCTCGCGTGGCCAGCCTGCGGACCCGTTGACCGCGGCAGTGGGGAGATTCCTCGCGCAGCACAGGGCTGCTAGGCTGCGCGTGTGGGCGGGAAGCATCTTCCAGCGCGTGCCGGCGAGACGGCTGAAGGGCGTCTGCAGTCGTTCCTCGCGACGCATCCCAAGCCCCACGCACACTACACCTTGGCCGACATCGCGCGCGCGATCGGCGTGACACGACAGATGGCCTTTACACTCCTCCCTGGCTACACCGCGAAGCGTCAACGCGTCTTTGCCACGCGAGTTCGCAGGTACCTGCGCGCACATCCGGAAGCGCTGCGCAATCGCTACGGGGCGTCAGGGACTTCGTGGGACGAGATCGCTCGCGACGCAGATGTCCCGAAGGCAGTCCTCGTACGCCTGTGCCGGGACCTTGGATTGCCGACACATCGGGCTTCGAGTCCGGACGAGCTTCGCGAACGACGCGCGGAGCGCCAGCGGCGTCACCATGCCCGCGTGCTTGGCGAAGCGACCTGCATCATATGCAAGGAGCACTTCCCCTGGACCGTTCAGCGAGAACGGCGCCGGCGCTATCAGGCGGCACCAGTCGTGTGCTCGCGAACATGCTCACACCAGTACTTCGCGCGTCTGCGGCAGCCGAAATAGCTGACACCATGACCAAGTGGTGGCGGTCTGTGGACGCGTCGTGCACCACTCCGGGAAATGACGCCGGCAACTGCAGATTGCCCTGCTGAGCCGTCATAGCAGAACTACAACTTTCGTGCACGCGCCAGGCGTAAGAGCCGGCGATGCTTACGCACATCGTCCGTCGCAGCGATCGGGCGTGACGGCCGGTGGCGTTCGCCACCGTCCAGTAGCGGAGTCGACTCGGGCACCGCGGTCGATGCCCGAAAGGTCGTTACGCGGCGCCGTCCCGGAACCCGACTCAGCCGAGGCGCCAATGCCGCGACCAGCGTGCCAAGGAGCGCGAAGAGCAAGAAATAGACGATCATCGCCACGAGCGTAGAGGCTTCGATGACAGCCGAGCCTAACGAACGGTTGCTGAAGACGTTGGCGAATGGACGCGCGAAGAACCACGACACATCCCCAATGAGCCCGCCAAATGTGCTGTTTGTGCCGACACCTGATGCGAGGAGCAGGAACCTGATGCCGAGCAGCCCTACGATCGCGGTCCGCGCGACTAACCCTACGGCTCTGAGTCGCTCCGGAAGCAATTCGAAATAGCCCACCCTCCGCTCGCTGAGAGCAGCCCGTGAGTCTGGTAGGGCGACGTCCACGGCTGCACCAGCGACATGCTCCCGCGTTCGAACAGTCTCCACTTCCCTCTCGACGATTCCGCCGTCCTCAGTAGCGTCGGGCTCATCCGCCCTCGGTTTTGATCTCGTGTGCATCTGAGCCTCCTCGGTTCACGTGATTGCGCTACTGGCGGCGGTCTCCGTGAAGGCTCTCATCGCCAAGTCTGCCGCCGTCGCTCGGGGTCTTCTGAGAAACCGTAACCCTTGCTGCGGGATCTCGGCATGAGGGGTTGCCCTATAGAACATGCCGGGTTCATCCATCCTCCTGCGAAAGGCTCTTGGAGTCGAAGCGCCCTATGAGCGGACCGCCCGACGCAGGACACGATGGCACAATCGTGTCCGCTCGTTGACAGTGCCTATGGACGGATCGACACTCTATCTGCCGCCCTAGCGGCGATCCATACATTAAGGGAGGAAGCCATGGCGAAAGCAGAGTCCAAGAACGTGGGAAAGCCCGACGAGACGCGCAAGTTCGATCGCGGTCACATCGACTTGGTGAACATCGGTGGCGGCAGCGTCGGCAAAGCGACCTTCGAGCCTGGCTGGCGGTGGTCGGAGCATGTGAAGCCGATCGCCAAGACCGAGTGGTGCGAAGCACCGCACTTCATGTACCAGATCTCCGGCCGAATGCATGTGAAGATGGCCGACGGTCAGGAGTTCGAGATGGGACCGGGCGATGTCGCCGTCATGCCGTCCGGGCACGACGCGTGGGTTGTCGGTGATGAGGCGGTTGTCGCGATCGATTGGCAGGGTGCAACGAACTACGCGAAGAGCTAGTTCGCCTCGTCGCCGGAGCGAGATCAATCTGAGAGCCCGGCACGTGCCGGGCTCTGTCATTACTTGCCGAATGGCCTCGCGCGTCCGGCGCGGCACGATCGGCTCATCGTGTCGGGCAGCGATGTCCCTGTGCCTACCTGTTTAGCGGAGGCGCGGCGCGTACGCCAGAAGCGGTGGGACATCACCGTTGTGCCGACCTTCTGCCCGAAGTGCCCTCCTCGCCGACCCGGCAAGAGTCCGAAGAAGCGTGAAGGTGCATCGTGAACCGACAGTCCATTTCGCGTCAACCGGCGTCCGCACTTGCGCGGGCTCTCGCCCTCGGTTGGGCCGTCTCCCCCGGCGAACGTCGCGGTCGTGCGCGTCTGCCACACGGCGACGAACTCATCGACAAGTGGCCCTCGCTGTACGGCCCGCTCGCCGAAGTCTGCCTCTGCGACGAGGACGACTGCACGACCGTGAGGAGTTTCGAGGTGGGGCATCTCTGTATCCATTGCGGGCAGGGCTTCGACGACGAGCGGAACTGCTACGGCTGCGACTACGTCGAGGACGACGATGGCAACCTGTCACTCCGCGAGGACGACGGCCTCGGGTTGCACGGATAGTTGGCTTGCCGTTATAAGGGCATCGCCTCAACGATTGATGTCATCTGCTCGATGACTACCGCAGCGTTGGGCCCGAGCGCCAGAGCTTGCGATATTGTTGCCAGATTCTTGATGAACCCGATGAGGCGCTCGCGGTTGGGCTTGTGCTTCTTCGCCTCTGCTGCAACCTGCGCTAGTTCAATGGACGCATCATCTTTCTCCTCATCAGAATTCCCGCTGTCTCGGATGCAGACCAACAGTTGCTCTATCAGCGGCTGAAGTGAGGCCGATAGGCCGGTCTCCCCCTGAATCACTACGCCGACATCGGCCGCTTGTATCCCGTAGTTGTGCCCCACCACTACCTGACCGATGCGAATCGATGGCTGCGAAGTTGGCCGTCCTTCTTCGAGATATCTGTGCCCCTCGGCGGTGATAATGGCGCTCACCGAATCTCCGTGTGCTTCCGACAACTGCACTAGTCCATCGTTCTTCAACAATCGCAACTGGATTCTCACCCGCTTCCCATCGAGCCCGACCGCCGCTGCTATCTCGTCGGCTTCGGCGAGCTTTCCCGGCGATTCGGATTCATGGCGAGCGAGGTATTCAGTTATCGTTCGCCGCTCCGCTTCCATTGCTTCCTCCAGCCGTTGTCGCAGATGCCCCTCTGCGCGAGTCATGTGACCGCGAACTTGCGCGTAGAGAACTCTAAAATCCGGGCTGTCAAAGCGTGGCCCGACCTGCAAGAGGAATATTAATTGCTGCGTCGCCATACGGTTCACGGCGTCGAGTTCGGGCGAAAGTTCGCTCGCGATGGTTCGAAGGCGGGGAGCCACCTGCCGCAAGAGGCGTTCGTTTCTTGGCCATCGCCCGGAATCAGTGGTGACGTAGTATTCGGTCAGGTCTTCGAGGCTGTCCCATTTTCGGACTGCCTCGCGAATCAGGCGCAGCTTTCTTGAAACGCTCTTTCGTTGTGACGACCTCATTCGATGTAGGGTACATGAATGAGCGCTGCCGCCCTCTGCTTCGCCTGTTCGCCGCGCCGGTCGTAGCGCACCGTCGTCTGCACGTTCGCGTGACCGGCGAGCCCCTGCACCGTCGAAATGTCCGCGCCCGCGTCGAGTAGGTCGCTGATGAACGTGCGCCGCAGGTCGTGGGGCGAGAACTTGCCGACGCCCGCTTCCTCGGCTCGCTTCCGCAGCACGAACAGCACCGGGTGAGCCGTCATGCGTCGGGATCACTTGGCCGTTACGTGATAGGCGCCACACGATGTCCACATGGTGCGGATTTCAAGCTCAGGTCTTCGGTGGCTCGTCGTCGAAGGGGCTGCCAGAACGCACGGAGTGCGGCGCAAAGATCGGCGCGAGTCGGCGTATCTTCTTGTCGGCAGCATAGACGGGCTGCTGATTAACCAGCATGAGGGGTCGTCGGCTCTTCGGCACCATGTAGTCAATACGCGGGTCATCCGGGTGCTGAAACACGAAGTCATGGCTGGTTTCCGCGACGAGCGAATTGATGAAGATGACGTTCTCGCGGGTCAGAACGAATGTCTCCTCAGGGCCGGCTTTGAATGTGACGAGTGCGTGGTAGCGGTCGAGGGGAAAGTCCACCTCCTGTGCGTCCCTGAGGCCGATGCCAAGGAACGGTCTCCGCGCCTCAGGGAGTGTGAAACGGACTGGCGCATGATCACCGGCCACGATGCCCGGCCCCGGGCTAATCCCAAGCCGCCATGCACGTGCTTCAAGAATGGGCGCGATTTGCAGAGCAACACCCATCATCATTTGAAGGAACTCGTTCCGATCGGGACTGAAGACATATTGGTCGGGATTCTCGGCGATGTCCATGATCGCGGCGACGCTCTCCTCAGTAGGGTCCAGGCCGATCTCTGTCAGACGCTGGCGCGCCCATTCTGGTGTCATGTTCTCGTAAAAGACTTTCTCGAGAGTGTCTACCTGTTTCTCCATCACCAGCCTGTGCTCAGGCGTGCGTGTGAGCTGAAGGGCCATGAAGACCGACAGCACGCCACGATCAAAGTCGGTCGGCGGAAAACCGCCGGCACAGATCCTCGCGATTGCGCCAGCGGCATCGCCTTCGATTCTTGACAGCTCGGCTTCGAGTTGCATTGGATCGCCGGGCCCGTCCATGTCGATCTTGTAGAAGCCCGTCCTCACGGCAGCGTCTTTGACTGAAGAGCGGATGGGTTCAAGAGCAGTACCGGAACGATAGATACGTAGCTTGCCCTCGCCGTCAGCAAAACGCCGCAGGTAGAACTGCGGAACGAAGTGATGGCGCTTGCTCGACATTTCTATTCCTTCCCCAATCATGATTGCGCGTCCACGTCTCGTCGTAGCCGTCAGCGAGCACGCAGCAGTCGACGCTGACCTTCGTTTGGAAGCGGAGACCATCGTCACCAAACGATACTGGCGGCCTGTACGGGTGCCATTGATCTTGACTGCGGCGGTTCTCGTTGCCATAGCACGATCCGCGCGGCGTCGGGGCGTTTCGCCTCGAGGAGCGTCTCGCCCGCGCGCAGGCTATCGAAACAGACGTAGGTGCCGGACAACAGGACGAGGATCACACGAGCGCCTTCGTGGTAGTCCTGCTACGCCGATCCTACAAGATCGCGCCACACGATGGTTCGATGGTGTGCGTCGCTAGAGCGTCGGAACGTGCTGGACCTCTCTATCGACGATGCGCTGGATCGTAGATCGCAGATCCTCATCCGGTTCCGGTAGATCGAACGGTCCCGTGTACGCCTGCAGATCTTTGTGGACATCGACGAGCGTGGCTTTCGCGTCTTCCAGACATCCCCGCATCCGCTCATGCAGCACATCCTCACCGTCGTACTCTTCCGTGATCGCGTCAATCTGTTCCTCGATCGCGCGCAGCTGCCGCCAGTTCTCCTGCACGCCAGTGCGGATGATGACGGCGACGACGCGCGCCAGCTCGACGCCGAACCGACCGTTGGGCCGTGACATGACGAGCGATGACGTCATGTCGAGCGGTAGCTCCACGTTGAATGCGCCACGATCGAGGATGTCCCGGATGAACTCGTGTTCGCGGTGCGACCGCCCCACCTCCCGTTCGCGATGATCGGGCTGGACGTCGAACTCGATGCCGAAGTCGGGTGCGACCGGCACCGGCTGGCCGAGCCAGTCGTAGAACGCCCCGCAAGCGATCTTCAGGCGCTTGCCCTTCCCTTTGCCGGGAAGCGCGCCGGCCGCAACGAGCGCGTGCAACTCCTTGGCCTTCTGGTTGCGCACCCGGAACCAGGCCTCGTCCGTGGGGAACTGTTCCCCGCTCTTCTCGTCCGTCGTGTAGTCCGCTTCGTCCCAGATGTGGTAATCCTCCGCATAGATCGTCGCGCACTCGTCGAGCGACAGCAGCTCGCCGCGTGCTTCTGCCTCGCGCTCGCGATAATCGCTCTCGGTGATCGCGTCCTTCCCGCTGGTGAGGAAGTGTGCCCGGACGCCCCACATCTCGAGCGCGCACATCCGCGCCCATTGCAACCAGCTGAAGCGCACCTCCTCCAGCCGCGCTCGCTCGCGGATGACGAGGAGCACATGGGCGAGGTCGCCGTTGGCGGCGTTCATTAAGCCAATGAGGCGGTTGAGTTCGAGCGCCTGCGCGTCGGGCGCAGAGCGGATCAACTGGCGCTCCTGCGTCTTGTCCGCCTTGAAGTCGCGGAGCATGAGGATCGCACGCTCCTTCGCGCTGAGCGCCGGCAGCAATCGATCGAGTCGCTTCTCTGCGCCGCTCATCGTCGACCGACCGTCTTGACGAGACGCGGCTTGAGCGCGCCCTCCACCGCTTCCAACCGCTGCTCCAACTCACCGACTTCGAGAAGCTTGGCGCCGGCCAGCGCACAGGCTACGAGCAGACGGCCGCGGGCGACGCTGTTGTCGAGGCTGAGCGCGTCCAGCACCGCGATCTCGACAATCCGGCGAATCTCGCTCACCGAGCCAAGACCTTCGATCTCGTAGGCGCCGGCGAGCGTCGTCTCTCGCTTCCTGCGGACGCCGCCCAGACGCCGCGCTTCGGCGACGACGTCGGCCTGTTCGGGGTCGTGCCACAGGCAGAAATTGCTGTCGCGCAGGGGAGCGGCGCGACACGGCTCGCCGTTTGATCGAATCTCCCTGCAGGTGCGCGAGACTACCATTGATTACCTCTGCTAGTCACCGCGGTTGGTAGTCCACACGATCTTGCCATCGTGTGCGTCCGACGAGCACCGACGAGACACAACGACAGCGAGCCGCCGAAGCGACCCGCTGCGCGATCCAAGGCGAGGGTTAGTTGGCGATGTGCGCTTCCGTCGCGTGGTCGGTCGCGGCCTTCATCGTCGGGAACTCGTCGCCGCACACGCCGCACCCGTACGAACCGCGGCTCGCCGCCCGTGCCGCCTTCTTCGCGGCCGGCTTCTTCGCGCCCTTCTTCTTGCCGCTGGCCTTCTTCGCTGGCGCCTTCTTGGTGGCGGTCTTTTCTGCCTTGGGCTTCGCCGTCTTGGCCGCGCGCGGCTTCAGGTCGCCTTCGAGGCTCCAGAACCGCCAGCCGTTCACCGCAACGCCGCCGGTGATCTCCCGTCCCGCCGACGACGGGCTGTTGAACTCCTTGCCGTCCGTCAGGCGGTAGCGCAGCCCCGCGTCCGTCTGCACCACCTCGCAGCGGTGCTCCGCCTTCTTGTGCCGCGCCACCAGCACGGTCCCTGGCTCCAGATTCCTGTTCTCGATCGGCATCGCGCCGCTCCTCTCGCTGGGCCTCGTCTGAGGCCGTCTCGTTGGTGCCGCCATACATCACTCCGGTGCGGAGCGAAGTCAACGGGTGTGTCAGTTCGTTAACACTCGAAACTCCGGCCGGCGAGGCGTTGACTCGTGCGTTCGCCAGAGTGATGTATGGTGGCGAAAGGAGAATCAGATGAGCGAGTTCTACTCCGTCGGAGGCCGCGAGGTGCGGCGATTCCCGAAAGGCTGGCAGCACCCGAGAGACGATCGCGGGCGGCACGAGCCGCTGCTGCCGGCGAACTACGTCTTCGACAGCGACGCCCACCGCGCCGAATGCGGGGGCACGATGCCGACCACCGAAGGCTTGACGGCTGATCAATGCGAGGTCGCCGCGTACGAAGCCGTCAGCGAGGGCACGCCGATCACGCCGGCGTTTCCCGACAGCGCCGAGGGTCGGCTCGCCCTCGTCCGCCATTGCGCCGAGCATTGCACGACGTTCGGCAGTAACCGCGCCGACGCCGAGGCCTGGGCGGCGATCCTGTTCGGCGATGCGGCGGTCGGCATCGACGGGCGCGTCGTGGCCAGTGATTGACGCCGGATAAACGCAACGCAGCCTCATCGTGCTACCATCGCCTCTCTAGCGGCCTCGGTTGGTGTGCCCTCCCCAGCCGAGGCCGCTGCCTCTTCCTCGATCACCGCTTGCACGATCGCGAACAGCCCGACCTCGATGCAGCCGACGCAGGCGACGTCGTCGCGCCGGCGGACGTGCATCTGCGGGCCGCGCGGGTCCTTCGTGATCACGAACGGCTGAGGCATTCCGCGACCTTCCCTGCAAAAGACTCCCAGCGCGCCAACACGACGCTGCCATAGTGCGGGTCGAGTTCGGTGCCGTAGCAGACGCGGCCGGTACGCTCCGCGGCGATCAGCGTCGAGCCCGAACCCAGAAAGAGGTCGAGCACGATGTCACCGGAGGAGGACGAGTTCTCGATCGCCTTCTCGACGAGCGCGAGCGGCTTCATCGTTGGGTGCGCGTCGCTGTCGGACGGACGGTCCACGTCCCACACGTCGCCCTGGTTGCGGCCGCCGTGCCACTGGTGTTTCGCGCCTTCGCGCCAGCCGAACCAGATCGGCTCGTACTGCCGCTGGTAGTCCGCGCGTCCGAGCGTGAAGCGGTCTTTGCGCCAGATGACCGTGTCGCTCCAGTGACCGCCTTCTTCTTCGAACACGCGCGAGACGAGCGGCAGTTCCTTGCTCGACATGCAGCAGTAGATCGCGCCGTCGACGTGTTCCAGGAGGTTGCGCACCCAGCCGCGACAGAACGTCTCGAACTGATCGCGCGGCATCGCGTCGTTCTGGATGCGCCGCTTGCGCTGTCCCTGCTGCTGGCCGCCGTGATCGCCGTAGGCCACGTTGTAGGGCGGGTCGGTGAACGCCATCGCCGGACGCTTGCCATCGAGCAGCCGCGTCACCGCCGCCGCGTCGCCAGCGTCGCCGACCAGCAGCCGGTGGTCGCCCATCGCCCACAGGTCGCCCGGTTGGGCGCGTGTGGCCGCGCGTGCGGCCTCAAGCGCCGCCTCGACGTCGAAGGCCTCGACCTTCTCCCGCTTCTCGCGCACGTCGAGCGACTTGAGCAACTGGTCGAGTTCGTCCTCCGCGAAGCCGGAGAGCGTGATGTCCAGGTCGGCCACGCCGGCGAGGTCAGCCACCAGTCGGGCGAGCAGCTCCTGATCCCACGAGCCGCTGATCTTGTTGAGGGCGAGGTTGAGGACACGCGCTTGCTCGATCGTCACGTCGAGGTACGTCACGGGCACGGTCTTCATCCCGAGGCGCCGCGCCGCCAGCAGCCGCTGGTGGCCGCCGATGACCGTCTTGTCTTCACGCCGCGCGAGCACGGGCTGCACGAACCCATACTCGCGCAGGCTGCGCGTGAGCGACTCTAGTTCGGCGTCGGAGATCCGGCGCGGGTTGGCCGGGTCGGGCTTCAGTTCGTCGATCGCAACGTGCTCGATCTGGAGGGGTGCGGCGGTGATCATCTTCGTCATGAGCGGCTCTCCATCACGATTCGGTCATGGTGTGCGTCATCGCGCCACCTGCTTGCACAAGCCGCAGACGTCATCAACTCGGGCGACGCTCATCGGCATACGGCAGCGGCCGCAGCGAGGACGCTCCTGCGGAACCTTGGTCGTAGAGACGTCAACCTTCCGCAAAGGTTCCGCGCCGAAATCGGTTGAATTTGAATCTACGTGCGGAAGCTGCGGAACCTGCGGATGCTTTTTCGGGGTCGGAAACACTCCGTGTTCTGTTGGGGGTTGATCGTCAAAAGTTGCATCGACCCCCAAAACAGGTTCCGCAGGTTCCGCAGCTTCCGCAAACGTATCTGGAGTTGACCACTTATCTTGCGGAACCTCTGCTGATGCTGAGGCATCTGATCCATTGAAGGTTCCGCAATCCAGCCGCCACAGCGTGCCGCCGTCGTGGTGGTCTGCGCCGGCCCGGCGGATGAATAAGCCGTCGAACGATCGGTCGACGCGTTGCTTCAGTGCTATGCCCAAACGCGTGAGGAGCGCCCGATCCGATGCGTTGTCTCTCACGCGCTCAAAGACCGATGGCAGGAGCTCCTTCGCGATGCTGAGGACTTCGGCCGCCTTGATGGGCGTATCGCCGAACGCCGCCTGCCACTGGCGCACGAAGGTGCGCCATTCCTCGGTCTCTGCGTCGGCACGGCTGTAGAGTTCGCCCCGGTTCTCGAGGAAGCCTGCGATGCCGGCCGCCTCAAGGACGCCACCGATCACGTTGCACCAGGACTCGAAGGAGCCGAGTGGACGTCCTTGCCACAGCGGTCGGCCCGCGGCGATCCAGTTCTGGATGAGCACCAGGCAAGACCACACCAACTCGTGGCGGTGGCGACCGACCCACTCCAGAAGATTCCCCTTGCGGAACTCCGAACGTTCCCATGGACGATCGACACGTGCGTCGATCCTGATCCACACCACACGCCGGCTGATGTCGCTGTCGAATTGCAAGTTGTTGCCCGTCGCCATCCAAACACCGCGCACGGGGAGTTCGACGTCTTGCGTAGCGCCGAGGATGCGGTCGGACCAGAACGGGGCGGTCAGCATGGCTGCGAACGTGCCTGATTCCAGCTTTCGTTTCACGTTGTCCAGCAACAACAGAGGATGACCGGCGCGGACCAGCGCGGTGATCCGCTTCCTCTCTTCCTCGCCCCGCGTCTCGGTCATGACTGCGGCCTCGCGACCGGAGACGATGATGCCGACGCTGGAGCACAGCAACCCCTTGCCGCTGCCCGGCGCGGGCGCGTCGACGGCGAAGAGCGGTGTCGGCCCGTGGATCATCTCGCGGGCCATCACGGTGAGCGCTATCGAGACCGCGTGCGCGAAGGACGCGTCGTCCAGGAACGGAAAGTCCGCGAGCCACTCCTGGCGCAGATACGCTTTGGCGCGCATGAGGTCGGTGGCGTCGGGCGTGGGCGGCACAGCCGGGATCGCTTCGCCTGTGGGTTCGTAATAGAGATGCGTCGTCGGCTGATAGCCGGGCGTGCAGTCGAGTGAACCGTCGTCCGCGAACATCGGCGTTCCGACGATGCCCTTGAGCGGCGGTAACGGCTTCTCGAGTGCGAGCATGTCTTCGACGACATCTTTGGGCGGCCGCGCCGGAGCGAGACCGCCCTTCGCCTCCCGCTGCCAGTCTGCGCAGCGGTCCAACCGACCGCGCAGGGCCGCGACGCCCATGTGCTTGATCGAGCAACGTCCGCCCGCGTCTCGAACGACCTCAGCCACGTCGAGGCCGTGAACGAAGGATCGAACCGGGACGTTGGCACGCTGCAGCGCGAGCCAGCCGTCGGCGGCGATGTCGTGGAGATGACGGTCGCTGACGACGATCGTCGGCTGCTGCCCGGTGCCGGTGACGGATGCGTCGCCTTGCCCATCACAATCGGGGACGAAGACGGCCGTTTCGGCGGCGAGCTGTAGCAGCTCGGCGGCGGTGCCGCCGGCATCGAACCAGTCGCTGACGTCGCCCTTCTCCGGTAGGTTCGGCAGCGTAAGCACACGCACTTCCGCGGCGACACCATCACCGGATCGTGCAACCTGTTCGGCGTGCCCACGGCCGGCGTCGTCGTTGTCGGGGATGATCACCGCCGTGCTACCGCGCAGTGACTCGCTGTACTCGGACAGCCATTTGCCGGCCCCGCCGGCGTTCGTGGTTGCAGGCAGGCCTTCCGCCCAGAGACGATTCGCGTCCTTCTCGCCTTCTACGACAAAAAGGGCCTCGTCTGCCGCCGCCGACAGCACTTCTGGCAGCCGGTAGAGCGCGCGCCGGACGCCGTTGAGGTTCCAGATCCAACCGCCCGAACCATCTGGTCGGCGCTGTCGAAAGTCTTTTGGATCGCGAAGCCGCACCGACTGAAAGAGCAGCCGGCCGTCCTCGTCGACGTAGTCGTAGGTCGCCTGTACGCGCGCGTCGAAAGGCCGATGCTTCTCTTCAGCGACGCCGAGCTTGGCGGCGAGTAGCGCGATGTGGCCCTTCTCCCCGCAACCCATGCACTCGAAGCCGGTCGACGTGAATCGCAGGCTTGGCTTGCGATCGACGTGGAGCGGGCAGTGCGCGGTCCACCAACCGGCGCGGTCCGGGCCCTTGACGCCGCGGAGAGCGTCGATCACGCTCTCCAGCATGGTCGAGCGCCCCGCCGTCAAAGCCGCACCACACGCTCCAACCTGGTGTAGTTCTTACCTGCACGGATGCCCGTGCGGGTACTACGGCGACCCAACGAAGGAGTGCTCATGTTCAGAGTCCACGGTGAGCCGGTACCAGAAGCGGATCTCAGGGCCGTTGCTCGACCGGATCGACATCTTCGTTGAAGTGCCGCGCGTGGAGTACGAGAAGCTGGCATCGAACGCGGTCGGCGAATCGTCGGCGGAAGTGCGGGAGCGGGTGGAGGCGTCGCGCGCGGTGCAGACGCGCCGGTTCGCCTGTACGCGGTACACGTGCAACGCGGAGATGTCGCCGACAGAAGTGCGCGAATTCTGCCAGGCGCGGCTCGACGAGCAGGCGCAATCACTCTTGCGGCTGGCGATGGCGCAGTTGTCGCTTTCGGCGCGGGCGTTTCATCGCGTGTTGAAGCTGGCGCGGACGATCGCCGACATGTCCGGCGCCGACGACATCGCTTCGGCGCATCTTGCGGAGGCAATCCAGTACCGCCAGCGCGTGCGGGGTTGATGGCGCGCCGCGCCGCCCAGCGCGACGCATGAGCGCCGGCGCTCTGATCGTCATTGCGCTGCGCCTGCTGATCCCGCTGACGATCTTGCGCTGGCCGTTGTTCGGCGGGATCGCGTCGATGATTATCGACACGCTCGATGTTGTGCTGATTTCGCTGATGCATCTCGGCGGGTTCGACGGGCGCTATCACACAGTCGACAAGGTGCTCGACTCGTATTATCTGTCGATCGAGTTCTACGTGGCGCTCGGATGGACGAATGCGTGGGCGCGGTGGCCGGCATTGCTGCTGTTCCCGTACCGGATGATCGGTGTGGTGCTCTTCGAGATCACGCACGACCGGATCATGCTGTTCATCTTCCCGAATCTGTTCGAGAACTGGTGGTTGTACGTGGCGGCGGTGACGCGCTTCTGGCCGCAATTGACGCCGTCGTCTTGGCGTTCGACGCTGACGCCGCTGGGGTTGTTGTTGGTCCCGAAGATGGCGCAGGAGTATCTGCTGCACTTTGCGGAGGCGCAGCCGTGGGACTGGTTCAAGCGGGAAGTGCTGCGCGGGGCGATCTAGGCTATCCACAGATGACACAGATGTGGAGGATGTGACTGGGGATTGGGGACTGGGGCACCGGGTGGGGCCGTTGGTTTAGCCTGCCTTCCTTTTTCGGGTGGTGCCTTCGACGTTCGACTTGAGTTGCGTGAGTGAGTCTTCCCACATCGGCGTGAAGCGCGCGAACCAATCGCGATGCACGCTGGCGAGCGCGGCAACGTTGAGCCGGTAGCAGCGTTCGCGGCCGGACTCTTCGGCAATGACGAGCCCCGCTTCCCTCAGGATGCGAAGATGGCGCGAGACCCCCGGGCGGCTGATCTCGGCATGAGCGGTCGCGATGGCACCCGCCGTGAGTGTGCCGCGACGCCGCAGGAGGTCGAGAATGTCGCGGCGCGTGGGATCGGACAATGCCTGGAAGGCGTCGTCTACGGCCTGGGTGCGACGGCTCATGCTCCCTCGATGATGCGGCGCAACGCTTCAAGCTGACGCGTGGTCCAGCCGCCTTCGAGACCGCGATGCACTTCGGCTGCGCGTTGGCCCAAGCGTTCGAATCCGTGTAGCAGGAGTTCCACGATGGTGCCGGCGCGGTTGGGTGTGAGGCGCAGTGTGATGAGAATCGTTTCGGAGATGCCGTTGCGGGGCGGGAGCCAGTCGTCCTCGAACGTGAGTTCGTGCGGCGGCTCGAAGACGGTAATGCGTCCGCCGAAGCGAAGTGTCTCGCCGTAGGCATCAACTTCAAGTTCGACCCAGCCGCCGACGCGCGGCTCGTACTCCAGGAGCGAGTGGCCGGTCCCGAACCACGCTTGCATGCGTTCGAGCGTTTCGAATTCGCGCCAGATGCGATCGGGTGTCGCGTTGATGTGGATGCAGCGACGGACTGTCAGCAGGCTTTCGATTGCAGCGGTCATCGGTACACTCCTGTAACGTACGGGTTACGTAAGCGCGAGGTTACGCGTTTGAAGCGAAGGTGTCAATAGGTCGTTGTAGATCGCTATCGGCGCTCTGAGGCTGTGTGAGCGCTAAAGAACTCCATCATGCGCTGAGAGGCGTCGATCTGCGCTGTTGTGAAGCCGAGGAAGTCGAGCGGCGTCGCTCCCGGCCACGTGTGGCCGCCACCGATAACGGTGTAGAGCAGGACTTCACCGGCGCCATCGCAGCTCCCGAAGATCGATAATTCGACTTCGGTTGAGACGCGGGCGATCGTCGCGAGCTTGTTGCAGCCGCTCTCGCCTGCCCACTCGGAGACGGAACGGCGGACGGGCGGAAAGACGATGCTCCCCAGTTCGGGCGGCGTCTCGCCGCCGGCGTAGGGGACGATGCGGTCTTCGATGCCGTGAAACGCGATGAGCGGGACGTTGGCGCGGCACGGAACCCATGTGCCGGCGACGACCCCGACGGCGGCGATCCGTCCTGGGAGCGCACAGGCGAGCGCCTGCGCCATTCCGCCGCCGTTTGAGTATCCCGTGGCGTAGACGCGGTCGGCGTCGACGCACAACTCCGCAGACACGCTTGTCAGCAGCGCATCGACGAACTCGACGTCCTGGGCGCGGCCGGGTGTCTGCCGCGTATTCCAAAACTGCGGCGTGCCCGTACCGTCCGGAATAACGGCGATGTATCCGGCCCGGTCCGTGGCCGCCCCGATCTGGGAGTAGCTGGCGATTGCGACGGCGGTCTGCGCGTACCCGTGAAACGCGAAGACGAGCGGCGTGCGCGCGCTGCCATCGTACCCGGGCGGGACGCGCAGCGTGTAGGCGCGCGCTACGCCGCCAGCGTCTATCGAGGCCTGCGTGGCGCCGGGTTCGCGCGGCTGGCTGGGCGTACACGCCGTCCCTGGGGATGCTCCTTGTGAGGTGGTTGTGGCCGCGGGCGCGTCTTCCGGCGAGTCTACGGATGCCGCGCAGGCGATGGTGAGCGCACAGAATGCGGTGGCGGCGAGTACGGCGACAATCCGTGACATCGCGGCATGGTAGCACGGGAATAGGCGCCGGCTGCCGATACTGAGATCGGGTTAGGGTAGTGGGTCTGGGGGATCCGATCGCCATGCGCGATCGGGTGCTACCCCCTCACATCCGCATGCCCCGCGAGACGATAACTGTTTGAGTCGCATTGGAAATTTGCGGGGGGAGGTTCATCATGTTCAAACATCTGCTGGTGACGCTGGATGGCACGGCGCGGTCGGAGTCTGTGATTCCGCACGCGATCGACCTGGCGCGCGTGATGGGCGCCGAGATCACGCTGTTGCGCGTCGTCGATGCCGTGAACGCCGACTGGAGCGAGCGCGGCGCGATGGGTAAGAGTCACGGGGGCACGGCGGCGTGGTCGGCGTTCACGGACCAGGCGCAGAGTTATCTCGATCGGCTGGCCGCGCAGGTGCGCGCGGCGGGCGTCAAGGTGCAGACGATGGTCCTGCAGGGCCAGGCGGCGCGCCAGATCGTGACGGCGGCGAAGGAAGTCGACGCCGACGGCATCGCGATGGCGACGCACTCACGGCGCGGCATCAACCGGCTGATGTTCGGCAGCGTGGCGGAGCAGGTGCTGCACGAGTCGAGCTTGCCTATTTTGCTGATCCGGGTGGGGTGATCTGGGGCGGTTGGAGGTGGGAAGTGGGAAGTGGGGCGGCCTGGACTAGAACTGGAAGCAGTTTTTCTGAGGGACGAACCGCTTTGGTTCGTCTCTTCGGTGTTCTCCGTGGTTCGTTGCGGTGCGCGATCCGGGCGCACGCGTGGGTGCGCTCCTACCGTGGTTTCCGTCGCGACCTCGCGTTGATGTGCTCGTGGCGGCGCGCATGTTGGCGGGCCAGAGTGCTACGGGCGAAAAGTCCGTGCCACAGCAAGTACAAATCTTCGTTTTGCAGTGCCGAGCTGCCCCTACGCCTTCTGAGTAACGTTGTTCGTACAACTAATAGTCGTCGTGGCAGAACGGGGTGCCGTTGGCGGCGAAGATTGCTGTTGCGGCGTCGAGCGCGTGCGCGTTGTTGATGCGGATGGCGCCCGTGCGGGCGGCTTCGGACGGAGTGGTTGCGCCGGCAAATAACGGCGCGAGTGCACGGACATCCATCTCGATGTCGGCGGCAACGTGCGTCGTTTCGACGGAGACGCGGGCTTCGCGGCAGTCGATGTGCCATGTCGCTTCGTTGGCGCTGAGGATGCTGTCGGTGACGGCGATCGTCAGCGACGCCCCGGACGCGTGCGGGAGCGCGGGGCGTGCTTCGAGCGCTTTCTGGACGTCGACGATGCGCAGCAGGACGCCGAACCAGGCGCGCTGTTCGACAATGTCGGGTTCCTCGAGCAGCGCGTTGATCGGCTCATCGGCCGGGCCGAGGAACATGATCTTGTCGCTCAGGTCGTGGCCGGCGGCGAATGCGATCAGCGCGGTGTACGCGTCGCCGTCGAGCGCGATGTAGTCGAAGACGCGAAACGTCGTTTCACCCCAGGGATTGTTGCCGCGCTGCGACCTGATGCTCATGTAGACGATGTAGCCGCGCGCGTCGCCGGCGGCGTTGCGCCAGACGGCGACGTCACGCGTCTTGCCGTCGCGCTGGCCGATGACATGATGGCGCCACCACGCTTCGTCACGGACGAGCGCGAGATTCTGGTGCGATGCGCGCTGCGTGTAGATCTCTTGCAGAAGCGGCCAGTCGTCGGCCGTTGCGCGCGCAATCGTTCCGGCCGGACGCGGGTGGCGGAGAGCGACGGCCTTTGGCTCGAAGCTGTATGCCGTGACGCGGCTCGAGGCTTCCCAGCCGTAGCGGCCGTACAACGCGTGGTGCGGCGTGAAGAGCCCGGAGAGGACCTGTCCGCGATCGAACATCGTCTGCAGCCCGTACTTCAGCAGGCCGGCGACGTGGCCGGCGCGGCGATGTTCCGGCAGACAACTGACGCTGCCGATGCCGCCGGCGTCGATCGGCGCGCCGTTGATGTAGAGCTGCATCGGTGCGATCGCCAGCCCAGCGATCAGCTCGTCGCCATCGAACGCGCCAAAGCATGTGTCGGGCGGCTCGACGGGGCGGCGCCGCTCGGTACCTTCGGGCGTGCGATCGCCGTTGAAGGCGTAGGCGTCGATGAAGCAGTGGGCGACGTATTCGGCGTCGTTTTGTAGCGGGCGGAACGTGATCATGGCGCATTGTAGAAGCGGGAGACGGGTAGCGGGATAGGTTTTTCACCACAGAGGCACAGAGAGTTGGGTTTAGGCGGCCGGAGGTCGGAGGCCGGAGTAGAGAGCAGGAAACAGAGAACGAAGAGCAGAGAAAGAGAGCGCCGGGGTGCGGCGAGTTTCGGGTTAGAGGGAGCCGGTGGAGCGGCGGGCCCCGTCTACCTGGCGGTTGACGGTGATCACACCGCGCACGGATTCGAGTCGGCCCATGAGGCGGCTGAGTTGCGCGACGCCCGTTGTCTCGAGCGTCAGGTAGACGTCGGTGGTGCGGTCGCCGTGCTCGGTGCGGACGCCGAGCATGTTCACCTTGTCTTCGGAGACGATCGTCGAGACGTCGCGGAGCAGGCCGACACGGTCCCACGCTTCGATGTGGACGGCCACGGGATACGTCTGCCCGGTGCGACCCCATTCGACATCGACCAGACGATCTTTTTCGTCTTCGTGCAGGACGTTGAAGCAATTCTCGCGGTGAACCGTGACGCCGCGGCTGCGTGTGACGTAACCCATGATCTTGTCGCCGGGCACGGGGTTGCAGCAGCGCGCGATCTGCGTGAGAAGATCGCCGACGCCGAGTACCTGCACGGTATGCGTCGTGACGCGCTCCGTCGGTCCTTCGATGTCCGGCAGTTCGTGTTCGTCTTCCTTGTGTACGAGCGGGGCGAGTCGCGCCGGAATGTGCGCGGAGCTGACGCCGCCGTAACCGAGCGCGGCGAGAAAGTCGTCGAGCTGTTCGTACTTGAAGATGCGCAACACGTCGTCCTGGCACTCGCTGAGCGATAGGTTGAGGCGGCGAAGTTCCTTCTCGATGATCTCGCGGCCGCGTTCGATGTTTTCGGCGCGTTCTTCCTTCTTGTACCACTGCCGGATTTTCTCGCGTGAGTGGCCCGTCTTGATGTAGCCGAGATTCTGGTTGAGCCAGTCGCGTGACGGGCCGCGTGACGTTTTACCGGCGAGAATCTCGACGACGTCGCCGTTTTGCATCTGGTAGTTGAGCGGTACGAGACGGCCATTCGCTTTTGCGCCGACGGTGCGGTGTCCGAGTTCCGTATGCACGCGGTACGCGAAATCGATTGGCGTCGCGCCGGCGGGCATCTCCTTGATCTCGCCCTTCGGTGTGTAGACGAAGACCTGATCGCGGAAGAGATCCGTCTTTACGGATTCGACGAACTCTTCGGCGGCGGACATCTCGCGCTGCCATTCGAGAAGCTGGCGCAGCCACGCCATGCGATCTTCATAGCGCGCGTCGCGCTTGCCGTCGGCTGTCTCCTTGTATCGCCAGTGCGCGGCGACGCCATGCTCGGCGAGCTGGTGCATCTCGCTGGTGCGGATCTGGATTTCGAGGGGGCGGGCGCCGATCGCCATCACGGTTGTGTGCAACGACTGGTAGAGACTTTCCTTCGGGCTGGCGATGTAGTCGTCGAACTGGCCGGGGACCGGGTGCCAGAGCCCGTGCACGACGCCGAGCGCGTTATAGCAATCGCCGATGCCGTCGACGATGACGCGCAGCGCGAGCAGATCGTAGATCTGCTCGAAGCTTTTCTCTTGCGCGGCGTACTTGTCGGCCTTCTGCGCGATCGAGTAGATGTGCTTCGCGCGGCCTTTCACCTCGGCGGTGATGCCGTTCTTCTCCAGTTCTTCCTTCAGAATGCGTTCGACCTGCGCGACGTAGCGCTCGCGGACGGTGCGCTTCGACTGGATCAGCTTGGCGATCTGCTTGTAGCGCTCCGGTTCGAGGTGGCGGAACGAAAGATCTTCCAGTTCCCACTTGATCTGCCAGATGCCGAGCCGGTTGGCGAGCGGCGCGTAGATCTCCATCGTCTCCTGCGCAGTGCGCTTGCGCTTCTCGGGCGGCTTCGCATCGAGCGTGCGCATGTTGTGGAGGCGATCGGCGAGCTTGATGATAACGACGCGGATGTCCTCGGCCATGGCGAGGAACATCTTGCGGAGGTTCTCGGCCTGGATCGACTGATCGCCGGGACGTTCGCTCGGCGCGCGCCAGGCGATCTTGTCGAGCTTGGTTGCGCCGTCAACGAGCTTGGCGACTTCGGCGCCGAAGCGGCGGCTGATCTCGGCGTTTGGCACGCCGCAGTCCTCCTGGACATCGTGCAGGAGCGTGGCGGCGACGGCGGCGGAATCGAGCTGCAAGTTGGCGACCGTCATCGCGGCGTCGAGGGGATGCACGATGTAGGGCTCGCCGGTGAGGCGCGTCTGGCCGGCGTGGGACTGCGCGGCGAACGCGAACGCTTCCTCGATCAGCGGAATGCGGTCGGCGGGCAGGTACTGCGTGACCTTCTCGATCAGCGGCTGGACGGAGGGATCCTGGGCGATGGTCGTCATGGTTCTGCGTTACCGCCGGAGCCCGAGGTCTTCGAGGATGCGGTCGACGGCCACCGTCCGGCGCTCCGCGCCGTGGTTGCGGGCGCGTCCAAGGAGCGCCTCGCATTCGTCGGGGGTGGCGTCAAAGAGGATGTGGAGCGCGTCGGCGACGATGTCCTTGGCGGGGCGATGGGTGCGGGCGGCTTCCACCTTGAGGGCGGTGTAGAGCGCCTCGTCGTCGAAGACGATGGTCATGCGTCGGGTCATCGCGCTGCTCCCGGTCTGCTGGACGTCCGTACGCCTGCGCGTACGTATGTAGTGTATCGGACGGATCGCCCGGCCGCGGTGGGTGCTGGTATGCTTCGGCCAGATGAGCAGCAAACGCCCTACCAAGCCCGAAAAGTTCGCCTCCCCGCGCGGCACCTACGACATCCTGCCGGAGGACTGGCCGTACTGGAACTTCGTCCGGGACACGGCGGAGCGGGTATGCGGCCTGTTCGGATATCACCGCATCGATACGCCGATCTTCGAGCACGCGGGCGTGTTTCTGCGGACGTCGGGCGAGGGCACGGACATCGTCGACAAAGAGGTGTACCTCTTCGCGGACCGGGGGGAGGACACGCTAGCGCTGCGCCCGGAGGGCACGGCGAGCGTGGCAAGGGCCTACCTGGAGCACGGGATGGGCAGTCTGCCGCAGCCGGTGCGGCTGTTCTATATTGCGCCGAACTTCCGGTACGACCGCCCGCAGGCGGGGCGGTACCGCCAGCACGTCCAGTTTGGTGTGGAGGCGATCGGCGACCCTGGGCCGCTGATCGACGCGGAAGTGATCGACTTGCTGGCGACGTTTTATCGAGAGCTGGGGTTGCAGGCGTTCACGCTCAAAATCAACTCGATTGGTGATGTGGTTTGCCGCCCGGGTTATATCACAGCACTAAAATCGTACTACGAACCGTTCCTCGACCAGGTATGCGCGGACGACCGTGGGAGGTTCGCCAAGAACCCGATGCGGCTGCTCGACTGCAAGGTCGAGCGCTGCCAGCCCGTGATCGCCGGAGCCCCGCGGCTGCGCGATCACCTGTGCGACCCGTGCCGCGAGCACTTTTCGGCGCTTCAGGGGTATCTCACCACGCTGGGCGTGGCGTTCGAGATTGATGATCGGCTGGTGCGGGGGCTGGACTACTACGCGCGCACGGCGTTCGAGATGCAGCCGTCGGTCGAGGGCTCGCAGAGCAGCCTGGGTGGCGGCGGCCGCTACGATGGCCTGATGGAACTGCTCGGCGGACCACCGACGCCGGGCGTGGGCTTCGGGACAGGGATCGAGCGGCTAATCATCAATCTCAAGCGAGACGGCGCCGAAGTGCCGGACGCGTCGGCGCCGGCGCTGTTTATCGCGCATCTGACGCCGGAGGCGGCGGAGGCGGCGCTGCGGCTGGCGTCGGCCGTGCGGGCGAGCGGCGCGCAGGTGCTCGTCGGAAGCGCTGGCCGCAGCCTGAAGGCGCAGATGCGGCATGCTGACGCGAAGGGCGCCCGGAATGTCGCAATCATCGGCGCGGACGAGCTGGGGGCGGGCGAGGTGACGCTGCGGAATCTGGGTGATCACAGCGAACAGCGGCTGGCGCTGGCGGATGTGGCGGCGGTTGTGCGACTACGCTGACTAGTACGCCGAGACGTGACGGTCACGGAACGACCGTGAGTGTTCCGCCGACGCATGTCATGTCGATATCAAATCCCGGTTCACAGCTGCCGAGTTGCACGCCGTCGAAATCGGACACCAAGCCCGTGATCTCGAGGTTCGACTCGCCGGGCGCGACGGCAGTGAGCCGCAGCGTCGCGATCACGGTCGGCGCGGTAAGCATTGCGGGCGTCGTCGTCGTGAAGCATGAGAGGGTAGCGACTCCGTGGCCCGGGCCAGTGGCCGGATCACTGTCGGGCGTGCCTGAACCGGGCGACAAGCCGCATGACCACGCGGTGCCGAGAACCCCGTCGTTGAAATCGGGATTGCCGTTGACCGTGCCGGAGTCGCCAAGGATCGGTGCCAACAGCGTGTCGTCGTACATGATGGTGAATTGCAGGGCGCTGATATCGGTGGCGGATTTGCCC
Organism: uncultured Dehalococcoidia bacterium; assembly: GCA_964599885.1. Taxonomy (GTDB): domain Bacteria; phylum Chloroflexota; class Dehalococcoidia; order DSTF01; family JACRBR01; genus CAZRHH01. Next base: position 3,168 of record CAZRHH010000010.1, on the reverse strand, counting down.
AGTACAACATCGATGTAGGTGATCACCCCCACGGCCACAGCTTGCGAAGCCTGGATGCCTGGCTCCCGGAGATCAAAGTCGAGTTGCAGGCTGCAGCAGTTAGAACTGGGCGAGGGCGTCTCGGTGCCGCAGTTGGTCGCCGCTCCGCGCCCTTCCGCTGGTTCAGAAGCGAGCGAACTAGTTGAACACGAGGCCGGGACGGCGTTCCCGTCGAGGATCTCGAACACCGGCATCGTGCCGCTCGCAACGACCATGCCATCCTTCTCGCTCTCGAACTGCACGGGCCGAAAACTCTCTTCGTCGATGACCATGCGGGTCGAGACGCCTTCGGAAACCATCTCGACCACGTATGCGGGCTTTCCGTCGACCTGCGTGCGTTCCGGCGCGGCGTCGGGCTTCAGAACCTCGCCGGACGTGGCGTTCGTGGCCTCGCTCAAGGTGGCTCGCAGGGACTCAATCGACGAATCGAGCGGGTATGTGTTGACTTCACCGGTCACGGCGTCGGTGAAGACCATTTCGCCGTCAACCCATTCGCCTGTACTCAACAGACTGCCGCTCACCTCGTCGCGAACCTCTGTTCGCAACGTGGCCAGTTGCCCGTCCGCGCCGAAATACTCCCAGTACTCGCTGCGCCGATGCGTCGGGCCGACGCCGGACTCGGGCGGGCGGTACTCATATTCCGTCCTCACGGCGTGCAACGTCGTATCCGGCGCGATTTGATCGAGCAAATCGGTCTGCACCTGCGCGGCGCGATCAGCGACCTCCTGTGCGCTCACCGTCTCCCCGCCGCCCTGAACGGTCACGACGACGACGGCGACCACCACTCCGGCGGCGAGCGCCGCGCCCGCAAGCAAGAGGCAGTTCCTCATGATCTTCTCCTTCTAATCCTGACACCAACCGTAGGTGTTGTTGGAAAACCCGCGCAAGACCCGGCACTTGAAGTCGCTCGACACGTCATACGCGACGTAGGGCAGGGCGTTACCCCATTCGAACGTCCAGGTCCAAAACACAGCCTGTCCCTCCGGACAGGCCCATATCTCCCAGACCTCGGGGGTGGCGTACCCGCCGTAATTGTTCTCGGAGTGGGGGCTGTCGCCAATGCTCTGCTGCTCGTCCCAGTCGGTTTGCAATTCGTCGTCAGGCGCGCACAATTCCTGAAGCAGCACGTCCGAGCGTAACACCGAGAACGTTGTCTTCAGGCCGTCGTTGCGCATGGAATGCCCCGTCAGCGTCCACTCAAGGCCATACTGGTTTTCGCCGACCCAGTAGCGATCGTCGGCGGCCTTGTGGATACTGTATTCAATAGGTGTGGGCGGGCCGCCGCCATTGCTGCTGTCGCTGGAGCCGCAGACCGATCCCGACGCCAGGGATACGGCTGTCAGTGCAATGGATGATGCCGTAGTCCTCGTCGCACGCTTGGGTAGCGAGCGCGACGACGGCGAAGGCAACGAGGACGAAGAGAAATGTGAACTTCTTCAAATCGCGCTCCCTCTGTGAGGAGGGGCAACAGTACTTTTTTTTAGGTCGTTGTCAATAGCATGATGTGACCTTCTGCAAAGTATTTCGAACACGCGACGTTAATCATCAGCGGAGCGCATGCGTTGTTGGGCGGCCACCGGTGGTAGAATAGCGATCGAGAGGAAGAAGCCCCCTCCGGCAAGGGGGTTTCTGTGTGTGTGTGCGCATGTTCGACCGGCTTGAGGCGACGGAGCAGCGGTTCGAGGACCTGACGCAGGAGATGGCGCGTCCGGAGATCAGCGGCGACTACGAGAAGCTACAGGCGATCGCGAAGGAACGCGCGGCGATCGAGCAGGTGGTGTCGCTGTATCGTGAGTGGCGGGCGAACGGGCAGGCGCTCGACGAGGCGCGGTCGGTGCTTTCGGAGAACGACGCGGAGATGGCGGCGATGGCGCGCGAGGAGATCGATGCGCTGACGCCCGCGCGGGTGGAACTGGAGACGCGGCTGAAGCGGGCGCTCGTGCCGACGGACCCGCGCGACGACCGCGACGTCATCGTCGAGATTCGGGCGGGGACGGGTGGGGACGAGGCGGCGCTATTCGCGGCGGACCTGTTCCGGATGTATTCGCGGTACGCCGATCGGCGGAAATGGACGACAGAGGTGCTTTCGGCGAACGAGATCGGCATCGGCGGGCTGAAGGAAGTGGTGTTCGAGGTGCAGGGCACGGGCGCGTACTCTCGGCTGAAGTACGAGAGCGGCGTGCATCGCGTCCAGCGTGTGCCGGCCACCGAGGCGCAAGGGCGGATTCACACATCGACGGCGACGGTGGCGGTGCTGCCGGAGGTCGACGAGGTGGAGGTGGGCGTCGCGGAGTCGGATCTGAAGATCGACATCTTTCATTCGGGCGGCGCGGGTGGCCAGAACGTGAACAAGGTGGCGACGGCGGTGCGGATCACGCACAAGCCGACGGGGATCGTCGTCGTCTGTCAGGACGAGCGGTCGCAGCTCAAGAACCGGACGAAGGCGATGGCGGTGCTGCGGGCGCGGCTGTTCGACCAACGGCAGGCGGAGCAGTCGGAGGAGATCGCCGGGGCGCGGAAACAGCAGATCGGCAGCGCCGAGCGCTCGGAGAAGATCCGGACGTACAACTTCCCGCAGGACCGGCTGACGGACCATCGCATCGGGCTGACGACGCACAACCTGCCGCGCATCCTCGACGGCGAGATCGAAGACATCATCGACGCGGTCTCGGCAGACAACGAGGCGCGGTTGCTCGAAGACTCGGCATGAGCGAGAAGCACCGGCTGGAGATCGAGTTCTGCCAGAAGTGCAAGTTTCAAGGGCGGGCGTTCTGGCTGGCTCGGGAGCTGTTCGACCAGCGGCCTGACCTGGCGGACGAGTTCGTGCTGGTGCCGTCGTCGGACGGCGCGTTCACGGTGCGGTACGACGGCGAGGTGGTGTTTGATTACCACGCGGCCGGGCGGTTTCCGGAGCCGAAGGACGTGCGGGAGGCGGTGCTGGCGCTGAGCGGACGCCCCGCGACGCGGCAATTCGTTTGCCGTTTGCTCGTTCCGCTCACGTGTGCGACGCGTCGGTGCGGGGACGCCATCAGGCGGGTGCAGGGCGCAGCGCCTGCCGGGGCCTACTCTACAACTGTTCAGACCGGACACATAGGTAACACATGTACGAGGACATGGGTGACACTTTGC
>CAZRHH010000009.1:0-86631 GCA_964599885.1 uncultured Dehalococcoidia bacterium | reverse complement strand
GTGCTCGAACGCGCCGAGAGCGGGCGCGCGGAGATCGCGCTGACGTTCGATACCGGTGACGGCGCCGGCGATGTGGCGCGCGTGCTGGCGGTGCTGCGCGACGAGAACGTGCGGGCGACGTTCGCGGTAACGGGGCTGTGGGCGGAGGAGCAGACGCCGCTGCTGTTAGCGATGGCGGCGGACGGACATCAGATCATCAATCGCGGCTACCACGGAGTGTCGTTCACGGGTGCCTCGACGAGCGAAGCGGCGCTATCCCCGGAAGAGCGCGCGCTGCAGCTTTCGCGCACGGAGACGACGGTGTTCCGGCTGTCAGGGCGTTCGACGCGACCGTTCATGCGGGCGCCGTATGGCGATATCGACGATGCGTTAGCTGCGGATGCTGCGCGCGCGGGATATCACACGATCGTGCTGTGGTCGATCGATGCGAGCAATGGCGTTGGTGGCACGTCGGATGCGATCGCCGATCGGGTTGTCGCGGCGGCATCGAACGGCGACATCGTGCGGTTCGATGCGGGCGGCGACTCGGCGGCGATCGATGCGCTGGCGGCGATCATTGCGTCGATGCGCGCGGAGGGGACGCGGATGGTGACGGTGGAGGAGTTGCTGCGCGAGTGACGACGGTTCGTCGTGAACCTAACTATGCGCGGGTGATGCGGATGGCGCCGGCGCGGGTGCGGAGGCGGACCTTCGGGCCGCCGGCGGCGGGTTGTGCCCCGTTCCGTCGCGGCGGGAGATCAGAGCGGACGCTGCCGCCGTGGCTCTCGGCATCGAGAAAGAACGGATAGGCGGGATCGACGGCGAACTGGATCGCGCCTGCGTGTGCTTCGATATCGACGTCGTCTTGCACGCGGCCCCGGAAGCGGACGGCGCCGGCCCGCGTGCGCGCCCACACCTTGCCGCCCGGCGCCTCGATCGTGACCGACCCGCTGCGTGCATCCAGGCGCACATCGCCTGCGACATCGCTGAGTTCCATCGTGCCGCTACGGGCTTCGATGCGCGCGCTGCCGGACACCTGCGTCAGGCGGAAGCGGCCGCTGCGCACGTCTGCCGTCACATCGCCGTCGATGCGCTCCAGCGTGACAGCGCCGCTGCGGCTGGCGATGGTGACATCGCCCACGATGTCCTGGATGTCGATACGGCCGCTGCTGGCCTCACTGTGCACGACGCCGTCGGTGTTGCGAATCGTCACGGCGCCGCTGCGCGAGAGCACGCGCACCGCTGTCGTGCGTGGGACGCGGACGTGGTAATCGATGCGTGGGCCGCGGCCGAAGATGCCGCCCCACCCTTCCTTCTTCGGCTGGAGCGACGGGGCGCGGACGATCACCCGATGCGCGTCCTGCTCCATGTTGCGTTCGACGAGCGCCGCCGCGTCATCGGCGTCGTTCGAAAGATCGGCCCAGACGCGCACAACGGCGTCCACTACGACGACGTCGCTCTCGCGGCCTTCGACGATCACCGTACCGGAGCGGTTCTCAAGATGTAGCACCGCCCTGGCGCCCGTCGCGAACTCGCGGCTGATCGTGCGTACGTGTTCCATGTCAGACGCTCGCGAATCCCCAGAGGCGAATTGTGAAGTCGTTCCAGATGCCGCGTGCTTGAGGCGGCTCTTCAAGACGGACGAGGCCGGGATCGAGCGCGCGGCGCAACGCACCGGCGAGTTCGCGCCGGGTGTGCGGTCCAACGATCCGCGCCAACTCCGACGCATCGCGCAGGACGACGAACGTCGGCAGCAGCGTAATGTGGAAGCGGCGACGCAAGTCCGGGTAGGCGTCGATGTCGACAGCACGCACGGGCAGGCGGCCGACGCCGTTGAGGTCGATGCCGCCTGCGCGCGCGGCGAGCGGACGTTGGCGGCAGCGCGAGGACGTGAATTCGACGACGAGCGGGACGCCGCGCGGCAGCTCGGCGTGACTTGTGATCGCACGTTCGGGTGCCACGTTCATCGTCATCGCCAGCGCTCGGCTTCATCCGCATCGCCCCACGCTGCCGATTCCCAACGCCGGTGACGGCGCGACCGTCGGTGGCCCATGTCCCAGTGAGAGCGGCCAAACCAACGATCGTGCCGCCCGCCATCGAGCGAAAGCAGGCCGGGCATGAACGCGGCCATGCCCGTGACGATGCTGAGCGCGATCAACCAGTCCTTGTTTGCATCGACAGCGCCGGCGAGCAGCAGCACGGATAGCACGAACGCGGCGAGCCGGAGATCCAGATGCGGCCGCATGCGCGTGAGATCGAGGCTGCGGATACCGAAGGCGGCGATGCCGGTGATCACCACGAGCGCGATCAGCCAGGCACGCGACGGATCGATCGTGCCGGCGAGCAGCAGCAACGCGATCATGAACGCGGCGCTACCCATGCGTGCCACCCCGGACGGGCAAGACGGCGCGCTCGCTCGCAGCCGCGTCGAGCGCGACAGCGATGTGCATCAGGGCGGCGGCGATCAGGCCGCGAAGGCCGGGACTGGCAGCCTCGATCGCTTCGACTTCCTGCACACGCTGCAGATCAACGCGCTCGACGGCGGCGCGTTTCTGGTTCGCGATGACTTCGGTGAGTAGTGCGTCGTAGAGCATGGCTTCCTTCTCCAGTGTGCGTTCGGCGGCTTATGCCGGTATGCCTGAACTACCTGTCGTCTCCACCCATCCAGCCGCTCAAGCGGGAGGAGCCGCGGTCACGGTCTCGGTCGCGGTCGTGCCGGTCGTCGTGCCTGGGCCAGTGCGAACCGCCGCTGTCCTGCGCTTCGACATTGCGGATCGCCCGCGCGAGCGCCTTGATGAACCACGAGTTGGCGGACGTGCCTGCCTGGGCGGCGGCCTGCGTCGCGAGATCTTTGAGCTCGGCCGGGATGCGGATCGTGATCTTCTCGACGTCGCCCTCGAGCGCGGACCAACGCGCGGCGTCGCCGTCCTGCACCTTCTCCTCGACTTCGAGCCCAAGGCCGCCTGGGCGGTAATCGAGGCGGACGCGGTAATGCTCCTGCGTCTTCTCGAACACGGATTCGACAAGCTGCGACATCAGGTCGTGGACGGCGCGCTCCAGCGGGACACGGGCAGCCTCGATGTACGTCTCAATCTGGCGGCGCCGCTCGTCGTTTTCGACGAGCGCGAGCGGCTGCTTGAGGGCGTCGAAGATGGGTTCGGTGTGGAGTTCGGTGGGCACGGCGCCTCCGCCAGTCGTCTGCCATCTATGTGATGGCATAATGATGGCACTATGGGGTCGGGTTGTCAATGGGTCGAGCCGTCTTTTTTTCGAGTTGCCGAGTAGATCCCCCAGAAGCCAGCGCCCCTGAGGCCTGCTCGGAGCCCACGACTTCCCAGGTCCGGGACCGCCGTGGCGGCTTTGACGAGAGAACGGAGCTGAACCTCCTCCGCTACGAGGGCCGCGGTGGTCGGGGGGACCCGTGCTGGAAATCCAGGGAGAGAAGGCAGGCTTAAACGACCTGTCCCTACGAAACCGGGGGCGTTCGGGCTGCCGTCGCCCGCCGTTACCGCTTCTCGAGCGGGACGTAGTCGACATTGCGGGCGCCGGTGTAGATCTGCCGCGGGCGGGCGATCTTCTGTTCGGGGTCGATGATCATCTCGCGCCATTGCGCGATCCATCCCGCCGTGCGGGGGATGGCGAAGAGCACGGGGAACATCTCGACCGGGAAGCCGAGCGCCTGGTAGATGATGCCGGAGTAGAAATCGACGTTCGGGTACAGCTTACGCTCGATGAAGTAGTCGTCTTCGAGAGCGATCCGCTCGAGTTCGAGCGCGATATCGATGAGCGGGTTGCGGCCGGTGATCTCGAACACTTCCTCGGCCGTGCGCTTGATGATCGTGGCGCGTGGATCGAAGTTCTTGTACACACGATGCCCGAAGCCCATGAGCCGGCCTTCGCCGTTCTTGAACTTCTTGACGAACTCGGGGACGCGTTCTTTCGTGCCGATCTCCGTGAGCATGCGGAGCACTTCTTCGTTGGCGCCGCCGTGCAGCGGGCCGTAGAGCGCCGCCGCCGCCGCCGCCGTCGCCGAAAACGGGTCCGGGCGCGAACTGCCGACCGAGCGCATCGCGTTCGCGCTGCAGTTCTGCTCGTGGTCGGCGTGCAGGATGAAGAGCACCTCGATCGCGCGTTCCAGTACCGGATCGGGGGCGAATTTCGTCTCGCCCATGCGCCAGAGCATGCTGAGGAAGTTGCCCGTGAACGTCAGGTCGTTGTCGGGGTAGACGTACGGCAACCCGCGGTTGTGGCGATAGCAGAACGCCGCGAGCGTCGGCATCTTGGCGATCAGCCGCCACGTCTGCATCTCGCGCGAGACCGGGTCATCGACGTGGCGTGCGTCCGGATAGAACGTCGAAAGCGCGCCGACGGTGCCAACCAGCATGCCCATCGGGTGGGCGTCGTAGCGGAAGCCTTCGACGAACTTCTTGATGTTCTCGTGCAGCATCGTGTGGAACGTGATGTTGTGCGTCCATGCGGCGAGCTGCGCCTTGTCCGGCAACACCCCGTAAACGATCAGATACGACGTCTCCAGATACGAACTGCGCTCGGCCAGCTGCTCGATCGGGTAGCCGCGATACTCGAGGATGCCGCGGTCGCCATCGATGAAGGTGATGGCGCTGCGGCATGAGGCGGTGTTCGTGAACGCCGGGTCGTAGAGCATCAGGCCGAAGTCGTCGTCCGACGTCTTAATCTGCCGGAAGTCCATCGCCTTCACGGTCTCGTCGGTAATCGGGACGTCGTAGGTCTTGCCGGTGCGGTTGTCGGTAATGGTCAGCGTGTGCTCGGCCATGAGATGTGCCTCCTGCAAGTTGGGGAACGGACGAACCGCCGAGCCGGTGTGGCTCAGTTGGAGCATAGCGCGGGAAGCGGGAAGCGGGAAACGAGAGGCGGGATAGCGTGTTGCCCCCCGGAGGTCTACGGCGAGCGCGAGCGCGGGCCTATACTTTCGATCCGCGCGCGAGACAGTGCGCCGCAAGCAGGAGCGGATTGATGGAATACAGGAATCTTGGACGGTCGGGACTGCAGGTGTCGGTGGTGGGGCTGGGGTGCAACAACTTCGGAATGCGAAGGTCGAGCGGGCGTCCCGGTCTGATCGATGCGGAAGCAGCGAAAGCGGTCGTCAATCGAGCGATCGAACTCGGCGTGACACTGTTCGATACGGCGGACATCTACGGCGGCGACGGGACGTCGGAGCAATACCTGGGCGCGGCGCTCAAACCCCACCGGCGCAACGCCGTCATCGCGACGAAGTTCGCCGGGCCGATGGGCGAGGGCGCGCTCTGGGCGGGCGCGTCGCGGCGGTACATCTTCGAGGCGGTGGACGCCAGCTTACGGCGGCTGGACACCGACTACATTGATCTGTACCAGGTGCATTTCCCGGACGCGAAGACGCCCATCGAAGAGACGATGCGCGCGCTCGATGACGTCGTACGGGCCGGCAAGGTGCGCTACGTCGGCTGCTCGAACTTCACCTCGTGGGCGGTCGTCGAGTCGCAGTGGATCGCGCGGACGGAGCATTCGGCGCCGTTCGTCTCGGCGCAGAATCAGTACAACTTGCTGGATCGCCGCATCGAGCGCGAACTGATGCCGGCGTGCGAGAAGTACGGGCTCGGCATCCTGCCGTACTTCCCGCTGGCGAGCGGCTTCCTGAGCGGGAAGTATCGTCCGGGCGAAGCCGCGCCGGAGGGCACGCGATTGGCGGGGCCGATGGGCGAGCGCATGCTGACGGAAGCAAACTACGCGACGCTCCAGAAGCTCGAAACCTTCGTCGAGCAGCGGGGCAGGCCGATGATCGATCTCGCCGTCGGGTGGCTGGCGAGCCATCCGGTCGTATCGAGCGTGATCGCCGGCGCCACGAAGCCCGAGCAGATCGAGCAAAACGTCAAGGCGGCTGAGTGGCGGCTGACACGTGAGGAGATGGCGGAGGTGGATGCGCTCTCGAAGCGCGCCGACTGAGTTCTGGTGTCTGGTACCTGGTGTGTGGGATGGTCGCAACAGGTGGTCGGTTGTGAACGCGTTAACAGCGTCAAACAGGCCACCGACGTATCCTCAACGCACATTCAAAGGAGGATGACGATGAGTAACGTCGTTACGATAGCAGAGGAGCTTGCGGATGAGTTTCGTACCCGCGCGGCGGAATATGACCGCACGGCCGAGTTTCCGCGGGAAAACTACGACGCCATGCGCGAGGCCGGATATTTGCGCGCGCTGGTGCCCACGGAGCTTGGAGGGCTCGGCGCCGGGCTGGCAGAGATGGCACGCGCGCAGCAGGCGCTGGCGCGCGGATGCGCTTCAACCGCGCTGGCGGTGAACATGCACCAGTTTCAGATCGGGCCGATGGCTGAAGCGTGGCGCAAAACGGCGCCTGCACCAGTCGAGGCGTCGCTGCGCCGCATCGCCGACGAGGGCATCGTGCTGGGGTCGACCGGTGCGGAGGCACTTGTGGCCGGCGAGTGGAGCCCATCGACGACGGCGGAGCGCCGTGGCGACGACTACGTCATCAACGGGCGGAAGTTCTTCTGTTCGCAGGCTCCGGGCATGGACATGGTGCGCGTCAACGCGCGCGATGCGGAAACGAACGAGTTCCTCGTCATCGCAGTCGGCGCGCGCGTTCCGGGCGTCAGCATCGTCGAGACGTGGGACACGACGGGCATGCGCGCGACGGCGAGCCACGATCTCGTGCTGCAGGACGTCGTCGTGCCGGGGACAGCGGTCGCCGTGCGATTGCCGTTCGGCGCTCCGCTGCGGCAGCCGCCGTACACGAACGTGTCGCGCTGGTTCCTGCCGTTCGCATCGAGCGTGTACCTCGGCATCGCCGAGGAAGCGCGTGCCGAGGCGTACAAGGCGATCGGTACCGGCATCAACAGCGCCAACCGCGCGGAGGTGCTGACCGACGTGCTGATTGGCGAGATGGAAGCGGAGTTTCTGATCGCGCAGTCCGTACGCGACCGCGTCATCGATGAGTTGGACGCGGAACCGGCGGACCCGCAGGCGGCGATGGCCATTGCGGTCCTATGCAAAGAAGTCGTGACGGCGCGTTGCATCGCCGTCGTCGACAAGGCGGTCGAGATCGCCGGCGGGCGGGCGTATTTCCGGAAGTCGCCGCTCGAGCGGCTGGCACGCGATGTGCGTGCGGGGCGGTTCCACCCGCCGGCGTCACCCGTGTCGTTTCAAATCGCCGGCGAGCGCGCGCGGGAGCGGATGGCGACTGCGCCGGTAGCGGCGACGAATGGGGCAGTGGCGCGCTGAGTTATCGCATCTCTGAACCCGGCGTACAACTCGGATCAAGAAGGGGGCGAACCGATGGTTCGCCCCTTTGCGCATGTTCGACGAACGCTTCTGAGCCAGGCTACACAGGCTGTTTCGCAGCCAGCCCGGCACGGATCTCGGCGCGGTGTTCCTCCGCATGGTTGGCGACGCCCTTCGAGAGGAACTCGTAGACCGTGTTGCGGCCCTGGCCGAAGATGACGCCGCTCTTGTCCAGTTCGGCCTCGCTGAGTGATTCGACGCACGCCAGCAGCTTCTGGTGATTCTCGTCCGCGAGGTGCGCGACGTCATCCGGCGTGACGCTGCTGGCGCCGCGCAAGGATATCCAGTTGCGCATGGCGGGGATGAACGACAAGAACGCCGGGACGTTCGCATCACGGCCGTTGCGCAGGCGGGACGCCAGCCAGACGGCGCCGCCCGGCGATACGGCGACGTGCTTGGCAAGCTGTCCGAGCGTCCAGCCGTTGGCGGCGCGGCGGCTCATGTCGTCCGGTTTGAGGCTGGCGGCGAGGCGCTTCGTCTCTTCAAGATTGGCGGCAAGCGCAGTGCGGATCTCTTCGATGCGTGGGTCCAAGGTGTCACCTCAGTGCTGAGCGCCATCCGGCGGGCTGGGCATCATCATGCACGATTCTCGTACCGCGCGATACTAGCGACCAGCGACCAGCGACCAGCGACCAGCGACCAGCGACCAGACGCTACCCGGGCTGTTCGTTCAGCGGACGCGCACTCTGAAGGTACGCGCGCATCAGCCGTGACGCGTCGTCGGAGCGCATGGTGCGATTGAAGGCTTCCTGCTCGAAGCGGAGCGCGTCTTCGAGCGGCATCTGGATGCCCTGCAGGATGCACTGCTTGATCTCGGCGATGCTCGTGCGTGGGCGCGACGCGAGTTCGTTCGCGAGCATCAGCGCTTCATCGAGCACGCGCGCCGGTTCGACGGCGCGATGGATGAGGCCGATGCGCGCGGCTTCGTCGGCGTCGACGGTATTGCCGAGCAGCATCAGCTCCAGCGCCTTCGCCGTGCCGAGCAGACGTGTCATGCGTTGCGTGCCGCCGGCGCCCGGAAGGATGCCGACGCGCACTTCCGGCAGGCCAAGCTGATAGCCCTTCGCCATGATGCGGAAGTCGCAACCCAGCGTCAGCTCGCAGCCGCCACCCATCGCCGTGCCATTGATCGCGGCGATCACCGGCTGCGGCAGCGCCTGCAGTTGCAGCGTCAGCTTGTTGAGCGCGTGCAGTTCGGCGGGGCCGCTCGTCGGCGCGGGCGTGGTTTCGGGGCGTTCGCGCACGACGTCGGAGATGCGCGAGAGTTCGCCGACGTCGTAGTGCGTGATGAAGATGCCGTCGGCGCCGCCGGTGAGGATCAGGGCGCGCACGTCGTCGCTGGAGGCGAGTTCGGTGGCAATGGAAGTCAATTCGGAGACCATCGTCGCGTTCATCAGATTGCGCGGCGGGTTGACGAGCGTGGCGATAAGGATGGCGCCATCGCGGCGCGTTTGGACGTGCTTGAAGTCAATCATGGTGTGGGCTGTCTTCACGTCGCGGCGACGCAGACGCGACCTACTTTCCAGTTCCCAGAGCCCAGCCCGCCACGTTTACGGGTTGTCGATGACGTCCTGCAGGGAGCGGGCGACATGGCCCTCGCGGCCGTAGACGGTCGCCGCCTCGAGCGTCAGCAGATACTTCTTGAGCTGCGCCTCACGCAGCGCCTTCAGCGCGGCCTTGCCGGCGACGACGCTGTCGCCCATTGCGAGAATGAACGCTTCGCGCAGTGCGGTGTCGCGCTTCAGGTCTGCTCCGAGCATGATCTCGCCGCGCTCAAGCCAGTTGCGGACGTTGTTGCGGCGGTGGTGGTCGCCCTGCACGTAGAACTTTAGGTGCTCGATCCCGTACGACAGATGGCGCCGGAGATCGCTCGCCGTGTTCTCGAAGAGTTCTCGGTCTGCTTGCGAGCGACCGATCTTGTCGCCGTTCTCGCAGAGCGCCAGCAGGAACGACGTGCGGATGATGTTCGTGTAGACGATGAACTCGGTGAACTTGAACGACGCGTACACGGCGCGGTTGAAGAAGCCAGGCGTCTGCACGCCGAGGCCGCCGCCGTTCGCCAGCGCGCGCTTGCGGAACGCTTCGACGTGGCGCGCGTGATCGAACGTCTGTACTGCGAGGTACAGCTTCACTTCGTGATAGCCGTACGAGATCTCACGCAGCCAGCCCATCAGCACCTGGTTGGAGTTATAGGCCTGTTCGGAAATGTTCGAGACGATCTGGTCGATCGACAGTTCGATGTGCTCGGGCAGCGCTTCGAGCGTGGTCCATGCGATGCCGGTGGAAGGCTTCCACTGATCGCGGATGCCGGCTTCGTAGAGCTCGGCGCAGTTTTCCGCCCAGACTTCGGCCTTGTCGTAGATGGTGTAGGGCGCCGGCAGTCCCATGTCGGGCGATGGGTGGGCGCCGCGCGGCGTGTCGTTCTCGTACGGCCAGCGGTCGGGCGCGATGCCGTAGGTCCCGTAGTCTGCCATCTTCAGCGTGAAGCCGTCCTTGCCGATCTTCGGCCGCGGCGGACGTTCCGTCGGCGCCTTCGCCCAGCTCATGTCGAGCGGCGGCAGTTGGGGCAACTGCGGCGCGGCGGTCAGCTCTTCGTCCGGTATCGTCTCCGTGTCTGCCATGTCGATGCTCCTCTGCGTCGGGGTTCAGCGTTCATGGAACGGGCACGGCGCACCGTGCCCAGTCGTTGTTTCGTTTTCGTGCCGATGCTTAGTTGCGGGGCGGGTCGAGCAGCATCTGCATCATCGGCGCCATGCGCTGGCGGCGGTCGCCGAGGCCGACGACTTCGAGCCGGTGCATGTACTCGTTCACTTGGCGCTTGCGGATCGAGAGCAGCTTCATGTAGCCGTCGCGGAGCTGCGTCTCGCCAGTGCCGCCGCCGAGCAGGATCGCGAGCGCTTCGGTGGTCGGGCCGCCGCCGGTGAGGCCGGCCTGCGCGGAACCGCTGCCGAGCTGGCCTTCCATGCGGTCGAGGTACGTGTGGATCTCTTCGCGGCGCTCGGGCTCGGTCTCCATGACGTACTTCATGTGCATAACGCCGAACGCGACGTGCCGGCTTTCGTCCTGCGCGGAGAGCCGGAACATGCGCTTGTCGACTTCGCTCTGTGCGAAGAGCTCGCCCATGCGGAAGAGCGACTGCACGAAGCCCTCGCCGACAAGATGCAGCGTCGACGCCATCTCGGTGAAGTCTTGCGCGGTGAGCAGACCGATGGCGCCCGGGCCGGCGGAGAGCAGACCGATGCCGTTCGAGAGCGCGCGCTTGCGGAAGACGTCGAGGTGGCGCGCTTCGTCCATGATCTGGCTGGCGAGGAAGAGTCCCACTTCGAAGTACTCGCCGCTGACGTTGGGGGCGTACTGCCCGGGCACATCACCAGCGATGAACTCGACCTGCGTGAGGAACGTGCAGAGCTGCGACATCGCGAGTTCAAGATTGTCGTCGAGCTCTGGCATCTGGTCCCACGGAATGTCCGTGGCGGAGGACCACTGACGCTGTACCGCTTCCTCGTACAGCAGCATCGCCGATGCGGACCATGTGGCGGACTTGTTCTGCCAGTGCGTCTGCATGTTCTGGGCATCGGGGCGGGCGCCGGCGCCGCGCATGCGTCCGCTCTGGTTCTTCGTCGATGCGGGGATGTCGCCATAGGAACCGGTGGCGATCTCTTCGATCGTCAGGCCGCGCTTGCCGGGGGCAACGCGCATGCCGCGTTCGGACAGCGGCTTGTCGAGCCAGGAAAGATCGAGGTCTTCACCGGCGGTTTCCTTGCGCAGGTCTGCGAGTAGTTCTGGCCGCATGCCGGGCCTCCCGTGCTGTGTGCGTGTGGTTGCTCGCGTTCGGTTCGCGTCCACCTTAGCGAACGCTTATGTAGGATACTTCGGCAGCGGTGAAATGATCTACTGAAAATCGCATCACCTTTACGGGCGATCCCGGTCGTCTGGGGTGGGTTGCCCGCCCGCGAATGCTCGTCATCGACGGTCTACGGCGTCACTTCCAGGCTCTGGAAGATGGCGAAGACCAACTCCTGCTGCTCGGCGGTGAGATCGAAGGCGTGCATGCTGAGTGAGGTCATGTCGTCGATTTCGACGAGGACGCCAGTGAGGCCAGGGCGCGCGGCTTTCGGCGTGGCGAACGCCGCTTCGTAGCCGTCGATGGTGCCGCGGCTGAAGCTGAACGCCGGGTCGCCCTCGAAGGCGCCGAGGCTGGAATACCAGCCGTAGTCGAAGGTAATCCGGATGCCGTCGCCTTCGAAGGCGCCGACGAGGGAATCGATGCCCTGCGCCGGAGTGTACGTCCACCCCGGCGGCGCCGCGACCGAGAACGACGTGCCGGCTTCGAGTCGCCGCCAGTCCGCGGGTGGCGGCTGCCCGCAGCAATGTTCGACCGGGGGCCGCGGCACGCCCTGCACGAACAGATCAGCGCTTCCGGGTTTCGCCGCCCAGACAAACTTGAGATCAAGGTTCATGGCTTCTCCGGGCTGCAAAAGCCTGGGATAGCCGCTGCCATCGGCGAACGCGACGGACACCCGCGACCCGTCGAACGGCCAAATGCGAATCCCACACAGCTCTACGTCTGAATACGGGACGTCGCCATCGTTGCGTATTTCGACGGTAAAGACGTCAATGGTTCGAGAAATAACCTTCGCCGAGAGTCCATCCGGTCGTAATGTGCTGCTACTGGCTCCCTGCGCCAAGGGCGAGAACTCGGCGCGCAAAGGCGTCTGGGGCGGGACCAAGCCGGCACCATACACGTTCGCAGTGTCGACGGACAGCGCGAAGACGCCGATGTCGCCCGAGCGCAGGACGAACGGGCAGACGCGCGCGCGGAACTCACCAGACGTGAAGAACTCACGATCGCGCGCGTCGAAAATACGAGCAAACGAATACACGTCGTAAACCGGGTCACCGGAATGAGCGACTTCCCCGACCCACGGTCCTGCCTCGCCGCCTGGATTCGTATGCGTCACGCAGGTGGCGCCGGCGAGCACTGTGGCGCTGACGGCGAGGAGCGCCACGGCGAGCAGGTTTCTCATGATGGGGGTAACGCTTGAAGGGGCGCTGAAGTTAACGGTGCGGCGCACGAAAGTTGACGCGACGGAGGATGAGGTTGCTCGCGGGCGCGGTTAACCTTTGCGGCTTTCCGGGCGTTCTCGATGTATGAGAGCGCTGCTTGTCGCCGCCGCCGTTATCGCCGGATTGATCTTCCTCGCGGCGCCGGATCCGGCGCGCGGCGAGGCGGCGGGCCAGCCGCACTACTTCCGCTCGGCGCAGTGCCCCCTCGTCGAGCTGCGGCCGAAGGCAAGCTTCATCATTCCCAGCGCGGCCTTCATTCGCGATCTGCTCGCCGAACGCGGCGTGCCGGGCTCACCCGAGAACGTGTGGCTCGATCTTTCGCTGCACGACAACGAGTTCGCGTCAGGCACATTTCTCGGCTACGGTCCGCTGACGATCAAGCCAAACGAGGCGTACGCGCACGAATGGCCCGATCTGCTTGCTGGCGCGACGCATCAATATCGGTTGAATGTTCGATTGGCAACGGGCGGTTGGGCGTCGATCGGCGGCGGCTCCTTCGAGACGCCCGACTGCCGCGCCGTGCTCGACGTGTTTTGTCTCGATGAGGCACCGGGCATCACCTTCGCGATTCCGTACACATCGACATTAAGCACGCGCGCGCCGGCGCAGTCGTGGCTCGATGTCTCGTTCTTCGACAACGGGTACTTGCCGGACACCTTCATCAGCTTCGGGCCGTACGATCCTTCGTTCATGCCGTACGTGCCAAGAGGACGTGCGGTGACCGCCTACGGCATGTTGCCGTCACGCGCGCACTCTTATCGGATTAACGTTCTCTACGACGATGGACTGTGGACCGATAACGGGGTGTGGACGCAGCAGACGAACCGATCGTTTACCACTCCCGACTGCTCGAACATCCCGCTGGTGTGGCCGCCGGGGCTGATCTAGACGCTGGAGAACGCGTTGCCGCCGATTATGGCCGGCCGGCGGCAATGTCGTCATGCGCCGCCGGCCGTCCGAACCCTTCCGGCGCCCCTTCCAGTACGTGCAGCTTGCGGCCTTCTTCTATGGCTACGGGCATGCCATCGCGGAAGGTGATCGCGTTGGTGGCCAGCGCGGCGACGCGGGCGCCCGGCGTGATGATGCCGGCGAGGTTCAGCGGATCGGCAGCGCTCAGCCGCACGATGTCGCCATCGCGCTCGGTGCGGCGGACGCGGCGCAGGGCGTCGACGGCGTCGGGCAGCGCGTATTGTTCGCCGACGAAGCCCGCGACGAAGCGGCCGCCACGGACAACGCCGCGCGCCTCCTGACGCCGGAGTGCGCGCAGAATGTCGCGCCACGGTACGGCGACGTTCTCGCGCGCCACGAGATCGCGAAAGACGACGCCGTAACGGGCGAGCAGTTGCATGCCGGCTGTCTCGCCAAGTTCGTCGGCGGGCGACGGTTCGTGCTGGAAGCGATGCACCATCGCCCAGCGGCCCTGTGGCGCCGGCACGCGCGGGAGCCGCGCGGCGCCGTATCGGGCGTGGCGGCGTTCATTTCGGCCGCGGCGCGAGGTCGTCATGATCTGGCGCAGCGGCGCGAACCCGTCGCCGGTGACGAGTCCCCGCCCGACGAGTTCCCACAGTCCTTCTTCGAGCTGCACCGGCAGCAGCCGGCTGGCGGCGGCGAGATCGTCGAGGAAGAGCGCGCCGTGTTCGCGCAGCGCGTCGTAGACGGCGGCGGCTGAGCCGGCTACGGGCGGTTCAGGTGATTGCGCGCCGCGCGTGATCTCGATCAGCGCCGGCATGGCGCGGCGGAGCGTCAGCGTGATTGGCGTTGCGCGCGAGGGCGCGGCGCCGCGCGAGACGCCGTTCGACTTGCGGAGCGACAGCCGCGCCCAGGCGACATCGCCCGACATGCAGAGCTCGTCGAGCCAGTGCGGGTTGTAGTTGGCGATGCGCAGCGGCAGCACGTCGCGCTCCCAGGCGACGGCCGGCACTTCGTAGCCCTGTAGCTGCGCGATCACGTCGAGCAACCCACGCTTGCCTTCGAGACGGCGCGCGCCGCCGACGTGCTGCCGATGCAGCAGGTAGCGCATGAAGTCTTGCGCGCTCACCGGCTCGATCTCGCTGCGCAGACGGTCGAGCGTGTAGCGATGGATGCGGGCGAGCAAGCGGCGGTCGCAGAACTCCTCGTCGTCGCACGCGGGCGTGAAGCGGCCACGTAGCACGACGCCTTCGCCTTCGAGCCGCGCGAGCGCTGACGTCATTTCGCCGGCGCCGAGCGCGAGCATGGTCGCGAGATCGGCGGGCGTCATCGGCCCGAGATACTCCATGTGGCCGCGCGCGGCGGCGAGGACCGCGTCTTCGCGCTCAGGCGGCGGGCCATCGAGCGCGACGGGCAGGTGCACTTCCGGGCGCAGCGTGGCGTCGGGGTACAGCGCCTCGATCGCGCGCAGCTGTTCGGCGGCGAACCAGTACTCGCGGCGATCGGTGATTGCGAGCGCAGCCCGGCCGTCGGCGACGAGCGCGTCGAACCAGTCGCGCCACTCGTCGTTCGCCGGCTGCGTGACGACACCGCTGAGCAAATCGTGCAGCTCGTCGGGGTCGCGCGGCTCGGGGCGCGCTTCGTCGCGCACGCGGTCGATCGCTTCTACGTCGAGCTGGCCGAGATCGCGCGCGTGTTCGGGCAGCGTGCGGCGCAGCGAAACGGCGCGCGTACGGCGTTCTTCGAGCGGCGCATCATCGAGATAGGCGTAGGGCTTGGCGTTGAGGATCTCGTGCGAGAACGGCGACGGCTCGGTGGTATCGCGCGCGTGCATGCGGATCTCGCCGGACTCCATCTTCGTGAGGATGTCGGTGAGGCGATCGATGTCCATCGCTTCGTACAGACAGTCGTGGACGGTTTGGCGGGTCAGCGGGTGGTCGGGCAGCTCGATCGGGCCGCTGATGTTTTCCTGGCAGCCGGTCAGTAGCGGGAAGACAGCCGTGAGCAGATCGTCGGAGCGCATGCGCTGGATCGGCGGCGGCACCTTCTTGCCGGCGTTGCTGCGCAGGACAGCGAGCGCGCGCGTCGCGTTCCAGCGCCAGCGCGAGCCAAACATCGGCGACACGAGGATCGCCTGTTCGAGCGACTCACGGACGTTCGATGAGCGCACGAACGTGAAGGCGTCCGCGAGGGGGAAGCTGTGCTGCGGGCCGAGCGACAGCACGACGGCGTCGTCCGTGGCGGCGGCTTGCAGTTCGAAGTCGAAGTTCACGCAGAAGCGCTTGCGCAGCGCGAGGCCGAGGCCACGGTTGACGCGGCCGCCGAACGGCGCATGCACGACGAGCTGCATGCCGCCGGCGTCGTCGAAGAAGCGCTCGAACACCATGTCGGTGTCGCTGGGCATGACGCCGAGCGCGCCGACTTCGGCGTTGATGTACTCGACCATCTGAACGGCGCCGCCCGGCGCGACGGATGTCTCGTCGACCAGCCAGCGCGTGGTGGCTTCGAGATCGTCGAGGCGCGCGGCGATGTCGCGGCGGAGACGGCTGACTTCTTCCGACAGCTCCCAGGTGCGTGATGGCGCTTCGCCGAGCCAGAACGGGACGCTCGGCGGGCGGCCCTGCGCGTCTTCGACGCGCAGCACGCCGCGCGCGGATTCGACGCGGCGGATCTTCCATGAGTGTGAGCCGAGCAGGAATACGTCGCCGGCCATGCTTTCGATCGCCCAGTCTTCATCGACTGTGCCGACGAACGTCTCGTCGGGGTCGAGCACGACGCGGTAGTCCGCGACCTCCGGTATGGCGCCGCCGCAGGTAATGGCGGTGAGACGCGCGGCGCGGCGGCCACGCACGACGCCGGCGATGCGGTCGCGGTGCAGCAGCGCGCGTCCGCGGCCGAGCGACGGTGCGGGGCCCTCGGCGAGCATCTCGATCACATCGTCGAAGTCGGCACGCGTCAGCTCAGCGTACGGCGTGGCGCTGCGGGCGAGCGCGTACAGGTCGTCTTCGCGCCATTCGCCGTTCGCGCACTCGGCAACGATCTGCTGCGCGAGAATGTCGAGCGGCGCGACGGGCGGGTGGATCCGGTCGAGGCGGCCGGCACGCACGGCGCGGACGAGCGCGGCGCACTCGACGAGTTCGTCGCGCGAGGTCGCGAACAACCGTCCGCGCGAAGTGAGGCCGAGCGCATGGCCGGAGCGGCCGATGCGCTGCAGGAACGTCGTCACCGCGCGTGGCGAGCCGATCTGGCAGACGAGGTCGACTGTGCCGACATCGATGCCAAGCTCAAGCGACGCCGTAGCGACGATGGCGCGCATCTCGCCGTCCTTGAGGCGCTGCTCGATGCGCAAGCGGCGGTCTTTCGACAGGCTGCCGTGATGTGCGGCGACGTGCTCTTCGCCGATGCGCTCGGCGAGGTTGTGCGCAACGCGCTCGGCCATGCGGCGCGTGTTGACGAAGACGAGCGTGGTGCGATGTTCGGCGATCATCGTCGCGATGCGGTCGTAGATCTCGCCCCACTGCTCGTTCGCTGCGACGGCCTGCAGATCGGTGTCCGGCACTTCGATGCGAAGATCGAGATCGCGGCGATGACCGACGTCGACGACAGTACAGGGGATGGCGGTCTGGGTTCTGGGTGATGGGGATTGGGTTGCCGGCGCGAGTTTCGTGCCGGTCAGGAACTTGGCTGCGTCCTCGATCGGGTGGACGGTGGCGGAGAGACCGATCCGGACGGGGCGCTGTTCGGCGAGCGCGTCGAGACGGGCGAGCGAGAGCGCGAGGTGGCTGCCACGCTTGTCGCGCATGAGGGCGTGTACTTCGTCGACGATCACCGTGCGCACCGTACGGAGCAGCGCGCGGCTGCGTTCGGCCGTCAGCATCAGGTACAGCGACTCGGGCGTCGTGATGAGGATGTGCGGCGCCTGGCGCAGGATCGCGGCACGCGCGGCTTGCGTCGTGTCGCCCGTGCGCAGCGCGGTGCGGATCTCCGGCGCGTCGTAGCCGAGTTCGCGCGCCATCTCGCGGATGCCGTCGAGCGGTTCGACGAGGTTGCGCTGGATGTCGCCGCTCAGCGCCTTCAGCGGCGAGATGTAGATAGCATCGATGCCATCGGGCAGTTCGCCAGCGAGGCCGCGGCGCAGAAGACTATCGATGCTCCAGAGAAACGCCGTCAGCGTCTTGCCGCTGCCGGTGGGCGCCGCGACGAGCGTGTCCTGGCCGGCGTTGATCGCCGCCCAGCCGCGCAGCTGCGCGTCAGTCGCGGCATCAAAGCGGCGGTTGAACCACGCCTGAACGGCGGGGTGGAAGATGTTGAGTTTTTCCATGTTTTTTCCGGCGCAGCGGGGTGCGTGCTTCGCGCGACGTGTCCGGCGCGCGTACAAACGTTCGCTTCAGTGTAACGCCGTGGGAAGGAGGCGATCAACGGATTGGTGTGGTCTGCTGACAGTGGGTGGCAGGAGTGGTTGGTGCGGTGGCACACAACGACGGCACAGCAAGCTGTGCCGCCACGGTTGTCGCGGGGGTCGCCGCTCTAATCGTCAGCCGGCGGTTCGATCGGGGTGGTGACGAGCGCGCGGCCGATCCAGAAGGAGATGTAGAGCGCGCCGAGGAAGCCGGCGGTGACGGGCAGAGCGAGCGCCATGTACGACTTGCGCATGACGCCGATCAGGAACATCAGGCCGGTGATCGCGCTGATGGCGCAGATGATCATGCCGTAGGTATGCGAGCGCTCTGCTCCCATGGCTGGTCTCCTTTGTGGCGAGGCGGTATCGCCGTGTTATAGCAGCGGCCCCATGCCGGGGCAAGCACCAACGCGTTACGGCTGCTCGCCGTCCGGCCAGGCGGCCATGAACTCCATGACGACGAACGTGTTGCCGCCACGCCGCGAGCGTCCCGCCGCGCGGAAGCCCGCCTTCTCGAATGAACGCTGCGCGCGCGTGTTCCAATCGAGCGTCTTGAGGTAGATGCGGCGGAATCCCGTCACCCGCAGGATGTGCTGGACGAGGGTGCGCACGGCGTCGGTGCCGTAACCCTTGCTCCAGTAATCGCGCTCGCCGACGGTGATGCCGATCTCAGCCTCGCGCCGCACGGCGTCGATGTTGTAGTACATGACGTTGCCGATATGCCGGCCGTCGTTATCCTCAATCGCGAAGCTGCGGCGGTACGGGCTCGGGTAGCGCAGTTCGTCCCGGAACAGCGAAACGTAATCATCGTACGCGGCCGAGAACGGGCGCGCCGCGTCGAAGCGGGCGAGTTCTGCGTCGGTGCGCCAGCGGTAATCGAGCGTGGCGTCGGTCAGCCGCTTCTCGCGGAGGACGACGCGCTCACCTCGCGCAACTTCGCCTTCGACTGTCGTCGTCACGTTGCTGCTCCATCGTAGGCGTCGATCGCTTCGAGCGCGCGGCGCACGATCACTACCTCGTTGCGGTGCGTCATCAGGCGCAAGGCTTCTTCGGCCGGGAACCATTCGATGCGATCGTACTCGCGATCGTGTTGCGCGGTCGTACCAGTGCCGTCCGGTTGCATCAGGAAATGATGCACGGTCTTCTCGAACCGCACGCTGTGCGACGGGCGCGAGAACTCGTATTCGATCGTGCCGAGATCGTCGACGATCGTCACGCCCAGGCCGGTTTCCTCGCGGACTTCGCGCAGCGCCGTATCGGCGAGCGATTCGCCATACTCGGGCGTGCCCTTCGGCAGCGCCCACAACGCCTCCCGCGTGCGGCCGCAGAGCACGATCTCGACGCCGTGCTCGCCGTGCCGGTAGACGACACCGCCGGCGGAAACGGCTTGCTCGACCCGAAACGCGCGTTCAATCGTCACTCGTCGTCATCCTCGTCTTCTCTCTCTTCGGCCAGGCTTTGGTCGACGTAGAGCTTGAGCCCCATCGGATCCTCGATGAAGTCGGCCTCGCTCAGCGCGTCCGTCACCGCTTCCAGCACGCGCTCGTCGCTATTGTCCGATGCCAGCGACAGCAGCACTTCCCGCGACGACGGCCCGCCGATCTGCCCGAGCGCGCCGATCGCCGCCTCCTGCACTTCGGTGTCCTCGTCCAGCGCGAGTTGCGCCAGCTCGGGAATCGCGTCCTCGTCGGCGATGGCGCCGGCCGCGGTGGCCGCTTCGAAGCGCATCTCGCCGTCGTCGCTGTGCATCTCTTCGATAATAGTCGGCAGCCAACCCGTGTCCGCGTTGCGGCCCATGGCGTGAACAGCGCTAATTTGCAGCCGCCGGTCGCCGCTGCCGTAGGCGTCCTCGATCATGTCGTGGACCCATTCGTGGCCGCGGACGCCGAGCGCCTCGACGGCGCGGCCGCGAACCTCGGTCAGTTCCGCCTCGTCGCGGACGACGACGCGGAGCGCGCGCTCGATCTCGTCCGTGCGGTCGCCGCCCTCGTCCATCAGTTCAGCGCGAAGCAGGAAGCGGCCGAGGCCAAGTGCGGCCTCTGCGCGGACGATCGCTTCCGGGTCGGCGAGCAGCTTGAGGAGGACGGCGACGAGGTCATCGCCTTCGTACTCCCAGAGCGCCTTGATCGAGTCGGCGCGCACCTGAACGTCGTCATCGAGCAGGCCGACGAGATAGACGCTGTCGAAGTCGAAATCGACGTTGTCCTCGCCGAGGTCGGCGAGCGTATCGACGATGGCGCGGCGGCGCTGAATGCTCAGCCGGCGCCAGACATCGAGAAAGAGCGCGCGGCCGCTCGCGTCGAGCGCGCTGAGGTTGGCGAGTTCTGCGGCGGACAGTGGGCTATCCGTCTCTTCGAGCTGCGGGAGGAGGGTTTCGAGCGACAACGCGCGCACTCCTCGCGGTGACTGGTGTCGCTCACGTTCGCGCGACCTTCGCGCGCTCCGATGCGGCATCGTTCTCGTTCAGTCTATGGAGCGCGTTCGCAAGGTGTCAACGGTCGCGGTCGCCGTCCGGCGTACGCGCGGCCGTACCGGCCGGGACGCGACCGGTGTCGTTCGGTGTTGGGCCGGCGGGTTGGACGTAACGGTGGCGCGCGGAGACGCGCACGCGCACGATCGCACGCAGCACGCTCCAGCCGACGCCGGGGCTAAGTTTCTTGCCCTGCTCGACGCCGCGCGGCGCGTACGTTACCGGCACTTCGGTGATGCGATGACCGTCGCGGAGCAGCCGGCAGGTGATCTCGGCGTCGAGATCGAAGCCGTTGCAGCGCAGGTCGAGCGAGAGGGCAACATCGGACCGCATCACCTTGTAGCAGGTAAGGATGTCGGTGAGGCGCACGCCGTAGAGAATGTTCACCACCCACGTCAGGCCGAAGTTGCCCGCGTAGCCGACGAGCGGCGTGTCGCCACGGCCGCGCGCCTTGAAGCGCGAACCGAAGACCACGCCGGTGCGTCCTTCAACGATCGGCGCCAGCAGCAATGGAATCTCCGACGGATCGAGTTCGAGGTCGGCGTCCTGCACCATGACGATGTCGCCGGTCGCGCGCGCGAAGCCGGTGCGGACGGCACGGCCCTTGCCCCGGGCGGCGTCTTC
This sequence comes from uncultured Dehalococcoidia bacterium, assembly GCA_964599885.1. Classification (GTDB taxonomy): domain Bacteria; phylum Chloroflexota; class Dehalococcoidia; order DSTF01; family JACRBR01; genus CAZRHH01. The sequence goes on along the minus strand of CAZRHH010000009.1, from coordinate 65,872 downwards.
GAAGACGAACTGGAGGTCCGGCGCCTCGCCGAGCGCGAGCAGCGCCTCGCGCGTGCCGTCCGTAGAGGCGCCGTCGACGACGATCAGTTCCTTGGGCATGCCGCAGTCGACCGCGCGCACGCGTTCGATCAGCGGCACGACGGTGTCTCGCTCGTTGCGGACGGGGATGACGATCGAAACCTTCATCCGTGCCTCTCCGCGATGATGCGGCCGGCATCGTCGAGCTGTTCGATGCGGTCGATGGCGATCCAGTCATCGTCGAACTGATAGGCGCCGACGCCGCGCCCGGCCCCGAGCAGCGCGTTGATGAGGTCCGGGACGTCGAAGAACTTGCCCTCGGGAATCACGTCGAGCGCGGATGGCTGGAAGACGTAGACGCCGGCGCTGACGATGTCGGTCACGGCCGGCTTCTCGACGATGCCCGTAATCCGGTCGCCGTTGGTGCGGATAACACCGTACGGATGATGGAGCTGGAACTCGCGCGTCGCTACCGTGAACTCGCAGCCGCTGCGCGTGTGTGATTCGACGAGCGCGTTCATATCGAGATCGGTGAGGATGTCGCCGTTCATCGCGAGCAGCGGCTCGCCGGGAGGCAACGCGTGCTGCGCGCCCACCAACGCGAGCGGACCCGCCGTGCCGAGCGGCTCCGTCTCGCGCACGTAGTCGATACGCACCCCGAGCTGCGCGCCATCGCGGAAGTACGTCTCGATCAACTCCGCGCGGTAGCCGACGGCGATGATGAACTCGCGCACGCTCGCATTCTTCAGGCGTTCGATGATCTCTTCGAGGATCGGCTTCTCGCCGACGGGCAGAAGCGGCTTCGGGATCGTGTACGTCAGCGGGCGCAGGCGCACGCCCTTGCCGCCGGCGAGCAGTACCGCCCTCATACGGCGTACTCCTTCGGACGGTAGAGGTCGAGGTGCTCCCGGATCCATTCGGTCGTGCGGCGCAGGCCGTCATCGAGCGAGACTTCCGGCTGCCAGCCGGCGAGCCGCAGCGCCTTCGAGCTGTCCGAATGCAGCCGCGAGACTTCGCTCTTCGCCGGGCGCAGCCGCTGGCCGTCGCCGGCGACTTCGAGTTCGCGCCCGACGATGGCGCCAACTTTCGCCACGACCTCGCGGATGCTCACTTCCTTGCCGGAGCCGAGGTTGACGACTTCGCCGATTGCGTCCTCGGCGGCGCCAACCATCGCGAAGCCGCGCGCGGTGTCGGCAGCATACGTGAAGTCGCGCGTCGTATCGAGCGTGCCGAGCTGGAGCGTCATGCCGGCGACAGCCTGGCTGATGATCGTCGGAATGACTGCGCGCGCCGACTGGCGCGGGCCGTACGCGTTAAACGGCCGCACGATTGTCACTGGCAAGGCGAACGAGCGATGAAAGCTGAGGCCCAGCGCGTCGCCGGCGATCTTCGTCGCCGAATATGGCGACTGCGCCTGCATCGGGTGCTGCTCGTCCATCGGAATGTGAATCGCCGAGCCGTAGACTTCGCTTGTCGACGTGAGCACGATGCGTTCGAGCGTGCCGAGTTCCTTCGCCGCGAGCAGCACGTTCGACGTACCGATGATGTTGGTGTCGATCACTTCTTGTGGGTGCTCGTACGAGTACGGGATGCCGATCAGGGCGGCGAGATGAAACATCGCGTCGGCGCCGCGCGAGATCTCCCGTACGGCGTCGAAATCGCGGACATCGCCGTGGGTGATGTCGATGCTCTCGAGCACGCTATCGGAAAGCAGATCGAGGTAGCCGCGCTGGCCCCGCGATGTGTATCGAAGCATCGCACGCACGCGAGCGCCGTCAGCGACCAGATGCTCGACGAGGTGGCTGCCGATGAAGCCACCGGCGCCCGTGACGACGACCGTTTTACCGCCGAAGCGCACGCATCCCCCTGCCCAGCAGCCGCGCGATCAGGCCGATCAGCGCGATCAGCGCCAGTATGACGCATACCAGCGCCCACATATACAGCGTGAAGATGATCGCGATCGTGAAGTCGACCTCGGAGGTGACCATCACCATAACGGCGATGACCGGCGCGGCGACGAACAGCCAGAGCGCCATCCGCAGCCAGTGGCTCGCGAGCGGGTTCATGGTTCCGGCGCGGTGTACGTCGCGACAGTGGGAAGGCTGCGTTCGCCCAGGGTAGCTCGCCAGCGCGCCTCGGTGATTCGCCAGAGCGCGGCCAGCCCGACGCCCGCAAAGATCGTGATCGGCACGTAGAGCGCATAGTGGTAGCGCGGGTCTCCGATAAACAGCACGCCGAAGATGATCATGTAATAAGGCACGATGCCGAACACCGCCCAGCGCTTCGTATCGCGGAGCTTCCACCAGAGCGGGATCGATGCCAGCGCGAAGGCGATCAGCCCAAAGAACGTGAAGCTCGACAGCCGGATGAGCTTGTCGGAGTTTTCCACGTCGAAGTATTCCTGGTTGCTGTCGATCCATGTGACGCCCGACTCGTCGCTGCGGAACAGCAGGTACATACGGCGGCCGACAAGCTCAAGCTCCTTCAGCTTGTGGTCCCACGCCCATTCGCGGGCGAGGCGCGTGCCGTCCTTGTTCGCCTGGAGTTCTCGCTCCATCCGGCCCATGTCCTCGAGCGATCCGTAGTCCTCCTCGAGGAAATAGAAGGCTTCGAGGCTTGGGCCGCCGTCGGTCCGGGGATTGTGTCCCTGGTACATGACGCGCCCCGCACCGGTGGTACCGACGATCCATTCGCCCATGCTGTTGTGATTTCTGATCGCCCAGGGCGTCACGATCAGCACCGCACCGATGCCGAACGCGACAAGCGGCAGCGCCGCCCGCTTTCGCCAGTGAAAGATCATCAAGAGCGCGAGCACGCCGCCGTACGCGATGAACTCGCCGCGCACGTAGCCCGTCGCGGCGACCAGCACGCCCAAGGCGAGCACCAGCGGCAGGTTCGGCTTCTCCTTGTCGAAGACGAAGTACACGAACAGCGCGAGGATCAGCGCCAGCAGGAAGCCGAAGTAGGTCTCCGAGACGATCACCGACGTGAAGAGCACATGGGCAGGCAACAGCGCCAGCGCGCCCCCGGCGAATGCAGCCGTCAGCAGGTCACTGGAGAGCTTGCGCGCGATCAGGAACACAAGCGCAACCGTCAGCGCCCCGAAGACAGCGTTCGCCAAACGCCCGGCGGCCACCGAGTCGTCGGTCACCGCGTAGATCGCCGCGAGCGTGATCGGGTAGCCGGGAGGCCAGAGCGCCGTCGGCGTCAGTTCGCTCTCGTCAGGAAAGATGCGTTCGCCCGTAACCGTCAGCCAGACGGTCGGATCGAAGACGTAACCGTCACCCGCCGCGAGATGACGCGCCGTCGTGTCGTACCACACCGAATCATCGTAGCGCCCGTCGCGTGGGCTCGGCGTGATCGCCAGCGCGACGGTCAGGCGCACGACGAGCGCGAGCGCGAACACCACGAGAAGCCACCGCACCTCCGGCGACGACGTCCACCGGCGCGCGGCGGTCATGGCACCGCCTCGGGCGCCGTGGCGCTGCGCCGATGATCCCAGAAGCCGATCACGGTCGCCGCCGCGATGACGACGACGAACGGCATCGCGGGGTAGTGGAAACGCGGATCGCCGAAGAACGCCAGGGGCACGGCGAGAATGTACAGCGCCGTCAACAGGATGAGGAGGCGCCGCAGATCCTTCGATAAGGCGAAGGCAGCAGCGCCAAGAATCGCCAGCAGCCCGGTGGCGTAGTAGACGCCGTTCGCTGCGAACGTCAGAATCTCGCGGCGTGGATGCGAGATGAAGTAGTCGTGGCCGTACGATTCGACGGCCCAGAGCCCATCGTCGTCGCTGTAGAGCAGCCAATACGCCTTGAGCGATATCAGCCGCGGCCAGTCGCCCGGATAGCGGACGAAGTCTTCGACGGCCGTCCTCAGGCCGTTGCGGTTGCGCTGAAGTTCCAGATCCTGGCCGCTAACGCCCTCATATCCCTGGAAACACTTGCCGGTGATCGTGAATCGCCCATCGGCGCCTGCGTAATTGCCGATGCACAGGTCGTCGCCGAGATTCGTCGAAGGCCCCGTAAGCGTGTTGAAGGCCACCGTGTTGCGTATCGACCAGGGGACGATCAGCACGGCGATCCCGGCAAACAGCACCAGCATCTGTAGGGCAGCGCGTTTACGGGATTGCAGGTAGAAGAACCAGATAGCAAACAACAGCAGCGGAAACACGAGCGTGATGCCGCGCGTCATCGTCGCGGCGCTCAGCACAAGGCCGGCGGCAAACAATTGGGCGTACGGCATGCCGGCTCGATCCCACGGGTTCCACACGAGGATCAGCACCGAGGCGACGAGCAGCATCGTGAACTGCGTTTCGGAGAGGATCGCGCCGGAATAGAACACCTGGCTCGGGAAAAACGCAAGCAGCAGCCCGGTGGCGATCGCCACCCGGCGGTTCAAGACGCGCCGCGCCAGCGCATACAGCATGACGACAGTGACAGCGCCGAAGACGCTGTTCAGGAGACGAATCGGAAGCGTATCGCCGCGTTCCCAGCCCACGAAATCGCCGAATCGTTTTAGCCCGCCGAAAACGGCGGGGAACCCGACCGGATAATAGGCCGTCTTCTCGCCACCGTAGTTTTCGTACCCGTAGCCGTCAGCGATCTGGTCGGCGTACACGGTGTAGAGCACCGGGTCGTTGAGCCCCTGGGGGTCGCGATCGTTGTACAGCGCCCAGGCGATGCGGGGTGCGATGGCCACGGCGAATATCAGCACCAGGAGCAGAATCTCGGCACGGGGGATAGCGATCGCACGCAGGCGCGGCCAAGCTCTCGGGCCCGCCTCGACATCGACGTGCGATGTGGCTGGTATCTCAGCGCTCACGCGGGAGCATTTCTCCCGATAAGGGGCTCATCCAGCGCAGGCCGGGTACGGCGCAACGCTTCGAAAATGACGACGGCGCCGCGGGCACCGAGCAGGGCGAAGACGAAAACGACGGGATAGTGAAACCGCGAGTCGCCGAAGAAGACGAGATGCGTCGCTGTCCAGGACAACGCGATCAGCGGCAGCATGCCAACCGCACCGGAAAGCTGGGCGCGGCTGGCGATCAGTCCAACGGCCGCCACCAGCAGCGCGGCGAACCAGAATCCGTTGGCGGCGCCGCGTAGCGTGCGCTCAGAACGCTCGCCGTAGTAGTAGCCGCTGGTGTAGCCCGAGTTCCAGTCGAGCGCCGTCGCATCCGACTCGTACATCGCGCGGAGCTTGTGAATGGACAGGCGAATTTCGTCTGCCGGGTGCGTAAGCATGTAGGAGAGGCCCTTCCGGAGCGCCAGGCTGTTGCCCTCGACTTCGTATTCAGGCTGGGTGAGTCCGCCGCGGTCAGGCAGCGGTATCGGCGCGTCCGACTGCATGCGACCGGTCGCGCCCTCGTGGTGTCCGATCCAGAGGTTTGGCCCCAGGTTCGTCGCGATGACAACGGGACTCCCGAGTTGCTGCTGGTTCCGCACCACCCAGGGCGCCAGCATCAGCCCGACGACGATCGCGGCAAGCATACCCCAGCCGATCGCCGATCGCCAACGCTCGACGTTGGCTTCCATATGCCAGCAAACGACCGCGAGGGGCAGCAGCAACAAGGCCTGCCCGCGCGTCAGCACAGCGGCGCCGGTGACGATGCCGAACGCGACGACGACCGCGCCCCGCCTCGCGTTCACGCGCGGCGCTACGAACATCAGGAGCAACGCCGTCGTGAAGAGCAGCGTGAAGAGCGGCTCTGACAGCGTCAGCGATGCGAAGTACACCTGGCCCGGCCACACGGCCAGCGCGCCCGCCGCGAGGAGCGCCGTGCGCCGATCGAACAGCAGCGCGCCCATCGCGTAGACGACGGCGATCGTGAGAAGCATGACGGCGATGTTCGCCGCCGCCGTCTGCGCGACACCCTCGCCGAACAGCTTGAACGTCGCGCCGAGGAACGCAGGATAGCCGGGAGGCCAGCCGGCCGTAGGTGTGCCGGTGAACGGATTGAGATAGCCCTCGCCCCGCGCCAGAAAGTGCGCGGCGCCGCGGTACCAGACCGTATCGTCGAAGCGGCCGTCGGCGGGATCGGGGTGAATGGCAAGGGTCCAGGCGAGGCGAACAACGAATGCGACGGAGAGAGTCAGCCCGAGGGCGGGGAGGTGCCTTCGGATTGCTGTCATCGTCAAGCCGGTTCGCTACTCCTGCTGCACCTGCTGGTACTTCACAGTGGCCGATGAGACTCCCACGAGATGACCGTCTGTGTACTGTACGAGAAACGGCTCCGTGTCGAGGCTCTGCTGCAGCCGCTCAAGGTCGCTCGACGACATCGCGCGGACGGTGACATCGCTACCATACAGCGCGTGGCCTACGGATGTCATCCACGTCGGCTGCCAGTAGGGGTTGGACCACTGCCCCTCGTCATCGATGACCAGGATCGTGCTGCCGGCGGGTACGGTCGCGTAATTAGCGCGCAGCTCCGTCGCGAGCAGCTCCCATCGGTCCGTTTCCTTCAAAAACGGCTGGGTCTGGTGAACCGTTTGCCAGGCGTAGAGCCCGCCGACGGCGAACAACGCCGCCGCTGCCAGCACGTGGCCCAGCGGACGATTGAGCCGCACCACGTGGTGGTGGACGAAGCCCGCGGTAATCGCGACCAGGATGGCGAAGAACGGCAGCGCCATGTACGTGTAGCGGGTCGCTGTCCAGATCTTGCCGGGCGTGTACGGCATCAGGGCGATCACCATCCCGACGGCTGCGAAGCGTGCGATGTGCGGGCCGCGGATGAAGAAGAAGATCGCGAATCCGGCGACGACCGAACCCCACGCCCACTCCATCGCAGACGGTTCGAGCGCGATCGCGCCGACCGGGTACGCGAGCCGCGACATGTACACCCACGTCTCTTTCGGGATGTGCCAGCCGACGCCGTAGAATCCGGCGTCGACACCCTGACAGCCGCAGCCGCTCAGGCCGCTGACCAGCAGTGCCGACGCGAGCGCGAACGGCAGCATCTTGATCGTGAAATCGAGCAGATCGCGGCGCTTCACGAGTGATGAGGTCGCGAAATACACCAGCAGCACGGCGCCGATGACGACGCCGCCCTCGTTCGCGAGGAAGCCCGCGACGAACAGCGTGAACGAGAGCCAGTACCACGCCGGTCGTCGCTCGCCGCCATCGACGTAGCGGTGCAGAGAATACAGCGACGAAAGCAGCAAGAACTCGCTGAACACGTGCGGGAACGCGGTGATGTACGTCACCGTGTGTACGGCCGAGGCCGAGACGCCGAAGATGAGCGCGGCGCCCGCGGCCACGAAGACGCGCTTCGTCAGCGACAGCACCAGCGCGTAGAGCACGATCACGCTGGCGACGTGAAGCGACAGGTTGACGATGCGCCAGGCCATCGCGTCGAAGCCAAAGAGCTGGAACTCGGCGTAGTAGACGGCCATCGTGAGCGGGCGCCAGTTGGGCGTCAGATCGCGCAGCATGACGACATCGTTCATGTAGGCCGGAAAACTGCGCGTCTGGATGTCGCCCAGCACGAGGAAGTCGTCCCCAAAGAAGTAGAACTCCATCGTCGGCGCGTGGATGCCGATGACGAGCGCGACGACAAGGAGAATGGGGACGTGGCGGCAAGCTGCGCGCAAGGCGGTGATCAGCGCACGATCATGCGGACGGTCGAACATGGAGGCATGACTGGCGACAACGGCCATCTACGCGCGTTCCCCGCAAAGCATCGGTACCGTATTCAATCCGGGACAGCCCTCTGTTTCGTCCGATACTAGCATCGACCATAACCGACTTCAATACAGGGTGCAGCCTCGGAACTGTTCAGGCGTGTAAAGGCGGCGTGTCGTTTGGTGACGTCAACCCTGCCGCGGGAGTGTCCCCGGGCGCTCTCTCGACCAGGCCGAGCAGCACCGCGAGCGGGCGGGCGAGCAGCAGGGTGAGGGGCATGTACAGCACGCCCACCCAGAGAAACTTCCAGCCATCGCGGGCGTTATCGACGTACATCTGGTGCGTCACCGAGCGCAGCGGTTCGTTGACAATCAGCACGGTGTACGAGATGACACCCACCCAGGCGATCACGCGGCCGGGAACGCTCGATTCAACCGTGCCGGGGGTTTTGGCGATGAGCGGCAGGACGATGAGCGTCATGCCGAGGATGACCATCGGCACCTGGAAGGCCCCCTGCGCGCCCAGCGAATCGAGCATGACGCCGCCGAGGAACAGCAGGCCGCCGATGACAACGATGCCGGCGATGTCAAGCGGCACGCGGAGATACTCGGTGATGAACTCCGGCCGCTCGACCATCAGGTACGCGGCCGTCATGCCGAGCGCGAACTCAAAGAAGCGGAACGGCACGGCGGTCTCGATGAGATGACGCTTGAAGATGAGATTGCCATCGACCGCGACGACGACACTCAGCGAAGTGATAGTGATCGCCAGTGCCGCTGCGAGAAAAGGCCAGGGACCGATGCGCTTCAGTATCGGGAGCAGGATCGGAAAGAGCAGGTAATACTGCAGGATCACGACGACGAACCAGAGCGATCCTTCGGGCGCGAACTGGAGGTCGTTGGAGAACATGCGGGGCACGAGGAGCGCACCGGCGAACAACTGCTCGGCGTTTATGCGCACGTCGCCGTGCTGGTAGAAGTGCAGGAAGCTCTCGCCTCCATGCCGTTGCCACTGCACGAATGCGATCGCGGCGATGAAGGCCAGCGTCCAAACGAAGCCCACCCAGTACGGGATCATCACGCGGCGGAAACGCTGGTACACAAAGCGCGGTGCATCGATCGGGCGGTCGCGGCGCATGGCGACGAGCGTCAGCGAGAGCCCGCTGAGCATCATGAACAGCGGCACGCCGAGATAGCCGACGCGCAGAAACGCATCCGAAATCGCCGTCAAATTGCCGGGGAACGCGCCCGAAGTGAGTTCGTTCGGGACGGCGCGGAACGTGTCCTGACCGGTCAGAATCGCACCAAATCCGCCCTCACCAAACCGGATGTCCGTCCACAGGTGGTACAGGATCACCCAGAGGATCGCGAAGCCACGCACGATGTCGATAGCGATGACCCGGCCGGACAGAGGCACGACGGCGGGCGATGATGCGGAACTATCGGCCATAGTGGCTGCGTCGCCTCGCCGCTACGTCGCTTCGATGAGCGCGTGATACTTGCCGCGAAAGAACACCAGCGGTTTCGTGTCGTTGACGATACGTTCGTTCACGACCTCGCCGAGGAAGATCGAGTGATCGCCGCCGATCAGCACGTCCTTGACGCGGCACTCGAGGTACGCGAGGCAGTCCGCCAGAATCGGCGCGCCCGTCTCTCCCAGCTCGAACTGCTCCCCTCTCAGCGTGCCGAACTCCGGCTCGGCGCGCTTCGCGAACAGCCGCGAAACGTCTTCCTGATGCTCCGTGAGGATGTTCACGGCGAAGACGCCGCTCTCTTCGAGGATGCCGTGCGTGTGCGTCGCCTTGTCGACGCAGACGAGCACCATGACGGGATCGAGCGACAGGGACGTGACGGCGTTGGCCGTCATGCCCTGTAGCCGACCGTCGGCTGCCGTCGTGATCACGGTCACGCCGGTCGCGAAGTGGCCAATGATCGAACGGAATTCCTGCGGGTCGACCGGCACGGCGTGCTCCTGGATTCAGCTTGAACGCCGAACTATAGCATCGCCGGCCGCGAACGTACCCCGCGCCTATTGCTCGCCGATCGGCACGATAACGCTGGCGTGCTGCGTGTTGATCAGGATGAACGCCGCCGACGAAACGTCGCCCGGCAGTTCGCCGCCGGTCGCGCTGCGGATCGAGACATCAGTGAGCAACAGGTACCGCTCGCCAGTCGCCGCATTCCGGAGCGAATCGCTCAGCCGGATCCCGGGCGGGTGATGGTACTCCCCTTCGACGATGCCCGAAGGCGTGAACACGCGCACGCGCGTGGCTTCTCGCGGCAGCAGCTCGGTAGCTCCGGTGGCATGCACGTCATTCATGGGCGCGCCTCCCTTCTCACAGGATCATCGGCAATTCCGGCAGCGATCAGGTGGGCGTCATCGTTGAGACGCAGAAGCACGGCGCTCTCAGCGGTTATGTCGAGTACCGTCTTGGCCGCCAGAGCCTGCCGAATCCGCCGGAACCGGCCCAGCGGCAGCCCGAGCGCCCGGCAAACGAGCGTCAGAATCACAAAATTGTGCGTCACCGCCACCACGACCCCTTCCGGATGAGCGTCGCGCAAGCGTTCTGCCGCCGCCCACGCGCGTCCCTGCACGTCCAGCAGCGACTCCCCACCCGGCATCCGCGCTTCGCCGGCCCCGCCCGAAAGCCAAATTCCCAGGAAGTCCGGGTAGCGCTCGCGCAGCTCCGCGACGGTGAGATGCTCCATCTCGCCCACGTCCATCTCGATCAACCCCTCATCGATCGTGACGCCAACGCCACTCGCGCGACCGATGGCCAGCGCGGTGTCGTGAGCACGGCCGAGCGGGCTGGAATAGATGGCGTCCGGCGGCGCGGCAAACGAGCCGGCGAGCGCAGCCGCCTGCAAGCGCCCGCGCTCGTTCAGCGGCGCGTCGGCGCGGCCAAGCGTGATGTTGCCGCGGTTGTGTTCGGTCTCGCCGTGACGGATCAGTACGAGGCGCATCAGCCCGCGAACCGGCCGCGCTTGCGCCACGCCTCGTGCGCGGGCGACGTGCCCGCCAGCACGAGCTTCGTGCGGTGTACGCGCAAGGGCGCCGGCAGGCCGAGCGCCGCCGTCACCTGGTCGGGGCGGCCGCTGCCCGTGTTGTCGTTCTTCAGCACCATGCGAAGACGCACGCACGGATCCGCGCCGCCCGGAGTCACGCTGAGGTCGAGCACCTGGGCCCGGATGTCATACGAGCGTGTCTCGTTGTCGCGCTTGTGTTCCCACGGCACGCTCTCTGCGGCGAGGAAGGCGGCGATCGCCGCGGCGGTATCGAAACCCGGTGCCGGCGTAACGTCCACCTCGTACTCCGCCGATCGCACTTCGGCCTGCAGCGAGGGCAACGCCATCCCGGCTTCTTCGATGCGCGCGATCGTCACCGCGGGCGGCAGTTGCGGCGCCGCCAGTTCGCGAAACTCGCGCGGCGTCATCGTCCGGTCCAGAAAGACATCCATCAGCTCGGCATCGCTCGTGGTGCCCACCGGCAGCGGCGAGGCGAGCGCGATCTGCGCATGCGGTGAGAAGCCCTCCGAATACGCGACGGGAATCTCGGCACGACGCAGCGCACGCTCCCAGAAGCGCATCAGGTCAAGATGCGTGATGTACTTCATCTCTTCGCCGCGCGTGAACGTCAGGCGAAGCCGCTGGACCTTCATGACGGGCGAGCCGCCAGTTCTGTGCGGGTGATCACGACCGATTCGATCTTCACGCCCTTCACATCCGAGACGGTGATCTTGTAGCCATCGATCGTCAGCGATTCGCCGGTGCGCGGGATGTGGCCGAGCCGCTCTAGCACGAAACCGGCGACCGTCTCGTAGTCCCCCTCCGGCAACGCGATCTCGAGTTCATCCTTCAGGTCGAAGATGCTCATGCCGCCATCCACGCGCGTCGTGTGTTCGTCGATCGCCGAGAACTCCTGTTCCTCGTCGCCCAGCTCGTCACCGACACTGCCGACCATCTCTTCGATCAGCAGTTCAAGCGTGACGATGCCGGCCACGCCGCCATACTCATCAACCACGACGGACATTTGCTGGCGCTCGTCCTGCATCTGCCAGAACAGCGCGCTGATCAGCTTCGTTTCCGGCACGAAGGAAGCGGGACGGATGACGGACGCAAGCGGCGTTTGCGGCTCGATCGACCCCTCCGCGAGCGCGCGCAGCACGTCCTTGATGCTGACGATGCCGACGACGTTGTCGACCGTGTCGTCGTACACCGGGAAGCGGGACCGAGGCGACTCCTTGTACGTCTCATAAAACTCCGCGAGCGTCTCGTCCTTCTCAAGCCAGACGACTTCGGTGCGCGGGATCATGATCTCGTTGACGCGCCGGTCGTGGAACTGAAACACGCGCTCCAGCAGTTCTGCCTGATCCTCGCCGACGGTGCCTTCTTCGGCGCCGATGTCGATCATCATCCGCAACTCCGCCTCGGTGACGGTCTGCGCCGTGCCCTTCGTCGAAAACAGGTTCGGCACGATGGCAAGCGCCTTGATCAGCGGCTGCATGACCCAGACGAGCGCTTGCAGCGGCAGAGCGAAGAAGTAGGCGATGGGCTCTGCAACGCGCGACGCCAGGACCTTCGGTGTGTATTCGCCGAACTCGGTCGAGATCAGCGGAATGGCGACGAGGCTGAAGATGAAGCCCCAATCCCCGAACAGATCGACCGCGATCACCGTACCGGCAGTGGAAACGAGGAATACGGAGACGTTCTGCAGCACGACGATGACGCCGAAGAACGTTTCCTGTTCGTGCTTGAGCTTGTCGAGCGCGATGGCGCGCCGGCTGCCGGCTTCGGCTGCCGCCCGTACGCGAAGGCGGTTCGATGCGACGACAGCGATCTCGATCGCGTTGACGAGCGCGTAACCGGCGAGGCCGGTGAAGAACAACACGAGCGCAAGCGACAGTGGTATGGAGAGTGACGACGACGACTCTTGGAGAAGCGGGAGGCTCAAGCCCGCGAACGGGGTGTCTAACATTCGGCGTGTACGGACTCTTGGCCGCTTGGGCGCGCAACGTGTGTGGGCGCTACCGCATCATATCTGATCAAATGACGGCTAGGCGGAAGCGGCGCCGGGCGGCAGTACTGCGCCGTCGGCGCCGTGGCTGTGCGATGTGAGTTCGGACGGCCCTTCTTCGAGGACGGCTTCCTCGAGCAGATGCATCGAGCGCTCGCACCAATCGATGTAGGCGCGGCGGTATGACATCGCCATCTCCAGCGTCAGATTCCAGTAGACGCCGGTCTTAGTGTTGTGCTTTTCGTAATGCACGGCGTCGCGGATCCGGCCCCGCAGCACCGTCTCGGCGAACGCCAGCACCATCTGGTGCTCTTCCATCTGCCGTCGCATGAGCAGCAGCATGTCTTCGACAGGCATCTCCGCCCCGAAGAAGATCTTGATCATGAAGGAGTCGCGCAACTGTGCCAGCGGCTGCGGCTCGCGAATCCAGCGCAGCAGCTCTTCGCGCCCGCTGTCTGTGACCTCATAGATCTTGCGGTTCGGCCTGTTGTCCTGCACCTCGACGCGCTTCTCGACGTACGCGCTCTCCTCGAGCGACTTCAGCGTCGGGTAGATCTGGCTCAGCTCCGCGTTCCAGAAGTGCTGGACCGACGAGTCGAAGAACTGCTTGAGTTCGTAGCCGGTCATCGGGCGGTGCGTGAGTAGCCCGAGAAGCGCATGTTTCAGCGACAAACGATTATCCTCTGTGTCACGGCTCGACGCGCGCCGTCTACGGCGACTGTGCCCGTCGCTCGAATCATTCTAGACCGAGCGCGCGACAGGCTGCGTGGGTTCGCGCGAAGCTGGAACGGATCCAGTCTCCGGCGTCCGTACCTTCGCGGCGGAGCGCGCGGTTAGAACTTGTGCGGGCCAGCCAGATTGTCGGGCTTCACGACGATGATCGTCGTCTCGCCACGATCCTTCGCGTGATCCTTGGCCCGAAGCTCGCGCAAGCGCCGGTTCCAGTGCCGCTTGTTCGCTTCGCGATCGATGTCGCCGCGGAGCACTTCGTACATGTACGGGGCCAGGCTGCCAGTGAAGTCCACCATCGGTACCTCCTCGTCGATGTCAGGGATTGGCGTTCCTTCCATATATCTACACTTATATATAACTCTTGATATACCCCGAGCGCAACCGGGGAGTCGGCTAATGTTGCGGATTTGGCCGGATTCACCGGAAACCCAGGGCAAAACGAAGGGAAGGGAGCGAATCTCCCTCCCCTATCTGGTCCGGTTCGCAGAGAATCAGGCCGTCCGGCGCAGAGGCTCCGTCGACCACTGCTGCATGGCCTGCTTCCCAGGCCGGTCGATATGCACCTTGTCGTCCACCTCCGTCACCCACTCCGTGGGGATGTAGTGGTGCTGGCCAGTTTGATCCTTCGTCAGCTTGATCGAGTCTCCCTCGACCCGGTCGACTGTGCCGAACTGTTGATCCTCCGAGCAGACGACGGGCATGCCTTCCTGGACCTTCTCCGTCTTTTCCATGGCGATGGCTCCTTTCTGATCTGGCGGGTCGTTCGCGAATCTCACTATGCCGGAACCGGTATCGCGCGCCGGATACGACGGTATCCCCGCGCTGACAGTCTTGCGACATCTCGGCACGCCGTTGCCCGATCGGGTAATACGGCGCGCTAACTGAATCTTCCGTATTGACGTTTGCGCCAACAAGACTAAGATCGCTGAACGAAGGAGGTGCAGCGATGACAACAGCAACCAACACCATCCGGGCGCGGCCCGACCAGCTCCGGGAATCGGGCGCCGTACTGGCGCGAGCGTTCGACGACGATCCGATGATGACGTACATTCTTCCCGACGATGCGGCACGGATGAAGTCGGGGGCCTGGTTCTTCACCGCCGCGGCCAAGTACGGCAACAAGTTCGGCGAAATCTACACGACGGCGGATGGCGTCGAGGGCGACGCGATCTGGCTGCCACCGGGTCAGCAAAAGGTGTCGCCGTGGCGGATGGCGCAGGTTGGCATGCTGGCCGCGCCGCTCCACTTCGGCTTCAGCGCGTTCGGACGTTTCTTGACGGTGGTGAATCACGTCGAGCATCTGCACGACCGCGATATGCCGCAGCCGCACTGGTATCTCATGGTGCTCGGGGTCGACCCTCCGCGCCAGGGACAGGGTGTCGGCGGCGCGCTGATCGCGCCGAAGCTTGCGCAGGCGGATGCCGAGGCGTTGCCGTGCTATCTCGAAACGATGAAAGCGCGCAACGTCACGTTCTACGAAAAGCACGGCTTCGCGATCGTACACGAGGGCGACATTCCGAAGGGCGGCCCGCACTTCTGGACGATGAAGCGGATGCCGCGTTCTGGTCTCTGAGTCGTGGGTCGCTGGTCGATCTCGCGTTTGTCGCGCTTGCTCGCGGTGCGCCGCGCGGCGACAATCCACCGCACCCTTACCGACTGCAACCACACTCGCGCATCGAGATGGAGCGACGATGAAGATCCACGAGTTCCAGGCGAAGCAGATCCTCGCGGAGTTTGGCGTGCCGGTGCCGAAAGGACGCGTCGCCGCGAGCGCTGACGACGCACGGGCGATCGCGCAGGAACTCGGCGGCAAGGTCGTCGTGAAGGCGCAGATTCACGCCGGCGGCCGCGGCAAGGGCGGCGGCGTCAAACTCGCGAATTCTCCCGACGAAGCGGCGACGATGTTCACGCAGATTCACGGCATGCAGCTAATCACGCCGCAAACGGGCGCCGCCGGCCAGAAAGTCAAAACGGTACTCATCGAAGAGCAGATGCAAATCGAACGCGAGATCTATCTTGCCGTGCTGATCGATGGCGCTGTCGGACGGCCGGTGATGATGGCCAGCGCGGCCGGCGGCATGAACATCGAAGAGGTCGCCGCGAAGACGCCTGAAGCGATCTTCCGCGTCGCCATCGATCCGGTGACGGGACTTCAGCCGCATCTCGCGCGCGAGCTGTGCTTCGCGCTTGAGCTGACGGGCGACGTGATGAAGCAGGCGGCGCAACTCATGGCGGGGCTGTACGAGGCGTTCATCGCGAAAGACGCATCGCTCGCCGAGATCAACCCGCTGGTCGTGACGAAGGACGGCCGCGTGCTCGCGCTCGATGCGAAGATGAACATCGATGACAACGCGCTCTTCCGTCACAAGGACATCGAGGTGCTGCGCGACAAGGACGAAGAAGACCCGTCGGAGGTCGAAGCGGCGGACAAGGGCATCAGCAACTTCATCAAGCTCGACGGCAACATCGGCTGTCTCGTCAACGGCGCCGGCCTGGCGATGGCGACGATGGACGCGATCAAGTTCGCGGGCGGCGAGCCAGCGAACTTTCTCGATATCGCGACGGCGAACGACGTGAACAAGGTCGTCGACGCGCTGATGATCATCTCGCGCGACCCGAACGTGAAGGCGATCCTCGTCAACATCTTCGGCGGCATGGCGCGCGTCGACGTGATCGCCGAGGGCATCATCCAGGCGCAGCGCCAGATGTCGAAGACGGTGCCGGTCGTCGCGCGTCTCGCCGGCACGAACGTCGAAGAGGGCGAACGCCTGATCAAAGAGAGCGGCCTCCCCGTCATCCGCGCAGATGAACTCGGCGACGCCGCCAAGAAGGCCGTCGAAGCAGCACGCGCCGCGTAGCCGTACCCGCTCCCGGCCTCGGCTCGCCGCGCTGCCGCAGGCGTATCATCAACGCGATGCAGTTGATGACGAAGGCCCGCACACTCGCACGACGAATCGTGCCGTTCGCCGCGCGTTGGCGTGTGCGGATGCTGCGGCGGGCCATCGCCGACGCGCGCCGCAATGTGCGCTTCGCAGCGGCGCGCGGCGATGTAACCGCGTATACACATGTGGTCTCCGCATACGAACTGCCGCTGGTCTGCTATCCGGGACAAGAGGCACGATTCGATGCCAAGCGGCACAACATCGAACGCGCGCTGGCCGTCGTTGACGGCCATCTCATCGCACCGGGCGAGACGTTCTCGTTCTGGCGCGCTCTCGGACGCCCGACAGAGCGCGCGGGATACCGCGCAGCCGCTGCATTGAAGTCGGGCGTGCTCACGGACGACATCGGCGGCGCCATCTGTTTCGTTTCGACGTTGCTCTACAACGCAGCGCTGCTCGGCGGAATGGCGATCGACGAACGGCGCGCGCACAGCGTCGATTCGTACGGCGACGCGCGGTACTTCGAACTCGGCCGCGACGCGTCGGTGGAGTATGCCTACCTCGATCTGCGCTGCCGAAACGTGGTGGATACGCCGCTACTGCTGCGCGCCCGGCTCAATGGCGAACGCGCGACCGCGGAACTACGCGCCGCAGCGCCGCTAGCCATCAGTGTGAGGGTCGACGTGATCGCGCCGATCGTGACTCCGCCGGAGACGATCGTGCGAATCGACAGAACGCTCGCTCCCGGCAGCGTCGTCGTGGAGCGCGTAGGATTGCCGGGTATCGCTGTCCGCACACGCCGCTCCGTCGACTACGCCGGCACACACCGCACCGATGATCTCGGAGTCAGCGTGCATCAGGCACAGGCTCGCATCGAGCGTCGCGGCCCTGCTCTCGCTCCAGATTCGGCGGGCTGATAGCATTGCGAGCGTGCGCGCCAGAGCGACGCGCCACGCGACAACGAAAAGATGCACGCGCCGCCAGCCGTGCCGGGGAGCGACCGATGAGCGTATTGGTAAACAAGGAAACGCGCGTGCTGGTGCAGGGCATCACCGGCAAGGAAGGCAGCTTCCAGACGCAGCGCTGTATCGAATACGGAACGAAGATCGTCGCGGGCGTCACGCCCGGGCGCGGCGGCGAGAAGACCGAGCAGGGCGTGCCGGTATTCAACACCGTCGCGCAGGCCGTGAAGGAAACCGGCGCCGAGTGCGCGCTGATCTTCGTGCCGCCGCCGTTCGCCGCCGATGCGATTCTCGAGGCAGCGACCGCGCGGCTGCCGCTGGCCGTGTGCATCACCGAAGGCATCCCGACGCTCGACATGGTGAAAGTGAAGCGCGCCATCACCGGCGGCGTGACGCGGCTGATCGGCCCGAACTGCCCAGGCGTGATCACGGCCGGTGAGTGCCGCGTCGGCATCATGCCGGGCCACGTCTTCAGCGAAGGCAGCGTCGGCGTCGTCTCGCGCAGCGGCACGCTCGTGTACGAGGCCGTCGATCAACTGACGCGGCGCGGCATCGGCCAGACGACGTGCATCGGCGTCGGCGGCGACCCGATCATCGGCACCACGCAGCGCGAGGCGCTCGAACTGCTGAACGGCGATCCGGAGACGGCCGCCGTCGTACTGATCGGCGAGATCGGTGGCAGCGCAGAGCAGGACGCAGCCGACTACATCAAGCGCCACATGAAGAAACCGGTGATCGCGTTCATCGCCGGTTCGACGGCGCCCGCCGGCCGCCGAATGGGTCACGCCGGCGCGATCATCTCCGGCGACGACGGCACCGCGACGGCGAAGAAGTCGGCGCTTGCCGCAGCCGGCGTCACGATCAGCGATTCCCCGGCCGACATCGGCGCGACGACGGAACGCGTCCTGCGCGAGCGCGGGCTGCTGTAGTTGAGGCAGTCGGAAGTGGGAAGTGAGACGTGGGGCGCGTTGGACGGCGCGCCAACGCGACAATCCGTGACAGACATTCCTGTACGGCGCGGGAGCGGAGCTAAAGCTCCGCCGCTACGACCGGCGTTTGCCTCGTTTCGTCCAGCAGGCGCCGATTCTAGTTCCCCACCTCCCACCTCCCACCTCTCACTGCCCCAGCACCCGTGCCGCTAGCGGCGCTGGCGCTGCTGCTCGGCGCCGCCGGTGCGCACGCGACGTGGAACCTGTTCGCGAAAAACGCACGCAATGACCTCGCGTTCAATTTCGCGATCGTGCTCGCGTCGTCGCTGATCTACCTCCCGATGGCCGTCGGGATCATCGTGATCGCGCGGCCGGAGATCGGGTGGGATGCGCTCGGCTTCATTGGCGTGTCGAGCTTCTTTCACATCGCCTATTACGTCGCGTTGACACGCGGCTATCTGCACGGGGACTTGTCGCTTGTGTACCCGCTCGCACGCGGGACGGGACCGGTGCTGGCGATCGCCGGGGCGATCATACTGTATGGCGAGCGGCCGGGCGTGGTCGCGCTGGGCGGCGCGGCGATGATCACGTGCGGCATCATCTTCATGTCATGGCCGTCGGGCGACGCCAAGCGGCCGTCGGCGCCGATCGCGCGCTCGATTGGATTCGCGCTCCTCACGGGCGCGATTACCGCAACGTACACGCTATGGGACAAGAAAGGCGTCGAGACGCTGACGCCCGTGTTGTACGGCTATGGCCTCGAACTGACGCGCGCACTGATCCTCGCGCCGCTCGCGCTCTCGACGCGGGTCAACCGCCGAGCCGTCGTCGCGACGTTCCGCGAGCAGCGGCGCGCGCTCCTGGCGATCGCCGTGCTGTCACCGGGCGCGTACATGATGGTGCTGGCGGCGCTCTCGATCGCGCCGGTCAGCTACATCGCACCGGGCCGCGAGATCAGCATCCTGTTCGGCGCGCTGATCGGCCTTCGCCTGCTCGGTGAGCGCGATGCGACCCGCCGGATCGCCGGCGCGACGGCGATCGTCGCCGGCATCTTTGCGCTGGCATTGGGGTGACCGCCTGCGCCGCTAGCTCGATGTACCATGCGGCATGACCCCGAGCCCATCGCCTGTGTCGGACGTCACCATTCGCACCGCCGTCAGCGACGATCTGCCCGCCATCGTCGAGATCTACAACCACTACGTCATCAACACAGCGATCACATTCGACATCGAGTCCTACACCGTCGAACAGCGGCGCCCGTGGTTCGAGCAATTCGCGCCGAGTGGGCCGCACCGGCTGTTCGTCGCCGAATCGGATGGCGCGATCCTTGGCTACGCGGGCTCGCATCAATTCCGTGTGAAGGCGGCATATGACACCACCGTCGAAACCACGATCTACTGCGCGCCGGGAAACGAGCGCCGCGGCATCGGCGGCGCGCTGTATGCGACGCTGTTCGGCGCCATCGTGAGCAACGATATCCACATGGTGATCGGTGGCATCACCATGCCGAACGACGCATCGATTGCGCTGCACAAACGCTTCGGCTTCGTGCACGCCGGCCTGATGCACGACGTCGGCTACAAGTTCGGCCGATACTGGGACGTGCTGTGGATGGAGCGGCCGTTCGGCGCGACATCATGAGCGCCCCGCACGCGTGAATTTGCGCATGATCCACGACGCCATCGACTCTCTCATCGGCTGGCCCGCACTCGTCGCGTGGATGGCGCTGATCTTCGCGCTGTCGTCGATCCCAAACAGGATCGTCGTCACCGGGCCGCCATCATTCCCATACGACAAGATCGCGCACGTCGTCGAGTACGCCGTGCTCGCGTTTATCATCGCGTGGCTCGCACGTCGGCATTGGCGCAGCATCGCACTGGCCATGCTGCTCGCCATCGCGCTATCGACGCTCTACGGCGTGACCGACGAGCTGCACCAGATCATCGTCCCGGGACGAGACCCGGGGCTGCCTGATTTCGCGGCGGACGTTGTGGGGGCGCTGATTGGGGCGGCAGTGGCGAGCGCGGTCATGCGGCTGGGCGTCGGGAGTCTGGAGTGAGAAGTCCCGGCGGCTCAGCAGGGTGTGAAAAACTCTCCACTGATCCGTGGAGCGGGCTTTCAGCCCGCGTTCGTGGGCTCAGCACAGGACTCGGCGCACACCAAGTTACAGCCGTCCCTGGCTCTCTTTAGAGATTGGAACTTCGGCGCCTCTCTGCGCCTCTGCGTTGAACCCCAGCCCCCAAGTCCCGCTTCATCGATTGTGACACTAGTCCCTTCGACATCCCGCACTAAACCCCCACAATCCCACCATGTCTAACTCCGCCCGCACACAACCCGCCACCGGCACACCGTCCCCGCGCCGTTTGATTGATTCAATCAAACACAATCAAAGCGCACCCGGCAGCACGCGCGGCGCACACGAAAATTACGAAACGAACTCCCCGCGCCGAAGCCAAGAGACGAACAGTACGAGACGAGCTCGATGCAGCAACATGAAAATTACGAAACGAACTCATTGCCGCAAACAATCAGACAGCCATCCCGCGTCCTGCCTCCATTTGATCTGTGGATAGACCCTTACAGATCGATACGGCGCTCGCGGAGGCGCGTTTCCAGCGCCATCGCGAACGAATCGGCGAAGGTGGCGGCGGCGTTGTTCATCAGCCGGTCGCGCAGGCCGCGGTGCGGCTTCATGTACGTGACGCGGCGCTCGCTGATGTTGCCGAGCGCCTGCGCGAGATCGATCGCCGTGTCGAGATCGCCCAGGTCGTCGATGAGGCCGTTCTCCTTCGCCTGGATCGCCGTGAAGATCTCGCCTGTCGCGAGTTCGCGCACGCGTTCGAGTGGCATCTTGCGCGCCTCAGCCACCATCTCGACGAAACGATCGTAGACGCCGTCGAGTAGCTGCTGCTCCTTCTGGCGCTCTTCGTCGGTCGCCTCGCGGAAGCTCGAGAACATGTCCTTGAGGCGGCCGCTCTTCGTGATCTCCATCCGCACGCCGATCTTGTCCAGCGCTTCGTACAGCATCGGCCGCATCGAGATCACGCCGATCGAGCCAACGAGCGCCATCGGCACGGCGAGAATCTTCGTCGCGCCGCAAGCCACCATGTAGCCGCCCGACGCGCCCATGCCGCGCACGAACGCCACAACGGGCTTCTTCTTCGCCACCTTCGCGACGGAACGAAAGATGTACTCCGACGGCCCCGCCGAACCGCCGGGTGAATCAATGTCGATGACGAGCGCGCGTACCTTCGGGTTGTCTTCGATGCCCTTGAGCATGCGGATGTATTCGGTGGTCTTTTGCGGCGAACCGATCGCGCCGAACAACTCGGTGACGACGATCCGCTCGGGATTGAGATTGAGGGCGGCTGCAAGCATCAACGACTCCTGTCGTGTGTAGGTCAGGTTGGGGTGTGCGTTGAGTGTATGAACCGCTGTCCGGCGGGTCAATTCAGCGCGCATGCATAGACGGTCGTTCCGCGTGAACATATGATGCCCCCATGGATGACATCGAGGCGAAGTCCCCGTCGGAGACGCCAACGCCTGCCGCGCCGTCAGCGGCCGACATCAAGCGCTACAAGACGAACTATCAGGGCGAGATCGACGGCGTCGAGATCTATCGCCGGTTGGCGCGGGCGGAGAAGGACCCGGAGCGCGCGCAGATCTTCCTCGATCTGGCGGAGACGGAGACCAGGCACGTCAGCGTCTGGGCGACGAAACTGCGCGAATCGGGCGTCGATCCCGGCCCCGTGCGGCCGTCGGCGCGGGTGCGGATACTCGGCTTTCTCGCCGACAAGCTTGGCGCGCGCGCGGTGCTGCCGATGGTCAGCGCGATGGAGTCGAACGGCTTCGACGAGTACATGTCGCAGTCCGAAGCGGGCCCGTCGATGGCGCGCAACGAGCGTTCGCACTCGCGCACGCTCTCGACGATGTACTCGCCGGGCGGCGGCACCGACGTCGCGGGCATCGCCCGCAACGAACGCTGGCACCGTGTCGACGCGGGCGGCACGCTGCGCGCATCGATCTTCGGCGTCAGCGACGGCCTCGTCTCCAACCTCAGCCTCGTCATCGGCGTCGCCGGCGCGAACCCCGACGGACGCTTCATCATCCTCGCAGGCATCGCCGGCCTCCTCGCGGGCGCGTTCTCGATGGGCGCCGGCGAGTTCGTGTCGGTGACGTCGCAGCGCGAATTGTTCGAGCGGCAGATCGCGCTCGAGAAGGAAGAGTTGGAGGCCAACCCCGAAGAAGAACGCCGCGAACTGGCGCTGATCTATCGCGCGAAGGGGCTGCCTGTCGCCGAAGCGGAGTCGCTGTCGCAGCGGATCATCGCCGACCGCGGCGTGGCGCTCGAAACGCTGGCGCGCGAAGAGTTGGGGCTCAACCCGGATGAACTGGGCCAGCCCTGGCGCGTCGCGTTCAGCTCGTTCGTCTGGTTCGCGCTCGGCGCCATCATCCCGGTCATCCCGTTCCTGTTCGGCTCAAGCTGGTGGCACTTCAGCGCGTCGCTGGCAGCAAGCGGCATCGCGCTGTTCGCGATCGGCGCCGGCGTCTCGCTGTTCACGGGCCGCAGCACGCTGTATTCGGGCGCGCGGCAGTTGGCGATCGGCGCAGTAGCGGCGGCGGTGACGTTCGCGATCGGGCGGGCCATTGGGGTGGGGGGATCGGGGTGAGGAGTGTGACGCCGCTGCTTCAGGTTGACGGGAAATTGCGCTGAACTACCTGCTCGAAAAAGAGACGCACGATCTCCTCAACTCGCTGCACCTGAATCACTCCTCCGGTGGCGCGAACGACGAACTGTTCGTCGCCCATGTTGTAGCCAACTTCCCGGACATCCGGCAGATCCAAGCGCTGGAGGTTCTCCAGCCGCTCGTAGAGGAACGGCGTGACCTCTGTGGACACGTGAAGCGTCACGCGGTCGCCCAAGTTCAAATGACCGGCCATCGCCTGGCTCGGGAAACCAAAGAAGAACAAGTAGCGCGCAGCTTTCTCCGCCGACTTGAAATCGATTCGAAAGAACCAAGTCCGCTTCGTGAGACCTCTGTCTCGGAGACTCAGATACTTCTCAAACTCTAGGTTGCCGAAGTCTTCGAAATATATTCGGGCGAGTCCACTAGCCTGTTCGTTGATCAGGTGGGTACTCTGCCTGACGTAATTCTTGAACAGTTCCATGGCTGAACGCCACACTTCGTAGAAGTTCTCGGCCTCGCTCCGCTGAGGTGCCGTGAATTTGGCAACCAGTGACTGCGCCCATTCTTGTTGAGCCGTCTGTTCCGCCACGGCGCGCTCGTACTCTTCGAGACTTTCAACGACGGATTCCGTGATCTGCAAAATGAAGGGCGTGAGGTCACTAGACTGTGACTCCTCCAATGCATCGTAATATCGTTGGCGTTCATCTTTGGTTATGACGGCAATGGGATAGCCGTGGCGCATGAGGATGAGATTCATGATTATTCTAGCGGTTCGCCCATTTCCATCAGCAAAGGGGTGAATCCGAACGAACCATGCGTGCGCGGCTGCCGCGAGGGCTACTGGATTACTCCCCTCCGCGGCCTCGTTCGCCATGGCAAGCCATGAGCAGAACTGATCCATCTCCGGAGGCACGTCATGCGGTGCCGGCGGATGGTATTTTGATCCACTGATCTCCACAACAATCTCTCGGTATTTGCCGGCATTGTCGTCGTCGATGTCCTTCAAGATGAGGGCATGGGTCTGGCGAATCGCGACGCACGTGAGCGGTTCCCGGGATGTGGCTAGTGACTCGAAGAAATCAAGCGCGTGCGCTAGATTCTTGGCCTCCGCGCTGTCCTTTAGGGGCTTCCCGGTAATAGTCAAGCCCTGTTCGACTACGATGCGCGTCTCTCCGATGTTGAGCTGGTTTCCCTCGATTGCATTGGAGTGATAGATGCTCTTGAGCCTGAAGAATTTTCTAATGTGCGCTAGTGAATCGGCATTGAGCCGTCCTGCCGCACGCATCAACTGAACACGCTCGGCAAGGCCGTCAAGCAGCGGAACAACTCCGTCTGAGTAGCAGTATGAAGTGCCTTGGATGTCGCGATAATCCTGCTTTGCTGGTGCGGGCTCGATCGTCATGGTGATCCTTAATTGTCGAAGCGGAATCGGCACTCGTTAGCGAGTCTATCACGAACTAGTGGAAGCTTTGGCGGTCTCGGTCTCGGTCAGGGGCCGGGCCGTGGGTGCGGCTCGTCACCGTCGGCCCGCGCGAACAATCCCCTATACTCCCCGCATGGCCACGATCCACCCGAACGTCAGTGTCACACCCGAACAGATCGCGGCGTTCTGCGAGAAGTGGCAGATCGTCCGCTTCGAGCTGTTCGGGTCGGTGCTGCGGGATGACTTCGGGCCGGAGAGTGACGTCGACGTGCTGGTGACGTTCGCCGAGGGCAGCGAGCACTGGATCGCCGACCTGGTTGCTATGGACGAGGAGGCCGCCGCGCTGTTCGGGCGGCCGGTTGATCTGGTGCAGCGACGGCTCGTTGAGACGAATCCCAATTGGCTCCGCCGGCGGAACATTCTTAGTACTGCGCAGCAAGTCTTTGCCGCCGTCTGACGACGAGCTGCTCATCGACATCATGATTGCGGCACGCCGTGTCGAGTCGTTCATGACCGGGCGGCTCCGCGACGATCTTGATGAGGACTACCAGTTGCAATTCGCCGTCCAGAAAGGCATCGAGAACATCGGTGAGGCGGCAGGCGGATTGTCCGCGGCGATCAAGTCCGAGATTGCAGACGTACCGTGGGCCGCCGTCATCGGTATGCGGCACCATCTGGTTCACGGTTACAATCGCGTCGACCTAGATGTCGTCTGGCGTGTCGTCGAGCGCGACATACCGGCGCTGATCACCGCCATCGCGCCGTACATCGACCGCCTCGACCCCGATCCCGGCGCCTAGCCTCCGACCTCCAACTTCCCCCGCCGCCGCCCGTTTCCCGCCTCCAACCCCTATCCTCCACCCATGACCCTCTCCCTTAGCACGATGTGGGCGCAGCAGGACCGGTTTGTGGCGGATATGCACGAGTTCGTGCATGAGACGCTCGAGCTGGGGTACGACGCGATTGAGATCAGCCACTCGACGGCGACGGCGCCGTTCGAGCGGCTGCTGAGCTATCACGGCGTGCCGATCTCGTCGATTCACGCGCCGGCGCCCCTGGTGCGCGATGCCGCCAACAAGTCGAACAGTTCGCTCAATCTGGCGTCGACGGACGACGACGAGCGGCGCGCGGCGATCACGTACACGAAGGGCAGCATCGACTTCACGAAGAGCGTCGGCGGGCGAGCGGTGGTGGTGCATCTGGGCGGCGTCGGCACGCCGATGTTCGAGCAGGAGCGCGAGCTGCGGCGGCTGTTCGACAGCGGCACGCGCGACGGCGAGCGCGTCGAGGAGCTGCGCGCGGCGATCATCAAGAAGCGCGCGGACGAAGCGGCGCCGTGGGTTGACCAGGCGCGCAAGACGCTGCAAGAACTAACGGCGCACGGCGAAGCGAGCGGCGTCGCGATCGGCATCGAGAACCGGCTGCACTATCACGAGATCCCACAGCCGGCCGAGGCGGCGATGCTGCTCGCCGACTACGGCACGGATGTCGCGGGCTACTGGCACGACGTCGGCCACGCCGAGGTGCAGTGGCGGTTGGGGCTCGTCGACAAGCGGCTGTGGCTCGACACGAACGGCGTGCGCACGATCGGCTCGCACCTGCACGACGTGACGGGCATCGGCGATCATCGCGCGCCGGGTCACGGCGATGTGGAGTGGGATTATATTCGCGACGGGCTGCCGGCGACGGCGATGCGCGTGTTTGAGATCAACCAGTCGCAGCCGGCGGATGCGGTGCGTGCGGCGATCCCGTTTCTGCGGGAGCGCGGGGTGATCGCGTAGGCGCTGCGGCGGTCAGTCGATGTCGTCCCACGGGATGAAGTCTTTGTCGCAGGCAATGTTAGTGATGGATATCGTCCAATCGTTCAGATGTTCAAACATGACGATGAACATCCCGTCCGCGTAGCCGATCATCGTACGGTCGCGCGATGGAACGGCGAATTTCAGCTCGCCATCTATGCGTGGATTCTCGCGAATGCCGGCCATGACCGCGTCGAGACGACGCTTGTGTGCGGGGCGTTTGATGTTGTCGTAGAAGTGCCGGGCGTCCGGCTGCAGGATCGCGTCAACGTCCGGCATTCTTGCGCTGCAAATCCTTGAGCGGCACGCCCTCGCCGCGTCGTCCGGCCTCGATGCCTCTCTCGACACCCTTCATGAATTCCTTGTTTGCGGTGATGCGCTTGACCATCTTCCGCGCCCGTTCGGCGCGTTCTTTCGCTTGCGCGCTCTCTTGCAGATCCTTCAGAGAGACGCCCTCGCCCCGGCGCTGTGATTCCCGTCCTTCTTCGACGCCGGCCATGAACTCTTTGTCAGCTAGCACGCGCGCGACGATGCGCTTTCCGCGCTCGGCACGCTCTTTTGCCTGATCGCTCTTCTCTTGGGACGTCGGCTGCTCGTTCTTCTTCCTGGCCATCGCTGGTTACCTCCGCAGACGCAGATTCCATCGCGCGATCCTAGTATAGCGATCCGTCGCGGCTCCCCGCGTGCCTTTGACGTTACCGCGACCTGCGCGTGTCGGATACGCTGCTCGTCAAGCACGACACTTCTAGTACGACGGGACGGGCAGCTCCGCTATGCGCATGTCAGGGCTTTTTGGGAAGACGCTTCGTAACGCGCCGGCGGAGGCGGAGACGGCGAACCATCAGCTCATGCTGCGGGCGGGGCTGGTGCAGCAGCTTGCGGCGGGCATCTACAGCTACTTGCCGATCGGTTGGCGCGTCATGCGGAAGATCGAGCAGGTGATCCGCGAAGAGATGGATCGCGCGGGCGGGCAGGAAGTTGTCATGCCGGCGATGCAGCCGGCGGAGCTGTGGGAAGACTCCGGCCGCATGCAGACGATGGCCGACGTGCTGGTGAAGCTGCAGGATCGCCGTGAGCGGCACTTCGTGCTCGGGCCTACACACGAAGAAGTCGTCGTCAGCCTGTTCAAGCAGCAAGTGCAGAGCTACCGCGACATGCCGCTGATGGTCTACCAGGTGCAGACGAAGTTCCGTGACGAGGCGCGCGCGCGCGGCGGGCTGATGCGCGTGCGCGAGTTCACGATGAAGGACGCGTACAGCTTCGATACGGACTGGGAGGCGCTCGACGCGAGCTACACGGCGGCGCGCGATGCCTACGTGCGGATCCTCGAACGGTGCAGCGTACCGGCGGTGGCCGTGCAGGCGGACTCCGGCGCGATCGGCGGCAAGGAGAGCGAAGAGTTCATCTATCTGTTCGACGCGGGCGAGGATACGGCGCTGTTCTGCAACAAGTGCGGCTACGCGGCGAACGAAGAGAAAGCAGACCACAAGAAGCAGGAGCTGCCGCCCGAAGATCCGCTGCCGCTCGAAGAAGTGGCGACGCCGGGGCAGAAGACGATCGACGAACTGGTGGCGTTTCTCGGGGTGCCGAACACGCGCACGCTGAAGGCGGTGTTCTACGAGGCCGATGGCGCGCCGGTGTTCGTCGCCATTCGCGGCGATCTTGAGGTGAACGAGGCGAAGCTGCGCAATGCGCTCAAGGCGACCGAGTTGGCGCTGCTCGATGAAGGCGGCGTGCGGAAGCACGGGCTCGTGGCTGGATCGGCGTCGCCTGTCGGGCTGATCGGCGTGAAGATCGTCGCGGATGATACGGCGCTGTCCTCGGCGAATCTCGTCGCGGGCGCGAACAAGCCGGACGTGCATCTTCGCAACGTCAACCACGGACGTGACTGGACGGCGGACATCGTCACCGACATCTCGCTGGCGCGGGCGGGTGACATCTGCGCGCGATGCGGCGGAACGCTGGAGACGAAGCGCGGCGTCGAAGTGGGGCACGTGTTCAAGCTTGGCACCGTGTACACGGAGCGGCTCGACGCGATGTTCACCGACGAAGCGGGAAACGCGAAGCCGGCGATCATGGGCTGCTACGGCATGGGCGTCGGACGCGTGTTCGCCGCGGTGATCGAAGCGAATCACGACGAACACGGCATCATCTGGCCGGACGCGATGGCCCCGTACGACGTGCATCTCGTCGGCCTCGGCTTCGACAAGCCGGGTGTGCGCGAGAGCGCCGAGCAGGTGTACCAGGAGCTGCAGGACGCCGGCTACGAGGTGCTGTTTGACGATCGTGTCGAAGGCTCGGCCGGCGTGAAGTTCAATGACGCTGACCTGCTCGGCATGCCGGTGCGGGTCACCGTCAGCCCGCGCAGCATCGAGAACGGCGGTGCGGAGGTGAAGCGCCGCACGGAGAAGGACGCGCAGATCGTCGCGCTTGGCGAAGCTGCGGGCGCGGTGCGTCGTGTGCTGGGACGGTAGTGGTGCCGTACGATTCGGGTTCACCACAGAGGCACAGAGTCACAGAGGTTTTTCGGGTGGAGGTTTGGGATGACGGGTTCGCGACGAATGATCTTGGGGCTCGCTGGCGTGCTCGCCGCTGCAATCATTGGCGCGGGGGCGGGCGCTTCGGGCGTGGCACCAGCCATGGCCGGCGAAGGCTGCAACAAGCAGGCGACGCCCGAGAACGTGCAGCGGACGGTCGATAACGCGCGCAGCGGCGACGTGATCTGCATGGCCGCGGGCGTCTATCGCGGGCCGATCGGGTTCTTCGGCAAGACGGGGGTGACGCTGCGCGGCGCCGGCGTGCGCGAGACGATCGTCGCGGGCGGCACGCGCGACGGGCTGCTCGTCTCGAACAGCCGCGACCTGGTCTTCGAGGAGTTCACGCTGTACTTCGGTTCGCCGGCGAACGCGTACGTATCGGGCAGCCAGAACATCGTGTTTCAGCGGATGGACGTTGGCGGCGGCGCGCTGGGCATCCACTACGACTCCGGCAGCATCGGCCGCATTACCGACTCGTTCATCTACGCGATGGCGGGCGACGGCGTGCTGACGCGCCGCGCGGCGAACGTCGTCGTCGAACGGAACTGGATCTTCGTCAACGGCGGCGTCGGCGTATCGACGGTCGGCGAGACCGCAACGACGACCGTCGTCCGCAACATCATCTCCGACAACGAAGGGCCGGGGGTGTTCGCCGGTCAGACGCCGTGCGCGCTGCTGCCGCCGGGCTTCGTCGAGGTGCCGGAGTGTTACCTGGACAACCTGGCGGCGTACGTGGGCGCAGCGAACGTCATTCTGGATTCAAACGTGATTCAAGCGAACGGCAGCACGGGTATCGTGCTGTTTCCAGGGACGAACGGGACGTTCCGCAACAATCACATCTGGCGCAACGTGCTGAGCGGCCTGTTCGTCTGGGGTGCAACGATGTCTTCGGAGGCGGACGAGTACGACGCCAATGAAGAACACGCGATCGAGTTCCGGGCGTATCCGGATCCGCTGAAGTATCCGGAGATACCAAACAACCTGCGGATCCGCGCGGTGGGCGTGCTGAACAACAACGACATCCACGACAGCACGGTTCTGCCTGAGACCGGCACGCTTGGCGGCGGCGTGCTGGCGCAAGGCGCGAACTTGACGGTCACGAACTCGAGCGTATACGGGAACCGCGGCATCGGCGTGTCGTATGTGAATACGTCGACCGGGCGGATCGAGAACAACCGGATCTATGACAACCGCGGCTCCGGCATCTGCCTGTTTCGCGCCGGCAACGTGACCACGTCCGGAAATACCCTCACCGGAAACGTGAACAACAGCGTCGGCGTGTGTCATGAGACGACGCCGTAGCATCCTGCCGCGATAAGGCGAAACGGCCCGCGAGCGATGCTCGCGGGCCGTTGAATGTCTCGGTTCCGGACGGGTTACGCCACGTCTTCAAGCGCGACGACGCTGACGTCGTTCGCGGCACCAAAGAGCTGCGAGGCGCGCTCCGTCAGCGACTCCTGCACCGACGACGGCTGCGCGGTCGCGACGATCCAGACCTTCAATGTCGCCTTGCGGCCGTCGTAGTCGAGCAGCGCGACGTCGCGCACGTCGGGGTGCTCGCTCACAGCGTCATCGACGGTGCGCAGGTCGAGCGGACCGGGCGTGCTTTCGAACTCGAGCCGGAAACACGTGAGCGCTTCCGAGGAGTCGGAACGGCGCGCCGACGCGGTCTGCCCGAACGGAGTCTCGACTCCGATGCCCTCGCTTGTGGCGATCACGGGCGTCTCGGACATTGCGGGCGTCAGGGCGGGCGTCCAGGGTTGCGGCGCCGACTGCGGTGCGGTCGGTGTCACCAGCGTCGGGCGGCTGTAGACGGCCGGCCCGGCAGATTGCGCCGTGGCGCCGACCTGCGCGCGACCGGAGTTGATCACGGCTTCCAGTTCGTCGAAGAGTGAACCGATGGCGACCACGCGCGGCACAAGCTCGCGGATCGTCGAGGTCGCTTCACTGGCGCGCTGAAGCGATGTCTGCAGGTCGTCGATGGCTTGGGTGAGGTCTCGTGCGAGGCCGATGTTGCTGTCATTGTTTGGCATGTTGGCTCCTCCCGGCAAGAACGTGTCGAGTGAGTATCGGCGGAAACGGACGGCGCGATGAGCCTTGCGGGCGGGGAATGAGGGAATCGGCCGGGGGCTTTCGGGGAGGTGAGGGCCGGCCAGCAACGACGATGGCCACCCCGGGGCGAGTAAACTACCGGGCGAATCAAGCGCCAGCGCGAGACGGGGTGATGATGGCACGGAAACGATGGCCGATGGCGAGCTTGAGTCGGCTGTTGGCGGCAGCGTCGCTCGGTGCCGGGCTGATGTCTGCGGCATGCGGCGGTGGCGGCGATGACGACGCGCGTTCGCGACCAGCGCCTGGCGCCGAATCCGGGCGCTTTACGGAGATACGCTGCGACTTCGACCTTCCCGAGGGTCAGACCGAAGGCGAAACGGTGACCTGCGGCTTCGTGAGTGTGCCCGAGGATCACGGGCGGCCGGGCGGCTCCACCATCGACCTTGCCTTCGCGATCTTCCACGCGACCGGCGACGATTCCCGGCCGGATCCACTGATCTACCTCGCCGGAGGACCAGGCGGGCCAGCGATCGACTACGACAGCGGGTCGTTCAGTGCCGATTACGGTCGTCCGATCCAGTCGCAGCGTGACATCGTGTTCTTCGACCAGCGGGGGTCGGGCCGGTCGCGGCCGGCGCTTGATTGCTGGGAAGCCGACAGTTACGCGGACGAACTCGACGAGGACGCCAGCGCCGAGGACTACGATCGCGCGTACGACGACGCGCTCGGTGAATGTGCCGACCGTTTGCGCGACCGCGGTGTGGCGATCAACGCGTACACGAGCGAGACGATCGCCCGTGACATCGTGGCGCTTGCCGATGCGCTGGGCTACGAGCAATACAACCTCTACGGCATCTCGTATGGGACGCGTGTTGCGCTCACGGCGGCGCGCGACGCTGGTGCTGCCATCCGCAGCCTGGTACTCGATTCTGTGATTCCCGTGCAGGGGAACTTCTATTCGGACGAGCCAGCACTGTACGAGCAAGCGCTGACAGCGCTGTTCGATGCTTGCGCGGCCGATGCTGGCTGTAGCGATTTCGTTCCGGATCTGCGCGGGGCGCTGATCGACCTCGTCGAGGAGCTGGATTCCGAGCCGCGGACGATCGAGGTGGAGGACTACTACACCGGCGAGCTGTATGAATCGACGGTCGATGGGTCGTACTTTCTGAGTGTGCTGTTCGACGCGTTGTACGACCCGACGAACGTGCCCTATCTGCCGGCCGCAATCGTGCGTACGGGCGACGGCGAGACGGACGACCTGAGCTGGCTGGCGTCGCAATCCGACGCCAGCGGCGGTGGCGGATCGGCGCTCGGGCAGTACATGTCAGTGCTTTGCTATGAGGAGCTTCCGTTCAACACCACCGGCACGATCGAAGGCGTCACGAACTCGGCGTTTGAACGGCTGGAGGAGAACGTCCGAGGCGATCTCGAGTACCTCGATTCCGCCTGCGCGGCGTGGGGCGTGGAGGGCGCCGACGACAGGGAGAACGAGCCGGTGACGAGCGACATCCCGGCGCTGCTGCTCGCCGGGCAGTTCGACCCCGTGACGCCACCGTCATACGCACGCATCGCCGCGGCGACGCTCTCGAACAGCAGGGTGCTGGAGTTCACGGGGCTGGCGCACGGCGTACTCGACGAAGGCTGTGCGATGGACATCGTAGCGGCATTCCTCGACGATCCGGCCGCCGAGCTGGAGACGTCGTGCGTCGACGACCTCGATCTGATCGAGTTCGAGGAGCCCTAGCGGCGTTTCGGCGACCCGAAGGACGCCCCCGCGCTGTCGCATATCGCGGGGCGGCTATACGCTGCGCTCCACGAAGGAGGCCCCACATGAGCGACATCCATGCGGCGAAGGAGCGCGTTCACGAGGCGGTGGCGGCCGCGGCGCCGGAGCTGATCCGCATCTCTCGGGAGATTCACGCGCACCCGGAACTGGCGTACAAGGAGTACCACGCGCGCGGGCAGCTCGTGCCGTTCGTGAAGGCGCATGGGTTCGTGGTGGAGGATGGCGCCTACGGGATGGAGACAGCGTTCCGCGGCGAGTGGGGGCGGGGGCCAGTAACGATCGCCGTCTGCGCTGAGTACGACGCGCTTCCCGAGATCGGGCACGCCTGCGGGCACAATCTGATCGCGACGGCGGGCGTGGGCGCGGCGGCGGCACTGACAAAGGCGCTCGATCCGGCGGAGGCGCGCGTCGTCATCCTGGGCACGCCGGCGGAAGAGGGCTCCGGCGGCAAGGTTCCGATGGTGACGCAAGGCTGCTTCGATGACATCGACGTAGCGATGATGGCGCACCCGGGGCCAGCTGATCTTGCCGAGGCGCCCATGTTCGGCGTGGCGCATGTCGACGTGGAGTATCGCGGCAAGGCAGTACACGCATCGGTCTTCCCGGAACAGGGCATCAACGCGCTCGATGCGATCGTCACGGCGTACCAGTCGATCGCGCAGTTGCGGCACCACATCCGGCGCGATGCACGGCTGCACGGGATCATCACGCACGGCGGCGACGCGGCGAACATCGTGCCGTCGTACACACGCGGGACGTTCTACGTGCGGGCGCTGAAGCCGTGGTACCTGGAGCAACTGAAGGAGCGCGTGAAGCACTGCTTCGAGGCGGGCGCGCTGGCGACGGGTTGCGACATGACCCTGGACTGGCACCAGGACATGGAGTACGCCCCGATGAAGAACAACCGTCCGCTCGTCGATGCGTACCGGCGGAACGGCGAGGACGTCGGCAAGCACTTCATCGAGCTGAAGGAGCTGACGACGGGCAGCAGCGATATGGGCAACGTCAGCCAGGTCGTACCGTCGATTCATCCGAACTTTGGGGTCGGGACGCCGACGTTCACGCACTCGCCGGAGTTCACGGCGGCGGCGATCACGGACGCGGCGCATGAGTCGATGCTGCTGACGGCTCGGGCGCTGGCGATGACGGCGGTCGATGTGGCGCTCGATCCGGATCTGCTGGCGCGGGTGAAGGCGGAGTTTGCGGCGAGTGGGCGGCGGGCCTAGCGCTGGTCGGTGGAGGTTGGAGGTCGCGGCGGCACTACGAACGCGGGCTGAAAGCCCGCTCCACAGGTGATGGGGGAGTGGCTCACCGGTTGCGGAGCAGGCGCTACGCGACTTGCGACGAGCCGTACATGCGGCGTTCGACGGCGGCGAAGAGGGAGTCGCTGCTGGCGCCATCGGCGGGGGTGGTGGCGTAGCCGACGGCGAGATGCAGTTCGAGTCCCGGGACGCTCTCGTCGAGGCGGGTGGCGGATGCGGCTTCGAGCAGACGGCGCGATGCCTGGGCGGCGCCTTCGGGCGTCGCTTCGGTGAGGATCATCGTGTAGCCGCTCTCCTTGTAGGCGCCAATGACGTCGATGTCGCGCGCGTGCTGGGCGAGCGACTCGCCGAGGCGCTGCAGCAGGCGATCGGTGAGGAAGCGGCCGAACTGTTCGCGCAGCAGGCGGAGGTTCGTCGCTTCGATCACTACGATTGATGCCTGGTGCTTGTAGCGCTCGGCGCGGCTGAGTTCGCGCTCGAGTTCGGTCTCCAGTTTGCGGGCATCGAAGACGGAACGGACGACGTCGATGACGCCGGCGTCGCGGGCGGCGGTCGCCTGGCGGAGATTCGCCGAGGCGGTGGCGATGTGGTCGGCGAGCAGGCGGACGTGGTTGGCGTCGGCTTCGC
Organism: uncultured Dehalococcoidia bacterium; assembly: GCA_964599885.1. Classification (GTDB taxonomy): domain Bacteria; phylum Chloroflexota; class Dehalococcoidia; order DSTF01; family JACRBR01; genus CAZRHH01. Next base: position 31,539 of record CAZRHH010000009.1, on the reverse strand, counting down.
TCTGCATGAGGACGACGAGGGCACCGATGCGCTCTCCGGCGACGATCAGCGGCGCGACGGAGGCGGCGCTGACGCCGAGCTTGGTCTGCGCGGCGCGGGCGCGCTCGGCGCCGGCGAGCGGCTCGAAGAACGCTTCGGGTGTCGTCTGGACGGACGTGGCGAGGTCGAGGGCTTCGGCGATGGCGGGCGACTGCTGCGGGTCGAGCTTGGCGCGCAGCAGGTCGTGGCCGATGGCGTCGCTGACGCGCTGGAGCGAGCGGCGGCGGAGGTCGGACGCGGGCGCCTGCGGGTCGAGGCGGCCGTCTTGCTCTTCGAAGAAGACGAACGTGAACGGGGCATGGAGGCCCTGCTCGGCGGCGGTGCAGGCGGCATCGACGAGCCAGGCTGTGGTCGACGCGGCGTGGACGGGCAGCAGCGATGCCATCATCGCCGCGACGGGTTCGCCATAGGCTGGTGCTGCGGGTTTGCGGGGCATGCTTGTGCCTCCTACGGTCGCTGCTGGCGAAGGTTGGTGACGGCGGCGGCGACGCGGGTGAGATTGTCTTCGAGCCGGCGCATCGCGTTCTCGAGATCGGCGAGGTGTTCGTTCGAGCCCTGCGACTGCATGACGCCGGCCTCGATCAAGTTGCGGATGGCGTCCTGGAGGCGGCCTTGCTGGTCGATCAGATCGTCGGCCTGGCGGCGGAGGTCGGCCATCTCGGCGGCGGCGTCGCTGAGGTCGATGACGGGCAGTTGGTGGACGGAACGGGCGGCGAGGGTGCGGGCGAGTTCCTGGATGGCGACGCTGGCGCGCTCGGCTTCGTTCGCCGCTTTGGCGGCGTGGTGGAAGACGCGCCAGGAGCCGAAGACGCCGACGAGCGTGAACACCAGCAGCCCGATGAGGCCGATGCTGACGGCGGCGACGGCGGCGGCGAATTCCCAGTTGGCGGTGTCGCCCACGGTGTTCCTCTTCTGGGGCCTGCGCGGCCCACGCCTGTGTGATGGTCGGTAGCGGCGGGTGGCTGCTGTAGTGGGCGGAAGCGGGATGCGGGAAGCGAGAAGCGGGACGCGTTCTTTGATTGTTTGATTGAGTTTCGCGTTTTTTCGATGGCTGTGGCCGTCGGGGCGATGGGGGCCGGTTTCGAAGCTAGGGCGGCTTGTTTGGCGGGGTGCAGCGGGGGCATTTGGGGGCGGTTTGATTGATGTTTGATTGATGCGGGAAATCAATCATATGGCGGTACATGTACGCAAGAAAGCCGTAGACGCCCATTGGGGCGGTGAAGCCGGTGACGACGGATGTGCCGGGCTCGACGGTGAGGGCGACGAGGCCGGCGTCCCGTAGCTCGAACGCGAGGCGTCGCTGGTGGGGGTGCTCCTGGACGTAGTCGCGGACGCGAATGGCGATGTTGCTGTGCTCGCCGCGGGTGAGGGCGTTGAGGTTGCCTTTGGGTGCGCCGGCGCCGGGTCGTTTGCCGCCTCGTGGCATCTTTTTCCCTCCACGGATGTCGCAGATGGGCACGGATGGACTGTCGAGGGGAGGAGGATAGGGGAGGTGGGGCGGGATGTCGTAGGGGTTGGGGTCACTGGGGCTGTGGGAGGTGGGAGGCGGGAGGCGGGAACAAAGCCACGGGGACCGCGCTGCCCCTTGACTAAGCAGGTCTTGATCTTCTTCGCACTGGGTTGTATATTCCTGTACTTACAGCGTAGCTACACCAAAAGGGGCGCAAGCCATGGCCAGGCTAGACGAACTGAAGAGGTGGGAGGCCGAGCTTGACCTTGAGAAGGAAGGGGTCGGGCGAGAGCTCGAACCGCTCCTGAACCGAAGGGAGCAGCTAATACAGAAATTGGAGCTCGTTCGCCGCTTGATCGATGTCGAATCTGCTACACCGCTGGCGCCCACGCAGTCGCCTGTAGCGGAGAACGGCAAGGGCGCCCTTACAACGGGTAATAGCGGGAGCCAGATCCAGATGGCTGTTAGGGAGATCTTGGAGGAGCATGGGTCGATGCACATCAGAGACATACGAACTGCGCTCGTCGAGCGCGGCGTGGCGATCCCCGGGAAGGGAACCGACGCAAATGTCATCGTACACCTCCGGCGCGCGCCGGAAGTCTTCGCTAGAAAGACCCGAGGCACGTATAGCTTGAAGCAGAAGAATGGGACGTAAGAGACCAGCGGGAGCACCCAACCCAAGCGAACTGAACAACCAGGACATCTTCCTGTACGCGCTCTATCGCCTCGGAGGAGCCGGGCAATACGTGAACGTCGAAGAGGTCGTACAAGAGTGCTGGCGACTGTCCCCGACTCGATTCGGCTGGAAGAAGCTTGAATACCCGAGCGACCGAACCGGATGGGCCGCGGTTGGACACATTGAGAACGGGCGCGGCGACCTCATGATGAAGACACCAAATGGCCTGGGACGACAGCTATCGGCTGAGGGCGTCGAGTGGATTCGTAGTCGACTACCTTCCTTTGAGCGACTGGCCGCGAAAGAGACCCGCGCCCCGAAAACACGCCGCCCGAGCTTCAAGGTTGTCGCCGAAGCGTCTCAGCACCCATGGGCGGCAGCGTACTTGGCAGGCGATCGGAACAGGCAACTTGGGAGGCTTGAAGCAGCCGTGTTGTTGAAGTGCGCGCCGGACAGCCCGCGTGACGTTTGGCGACAGCGTATGGCGACGCTCCGGTCGGCAGCGGCGGACAACGAGCGGACAGACATTATCGAGTTGCTCGAGTACATCGAGCAGAGCCACCCGGAATGGTTCGCAGAGGGGGCCGCATGACACTCGCTTCGGATCAGATGGTCAGTGGCCACGTGGAGTACACGGATCGGGCATTCCAGCAGGATACCCACGATGCCATGCGCGGAGACATCGTACGAGGATTGATCGAGCTGATCACCAACGCGGATGACGCGTACGCGCGCAACGGTGGCGGAATCGGGAAGATCCGAATCGAGGTAGAACACCGGAAGAACTCTGACTGGCGGGTCATTGTAAAGGATCGCGCGAGCGGCATGACACAAGATGTCCTCGTCGCGAAGATCGTGAAACTTGCGGAACGCGTTTCAGGTTTCGAGGAAGGCCGCGCCGTCCGCGGGAACCTCGGGAGAGGTGCCAAAGACGTATCCGCATTCGGGCCAACGACCTATGAGTCGATCTGTGAAAACCAATACGCTTACTTGAAACTGCTGTCGAATGGCACGTACAGCGCGCTGAAGAAATCGCGCAAAGCGACAACCGATGATCGCGATCGCCTGGGGATCGCTCGAGGAAACGGAACCGCTGCGACGGTACTTGTGGGTACCCGGATCCGATGCCCAAACCACGGGACACTTATGGAGCGGCTCTCAAAGCACTTTCAGTTGCGCGATATCATGGCCGACCCAAACCGAGAGATTGTCCTGTTCAACCTTAACTCTAAAGAGAGCGACCGACTACGGTTCGCACCGCCAACATCCGTTCCCCTCCGCTCGATTGTCGTTGACATCCCGGAGTACCCAGGAGCCTCGGCGAGGGTAGTTGTTGGTCGCTTACCCGAACGTTGTGACAAGGCCACGACCGATCCCTTCCGCCCCTGCGGATTATTGCTAAAGGGTCAGCGCGCGATCTACGAGAACACGCTGTTTTCTTTTGAGTCCAATCCATACGCATCGTTCATTCAGGGTCGCGTCGAGTGCCCCTACATCGATGTCATTGCGAGGGAATACGATGATCGCAGGGATCGGGGACTCCCAGCAACGGCGTTGAACCCGATGCCCATCATCACAAGATCACGCGATGGATTGCAGGGCGAGCACCCCTTTTACGCGGCACTCAAACACGCCGTTGATGTTGTCCTGGAGGATGTTGTTAGCGAGGAAGAAGAGCGCATCCGCCGCGAAGCATCGCGTATGGAGAATGAGCAAACTCGGCGGAGTCTCGACAGGCTCGCGCGCGAGGTCGCCCGGTTTATGGATGACGAGCTGCGTGACGCGGACGCGGACGTGCTACCTCCGGGCGGGGGAAACGGCGGCAAGGAGGTAGAACCTCTTGCTATCGTTCCGAGTGACGCCGTTTGCTACCTCGACCAGCTAAAGACGCTGACCGTATTGGCCAAGCGAGAGGGGCTATCTAGCGCCCCGAGAGTGAGCGTCTTCGTCGATCCGGAGGGCGTCGTTGAACTCGTCGACGGCGGTGAAATACTGCTCGTGCCTCACAAGAAACGCGATGACGTGATGGTTGGGCAGCTCCGTTTGCGCCCGCTTCTCCCGGACGTGACGCTGCTCCAGTGTGAGGTCGAGGGCCGCGCTGCCGAGGCGATAGTTGAAGTCCATGAGGAGAAATCCCTCCCGCCTCCTCCGGAGCTTCCCACCACCCTTGAATTCGAGCGCGGGCGTTACAGGATCGGATGGATGAAGAAGAAGACGATCGTACTCCGCGCTCCGCTGGATATGTTCCCCGAAGGGATCCTAGCCAAGATTACGAGCGACAACGCTGGGATCGCTGTACTCACGACGACGGTCGCTCTAATGCGCGACCCGACTAACAATTGGCTCCGCGCCGAAGCTCGTTTGGACGCCCGCGTTTTAGGAGCGGAGTCGAAAATCGAGGCACGGATCGACGGGGACGCGGCGCAATGTCACGCGTTGGTCTCGCCGGACGGCGAGGGCCCATCTTTGAGGTTCGAACTGGTTGATGAGGACGGCGGCATTTACCGCGCCCTGTGGAAAGACGTTGCCAATGGGGCGGGAGAGATCGTCAAGGTCCTACAGATCATGGGTCGGCATACAGCTTTGAGGCGGTACTTGGGAGACCCGCCGGCCTTTCCGGGGCAGGAGACGCCGTGGGTAAAGGCATTGATGGCAGAGATCGTCGCGGACAACGTGTGCCGCGAGATCGGGCGCAGAGTCGATGCGTTGCGAACACAGGATGAGAGGCCAGATGCCGACGCCTTCTACATCGAGCACTATTCTCGCTTGGCGAAGATCCTGCCTAAGCTCCATGCGCTGATGCTAGGGGTGCCGCCGACAATCGCCGGCTCGCCGAAGGGCAACCCAAATGGCCATCATGATCGGGATCCACGCTTTGAAGAGAACCTGTGATGATACGGAAGATGCTTGGGGTGGCGGCGGCGCTTTCGGCGCCGGGGGTGGCTTTGACGATCGCGTCGGAGCGGGTGATCCGGCCGCGGGTGTTTTATACGGGGTCGTGGCACGAGGAGCCGCCGGATGCGGTCGGGTGGCCGTATGAGGAGGCGTCGATCTTCACGCCGGACGGGCTGGAGTTGCAGGGGTGGTGGTTTCCGGCCGCTGGCCTGGGCGGTGAGAGGTGGGAGGTGAGAGGTGCGGGGGACGGGTCACCACAGAGGCACAGAGGCACGGAGGGTGCTGTAGGGGAGTTCGACGGAGCTTCGACGCAGGCGGTTGGAGCGGGCGATGGCGGACGGCCGGGGGTGGCGCCGACGATTCTTTTCATGCATGGGACGAGTTACAACGCGAGCGATATGTGGGTGACGGCGGAGCGGGCTACGGCGTTTTATGAGTTTCTGTCGGGGATTGAGGCGAACTTCTTTGTGTTCGACTATCGGGGGTACGGGCGGAGGGCCGGGCGCGGGTACGGGCGGAGCGGGGGCACGCCGACGGAGGAGGGCACGGTGCTCGATTCGGCGGCGGCGCTGGGGTGGCTGCATCAGCGGGCGGACGTCGAGCCAGCTTCGATCTTCTATTACGGCTTCTCGCTGGGGACGGGGATCGCGACGGAGCTGGCGCTGCGGGAGCCGCCGGCGGGGCTGATCTTGCGGGCGCCGTTCACGTCGATCCGGGCGATGGCGGTGGAGCGGCATCCTCGGCTGCGGCGGCTGTTTGCGTTCGCGCCGTGGTTGCCGCTGACGAACTTCGACACGCTGTCGCGGATCCGGCGTCTGCGCTGTCCGCTGCTGGTGATGCACGGCGACGCGGACACGACGGTGCCGGCATCGATGGGGCAGGAGGTGTTCGAGGCGGCGCCGGAGCCGAAGACGTGGGTGACGTTCGCGGGGAGCGGGCATTCTGACGTGGCGGCGCAGTTGGTGGTGCCGCCGATCACGACGTTTGTGGCGGGGGTGCTCGAAACGAGGCAACGATCGGTAGGCCGCGCTTGAATTTCACCACAGAGGCACAGAGGCACAGAGGGCTTTCTTTTTCCACAGATGTCACAGATGGCACAGATTTTTTCGGGAGTGGTTTGGTGTGTTGTGAGTTGCACGGGGCGGCCTCACCCCCCCGCCGGGCTTGTTGATAGTCACCGGGACGGCGATCGCGCGGGCTGAAAGCCCGCGCTACGGAGGGGTGTGCGGTGGGTCGGTGTGCGTGCAGAACGGTCGCGAGGGCTACGGTGCGAAACGGAACGTTCGATGAGTGTTGAGGCGCAGCGGGAGCTGGCGGAGCGGGTGGAGGCGGCGGCGCCTCGGCGGGGGTTGCTGGCGGAGCGCGATCCGGAGTATCGGGCGCTGCGGAAGCTGGCGGACCGAAACCGGAAGTCGCCGCCGAAGACGCCGCACGATGCGCTGCAGCATGTCGTCGATGTGGCGCGCGAGATGACGGACGCGACGTTCGGGGCGCTGGCGGTGACGGGCGGCGACGATTACGTCGAGGGGTTCATCGTCAGCGGGATGGACGCGAGGCAACTGGCGCTGCTGAAGGGGCCGCCGCAGGGGCACGGGCCGCTCGGCAACATGCGGCAGGACGGGCTGCCGGTGCATCTGACGGATGTGTCGCAGCACGAGAAGGCGTTCGGGTTCCCGCCGAAGCATCCGCCGATGCAGGAACTGCTGGGGCTGCCGGTGTTCGGCGCCGAGGGGATTGTGGGCGCGTTGTATGTGACGGACCGCAAGCGCGGCGGTGCGTTTGGCGATGCGGACCGGGCGGTGTTGTCGGTGCTGAGCCATCATGCGGGGCTGATCATCGATCGTTCGTGGTACTGATCTGGGGATGTGGAAAGTGGGAGATGAGAAGTGGGGGTCGCGACCGCGGCGCGCCGGGTTCACCACAGAGGCACAGAGGCACAGAGGTTTTCTCTTTTTTCCACAGATTTCACAGATGGGCACCGATAGGGATGCGGGATGCGGGATGCGGACAGGTCTAAAGACCTGTCCCTACGTTTTTCATCCGAGGGCGCTTGATCATCGTCGGCGCGCAATTGCGCGGAGGGGTGAGCGATGCGGTTGGTGACGTACAGGGAGCGTGGCGCGGATGCGGCGGCGGCGGCGCGGCTTGGTGTCGTGGTTGGCGAGCGGGTGGCGGATGTGGCGGTGGCGGCGCGGGCGTTGTCGCTGGGCGATGTGCCGGACGAGATGGTCGCGTTCATCGTGGCGGGTGAGCGGGCGCTGGATGTGGGACGCGCGATCATCGCGCGGGGCGGCGGCGATGCTTTGGCAGGGAGCGCGCTGGACGACGTGCGGTTGCTGGCACCGATTGTGCGGCCGGCGCGGAACGTGGTGTGCGTCGGGCTGAACTACGCCGAGCATGTCGCCGAATCGAAGTCGGCGGCGGGCGCGCGACCGCCGGCGTATCCGGTGTTCTTCACCAAGCCGGCGACGTGCGTGATCGGGCCGGACGATGAGATTCCGTGGCACGGGCACGTCAGCACATCGATCGACTGGGAAGTTGAACTGGCGGTGATCATCGGACGCGAGGGGCGCGATATCGACGAGGCGTCGGCGCTGGAATACGTGTTCGGGTACACCGTCGCGAACGACGTGACGGCGCGCGACCTGCAGCAGCGGCACGGGCAGTGGTACAAGGGCAAGGGGCTCGACGGGTTCTGTCCGTTGGGGCCGGTGGTGGTGACGGCCGACGAGATCGGCGATCCGCAGACGCTCGACATTTCGCTGCGCGTCAATGGGACGGAGAAGCAGCGCTCGAACACACGGCAGCAGATCTTTCCGGTGGCGCGGCTGATCGCCGAGTGGTCGGCGGGGATGACGCTGCTGCCGGGCGACATTCTGTTGACGGGCACGCCGTCGGGTGTTGGTGTGGGGCGGACGCCGCCGGAGTTCTTGCGGCCGGGCGATGTGGTGGAGGCGGAGGTGGCGGGGATCGGCGTGTTGCGGAATGTGGTTGGGGCGTAGCGGGACGCCGGTTCACCGCTAAGGCGCAAAGAGCGCGAAGGGCGCAGAGGTTTTTCTTTTTTCCACAGATGTCACAGATGGGCGCAGATAGAGGGCAAGGGAGGGTGGACGCGGGAAGCGGGAGTTTCGGTTCACCGCAAAGGCGCAAAGGACGCAGAGGAGCGCAAAGGTTTTTCTTTAGGAATTACAGAGTCACGCGGATGGGCACGGATGGAGTGCAGGGGTAGCGCTCGATGATGGCGCTGAATTCGACGGGCAGGGTGTGAGTCGTGCGTGTGCGGACAGGTCTAAAGACCTGTCCCTACGCTTTTTTTCGCGGGGTGCGGAACGGGATCTCATCGGGCGGGAGCGGAAGGACGCGAGCGCCAGTCGTAGGTTTTTCCGTGTCCTCATATCGCTTCGAGGCGAGGGTTCGCCGATACTGAGGGGCGATGATTGTTGGGACTGTTCGTGAGATTAAGAACGAGGAGTTTCGGGTCGGGCTGACGCCGGAGGGGACGGGCGCGCTCGTCGCTGCGGGGCATCGCGTGCTGGTGGAGTCGGGGGCGGGCGTTGGGGTTGGCTGTGCGGATGCGGCGTACGCGGCCTCGGGCGCGACGATCCGCGGTGCGGCGTCGGAGGTGTGGGCGCAGGCGGATCTGCTGGTGAAGGTGAAGGAGCCGCTGGAGGCGGAGCACGCGCTAATCCGCGACGCGCAGACGCTGTTCACGTACTTGCATCTGGCGGCGCTGCCGGAACTGACGCGCGTGCTGCTGCGCTCGAAGGTGACCGCGATCGCCTACGAGACGGTGCAGCTCGCCGACGGCTCGCTGCCGCTGCTGATCCCAATGAGCCAGATCGCGGGCCGGATGGCGACGGAGATCGGCGCGCAGTACTTACGCAAGCCGGGGCCGGGACGCGGCAAGCTGCTGTCGGGGTTGCCGGGAGCGCCGCCGGCACACGTCGTCGTGCTGGGCGCGGGGATCGTCGCGGAGAACGCGATCGAGACGGCGGTGGCGCTGGGGGCGCGGGTGACGGTGTTCGACACGCGGCTCGACAAGCTGCGGCGCGTGCAGCAGTTGTGGCCGAACCGGACGACGACGTTGCAATCGAGCCCGCTTGCGATCGCAGAGGCGATGACGGACGCCGACGTGCTGATCTGCGCGGTGTTGGTGCCGGGTGCGGCGGCGCCGAAGCTGGTCAACCGGGCGATGGTGCGGGCGATGGGCGAGGGCGCGGTGATCGTCGACGTGTCGATCGATCAGGGCGGGACGTGCGAGACATCGCGGCCGACGACGCATGACGAGCCGATCTATGTCGAAGAGGGCGTGCTGCATTACTGCGTGGCGAACATGCCGGGCGCGGTGCCGCGCACATCGACGGCGGCGCTAACGGCGGCGACGCTGCCGTACGTGCTGAAGCTCGCCGAATTGGGGACGCGCGCGGCGTTGCAGGCTGACCCGGCGCTGGCGAAAGGCGTGCTGGTCAGCGAGGGGGCGGTGACGTACGAGGCACTGGCGGAATCGCTGCGGATGCCGTTTGTGGCGCTGGCGTTGCCTGGGTAGCTTTTCGGTTCACCGCAAAGACGCAAAGGGCGCAGAGGAGCGCAAAGGTTTTTCTTTTTCCACAGATGTCGCAGATGGACACAGATGTTCTTTTGGGGACGGGTTGATGTGTTTTGCGTTTCACGGCGCGCGGCCTCACCCCCCGGCCCCTTCTCCAAATTCTTGGAGAGGGGGAGCTTGCGCTCGGAGACGATGGCGTGACACGACGGTGGTGTCGTGGCCTAAGTCTATTCTCTTCAAGAAGGGGCACGCCGACGATTCTGCATCGTTCTTCGAGACGACGCCCGCGCGGGCTTTCAGCCCGCGCTACGGGGGCGATTGGACGCTCGCTCTGGGGACTGGACACACAGATAGGCCGCCGACGATCATGGACGACGAGAAGGGCCGGTTCGATGAACCGGCCCTTCGTTTTTCTTGCGCTGCAGGCGGCGGCTACTCGATGGTGAATTCGCTGTACATGCCGAGGAATGCGTGCGGTTCGCCTTCGGGGCCGGCTGTCGTGTCGGGCAGGAAGCAGACCATGAGGTAGCGTCCTGGCTCAAGCGCCTCGGTGAAGACCATGTTCGTGGTGTCGCCTGCGGCGATCGGGCCGACGCCACCGATGAACTCGAAGCCGGGGACATCTTCTTCGATCCGGAGGAGATCTTCCACGACGGCATCTGCGGGGATTCTCGCGAGTCCGAGTTCGTGCTCCTGCTCGCCGACGTTGCCCGCTTCGAAGGCGATGGCGCCGGGCGCGTCGGCAATCTCGTTCGTGTTGACGCCGAACGCGAACTCGTTGAGGTCAACGTGGACGAGCGTGGTGCCGTCCGGCACCGCGGTTTCGATCTCTTCCTGGCCATCGATCTTCCACACGCCGGCGTCGTCGATCAGCAGGTACTGCACGTTGGCGAGAAGGATGCCTTGTACCTCCGCAACATCGGTGGAAGCGCTCGCGCCGTCCACCTCAGTGTTCTCGAAGCCTTCCGACGTGATGGGTGGCTCGCCGATGAACTCGGGCAGTTGTTCGCGGAACACTGCGATGGTCGTGCCCTCATCGAGTTCGAAGACGTCGTTCACGCCCTTTTCCGTGAAGATTGCCAGCAACCCGTCGATGTCCTTGGCGTTCCAGGCGTCGTAGGCCGCGAGGACGGCGGCCTCGATCTCCGCTCCATCACCGTTGTCGTCGCTGTCTTCGGTCGCGGCGGCGGTGGCTCCCGATGTTGGTGAGCCGTCGGTGTCGTCGTCGTCATCACCGCCGCATGCGGAGAATCCCGCGAGTGCGAGTACTCCTGCGGCTATTACGAGCGCGAGTTTGCCTGCCCACAGATTCTGATTGCCCACTTGAACAACTCCCTCTCTCATCGCGCAGAATCCTTCTGCGCCGGTGAAGCCTACATGATGGAGGCGGGAAGGGCGTACAAAGCGTTCAGGGAGCCGAGATGACGGGATATTACAACCCTTTGTTGCGTCTGGTGGACGAGATCAACCGCAGAACATGTCGACCTTCTTCGCGGCGAGAAAGAGATCGACGATGTCGATGTGGCCGCTGCCGTTGACGTCGAAGAGGGCTGATTCGGCGGTGACGGGGGCGCCGGCATTCTTCGCGATGAGGAACAAGTCGACGATGTTGACGCGATTGTCGTTGTTCACGTTCGGGCAGGTGGGTACCAGCGGCAGATAGCCGAGGCTTCGGAGCGCGTCGGCGATCGCGCGGTTGCCGGCGTCGGTGGGGTGAATGCCGTCCAGCAGGAGGTAGCCCCCGTTGATCGGGTCGAGGTTGCCGGCTGGCCCGTGGAACGCTGCGTGGACGTCGGCGAGCGGGATGTCGAGACGTGCTGACTCGGCGGCGATGTGTTCGTTCATCTGACTGAGGTAGACGTTCAGCACAGCGAAGGGGCCGGTCCAGTTGTCCAGCGCGAAGAACGGGTAGTGCATGTTCAGCGCGCGGATGGCGACCTCCTCGGAGTCGGCGAGGACGAGTAGTTCTTCGAGAAGCGCTGTCCAATTCGCGTTGAAGCTGGGCACCATTTCGCGCATGCAGTCCTGATTGTCCTCTCCGCCACAATCGCCGGACAGGTAGCGGAAGCGCGCGCGGTAGTAGTCGTTGAGGCCGGCCTGGATGACGATGACGTCGGCGCCGGCAACGGCGGTGCGGTAGGCCGGGTTGGTGATCAAGCGGTCAAGCAGTTCGCCACTGGAGGAGCCGTTGGTGCCCAGATTCACCGACTGGGAGGCGAGCCCGAGATCCGCTTGCATGCGGTCGCGGTAGCGGGCGGTGAACCCGCCGGACTGGGTGAGCGAATCGCCGAGGGCGACGAACTGGAGCGGCTGTGCAGCTTCAGCGGGCGGGGTGCCGGCGGGGGAGACGCCGCTGAGCAGCGCGAGGACGGCGACGGCAAGCGCAACGGCCTTGTAGCTGAGGCTGAGCATTGTCGCCGATCGTAGCATACGGGGCAGGGGCGGGGCCGAGTGTGCTTAGGCGGCCTCCGGCCGTCAAGTACAGAACACGTCGATTTTCTTCGCGGCGAGAAAGACATCGACGACGTTGATGCGGCGGTCGGCGTTGACATCGAAGACGGATGTCTCGGTGGTGACGGGCTTGTCGATGTTCTTCGCGATGAGGAACAGGTCGACGACGTTGACGCGGTTGTCGCCATTCACGTTCGGACAGCCGGGTTCGACCGGAAGGTAACCGGTGGTGCGCAGCGTGTCGGCGATCGACCGGTTCCCTGCGTCCGTCGTGTGAACGCCATCGATCAGAATGTAGCCCGCGGCGATGGGATCGACGTCACCCGACAGTCCGTTGAATGCGGTATGCACCGCCGGGGGTGGCAGACCGAGACGCACGGACTCCGCGGCGATGTGCTGGTTCATCTCCCCCACGTAACTGTTAAGGACAGGGAATGTGCCAGCAGCCTGATCGAACGCGACGGTCGAATAGTAGATGTCCATGGGGCGAATTGCGACCTGGGCTGGATCGGCAAGCACGAAGATTTCATTGAGGATGCCCGTCCAGTTCGCGCTGAATAGCGAGACCATGCCTCTGAGGCAATCCTGGTTATCCGCACCCCGGCACTCGCCCGACGCGTACGGTCCGCGCATTCCATAGAAGTCGTTGAGTCCGACCTGGAGCGTGATGATGTCCGCCGTGGCGACGGCGTCTCGATAGGTGGCGTCGGTTCGCAAGCGGGCGAGCAGCTCGCCGCTGGAAGCGCCGTTGGTGCCCAAGTTGACCACCTGAGCCGTGATGGCGAGATCGCGCTGCACATGCTCGCGGTACCGCGCGGTGAACCCGCCGAGCTGGGTGACGGAATCGCCGAGGGCGACGATCCGAAGCGGCTGCGCGGCCTCCGCTCGCTGAGTGCCGAGCAGCGAGGCGACGAGGACGAGCGGAAGCAGGGCTCCCCCCAACGCTTTTTTGATACGTATCGATATAGCGCGCCAATAGTAGCAGTCGAGCTTTGAACGATCTACACATCTGCTCTATTCCCGAGGGAACGAACAATCGAAATAACCAATCACAAAGGGATTTTAGCCATACTCCGTACGAGCAGGGCGAAGCGCAGAGGACAAGGGCTGAAGTGCCTAACCGGCGCGGTCTCGGGCTTCGGAGATCCAGGTCCAGTGCATTTTTTCGTGGAGGGCGTTGACGGCGAGGACGCCGCCGATCGTGCCATCGGCCCAGGGGGCGCCGGGGAGTTTCTGCTGGAGCTGGGCATCGGTGAGTTCGGCGAGGAGGGCGAGCGTTTCGGCGCGCGACTGCTGGCCGAGGGCGATGGCGGCGTCAAGCGGTTCTTCGCGATGGCGAGTAAGCCAGTCGTCGTTCATGGCGTGGACGGTCTTCATGATCTCGGGAAGGTCGCGGCGCGTGCCGTCGGCGTTTTTCGTGAGGCCGACGGGGTTGGCGTCCCCGGCGATGTGGCGGCGGATCATGGCGTTGAAGTTGCGTTCGATGCCGGCGAGATGGATGAGGTGGTCCTTCGGGCTCCACATGTTGGCGGGGTCGTGCTCGCTCGGCGTGACAGGGCAGACGACGTCCTCGTCGGTGAGGGCGGCGTAGGTTTCGAGGAGCCAGGCGCGGCCGGTGTTGAGTTTGATTTCGATCTCGCTGCGGTTCATGGGGGCCTCCTGTTGGATTTCACCGCAAAGACGCAGAGGGCGCAAAGGGACGCAAAGGGTTTTCTTGTTCACAGATGTCACAGATGTGCGCAGATAGTTCTTCCCGGGTTCACCACAGAGGCACAGAGGCACAGAGGTTTTTTGTTGAGTGCGGCGCCGGGGATAAACGGATGCAGGCGTTTCGACGCGCGGCCTCACCCCCGGCCCCCTCTCCAAGAATTTGGAGAGGGGGAGCTTGGCCGATGGCAGCGTCGTCGCGACGGTTGGATCGCAAAACCACAGCAAGGCGGAGCTAAAGCTCCGCAGCTACAGATTTCACCGCAGAGACGCGGAGGGCGCGAAGGGACGCTAAGGGTTTTCTTGTCCACAGATGTCGCAGATGGGCACAGATGGTTCTTCCCGGGTTCACCACAGAGGCACAGAGGCACAGACGTTTTTTCTGGGTTACTCTGCGGGCATGACGGTGTCTGCTGAGGCTGCTGTTCCAGACGTGCGCGCGGAGGTGCTGGCGCTGGTTGATGGCGTTGTGGCGATGCGGCGGGATCTGCACGCGCACGCGGAGCTTTCGACCGAAGAGTGGCGCACGCAGCGGGTGATCATCGAGCGGCTGACGGCACTTGGGGTCGAGGACGTGCGGGCGATTGCGGATACGGGGGTAACGGCGATCGTGCGGGGGGCGCTGCCGGGGCCGCATTTGCTGTGGCGCGCGGACATCGACGGGTTGCCGCTTATCGAGGAGACGGGGTTGCCGTTCGCATCGCAGGAGAAGGCGATGCATGCCTGCGGGCACGACGGTCACGTGGCGATCGCGCTGGCACTGGCGGAGATTTTGCAGTCGTCACGCGCGTCGCTGGCGGGGACGGTGCGCTTCGCGTTTCAGCCGGCGGAGGAGCATGTCGGCGGCGCGGTGCGGATGATCAAGGCGGGCGTGCTCGACGATCCGAAGGTGGAGCGGCTGTTCGGGCTGCACATCTGGGCCGACGCGCCGCTCGGGCACGTGCTGGTGCGCGAGGGCGCGATCTTCGCGGCGGCGACGCACTTCCGGATCATCATACGAGGGCGCGGCGGCCATGCCTCGGCGCCGCACGATACTGTCGATCCAATCGTCGTGGCGGCGCACGCGATCACAGCGTTGCAGACGATCGTCAGCCGGAACGTGCGCGCGAGCGACACGGCGGTACTGACGATTGGGCGGATCGAGGGTGGTGTGCGCGGAAACGTGATACCGGACGAAGTGATGATGTCGGGCACGATCCGTACGTTCGACGCGGATGTACTCGAACTGGTGCTGAAGCGAGCTGACGAGACCCTGCACGGCGTGACGAGCGGGTTTGGCGCGACGTACACGTTCGACTCATCGACGCTGGGCGCGTGCGTGAATGATCCGGCTTCGGCGGCGCTCGTTGCGGGCGTGGCGGGCGCGTTCTTCGGCGCCGAGCGCGTACACGAAGCGCGGATCACGGGCGCCGACGACATGAACGCGTTTCTCGATGCGGCGCCGGGCGTGTACTTTCTGCTCGGCGCGGCGCACCCGGACGCCGCGTTCATGTACCCGCACCACAGCGCGAAGTTCGACTTCGACGAGCGCTGCATGCCGCTCGGCATCGAGCTGGCGCTGCGGGTGATCGAAGAAGCGAGCGGGTCGCGGCTGGGATGACGTCACATCCGATCAGGCGAGTCGTCATCGAGGAGTACGACGCAGGGTGGCCGACGCTGTTCGAGCGCGAGCGCGCGCTGATCATGGCGACGTGCGGCGAGGGCGCGTTCGCGGGATTCGAGCACGTCGGCAGCACGGCGGTACCGGGACTGGCCGCGAAGCCGGTGATCGACATCATGCCGGGGCTGCGATGGATCGACGAAGCGGACGCGCTGATCGCGCCGCTGGCGTCGATCGGGTACGTGCATACACCGGAAGACAACGACGACATCCCGGAGTGGCGGTACTTTCGCAAGTTCGTGAACGGCGTGCGTACGTTTCATATGCACATGGTGGTAGTCGGGAGCGAGTTCTGGGTGCGGCACCTGCTGTTCCGCGACTACCTGCGCGCGTTTCCGGCGATTGCGGATGAGTACGCGGCGCTGAAGCGGCGGCTTGCCGAGGAATACAACGCGGCCGCGACGGCAGAGAGTAGCGTGAATGACGGGTACACGGACTACAAGACGGAGTTCGTCACCGCCGTCGAGCGGCGTGCGCGGGAGTGGGACGCGGGCGGTCGCGCGTCTTGACGATCCGGGCGATCTTCTACGACGCGGGGCACACGCTCGTGCGGCCGCGCGCGGAGTTCGATGAGGTGTGGGACTTTCTGGCGCATCAGCTTGGCGTTGATATCGCGTCGGAGCATCGCGGCACGTTTCCGGATGTAGCGGCGTTCTTCCACGCTCGCATCGGCGAGGAAGGCGGGTTGGGATCGTACGCGTCGGACGCGGCGGCGCGGACGTTCTGGGTGGAGTACTACGCGTTCGCGCTGCGGGGCACGACGATCGACCTGCCACGCGAGCAGATCGTGTCGGCGGGCGAAGCGCTGTACGACTGGTACAAGGACCCGGCGCAGTGGGAGCCATTTCCGGAGGTGATCGACGCGCTCGAAGCCGCGCGCGAACGCGGGCTGATCCAGGGCGTCGTGTCGGATTGGGGGAGCGATCTGCTGCCGATCCTGCACGCGCACGAGATCACGCGGCTGATGGATTTTGTCGTCGCGTCGGCGGTGGTGGGATCGTCGAAGCCGCATCGTGAGATCTTCATGTACGCGCTCGACCGTGCGAACGTGCACGCGGAGGAGACGATCTACGTCGGCGATTCGTACCTGGCGGACGTGCTGGGATCGCGGGGCGCGGGGTTGCATCCGGTGCTGATCGATCGCGACGGCATGGCGCCGAGCATCGATGCGCCGGTGGTGCGAGCGCTGACGGAGGTGCTTGGGGTGGCGGATGCGATTGATGCGCGAGGGTAGGGGACGTGGGTTTCACCACAGAGGCACAGAGGCACGGAGGCACGGAGGTTTTTCTTTTCCACAGATGTCACAGATGAGCAGGGATGATCTTCTTGTAGGAACCACGGGTGCGCACCGATGGACACAGATGCGTTCATTCGATGGCGACGAGCGGTGCGGGGGAGTTCCGTGCGTCGGTAGCGGTGCGAACGGGACGGACTGAAGGTTCGTTCTTACGGTTTTCCGCGCGGGCGCTGGGCTCGGCGCGCGGGCGCTGGATGGATACGAGACGGAGCTGAAGCTCGTCCGCTACGAGATCGTGGCGTGCATTCAGGTTGCGTGCACATTTGGGGCGTCGGTAGCGGTACGAAGGGGACGGGCCTGAGGGTTCGTCCTTACGGTTTTTCGCGCGGGCGCTGGGCTCGGCACGCAGGCGTTGGATTGATACGAGACGGAGCTGAAGCTCCTCCGCTACGAGATCGTGGCGTGCATTCAGGTTGCGTGCGCATTTGGGGCGTCGGTAGCGGTTCGAACGGGCCGGATCTGAAGGTTCGTCCCTACGGTTTTTCGCGCAGCGCGCCGGCGTGGAAGTGAGGCCGTGCTGCGTCTCGGCCGGGGCCCGGCAAGCGGGGCCCCTACCAGTGTGGGTGGGTACTTACGCCAGTGCGGGGTCGTCGAGCGCCGCTCGTTCTGTGGGGTCTAGCATTTCGCGGAGGATTTCCGGGAAGCGCGGGGGGTATTGGTCGTGGAGGTAGGCGTAGGTCTGTTCGAGCAGGGCGGCGGTGTTTTCGATGGACATCCAGGCGCGCTGGATCTCGTTGAGGGCGAGATAGGCTTCTTTGCAGTGCTCTTGCAGCAGGGCGAGCATGCGCTGGATGGCGCGGGCGTCGATGGCGCAACTTGTGATGAACTCCGAGTTCTCGGCGCGGAGCTGGCGGACGAGGGCAGAGGCGCGCTGGCGGCGGCGTTCGGCGTTTCGGAGATGCGCCTCAAACTCGGTGCGTTCTTCGCCGGTGGCGCGGTCGTCGAGTTGTTCGATGGCGTGACGCATTGCCGCGACGCGCGTGTCGATGAAGATCTCCAACACGCGGTCGAGACCTTCGACGGCGCGTTCGGGGAGCGGGCCGAACGATCGGCCGACGCGCGCGGCGACGTCGGGCGACTTTAGCTCTTCTCGCAACAGTTCGCAGATGGCGAGGCCGTGCATGTACGGCCACTTGTGGCGCGCTTCGTCGGGCTGCCAGCCGAAGTTGCACGCGCGCTGCATGATGCGGGTGTGTAGCGCGAGCTTCGTCTCCGTGTCGAGATCGTCGTTGAAGTCGTAGGCGCGGGCGTCGAGTTCGCTGCCGGTGAGGGCGATCTCGAGCGGGTAGCCGAAGCTGGCGAGCAGCGACTTGAACGTGTCGGCGATGAAGCGGCCGGGCTCCCAGAAGATGAATGGCCAGCGGCGAAAGACTTCCGTGTCATTGTCGATGCCGCGGAACGCGCCGGCGTGCAGCGGCGGGTAGTGGCCGTCGCTGCGCAGGACGAGGCGGATCTCCGGCGCCCAGGACACCTGGTGGAACTTGAGATGTGGTAACGGTTCGTCGCGCGCACGCAGATCGTCGATGTAATCGTCGGGGGTGACGAAGCGGATGTCGGCGCAACCTTCGCTGCGGATTCTCGTCCATGCTTCGCCGAGGATGTCGAGCGCCTCCTCGCCGAAGTCCATCAGTTCGAGATCCTGGATGTAGAGCAGGAGGCCGCCATCCGGCGCGGCGTCTACGGCGTTGCGCACGGTCTGCGTGTACTCGGCGACAGCGGCGGCGCGGTCGATCGGGAAGTCGACGGTGTTGCCGGTGTGGTACTCCTCATCGAGCACGGGGTACTTGCCGAGAATGTAGCCCTGCGGGATGAGGCGTTCGGGCTGCCACTTCGTGATCGGGCGCCAGATCTCTTGCGAGATCGGAAAGTGTCGTGGAAGCGCGAGCAGACGCTCGCCGGTCGTGTTGGGTTCGCCGATGGTGAAGGCGCCATGCGCGGGGTCGGCGCCGGGCGCGAGGCCGTCGAAGCGGTAGTGCGCTTTTCGGTCGCTCAAGTTCGGGAAGATCACGTATTCCATGCCGGCGCGGCGGAAGCCTTCGAGCTTGTGCGCGTCGATCGAGCCTTCCATCGGAAAGGCGCCGGGGTGGCGCGGTTCGGGCGCGCCGAGCACGTCGCGGAGAAACTCGCGGTTGAGGCGCAGTTCGTCGGCGAGTTCGGCGTCGGTGAGCAGGGCGATGTGCGTGTGGAAGGCGTTGCCGTAGATCGGGTAGATGGCGCCGGTGCGGTACGCCTCGCCGAGACGAGCGAAGGTGCCGGGCATGTGGCGCTTGATCTGCATGAGGATCTCGTTCGTCGCTTCGAGGCAGACGGGCGCATCGACGCGGGCGCCGAGATCGATGAAGTTGGCGTAGATGTCGCGGCCGGCCGCGGCGCGCTTCTGCACCCAGTTATCGTTGCCGACGGCCTCGCGGCGGACGTCGTCGTCGCGGACGGCTTCGAGTATGCGTTGCGGGAGGTGCCAGAGGGGCTCCTGGGCGTGGAAGGCGAGGATGACGTTGATGGTTTTCATTTTGTTTGGGGCACTGGAGGATGGAGAGTGTTTCGTGTTGTGCGGGTTGTCCGCGAACCCACGGCGGACAGGTCTGAAGACCTGTCCCTACGAGAGTTTTCGCAGCACGAGAGTGTCGCTAACGCAGAAGGGTGTGGCGCGATCACGCATTAGTCCCAGAAGAGTTGGTCGTGGAGTTTGCCCTGGAGGTCGCGGGCGGCTACTACGCGGTAGTAGGATTCGCGCTTTACGGAGTCGGGGGCGGCGCTGAGGTTGATGGCGCGGTAGGCGTTGACGACAACGTCGGCCTGCTGGTCGAGGCCGCGGACGATCATGTTGATGTCCCAGTGCGGGCGGCGGCTGGCCCACCACATCTGGCACGAGTGCAGTGCCGGATCCATCAGCGCGCGGGCGATCTCGGCGTGGCGCTGGCTGGTGGCGGTGTCGGCGACTTCCTGTGCTTTTTCGACGAGCTGGAGCGCGATGTCGATGTGCTCCCACTGCAGCTTGTGGATGTGGTTGCTCGGGGCATCCCAGAGCGGGTACGGGACGCCGGCGGCGATGTCGTCGTGCGTGGTGCTCCACGATGACGGCTTCGGCTCGACGATATCGCCGGCGGGCATGCGGTCGACGATCTCGCTGATCGTTGACGAGACAACGACATCGCCGTGGTCGACCGGCGCCTCCGTCATGGTAAGCAATGCGCGCGTGCTGGCGGCGAGCGAGCGCGGCTGGACGAGCGATTCGTACGGCTTTACGGCCTCGTAGGCTTCGGCGAGGAAGAGCTGTTCCCAGTTTTCGATGTGGTGGCCGAACGTTTCGGCGTCCATCGCCGTGACGATGTACATGTCGCCGGATTCGTCGGGGTGCGATTCGCGCAGATGCTCGACGAACGCCTTGCCGTCGATGTCCTGGAATGAGATGCGGTTGCTGAGCACGTCGTCGCGGAACATGACGCTGAGTTCGTTGCCCTGCGCCGAGCGGGCGCGGTAGACGGTGTTCGTCGGCCAACCGGCGGGGCAGGCGACGCCGCTCATGATCACCCACTGATGGCCGAAATCGACGATCGGGTCGATGATCGTTTCGTCGTAGCACATCTCGGGCGGGAAGAAGCCGCGCGGCTGGTACGCCTCGCCGAAGAAATGGCGGTTCGTCAGATGGTTGCGGCGGATCTGACGGCGCTGCTCCTCGACATCGATCAGGGGCAGGATGGCGTGATACTTCGCCGATCCGACGAACTCGATCTGGCCGCGTTCGGCGAGTTCGCGCAGGCCGTCGATGACGTCCTGGTAGCCGCTTTCGAAGAGCATCTCGGTGAGGACGCCGTTGATGTTGACGCTGGCTTTCGCGTGCGGCTGCTGGCGAAAGACGTCGATCAGCGGCCGGTACGACTCGTCGACGACCTTGCGGAGGATCTCGGGGATCTGAATCGGCGGCTGGTAGAAGTGGAGCAGCGAGCCCCAGTAAATCGTCGCCATACGGTGGCGTTACTCCTCGTTCGTGCGAGCGCGGTTCGATGCGCTCCGCTGCTCGCGGCGGGCACGGCGCCTGACGCGAGAATGCGCGCCGGATACGGGAGGGCGCGCTACACGTTTAGTTTAGCGCGTCAGGGCTGTGACTTAGCAGAGTGTTGAAGACGTCGGGAAGATCAAGACCTGGTGCGCTTCGAGCCGTGTGCTGAACCTGCGAACGCGGGCTGAAAGCCCGCTCCACAGATAGCCATGCCGCGAGGGCGGCACGCGGGTGGGATGACAATTCCGTCGTCGTTTCCGCGCACGGCCTCACCCCCCCGGCCCCCTCTGCAAAGCGTTGGAGAGGGGGAGCTTGCGGTCGGGAGGCCATGCCCAAACGCGGCAGTGGATGGCGCGCTCTGAATCTAATTCAAGGCAGATCTGAATAGGGTTCTTGAGCACCCTGTCAGGTGATCGATTCGGAGACGACGGCGGCGATGCCCTCGCGGGCGCGGAAGTCGCGCGGGTCGATATCGGCGAAGAGATTGTCGCGGTGCTGGAGGTCGTTGACGTAGGCGATATCGATGGCGCCAGACTCGATTTGGGCAGCGATCGCGTTGAACCGCTCGACGTGCTGGTTGAAGCGCAGTTCGGCGTATTCGCGCGCCTGGCCCGTCGTGACGAGGAACGGCCAGTCACTCGACTCGAGCAGCAGCAGTTCGCGGGCGAGCTGCTGGAGCGCGGCCGCAGTGTCGCCCGACGGCGCCGGGTGTTGTGCGACGATCTCTTCGATGCGGCGTTGCGCTCCGTTGATGACGGGCCACATCCACTCGGTGTCGGCGTTCATCCACGTAAAGTGCGTGCCCTGCTGGCCCCACGATCCTTCGGGCAGTGCGATGACGTCTCTGGGCGGATGCTCGCGGACGTACTCTGCGGCGCCGGTCATCGTTACGTCGTCGCTGCGGGATAGCATGCGGAGCACGTGCTGTAGCCACGTGACGCCTTCGTACCACCAGTGGCCGAAGAGCTCCGTGTCGTATGCCGCCGCGACGATGCCGCCGCGGCCGTTCTGCGCGTGGTAGGCGCGCGACTGCTCCTCGACGAGCGCGACGAAGTGGTGGGCGTGATCGGCGGTGCGCGCGAAGGCGGCGTTGGGATCGTAGAAGCCTTTTTCGCCGAGATCGACGCCGGCGCCGGTGACGCGCCAGTAGTGCAGGCCGGACTCGCCGTCCTTGCTGTGAAACTCGCGGTAGACGAAGTCGCCGGGGTAGCCGTTCTCGGCGGACCAGACTTGCATGCCGGTCGTCTGGTTGCGGCCGATCGCTGCGACGCCGGGCTGCGAGACCCAGTACGGCTGGAACGTCGTGTATGCGGTCGGCGCATGCTCGCCATCGGGCGGGATGATGTAACGCTTCGGGACTTCGCCGTAGGGACCGATGACATCGCCGGCGAGTTTGCCTATCGGCTTGCCGCCGGTGATCGATCCGGTTTCGACGAAGAACGTCGTGATGTCGTGCGCGCCGAGAAACGACTCGATGCCCGGCTTGGCGATACCTGCGTCGTTGACGTAGGCGGGGCGGTAGGCGCATTCGGGCAGCCAGAACGACTCGGGGTCGCGGCCGAAGTGGCGTTTGTACGTGCGGACGCCAGTCGTCACCTGCGCGAAGACCGAGGAGTCGCGCTCGAGCAGCGGCAGGTAGCCGTGCGTGGCGGCGCTGGTCGCGAGTTCGGCGTAGCCGTTGTCCTGCAGCCACCGAAAGCCGCCGATGATGTCGCCGCCGAAGCGGACGCGGAACTGGTCGAGCAGCCAGTCGAAGCGATCGCGGTACCACGCGGCGACGCCGGCGCGCTGTGATTCGCCGTCGCGCTCGAAGCGAGCGACGTCGGACGTGGCGCGATCGCGGAGGTCGGCGATGTAGGCGTCGAGATTGGTACGGATGTCTCGGTCGGCGAGCTGCTCGGCGAGCACGGGCGTGATGCCGATCGTCAGGCGGTAGCGGACGGCTTCTTCCGCGAGATCGTGCAGCGCGGCGAGGAGGGGGAGGTAGGTGTCGGTGGCGGCTTCGTGGATCCACTCTTCGCCGTGCGGCCAGCGTCCGGCCATGCGGGCGTAGGGGATGTGGGAGTGGAGGACGAAGGTGAAGGCGCCGGTTGTCATTGTTGGGTCGCTTAGTCTCTGGTCGGTTGTTGGTGGCTGGTGGTTGGTGGTGTCATCTGGTGGCTGGTCGCGCCAGATCCAATGATAAGAGATGGAATAAGGTGGCTGTTGACCGTCCGGCGAGACTGCGGCATGGTGCTCGTGTTGGACGTAGCTGCGGAGCTTTAGCTCCGCCGGACGTAGCATGAGGAAGCGCTTCATCGATCGGCCGCGCGCCACCGGCTTCGACTATTCCGGCGCGCTCACGTATCACATTGGTATCGCGACTCGCGCCAGAGAGCCAATTCTAACGGGCGACCGCGCCCTCGCGGTCATGTCTGTGCTCGATGCGGCGCACTCGTCGTCGTTCGAGGTTCTGCTCTACACGTTGATGCCCGATCACGCGCACCTCTTGCTCGGCGGGATGAACGAAGAGTCGAATTTGATCCGGTTCGTCCAGCGGTTCAAGCAGGTGACGAGTCATCGGTGTGTTCAGGAGACGGGCGAGCGCTTGTGGCAACCGAGCTTCTTCGATCATGCACTGCGCGGCGACGAGGATCGCACGGCGCTTTTCGAGTACATCATCGAGAATCCGGTTCGCGCGGGGCTCATGGGTCATTCTGACGACTGGCCGTATCAAGGCGGTTCGATGCTGGCGCCGCGGTTCCGGAGGAGATGAAGGTCGGCAGCTACGGTCCGTGGTAAGCGACGTTCATCCGGCGTTCTGCGGTCCGGCGGAGCTAAAGCTCCGCGGCTACGTCCGCCTGTGCGCGCTTACGGTGCTTGTTCTGGTGCGGCGAGTTGGCGGCGTTTCTGGCGGGTAACGCTCCGCGTGGCTAAGGACGTTCATCCGGCGTTTCGAGGTCCGGCGGAGCTAAAGCTCCGCGGCTACGTCCGAATGTGCATGCGTTCAGCGCGTGCTGTGGTGTAGCGGGTTGGCGGCGCTTGGGGCGGAGCTGAAGCTCCGCAGCTACGGTCGTGGTCAACGACGTTCATCCGGCGTTTTGAGGTCCGGCGGAGCTGAAGCTCCGCGGCTACGGTAAACGACGTTCATCCGGCGTTTCGACGTCCGGCGGAGCTGAAGCTCCGCGGCTACGTCCGTGGTAAACGACGTTCATCCGGCATTTCGAGGTCCGGCGGAGCTAAAGCTCCGCGGGTACGTCGCGTGTGCATCACACGGTATACGGGAAGCGCTTTTCGGGGGCGCGGATGGTGGTGCCGCTGGGGATCTGGCCGTCGACGATGCCGGCGGCTACGACGTTGGCGCCGATGACGCAGTTGCGGCCGACGCGGACGTACGGCTCGACTTTGGCGCGCTTGCCGATGATGGTGTGGCCGCCGTTGACGATGTCGGGGCGCTCGCGGTTGGCGGACCAGTCGTCGCCGTAGCCGATGTAGGCGTTCTTGCTGATGACGGTCTCCTTGTCGATGATCGAACGCTCGACGATGGCGCCGGCTTCGATGCGGCAGTCGTCGAAGATGATCGAGTCGCGCACGACGGCCCCTTCTTCGACGTAGACGCCGGGCGATAGCACCGAGTGCTCGACGTGGCCGTTGACGATGCAACCGAGATCGATCAGCGAGCGCTGCATGTAGGCGCGGCGGCCGATCTTCGCGGGCGGATAGCCGGGATCGAGCGTGCGGATGCGGGTCTCCGGATCGTAGAGGTCGAGTTCGGGGAGATCTTCGAGCAGGTCCATGTTGCCGTCGTAGTAGGACTCCACCGTGCCGACATCGCGCCAGTAGCCGTCGAAGTTGAAGCCGTAGACGCGGTAATCGGGATCGTCGACCATCTTGGGCACGATGTCGCGGCCGAAGTCGTGCGTCGTGTCGTGCTTGGAGTCTTCGATCAGTTGCTCGATCAGGCAGTCGCGGTTGAAGACGTAGATGCCCATCGAGATCAGCGTGGACTTGGGGTCATCGGGTTTCTCGTCGAACTCGATGATGCGGCTGTCGTCGTCGACGGTGAGGACGCCGTAGCGGTGCGCTTCGTCGCGCGGGACGTTGTAGAGCGGGACGGTGCAGTCGGCGCCTGTGGCGATGTGGTGCGCGATCAGATCGTCGTAGTTCATCTTGTAGACGTGGTCGCCAGCGAGGATGAGGACGATGTCGGAGCGCATCTCCTCGACGAAGTAGATGTTCTGGAAGACGGCGTCGGCGGTGCCGCGGTACCAGTCGGAGCTCTCGCGGCCGAGGTAGGGCTGCAGCAGCGTGACGCCGCCGCCCTGCCGGTCGAGATCCCACGGGCGGCCGATGCCGATGTGATCGTTGAGCGAGCGCGGGCGGTACTGCGTGAGGACGCCGACGCGCGTGATGCCGGAGTTGACGATGTTGCTGAGCGCGAAATCGATGATCCGGTAGCGGCCGCCGAAGATGACGGCGGGTTTGGCGCGTTCTTCGCTCAGCACGCTGAGCCTGTCGCCCTGGCCGCCCGCCAGAATGAGTGAGGACACTCGCTTCATCGACACTCCCACGACGGCACAGCACGCTGTGCCGCTACGGTGCTGCGGCCGTGATCTAGTGGCGCGCCTGCCGGCTAGAGGATACCGCGGAACCGTTCGTGGCGACCTGATCCCGGAAGATGCTGAGGTAGTCGCGCAGGTAGCGGGTGGTGAGGAACTTGTCGCGGACGAACTCAACGCCGGCGGCGCCCATGCGGTCCGTCCCGGCGGGGTCGCGGAGCATCGATGCCAGGCGGTCGGCGCACTCGTCGGACGTGTTGACGAGATAGCCGGTCTTGCCGTCGTCGATCTGGAGCGGGATGCCGCCGACGTTGCCGGCGACGACCGGGCGCCCTTTCCAGAGCGCCTCCGAGACGACGAGGCCGAAGCCTTCGCGTACGGACTTCTGGATGACGACGCGGGCGGCGCGCTGGATGGCGTTGACTTCGATGTTACCGACGCCGTTGAGGTTGGACAGGATGTGGATGTCGAAGTCCTCGCCGGCGCGGCGGACGGTGCGCTCATACCAGTCCCAGCCTTCGGGGTCGTCGCTGGCCATCGACGCGATCATGACGAGTTGGAGATCCGGGAACTCCTGCTTCACCGTGCGATAGACGTCGATGACGCCAAGCGGATCCTTCCAGGGATCGAAGCGCGAGATCTGCGTCACCATCGGGCGTTCGGGGTCGATGCCGTAGCGGGCGAGAATGGCGTTGACGGTTTCGATCGGGATCTCAACGTTCTTCGGGCTGAGCGGGTCGATCGCGGGCGGGATGGAGTAGATGCGCGGGCCGACGAGATCGTCCTTGACGTAGTCAGGCAGCGTGAAGATAGCGCTGTCGAACTTCTCGACGTGCGGGCGCAGAAAGTCCCACACCTGCACCTGCGCTTCGGTGAGGTCGATGTGACAGCGCCACGTCCAGCGGCCGTGATGGCTGCCGTGCATCTCGTCGAGAAACGAGAGGATGGCCGCGGGCTGCGGATCGTGAATGACAACGAAATCGAACGAATCGTCGAAGACTTCGGCGTTGAGCCTGTTGTAATTGAGCCAAATCTCGCGCGCCGCGGGGGTCCAGTCGTAGTACATGCCCTGCAGGCTGTTGTGCATCGCCTTGGTGACGTTGAAGAATTCGTCGGCGCCCTTGATCACCTGCCATTCGGCGTGGAGACCGATGTCGTTCATCAGCGGGATCATGGTGGCGAGAATCTCGGCGACGCCGCCGCCGAACGCGGTTGCGTTGACGTGCAGGACGCGCGCACCCTTCAGATCCGCGGCGAGGCTGCGGATCTCTTCGGTGCGTTCATCGCCGATGACGGCGCGGTAATCCTCGATGGATTTGGGGGTGGTCGGGACGGTACCCAGCAACGGCTAACTCCTGTGTACCTCGTCGAGCACCTGAATATAGTCCTTGAGATATCGGGTGATCAGGAAGCGCTCTGCAATGTGCTGGCGCCCCTGTTTGCCGTAGCGCGCGGCGAGATCGCGGTCCCGAAGGAGGGTTGCGATGCCCTCGGCGAAGTCTTCGGGCGTGTGCGCGATGATGCCGCTCTCGCCATCGATGACCTGCTCCTGCAGTCCGGCGGCGGGGGCGACCACGACGGGGCGCTCCTTCCAGATGGCGTCGGCGACCCAGAGCCCGAAGCCTTTGCGGAGCCCCTTCTGGATGACGACGTCGGCGGCGCGCTGGAAGACGTTCATCTCGACGTTGCCGAGATCGCTGCCAGTGCTGAGGACGAAGATCCAGTCTTCGTCGTTGGCGATGCGCGCGAGATCGTCGTAGCAGGCACGACCGGCGGCGTCATGCGGCTCGGTGGTGAGCAGGATGACGAACTGGAGGTCGGGGAACTCTTCGCGCAGCGACTGACAGGCGACGAACGCGCCCTCGTGGTCGCTGGCAGTGTCGCACGGCGAGACCTGGCAGACGATCGGCCTCTCCGGATCGATGCCGTAACGCTCGAGCACCGTTCGCACGACATCGTCGGGCAGCGGCATGTTGCGCGGGCTGTTGGGATCGATCGCCGGCGGCACGATGTACGTCGGGACGGTGATGTCGGCGCGGGTGAACGCGGGCGATTCGAAGATAGCGGCGTCGTATTTTTCGACGTGGCTGCGGAGTTGCATCCAGACGTCGTCCTGCGCGGACGAGAGATCGAGATGCGAATGCAGGATCCACTTCGCGCCGGCAGAGTCGCTGACGAATGAACGCATCGCGGCCGGCTGCGCGTCGTGCATGATCACGACGTCGAAGGGCTCGGTGAGCAGGTCGGCGTTCATCTGTGCGTACGCCAGCCAGGTCTCCGTCATGTCCTGCGTCCAGGGGACGTTGTGGCCGCCGAGCGCCTGGTACATCTGGCGTGTGACCGCCGTGACATCTTCAGACGCGCGGACGACCTGCCAGTGACAGTCGAGCCCGAGATCGGTGAGCAGCGGCACGGACGAACTGAGCAGCTCGGCGGTGCCGGTGCCGAAGCCGGTGACGCTCAGGTTGAGCACGCGCAGGCCTTCGATGGGGCGCGCGAGGCGGCGCAGTTCGTCGATCGCCTCGCGGCCGGCGGAGTCGGCGAGGTCATCGAGCGCGCGGTGGGACAGGGCGAGTGTTCCGTACATGGCGTGCCTCCTCAGGCTGGCGGTGCGGGAACCCCGAGGCGTCGGCCCGGTCGTGGGGTGTGGCGGGGCGGGCGTCTCTTCACGGCGTAGGTGTGGTTGGTGCGAATTCGGATCCTGAGTGTGCTTAGGCCCCCATCGTTGTGACGCCCGTAGCATCGACGATCCGTGCCTGGGATCGAGATTAACAGATGTGCATTGCGAAACCGTCGCAAGAGTGGGCCGATCGAATCGCCGGCGCATTCTGGTTCGTTGGTTCGGCCCGCAGGTGCGGTGCGACCGGGCTGAGGTCGTGCTTGCATCGTAATACGGGCGATAGGTGTTGTCAATTTCGGTGAAGTGTTTTTCGGGTGTGGGGCTGGGGGCGGGTTTTCCACAGATGTCACAGATGGACACAGATGAGATCGGGAGGTGGATGGGCGTGGGGACGAAAACCGAACGGGTTGGACTCCCGTTCGGGACGCGCGTCGTGCTGCCGGGCGCGCTTCCTTTGGGCGACGTCCGGCGGAGCTGAAGCTCCGCGGCTACGAAATGCGCGCGTGTCGGTGCGGCGGGCGGGCGGACAGGTCTAAAGACCTGTCCCTACGAGTTGTGTTCGCGGATGACACTTTTGCGCCAACCGGGGCGTGTGCGGGAGATCCTCGCCGATTCGTGCGCGTCACGGGTGGTCGCGGAGGTGGGCGGTGGTGGGGAGTTTGAGGGCGCGGGCGACGGCTGTGGCGATGCCCCAGACGATCATCGCGGTGAGGCCGCCGGCGGTGACGCCGAGGAAGAGGGCGTCGGTGAGGTTGGCTTCGGCTTGGGTGCCGCGTACGTCGTAGGCGGCGGTGAGCGCGAAGGCGGCGAGAACGGCGATGGCGACGATCATCGACGCGGTGGCGATGTCGGGAAGGTCGGCCTGGCGGATGATCAGGAGCACTGTGACGACGGAGACGGCGATCGACGCGAGCCAGGCGATGAGCAGTACGCCGGGGTTGGCGTCGCCGGTGCCGGTGGTGGGCGGGGCGATGGCGATGGCGGCTGCGATCTGGGCGAGGAAGAGCGCGGCACCGGCCGCGAGCATCGCTTTGCGGCGGGGCGTCAGCGGCAGTTGCGGCGTGTCTTCCGGGCCTCCGAAGTTCATCGGCGCTGTGTCAATCGTTCGAGCAGCGGCGGCACGCGGAGCAGGAGCGCGGCGACGATGCCCGTCGGCGCGCCGAGGACGCCGGCGTGGATGGCGATGAGGCCGAGCGCTTGCGACCATTGCGCGCCGAAGCGTGGCGCGTCGAACGATTGCCCGCTGGCGCCGTGGATGACGACGTAGAGCGTTTCGGCGGCGGCCCACGTGACGACGCCGAGCAGCGCCGTCATCGCGAAGGCGCGGACGGTGGCGCGCACGCCGAACAACGCGTACGCCGTTGCGAGGGCGCCAGCGAGCACGAGGAGCAGCAGCGGATAGCGGAGCGCGCGGAAATCGAGCCACTGAGCGCTCAGGCCGGCCAGCACGGCGACGATCGGTGCGCCCCAGACCAGCGCGGGCAGCGATCGGGCTCGTTCGCGGGGGGTGAGGGTGCGCGCGGAGATCGTCGATGCGGCCATGCGGTCAGTATTCGGGACGGGTTGCGGGCGGACAAGACGGCGCGGGTTCACCACAGAGGCACAGAGGCACAGAGGTTTTTCTTTGTTGGGTGGAGAATTGGCGCGTTGCACGACGCGCGGCCTCACCCCACGGCCCCCTCTCCATACACGCTTCGGAGAGGGGGAGCTTGCCCTCGGAGATCATGCTTAACACGACCGCTCGGCGTCGTGGACTGAGTCTATTTTCAGGGCGGCACAGCGTGTCTCTTTTGTTGGGTCGATGGCGGCGACGACGCAACGATCGCAAACATCAAGGCGAAGGAATCAAACGAAAGGGACGGTGGGCCGTGGATGCGGGCTCGCACGCACAAAGATGCGGCACAGCTATGCGGTGAGGCGTTAGCAAGCGCCGATGCGGGCGGCGATCTGCTGCAGATCGGCGATGTTGATCTGGCGGTCCTTCGTGATGTCGAAGTTCACTTGCACGACGGTGCCCGGCGCGCTGTAGAACCCCATCTCCGCCGCTACCTGCTGGAGATCGACAACGTCGACACTGAGGTTGTGGTTGATCGACGCCGCTTCGCGGCCGTCGGCGCAGTTGTCGCCGTCGGTGTTGGGATTCGCCGGATTCGTGTTGTAGTAGCAGACCTCGCGAGACGCGACCAGGCCGTCCGCGTCGGCATCGGTGTTGGGGCCGCATTGCGCAAGCGACGGCGCTGACGCGCTGCTGTTGGGGTTGGTGCCGATCGCGCATTCGGCGCCGTCGAGCGCGTTGTCGCCGTCAGTATCGCGTTTCTGCGCGTTCGTCGTTGCGCCGCCGCATCCGGCGCCGGATGCCTCGTCGGGGTCGCTGCGGCCGTCGTTATCGTCGTCGGGATCACAGGCGTCGCCTAGTCCGTCTGAGTTCGGCATCGTGACATCGTCGTAGACTTTGCCGGGGAGATCGATGACGTTGCTGTCGCTATTCTGCTGATCGGGATTGGCGGCCGACGGACAGTTGTCGACGACGGCGGCGACTCCATCGCCGTCGGGATCACTGATGGACGTGACGGCCGCCAGCGCGTTGATCCGTGGCTTGCTGATCCCGTTCTTGGGATCGACGCGCTGCACGCCCGTGCTTTCGAGTGCGGATTCGATCTGCGTAACGGTGAGCGTAGACAACGCGTCGAACATCTGGGCGACGACGCCGGCGACGTGGGGCGCGGCCATCGAGGTGCCACCGAACGTGGCGGTACCGCCGCCGATTCCGCTGGCGAGGATGAACGCGCCGGGAGCGAGCAGGTCCAGACTGGTTGCGGAGTTCGAAAAGCAGGTGGGACGATCGGTGACGGGGATGTCGGTGCAGCCGAGGAAGTTCACGGCGCTGGCGTTGGCATCCCATACGGCGCCGACGGAAAGCGCGCTGTTTACGCAGGAAGGGAACGCGATGCCGTCGTCGTAGCCATCGTTGCCGGACGAGATGACGGTGACAGTGCCCGCGGTGCGCAGCGCGTTGATCGCATTCGTGATCGCCGGCTGATAGCTGTCGCACGCGCCGCCGTGATTGACACCATCGACGAGGCTCATGCTGACGATATCGACTTCTGGATGGTTGGCGATGATGTCACTGAGCGCGGCCGCCCAGTCGGAGAAGAAGCCCTCGTTGTCGTCGTCGAGGATCTTGTACGCGGCGATCTTCGAGCCGGGCGCGACGCCTTCGGGCGCAACGGCGCCTCTGCTGGCGATGGTGCTGGCGACATGCGTGCCGTGGCCATGATCGTCTTCGGCGGCGCCGGGTCCGCTCTGGTGCGGCTGGCCGTTGGGGCAATCGTTCGCAAGCCAGCATTCTTCGAAAGCGATGGCGCCGGCGAAGTCGGGATGATTGCGGTCGACGCCGGAGTCGAGCAGGGCGACGGTGACGCCGGCGCCGGTGAAGCCGAGCGAGTCGCGCACGTCGTCGGCGTTGATCAGCGGCAGGCTCTCGTCCATTGCGCCGTAGCCGACGCCGTCGAGCGTGACGCTGCGGACGCGCGGGTCGGCGGCGAGACGCGCGAGGCCATCGGCGTCGACCGTGCCGGCGAAGCCCGGG
Source organism: uncultured Dehalococcoidia bacterium (assembly GCA_964599885.1). GTDB lineage: Bacteria > Chloroflexota > Dehalococcoidia > DSTF01 > JACRBR01 > CAZRHH01. Next base: position 71 of record CAZRHH010000009.1, on the reverse strand, counting down.
ATGCCCTCGAAGCGGTGCTTGAGCGTGAACTCGCGCGCCGGCAGGGTGGCGAGCACTCGACCGCCGGGCTG
>CAZRHH010000008.1:0-86771 GCA_964599885.1 uncultured Dehalococcoidia bacterium | reverse complement strand
GGACGATCGGGCGGCGCTTGCGTCGGACGCGCGGCGGGCCCTTCGGACGCGGGCGCGACGAGCGATTCGGCGATCGCCAGTTCCAGCGGAAGCGGCGACAGCGGGTCGAGACGGAGATCCGCTTCGTTCAGCAGCTTCAGCAAGCGGACGATCCGGTCGCGCGGCACGCTCTCGATGCTGGCCTTCATCTCGGCGACCTGTTCGGGCGTGAGCACGTTGTCGCCGGCAGCGCCCGCCTGCACAAGCAGGAGATCGCGCAGGTGGTTGACGACGTCCTTCTGGAAGCGCTTGAGGTCGTGGCCGTCGTCGCGGACCGCGGCGATCGATGTCAACGCGGCGGCGAGATCGCCACGAAGCGCGTCGGCGACGACGAATGCGGCGCGCTCGTCGGTGACCAGGCCGAGGCCTTCGCGGACGGCTTCGAGCGAGGCGTCCTTGCCGTACGAGTCGCAGATCTGTTCGAGCAAGTTGATCGCGTCGCGCAGGCTGCCGGTGGCGTTGCGGGCGATCAGCTCGAGACCATCGCGCGGCACGTCGATGCCCTCCGCCGCGGCGATCACGGCGAGGCGGTCGACGATCGCGGCGAGCGGGATGCGCTTGAACTCCTGCCGCTGGCAGCGCGAGACGATCGTCGCCGGCACCTTGTGCGCGTCGGTCGTCGCGAGAATGAAGACGATGTGCGGCGGCGGCTCCTCGATCGTCTTGAGCAGCGCGTTAAAGGCCGCGTCCGTCAGCATGTGCACTTCGTCGATCAGGTAGACCTTGTGCGCGGTCTCGCCGCCCATCGGCGCGTAGCCGACTTTTTCGCGCAGTTCGCGGATGTCGTCGATGCCGCGGTTGCTGGCGCCATCAAGCTCGACGAGATCGAGCGCGCGTCCTTCGTTGAACGCGACGCACGATGCGCACTCGTTGCAGGGCTCGCCGCCGCCGTCGTCGCTCGACGCGCCGGCGCGCGCCGCGGCAATGATGGTCTCGCAGTTGATCGCTTTGGTGAGCAGGCGACCCATCGTCGTCTTGCCGGTGCCGCGCGGCCCGGAGAAGAGGTAGGCGTGCGACACCTTGCCGCCCGCGAGCGCGTTCAGCAGCGTGCGCTTGACGATCTCCTGACCGGAGACGTCGGCGAAGCGCTGCGGGCGCCATTTGCGATAGAGAACCTCGGTCGGCATGCGGGCTCCGAACGTGTCTGCTGGTACCGGGGATGGTGACAGTATAGGGGAGGTTGTTGGGACGCGAAACGGCGGGCGGGGGTGCGGTTGGTCGACGTAATGTTTGGTGGATTACCGTCTGATGGCCGTTGTTGTCGTAGGTGTACGTGACGCCGCCCGCGACCGTCTGGTCGGCGTCCGCGTGGTGACCAACTAAAGGAACCATTTTTTAGACGTCCTGTCCGACGCAATAACAGTCAACGTCCCAACAACACAAAAGGAATCGTTGAAACGACGGCGCCTATGCCGGCACCGCTCAGCAATTCCCAGCGCCCTGCCCGCCGTTCCGCGACGAACCCCCAGAGAAGGATTCCGATGATCGCAAAGATCCATAAAACCGCGCCAAGAGCCAGGCCAAGGGAAAATTCCTTCTTCAAGTATTTACTTTCTTCTAGCCACGCAGAAATCCCGTGCCGACTGCAACCGTGGGTATGATCGCGCCGAGTAGCGATCCGATGAACAGTTCGCGCTTACCGCGTGATGGATCGACTACTCGGGTCCACACGAGCGCGCCCGCTACTCCAATTATCCACAGGAGAAGTCCGGCCAACAGTCCGGAATAGCGAACTCATCGTGACTCATGTGGGCAATCCGCTACGCCGCGTGCGCATGGCGCACTTCTTGCGAGGCGATGAACGCATCGACGCACGGCGCATCTAGCTCAGTGCCGCGGGTGCGGAGGAGTTCGGCGATGGCTTCGTCGTGCGTCATAGCGCCGCGGTAGGGGCGGTCGGAAGTCATCGCGTCATACGAGTCGGCGACGCCGATGATGCGGGCGAGCAGCGGGATCTGGTTGCCGGCGAGGCCGTCGGGATAGCCGCCGCCGTTCATGCGCTCGTGGTGGGCGCGGATGATCGGCGCCAGTTCCTTCAGCACGCCGACGCGGCTGGCGATATCGTCGCCGCGCTGCGTGTGTTGTCGCATCTCGGTGAGTTCGGCGTCGTCCAGTGGGCCCGGCTTGAGCAAGATGGCGTCCGGCACGCCGATCTTGCCGACATCGTGCATTTGCGCGGCGAGGGCGAGCGAGCGGAGTTGATCGGCCGGCAACGCGAGTTGCTTCCCGATCGCCAGCGCGAACGCGCCGACGCGGCGGACGTGCCCGAGCGTCGCGACGTCTTTGGTTTCGATCGCGTCGACCAGTTCGAGCATGTGCTCGTCGTGACCGCGGTTGAGCTGCGCCAGCGCGTCGCGCATCGACAGCGCTTCGGCGATCACCTTGAGCGAACCGGCGCGCTGCGCTTCGATCGCCCAGCCGGTGAAGAGCACAAGGAACGCGGTGGCGTAGAGCGCGTGGTAGATCCACCACGACAGCTCGAACGTCGTGCCCCAGAGCACGATCGGCGGCACCTGACAGAGCAGCACGAGCGCGATGACCATCGCGAGCTGCGACGGCAGCTTCGCGAAGCGGTACGCCTCGAAGTAACGCACGGCGGCGAACCCGTAGAGCGTGACCGAGGCGAACGCCGCCACGTAGACGACACTGCGCTCGTCCGTAGGCACCCACGCCAGCCAGTCGACGAACGCGAAGCTCATGAGCGTGTACATGCTGATCGTGATGGCGATCCAGGCGAAGACGGCGCTGCCCGCGCGCTGGATGATCGCTTCGACGCGCTGCGGCATCGTCATGGCGCTGAGCGCGACAAAGATGCCGCCAGCGACCGTGCTGACCCACGCCGATACGGGTACGGAGGCGTGCAGCGTGTGCGCGAAGTAGCCGGGCGTGAGGAGGCCGTGTACGGAGAAAATGCCAGCGATCGCGAGGAAGGCCAGCGCGAGGAACACGAGGCGCGTCTCACGCAACGTGCGCGCGGAGATGATCAGCGTTACGCAGGCGAGAGCCGCGGCGAGCGCCGTGCCGCTGACGACCCAGAAGTGAAACTTCGCGTCCAGGACGACGGGGTCGAGCCCGGGCCGCCCCTGTAGATAGGCGAAGGCGGCGATTGGTGCGCACAACGCCGCCAGCCCGAGCGGGGGGAAGAGCTTGTTCGTCATCGCGGAATCTCCATGTCGCTACTTACGTATCGGCGTGGCCCAGGCTCGAATCGAGAGGGGAACGTTGCAACGCCGGCCGAATCTGAGCGGTGGCTCGACGCCGGATCGGGCGGTATCCTCGCCCGAGGAGGGGTTCATGGCCATTAAGACCGTGCTATTTGACCTCGGCGACACGCTGTGGCACTTCCCGCAGCTTCCGCCGGCGCAGGAGATCCGTACCGAAACGATGCGCCGGATCGGCGGCCTGCTCAAGACGTGGGGCGTGCCGCTCGACGAGAAGCTGCGGTTTCTCGGACGTGAAATCCGCTTCGGCGTCGAGCGCGCTGATCGGGCGGCGTACGAGTCTGACTGCGTCAGTCCGGACTTCAACGAGGTCGTCCGTGGCATCGCCGGCGAGATGGGGCTGGAGATCGACTACGAGCGGGCGACGGCGCTGTGGGACGCCTGGAACATCGGCGGACTCAAGCTCGGCCGGAGCATGTACGACGACGCGTTCCCGATGCTCGACTGGCTGCGGGACCACGGTTACCGCATCGGCTGTGTGACGAATCGCGTGTTCGGCGGCCCGCGCTTCACCGAGGAACTGCGCGAACTGACGCTTGACACGTACTTCGAGTCGACCGCGGTGTCGTGCGATCTCGGTTACATGAAGCCTCACGCGAAGGCGTACGAGTACGTGTTCGACGAGATGAAGATCGATCCGCGCGAGACGGCGATGTGCGGCGACTCGCTCCGCGCCGATGTCGAAGGCGCTCAGGAGCTCGGCATGACGGCGATCTGGCGCAGGAAACCGCCGAACGTTCGTCCCGATGCACCGCACGAGCCGGAACAGGTCGGCGAGGTGCCGGCCGAGACGCCGGCGACGCGAGCGCAGACAGGCCGAGCGCTCGGCGAGTTCGGCGGCGGCGAAGGCGTGACGCCGGAGTACACGATCCACACGCTCTGGGAGCTCACGGAACTGCCGATTTTCGCACAATCGTGAGCGCGATCTCGAGTGGCATGTTGAGCGATCCCGCATGACGTTTCCGTGGCTCGTCGCGGCGGTGCTGGGTACGGCGGGCGCGTCGGCGCTCGTCGCGCGGTTTACGCGGCAGTACTTTGTTGCGGCTGTGGCCGGCGGCGCGCTGATCCTGCTCATGCACAGCCGCATGTACTTCGACTACACGAGCGACGACGCCTACATCTCGTACCGCTACGCGCGCAATCTGAGCGAAGGCCTGGGACTCGTCTGGAACCCGGGCGAGTACGTCGAGGGCTATTCGAACTACCTCTGGGTGATGATCCTCGCCGGGCTGCATAAAGCGGGCGCCGACATGGTGCTGAGCGGGCGGTGGCTCGGATTCGCGCTCGGCGCCGTGACGTTGTGCGGGACGTACGTGCTGTCGACGCAGCTCCTGCATGGCGCCGCCGGGCGCGCTGGCGGTCTGATGGCGGTGCTGCTGCTCGCGGCGGCGGGGCCGTACGCGCTGTGGTCGACGGCAGGGCTCGAGACGTCGTTGTTCGCGCTGCTGATCGTCGGCGCGGCGCTGCTGCACATACGCGAATCGGGCGCCGGTCACGCTGGCAGTGGCGTACCGCTGTCTGGCGCCGTGTGGGGCGTCGCGGCGCTGACGCGTCCGGACGCGCCGCTGCTGTTTGCCGTGTCGGCGCTGTTCAAGGCCGGCGAAGTTGTCGCGCTGGCGCTCAGCGGGGCGTCGCGCGATCGCGTGATGCGCGACGTGTTGTGGCTGCTGGCGTGGGCGGCCGGCTTCGCGCTCGTCTTCGCGCCGTACTTCATCTGGCGCTACACGACGTACGACTACGCCTTTCCGAACACATACTACGCGAAGGTCGGCGACGGCCTCGACCAGTACGATCGCGGGTTGCGGCACCTCGCGGTGTTCGCGCGAGAGTACGCCGTATGGCTGCTGCTGCTCGTGCCGGTGGCCGCGGCGTTCGGCGCGGTGCGGCGGCTGGCGTCGATGTACGTGCTTGCGCTCGCAATCGCATGGATGGCGTACGTCGCCTACGTCGGCGGCGACGCGCTGGTTCGTTTCCGCTTCCTCGCGCCGATCATGCCGCTGCTGTACGCGCTGATCGCTACGTCCACCGCGGGGCTGTTGCAGACGGTCCGTGTCGAGCGCAAACCTCCGCGGTTCGTTGCGGAAGGCGCCGTCGCTCTCGCCTCCGCGGCGCTGATCGCGTTCACGTTGCAGGGCTCGGTGACGGATGTTAACGTCCGTCCCGAGCGCGCCGCCGTCCGCGATCGAGCGGACATCGGACGCTGGCTCGGAGACAGCGTGCCAGCCGATACGTCGATAGCGGTGATCCCCGCCGGCGCGATTCCCTTCGAGTCGCGGCTGGAAACGATCGACATGCTGGGCATCAGCGACGAGCACATCGCCCACCTTGACGTGGCGCTCGGCTCGTTCGCTGCCGGTCACGAGAAGTACGATAGCGAGTACGTCCTCGACCGCGCCCCTGATATCATCATCATCGAAGACACGCTGGCGGGAGCGGCGCGTGACCGTGAGAGCTACTCGGAGCTGGCGTTCGGGCTGATTCCGGCGCGCATCGACATGCTCAACACGCTTCGGCTGTGGGACGATTACGAGGCGCGGAGCGTCGAGATCCGGGAGGGTGCGTGGTTCAATCTGCTGGTACGCGAGGACGCAAGCGACGTGATGGCGGCGACGAGCGCGCCGTGACGGTCGCCGCGGCGACCGCACGCAAGCCGGCCGCGAAGCTCTGGGGCGGGCGATTCTCCGAAGCCACGAACCGCATGGTCGAGACGTACACGTCGTCGATTGCCGCCGACGCGCGATTGCTGCCGTACGACGTCATGGCCTCGATCGCGCACGCGCGCATGCTCGGACGCCAGAGCATCATTCCGAAGAAGGACGCCGACGCGATCGTGCGCGGGCTGACGGAGATCCGCGCCGAGTTCGAGAGCGGCAAGTTTGAAATGCGCAGCGATCTCGAAGACGTACACATGAACGTCGAGTCGCGGCTCGCGGAGAAGATCGGCGCGGCGGCGGGACGGCTGCACACCGCGCGCTCGCGCAACGATCAGGTTGCGACGGACTTCCGGATGTACGTGAAGGAGGCGTGCATCCGCGCAACGCTGCGCCTGCTCGATGTGCAATCAGCGCTGCTTACGCTCGCCGAGGCGAACAGCGGCGTTGTGATGCCGGGCTACACGCACATGCAGCGCGCGCAGCCTGTGTTGCTCGCGCATCACTTGCTCGCGTACGTCGCGATGTTCGACCGTGATGCTGAGCGGTTCGGGTACGCGTTCGTGGCGATGGACAAGCTGCCGCTCGGCAGCGGCGCACTGGCCGGCGTGCCGTATCCGATCGACCGCGCGTCGGTGGCCGAAGAGCTTGGCTTTGGTGGCGTGACCGCGAACAGCATGGACGCGGTGTCGGATCGGGATTTCGTCGTCGACTTCGTGCATGCGTGCGCGCTCTCGATGGTACACGTGTCGCGGCTGGCGGAAGAGTTGGTGCTGTGGTCGAGCGCGGAGTTCGCGTTCATCCGGTTGCCGGACGCGTTCGCGACGGGTTCGAGCATCATGCCGCAGAAGAAGAACCCGGACGTCGCCGAATTGGCGCGCGGGCGCACCGGCCGGGCGATCGGCGCGCTTGTCGCGGTGCTGACGATGCTGAAGGGGCTGCCGCTCTCGTATAACCGCGACATGCAGGAAGACAAGCCGGCGCTGTTCGACACGGAGGACACGCTGCTGAGTACGCTCGAAGTTCTGGCGGCGATGCTGCCGGGAATCGAAGTCGATGCCGAACGCGCACTGAAGGCGTCGGCGGCGAACTATTCGCTGGCGACGGACCTTGCCGACTATTTGGTGCGAAAGGGGCTGCCGTTTCGGGAAGCGCACGAGGCGGTGGGGCAGCTCGTCCGGCGCGCCGAGGGACGCGGTATCGAGCTTGGCGAGATGCCGCTCGCAGAAATGCGGCGATTCTCCAAGCTATTCGCGGCGGATGCGCAGGGCATCGACGTGATGATGTCGGTACGATCGCGCGACGTGCCCGGTGGGACCGCTCCGAAGCAGGTGTCGGCGGCACTGCGTCGCGAACGCAAGCGGATCGAACGGCTGCTGAGCGACATCGCGCCGCGCCGGGCGAAGCGCAAGCCGTAGGAGGAACTCTTGGGCATCAAACTCGCGCCATCGATTCTTACTGCGGACTTCGGCCGGCTGGCCGAGCAGATCCGCGAGGCCGAAGCGGGTGGCGCCGACTACATTCATCTCGACGTGATGGACGGCAAGTTCGTGCCGCCGATCACCTTCGGGCCGATCGTCGTCGAGATGGTGCGCAAGGTGACGAAGCTGCCGCTCGACATTCACCTGATGATCGAGCAGCCGGAGCGGCAGTTCGAAGCGTTCGCCGAAGCGGGCGGCGACATCATCAACTTCCACGTCGAGGCAACGGGGCACGCCGACCGGCTGTTGCGCAGCATCCACGCGATGCGGAAGCGCGCCGGCATCTGCATCAATCCGGCGACACCGCTGAGCGCGATCGAAGACGTGCTCGACGTTGCGGATCAGGTGATGGTGATGATGATCAACCCGGGCTGGGGCGGGCAGAAGCTGCTGCCTTCGACCATCGGCAAAGTGCGGCGGCTGCGTGCGATGCTCGACGAGCGGAGCTTGTCGCCGGAGATCGAAGTGGACGGCGGCGTGAAGGTGAACAACGTCGCGGCATGCATCGAAGCGGGCGCGGATGTGATGGTGTGCGGCTCGTCGGTGTACAACAGCGAGGCGTCGCCACAGATGAACCTCAAAGCGCTGCGTGACGCTGCGGCGAAGGTCACGGCGTAGCGCCGATCGCCGCGTCGAGGTCGCCGCCCGAGGTCAGCTCGCGCGCCGTCTCGATAAAGTCTTCCACGGACACGCTTTGCTCACGCAGGCGATCGAGCTTCGGGCCGATCGGATCGATCGAACCTGCGCTGTCGGCGTACGAACCGTGAAACGCGAAGTACGCCTGGTTCAGCTTGCGAATGTAGATGCCGTTGCCCGCGAGGTAGACGCGCTTCTCCTCCATCCGCCGTTCGGCCTCGGCGATCTGACCATCCCGTAGTAACGCTTCGACGGTGCGGCGTAGATCGCGCATCTCGCGCGTGAAGTCGAGCGGCGCCGCGCCTGGTGTGGGCGGCGCCGTGACGGCGCGTTCGGGCAGCGGATAGCGCTCGAACATGATGTCGCCGAGTTCGTTCCCGGCGAGGTTTGCGACGGTCTCGTTGAGAGTGCGCAGTTCGGCCTTCTGGTAGTAGCGGCGGCCGAGCGGTGTGAAGTACAGATAGTGGTGCAGCCATTCATGCGCGATGTCTTGCAGCACGAACCGATAGTTCGCCGAATGCGGGATGATCGCGGGATACGTCGCGATGCCGCCGACGTTGACGACGAGCGCTGAAGTCGCGCCGTCACGCTCGGCGCGCTGCTCGATCTGGTGGATGCGCTCGATCGGCAGCGCCGCTTCGAGCAGCGACTCGCCATCGCGGCGGATCTCGTTCCGCGGTGACGTGATCAGCACCGCGGGCGGTGGCTCGAATTCGACGCTGATCGGCGGCCAGACGATGTCGCGCCCGTAGTGCCGCGTCAGGCCGGCATCCCCCACGACACTCGCGAGGCGCTGTTCGAGGATGAACTCTACGGTATTTTCGAGCGCGGCGCGCTCATCCCTGAATGTGCCTGACTCGTCGCTGGCCGCCGACGCGGCACTTTCATCCGTCGCGGGATCGCCGGCTGTGCGTTCGCGCTTGGCGATAAGCGCGTTTAGCTCGAAGAAGCGCGCGAGCTTCGCGTCCTCTTCCGCGCGGGTGAGGTCGTCGCGGAGGGGCGTCGTGAGGATGAGCGCGAACTTCACCCACGCGTGTTTGACGACGAATCCCGCCGCGTTGTACTCGTTCTCCCCGTCGGGCAGCGGCGCGAGGTAGGCGGCGGCGGCAGCGGTGACGACCGCACCGACCGCAATCGCCGAGAGTATGGCATGGGGCACGAAGCGGGAAGGGAGTCCTGTCATGTCGCTCGAGTTCGCCTTGATGGCGATTCAGTGCGGCACGCGCTGACGGCGCGATCAGCCCTCGGCGCCGAGATGGCGGCCGCCGATCAGATGCATGTGCAGGTGCGGGATCGTCATGCCGGCGTCCTCGCCGACGTTGAAGGCGAGCCGATATCCACGTTTCAGCAAGCCTTCCGAATCGGCGATCGCGCGGACGACCGCGAACATGTGTCCGAGCGTGGCGCCGTCGGTGTCGGTGAGTTCGCGCGCGTCGGCGATGTGCTGTTTCGGGATGATGAGGATGTGTGTCGGGGCGCGCGGGTTGATGTCGCGGATCGCGAACACGAGGTCGTCGTCGTGCAGTTTGGGCGCGTCGATGGCGCCAGAGGCCATGCTACAGAAGAGGCAGTCGGGCATGCGGTGATGGTAGCGCGTTTGGAAGCGGGAAGCGGGAAGCGGGAGGCGGGAACTGGGAGGTCGGAGATCGGTGGGAATCCGGATGTGCGCCGGGCGCGTATCGGGAGTATGGGCGCCGATGGGTTTCCGGCTTGGTACGGCGGCGACTGTCTCGGAGGTGCGTCATGACCCGATTCATCGTGCGGCGGTTGATGCTGGTGCCGCTGATCCTGTTCCTGCTGTCGCTTGCCACGTTCACGATGCTGCGTGTGATGCCGGGGGACGACATCGTCTGCCCGGGCTTCTGCACCGCTGAGCAGCGTCGCGCATTGCGGGCGGAGGCAGGACTCGACAAGCCATACTTTCCGGTGTCGCTCGACATGGCGGCGGACCAGGATTGGTGGCTGCTGGCGCTACCCGTCGTGGCGCTTGGCGGATATGCCGTCGGACGACGCCGCGCCACGTAGCGGGTAGTCCGGACGTTTTCGCTGCTCCGAACTCTGATGTCCGCTACCCAACCACTGCGTCGGCTTCGATCTCGACGAGCATCGCTTCGTCGATCAGGCGTGCCACTTCGACCATCGTCGTCGCCGGGCGGATTTGGCCGAAGACTTCCCCATGGGCGCGGCCGACGTCCTCCCAGCGGCTGATGTCGGTGACGAACATGCGTGTGCGGACCACGTCGCTCATCGACGCGCCTGCTTGCTTCAGCGCCGCTTCGATGTTGCGGAGCGCCTGTACGGTCTGTGTGTACGGGTCGCCCGCGCCAACGACTGCACCATCCGCGTCCGTCGCCGTCGTGCCGGAGACGGCGATGTTCGAGCCGAGGCGCACTGCGCGCGAATAGCCGACTACCGGCTCCCACTTTGATCCGGTGCTGATGTTCTGGCGCTCCATGACGCTTTCCTTTCGCTCGACACCCATCGGCAGGAATCACGGATGTCCAGATGAGCAGAGACAGGGACTGTAGTAGGATTCGTGGATGGAATATACACCGACGATGCTGCTTGACGGGTTTGTGTTCACCGAGTGCCCGCGCTGGCACGACGGCGCGTTCTGGTTCTGCGACGTCAACGGCAAAAAGATCATCACGCTCGGATCGGACGGCTCGCCACGCGTTGTACTCGAACACCAGCAGCAGCCCGCCGGCCTCGGCTGGGCTCCGGACGGGGCGCTGTTGTTCGTGTCGATGCTCGATCGCCGGCTGATGCGGGTGCGTGACGGCGGCGCGCCGGAGGTGGTCGCCGATTTCAGCGCTGACGAGCCGGTGTCGCTCAACGACATGGTGGTTGATGCGCACGGCCGGGCGTACATCGGTGGTTTCGGGTTCGATCTGAACCGCGGCGAGAAGCCGTCACCGGGCAACGTGTACGTCGTGCATCCGGACGGGACGTCAGCTATCGCCGCCGGCGAGATGATGTTCGCGAACGGCATGGTGATCACACCGGACGGCCGCACGCTGATCGTCGCCGAGACGGTTGCGCGCCGGCTGACGGCGTTCGATATCGCGGCCGACGGCTCGCTTTCGGGGCGACGCGTATGGGCGCAGCTCGAGGCGTTTCCCGACGGCATCTGTCTCGACGCGGAGGGCGCGGTGTGGGTGAGTTCGCCGCCGATGGGCCAGTTCCTGCGCGTACGCGAGGGCGGCGAGGTGCTCGACACGATCACGGTGAAACCGAAGTGGGCTGTCGCGTGCATGCTTGGCGGCGACGACGGGCGAACGCTCTATCTGTGTACCGCCGAGACGACGTTGCAGGGCATTGCCGACGGCACGTCGAAAGCGTGGATCGAGACGACCCGCGTCGATGTGGGACGCGCCGGATCTCCCTGACGAGGTAGCGCGTCACGCGGGTTTCTCGCCCAGGTCCTGGAAGAAACGCAACAGGTAGCCATCGGGATCCTGCACGATGAACTGGCGGTTGCCGAGCAGCTTGTCGTCGGCGCGGTACCACGTGTCTTCAAGCGGCAGGTAGATCGCGGCGCCAGCGGCGTGGCATGTCGCGATCAGCGCTTGCACGTCCGAGACTTCGATCTGGAAGTTGATACCGCGGCCGTACGGATACGCCAGTTCGTCGGTCGTCCAACTGCGTCCAGTCGGCTGCTCGATCATCAGCTCAGCGCCCTCGCGTTCGAGATAGGCGAACCGTTCCTCCGGACGCGCGTACATGACGACGAAGCCGAGCACCCCCGTGTAGAACGCGAGGCTGCGCGTGATGTCGGAGCAGATGAGTTCGGGTACAAGCGTCGGCGGCAGTGTCGCGTCAGCCGGCATCTCGCCGCTAATCCAGCTTCGCGGCGAAGCGGTGATAGGCGATTGCTCGTGCGAGGGCGCGAGCGGCGCGCTCGAACGACGGGAAGACCGCGAGGCCGCGCTCCTGTATGCGCTTGCGAGCTGCCGTGACGACGTCTTCGACATGCTGCGGCTGCAAGACGGCCACGAACGGCTTCGACGAGCGTTCGGCGTGCGCGGACAGCGTGTCGAGCATGCCGTCGAGACTGGCGGGGTTTGATTGCCACGCGCGCGCGAGGAAGCCGGATGCCATCTCCATCGCGATGGCATCGACGTTCGGGTCGGCGTCGAGGATGTCGAAGAGCTTGCGCAGCGTGTCGGCCGAGCCGCCGAAGCCGATCGTGCCGCCCATGTCGAGCGGGTTCTGGTAGCTGCCGCCGATGATGTTGAAGAACGACCCGAGCTGCTCGTACGACGCGTCGGAAAGGCGCGGCACGTCGAGACCGGCGTTGACGAATGCGTCGGTGATGACGACGGACTGGCCGCCCGTCATCGCCATCAATCCCATGCGGCGTCCGGTCGCCGGCTTCGCATACAGCAGCGCCTTCACGACGTCGATCGTGTCTTCGAGGCTGGTCGCCGGAATGGCGCCGCACTGCCGCACGATCGCATCGAAGATCGTGCGCGGCGCGGCGAGCGAACCTGTGTGCGATGCCGTGGCGCGGGCGCCGGCGTCGGTGACGCCGCCCTTCCAGATGACGACGGGCTTCTGCGCCGTCGCGCGCTTGAGCGCGTCGATGAAGCGCCGCCCGTCCTTGACGCCCTCCATGTACATCGCGATGACCTTCGTCTCGGGGTCTGCGGCGAGATAGTCGATGTAGTCCGGCACGTCGAGCACGATCGCGTTGCCGATGCTGATCGACGTGCTGACGCGGACGCCGTGCGCTTCGCCGACGAGCCCGAAGTTGATGGCGTGCGTGCCGCTCTGCGAGATGAAGCCGACGTCGCCCGCCTCGCCTGCGCCCTGTTCGGCGCTCTGGCGGATGCCGAGTCGGCGGTTGTACAGCCCCATGCAGTTCGGTCCGATCAGCGTCACGTTGCCGTCGCGGGCGATCTGCAGGAGCTGATCCTGCAGACGGATGCCCTCTTCCTCGCCCGTCTCGGCAAAGCCTGATGTGAACAGCGCGACGCCGCCGACGCCTTTCTTCGCGACGTCCGCCATGACGCGCGCGGCGACCGGCCGCGGCACGGCGATCATCACGTAGTCGATCTCACCGGGCACGTCGAGGATCGACGTGAAGTTCGTCACGCCCATCGCCTCGATGCCGGGGATCTCGTTCGGATCGATCTGCACGGAGTAGAGCTGGCCGGTGAACGTACTGTAGTTACGCAGCCACATGTACGCGTCGGCCTTTTTCGAGCCGATGACGACGGCGGTTTTCGGAGCGAGCGCGCGTCGGAGGTCGTGCGTCATCGCGAGTATGCAGCCATCAGGCGAGTACGACGCGCGCGTCGACAGCGATCGCGCCGTCCTTGTATGCGAACACCGGGTTGAGGTCGAGTTCGGCAACCTCGGGATGCTGTTCAACGAAGGCGGAGACCTTCATCAGCAGCGCCTGGAGCTGCGTGAGGTCCGCCGGGTCGCTGCCACGGTAGCCCTGCAGCAGCGGATAACCCTTGATCTCTTCGATCATCTGGCGCGCGTCGCGCTGCTCGATCGGGATAACGCGGAATGCCACGTCCTTCAGCACCTCGACGAGCACGCCGCCGAGGCCAAACATCAGCACGGGCCCGAACTGCGGGTCCTTCGTGACGCCGACTATCACTTCGGTGCCGGCCTTCTCCATGCGCTGCACGGCGACGCCGTCGATTGTCGCGTTCGGCTCGTGCTGCTTCGCCGACGCCACTATGCGGTCGAACGCTTCGCCCACTTCCGCGCTCGACGTGAGGCCGAGCGCCACGCCGCCGACGTCGCTCTTGTGCGTGATCTGCGGCGAGACGATCTTCAGCACGATCGGATAGCCGAGCTTTTCCGCTTCGGACATCGCCGCGTCGCGCGTCTTCGCCAATCGCGCGGGCGAGACGGGCACGCCGGCGTCTTCGAGCATCTGCTTGGCCTCAATCTCGGTCAGGATCGTGCGCCCTTCGGCGCGCGCCTGCTCGACGATGCTGGACGTGGGCATGGTCACCTCGTGAACCGCAATCGCGCGGAATAATCCGTTAGGCGCTGACATGCTACGGCAGGCGCCTATGTCGAGCCAGAGTCGAGCCGTGTGGTGCCGATCGGCAGTGGATCCCTGACCGCGGCCAGGTTGCGGCGAGATCGGGCAGCTTGACATCGGCTGCGTCCGACCGCAGCAGGTGAGATACTTGCGTTGGTTCTCCCGACGATCGCGCCCGCGAGCGCTGTAGCCGCGCATCGAGCGCCCGGTCTCACATGATCCTGCTGTGGCTTTCGGGGGCGTGGCTGGCGGGGATCGGCGCCTGGGCGATGTACGGGCGCGATGGCTGGCCCGTGGCGCTGGCTATCGGCGCCGCGCTGATGGCTGCTGCGTTGGTACGGCGCAGCCGCCGGTACGCCATCTGCGCGCTGCTGCTGCCGGCGATCTTCGCGCTGGCGATGTTCCACTCGAACCGCGCGGAACCGCGGCTCGCCGGCGACGCAGTGGCGCACTACAACGACGGCGTCGCGATGCGCGTTCGCGGCGTACTGCGCGATGATCCGGAGATTCGCGACACATCGCAGCGGTTTGCCGTGTCCGTGCGCGAGGTTGAGCTGCGCGGCGAGTGGCAGCGCGCGTCGGGCGGCGTACTCGTGCATACCGGGCTTCTACCATCGTACACCTCCGGCGACATCGTTGAGATGGAGGGCACGCTCGAATCGCCGCCGAATCTGGAAGGTTTCGACTATGCCGAGTACCTCGCGCGACGCGACATCTCTAGCGTGCTGGCGTTTCCGCGAGTGCAGGTCGTCGGGCACGCGGACGATCACTGGTACGAGGCGGCGCGTCTCGCAGTGCGGCGCAAGCTGTCGCACGGGATCGCGCTGTCGCTGCCGGAGCCGCATGCCTCGGTCGCGCAGGGCGTGCTCCTGGGTGAGCGATCGGCGCTGCCCGCCCACGTACTCGATGACTTGAACGCGACGAACACGTCACATCTCGTCGTCGTATCGGGACAGAACGTGCTGCTCGTGTCGGCGTTCACGGCGGCACTGCTCGGTGTTGTGCTCGATCGGCGGCGCGCGATGCTGCTGTCGCTGCTCGTCGTCGCGGCATACGTGTTCCTGGTGGGATTCTCGCCGCCGGTGCTACGGGCGGGGGTGATGGGTGCGCTGCTGGTGATCGCCGGCGTCTCCGGACGGCGCACGCACGGACTGACATCACTTGCTGCGGCGGCGGCCGCGATGACGGCGCTGCAGCCGTCGACGATTGGCGACGTGTCGTTTCAGCTCAGCTTCGCCGCGACGGCCGGTATCATGTACGTCTCCGGGCCGTTACGGGCGCGCATCGTCGATGGCATCGGCTGGGCGCTCGGCCGCGAAGAAGTGCCGCGCTGGCTCAACGGGCTAGTCGCCGAACCGGCCGCAATCACGATCGCCGCGACGATCGCGACGACGCCGCTGCTGATGATGAACTTTGGCCGCTTCTCGCTGGTGGGGTTGCCCGCAAACGTGCTGATCGTGCCGGCGTTCGTCGCGATTCTGTTCTCGTCGTTGATCGCGGCGGTCGGTGGCCTGCTGCCCGGCGTGCATCTTGTGCTAGGCGCGCCCGCGTACGTGCTCGTATCGTACTGGCTCGCCGTTTGCCGATGGCTGGCTGGCTTGCCGGGCGCCACGGCTTCGATTGATGGCTATTCCTCGACGTGGGCGATCCTCTCGTACACGGCGATGCTCGCCATAGCGCCAATCGTCCTGCGCTGGCTCAACACGCCGCGCTTCGAGTTGCGGACGCTGGCGCGGCCGATCCACGTAGGGCGTATCGTGCGGGTCGCCGCTGCGGGCGTGCCGTGTGTCGCGCTGGCGGTGTTCGCGATCGGTGCGCTCTCCTCGGAGCCGGCGCGGCTTCAAGTGACGGTGATGGACGTCGGGCAGGGTGACGCGATCCTGATCGAGACGCCGTCGGGTGTAACGGTGCTGGTCGATGGCGGTCCGGGTCGCGCGGTGCTGCGCGGCCTCGGCGATGAGTTGTCGTACAGAGACCGCACGATCGATCTGATGATCATGACGCATCCGCAAGCCGATCACGCGTACGGCCTGCTCGACGTACTGGCGCGCTACGACGTCCGACGCGTACACGCCGATACGCGTCGTGCTTCTCCTGCATTGGCGTACGCATGGAGCGAGGCGCTCGCGGCCGAGGGGATCGCCGCCGAACCGTCGCGAGTTGGTCAGACGTTCGATTTGGGCGATGGTGTGCTGCTCGAAGTCCTTGCACCGGGCGACGCCACGATTGCGAGCGCCTCCACTAACGACAACGCGACGGTCGTGCGCCTGCAGTACGGCGACGTGAGCTTTCTGCTCACGGGCGATATCGAGGCTGCCGGCGAGACGGCGCTCCTCGACCGCGGCATCGATCTGGGCGCGACGGTGCTGAAGGTGGCGCACCATGGCAGTTCGACATCAACGAGCGCGGCGTTTCTCGCCGCGGTGCAGCCATCGGTCGCCGTGATCTCGGCTGGGCGCGACAACTCGTTCGGCCACCCACGCGCGGATGTGATCGCGCGGCTCGGCGCATACGCGGATGTCTACACAACGGCCGGCGTGGGGAGCGTACGCATTCGCACCGACGGCGCGAGGCTCTGGATAGACCACGATTGATGCCGACCGTGGTGAGTATCGGATGTGCCTACGCCATCGCATGCATCACGAGGCCGGTCGGGAGCTTCGGATAGAAGTACGTCGACTTCTGCGGCATGCGGCCGCCGGCGTCCGCGACGGCCAGCACTTGCGCGACGGGCGTCGCGCGCAGCAAGAACGCCATCGTGCCTTCCGTTGCCGCCGCCATCGTCGCATCGGCGTCTTGCGTGTAGGTGACGGCGGCGCCGGCGGCGAGCGCGGCGTCATCGATACCGAAGACATCGCGCAAGATGCCGTGCTGCAGCACGCTCACATCGAGCCGCTTCCACGCATCCGGCTGTGCAGCGGGCATCGTCGCCTCAACACCGGCACGATCCGTCATGGTCAACAGATGTACGCGGCCGGGCTCGAGGCCAGCGACTGCGAACGCTGTGCCGTCGATCGGCGTGCCGGCCAATCGCCGCTGCGCCTCTGCGGCGGCGATCTCCTCGATGCGGAAGTGGCGCTCAATGCGGGCGCGCGCATCCGCTGGCCACGTGGGCGGCCGGACGATGCGGTGCGTTGGCAAGACGAGCAACCCAGGGTCGCCGGCGTGCGTCAGCGCCATCAGGACGAAGTTCTCGGGCTCCTCGCCGGTCCACGTGTCGCGCGACGCGCGCACTTCGTCCCGGTACGCGAGGGCCGTCTCGTAGCGATGATGCCCGTCGGCGATGTAGACGTCCGAACTGGCTATCCACGAGCCGAACGACGCGATCGACGCGGGGTCGGTCATAGCCGACAACACGTGCCCCTGTCCGTCTGCGTCGCAGTCGGTGACGGTCGCGCCGGGTTCGAGTGCGGGCGATGGTGCACCGTCCCGTTCGCGAAAGATGCAATAGATGGGGCTGACCTGCGTCTGCGTCGCGCGCAGCAGGTTCAGGCGGTCCGCCTTTGGGTTCGAGAGGGTGTGCTCGTGCGGTTTGACGATGCCGGCGTCCCACGGTTCAAGCCGCACCGCCGCGAACCACGCCTGCCGCGAGAAGTGCTGCGATTCCCACATGAACTCCTGCCGGTAGCCGTAGATCGCCGGGATCTCGTCCAGGCGCAGGACGCCGGCTCCGCGCCACTCGGCGAGATCGTGCGCCGCGCGCGTATACCGGTTGTCCGCCGCGTCGTCGCCTTCCCGCTGTTCGCCGTATTCGATGCGGACGATGTTATGCGCGCTGCGTTCGTACAGCGCCCGCTGCTCGGCGGGTGAGATCACATCGTACGGGGGCGCGATCGTGAGGGCCGGGTCGCCCGCGCTGGAGTCATAGCGCAGGCCGCGGAACGGGCGAGCTTCAGCCATGCGGCAGTATAGGTGCGCCCACGCGCGTCGCAATAGTTGCGGTGCCCCTGCTCTGTGACGAACATCGGCGCGCCTCTATAGTGGTGCCGATGGCGACGTATTACTGCGTCTTCTGCGAGATCATCGCCCACCGCGAACCCGCCCGCATCGTGTACGAAGATGACGACGTCATCGTCTTTCACAACGTGCTGAACTGGGTGCCGGTGATGCTGCTCGCCGTCCCGAAGACGCACATGCTCCAGGGCGAGCTCTGGACCTCCGACGTGATGGCGAAGGTGTCGCGCGTCGCCGCCGAGGCCGGCGCGCAGCACTGCCCGCGCGGCTTCCGCATCCTCAGCAACTTCGGCTCCGACGCGATGCAGAGCCAGCCGCACGCCCACGTCCACGTCATCGGCGGCACGTTCTTGGGCGAGTACGCCTAGGCAAGCTGGCGTCGTTCGCGGCTAGACGATGACGATCTCATTACCGAGGAGTTCCGTCGGTACGAGTAGCGCGTCCCAGTCCCGGTCTGACTCGACTGACGCCGTGAATTCGGGCGCGCAGTCCGCGAGGAACCGGGAGGGACAGACTCTATCGGTCGGAAGCCACTCAGACTCGGCCAAACTTTCGCCCGGAGCTTCTGATCGCCACCAGGTGAAGTCTTTGTGGGTCATCTCCCATCCGGAAACGAAGCGGCGGTTTTCGATAGCGTGCCGAGGGGCGAGTACGACCTCGGCAGGCACTACGCAGCGCGAAGCAACATCGTCAGACCGAACCCCGAAACATTCAAAGCGCTCCTTCACATACAGCCGCGCACCCCGCTCTACGGCGACCGCGCGAGCTGGCATGAACTCGATCTCGTTGCCGATCGCTGTGAGCGAAAGGGAGAACCAATAGCCGCCGTATTTGGGATGCGTGCGCGTCGCTTCCGGGATGAGTAGTTGTTCCAATTCGGCGTGATTCTCCGCAAATGCGTTCAGTCCCCCACCCGCGAGCATGACAACTTTCCTCCACTTGTCGGGCAATTGACTTACATCTTCGAAACCCATCTCCACAGCCTCCGGAAAAACCCAACCGATATAGGCCGCTCCTTGAGGCGGGCGGATCAGTTCGTAGTGAACCTTCCCGAACGGTTCAGATACGTCATCATTGAGGCGAAGAACGGTTCCCGCAGGAATGATGCAGTGCTCGCTGCCTGTATACGCGGTGCGCCATGAGGTGACGGCGCGCGTCGCGAAGTCGCGAGTGACGCCGTATCTTGCGGTTCGATCGAAGATTAGGCCAAGCATGCCCTGATCGTATCACGCGCCGTTCGCATCGCTCTGGAGACCGTCGTCCGAATACTACGCCGGCAGCTCGATCCCGAGCGACGCGATCGCAACCCGCTGTGCAGCGTTCAGCTCGCGGATGCCGCCGGCAGCGAGATCGAGCAGCCGGTCCATCATCGCACGATCGAACGCCTCGCGCTCGGCCGTACCCTGCACTTCGACGAACCGGCCGTCGTCGGTCATCACGACGTTGAAGTCGACGTCCGCCGACGAGTCCTCCGGATAGTCGAGATCGAGCACCGGCGCGCCCTCGACGATGCCGACGCTGACCGCGCCGACGAGCCCAGAGACCGGCAGCGACCCGACCGTCCCGTTCTTGACGAGAATCTGCAGCGCCTGCACGAGCGCGACGCACGACCCGGTGATCGACGCAGTCCGCGTGCCGCCGTCGGCCTTGATCACGTCGCAGTCGACGAGAAAGCTCCGTTCGCCGAGCAGGTCGAGCTTCGTGACGCTGCGCAACGAGCGGCCGATCAGCCGCTGGATCTCCTGCGAGCGGCCGCTCTGCTTGCCGCGCGCGGCCTCGCGATCGGTGCGCGTGTTCGTCGAGCGGGGCAGCATGCCGTATTCGGCCGTCACCCAGCCGCTGCCGCTCCCGCGCATGAACGGCGGCACGCGCTCTTCGAGGCTGACGGTGCACAGCACCCACGTATCGCCGAAGCGCACCATCGCTGAGCCCTCGGCGTGCGAGAGAAAGCCGGGCTCGATGCTGATCGTGCGAAGCTGGTCGGGTCGCCGTCCGTCGTGTCGCGTCACGTGCGTGCCTTTCGATGATTTCGACGGACTGAGCCTAACGTCTGCCCGCGCGAGCGGCTAGAGCACTGGGCGCCCACGCTTGCGGCGTATGCACTGCCAAGCCGTCGCGACACCAATGGGACTTGGCTGTTCGAATCTGATGCGTGTCAAACTTGTTGCACGCCTTCGATGATTCACGTACAAAGAACCGGCCCTTTCGTCCCGTTTCGCGCGGGCGCACCACGGCCTACGAGGAGCCCGACCGATGGCCAAGAAGATCGTGCTCGCCTATTCAGGCGGTCTGGATACGTCCGTCGCCATTCGCTGGCTGCAGGAAGAGCGCGGCTACGACGTCGTTGCCCTGACGATCGATCTCGGCAACGAGAAGGATCTGCGCACGGTCGAGCAGCGGGCGATGGAGATCGGCGCCATCAAGTGTGTCGTGCGCGACGGCAAGCAGCCGTTTATCGACTACTTCGCGTTTCCGGCGTTGATGGCGGGCGCCGTCTACGAGGGCCAGTATCTGCTCGCCACCGCGATCGGCCGGCCGCTGATCGCCAAAATGCTCGTCGATGTGGCGCGCGAAGAGGGCGCGTCGGCGATCGCCCACGGCTGCACGGGCAAGGGCAACGATCAAGTGCGCTTCGACGTGAGCACGAAGGCGTTGGCGCCCGATCTCGATATCGTCGCGCCGGTCCGCGAGCATCGCATGAGCCGTGAGGAGCAGATCGAGTGGGCGGCCGCTCGCAACGTGCCGGTGCCGGCGACGAAAGAAAGCCCGTACAGCACTGACGAGAATCTCTGGGGCCGCAGCATCGAAGCGGGTGCACTCGAAGACCCGTGGGCGTCTCCGCCGGAAGAGATATACGAGTGGTCGCGGTCGATCGCCGACGCGCCCGACGCGCCGCGTGAGGTCGAGATCGGCTTCGTACACGGCCGCCCGGTCAGCCTCGACGAGCACGAGATGGATGGCGTGACGCTCGTTCAGACGCTGAACCAATGGGCCGGCGAACACGGCGTCGGCCGCACCGACATGGTCGAGAACCGGCTGATCGGCATCAAATCGCGCGAGATCTACGAGGCGCCGGGCGCGTGGACGCTTCACGCAGCGCACGAAGCGCTCGAGCAGCTCACGCTCTCGAAGGACCAATTGCGCACGAAGAACTCGCTGCGCCAGGTGTACGCGGACCTGATCTACAACGGCCTCTGGTTCACGGCGCATCACCAGGATCTCGCGGCGTACGTGCAGAGCACGCAGCGCTACGTCAGCGGCTCGGTGCGGATGCGGCTGCACAAAGGGCTCGCCGTGGCTGTTGGCAAGAAGTCGCCGAAGAGTCTCTATAGCTATCAGTTGGCGACGTACGATCGCGGCGACCAATACGACCACAACAACGCTGTTGGCTTCATCCAGATATGGGGCTTGCCAGTCGCGCAGCAGGCCCAGACGCAGCTTCTCGCAGAGGGCGAGGAGCCGTTTCAGCTCGGCACGTCCGAGACGCCGAGCGCCGGCGCTTGATGCGCGACACCAGCCGGTTGCGCGTACTCGCAGCGGGACTCGCGCTCGCGTTTGCCGGTTGTGGTGATACGGGCGACACGACACCGCCCCCTGAAGTCGTCGAAACGGCAGAGTCCGTCGCGAGGACGGTGACGTTCACCTCACAGCCGAGCACGACGCCGGAAGCCGGCGACGAGGAGCGCGAACCGCTTACGCTGGATGGCCGTGTATTTGGGGATGGACCGACGGGCATCATTCTCGCGCATATGCGGCCGGCCGATCAGACGGAGTGGTTCCCGTTCGCGACCGAGCTCGCCGAGTCGGGTGAGTACACCGTGTTGACGTTTGACTTTCGCGGCTACGGCGCATCGACCGGCGACAAACAGTTCGACCGGATCGATACCGACCTTGCTGCGGCGATCGATTACATGCGCGACGCGCTCGCCATCGAGAAGGTGTTTCTGGTCGGCGCGAGCATGGGCGGCACGGCAGCGCTGGTCGTCGGATCGCGCGTGGATGTGGCGGGCATCGTGTCGATTTCGTCGCCGGGGCAATTTCCGCCGCTTGATGCTCTCGAGCACGTCGGCAAGATCAGCGAACCCAAACTCTTCGTGACGAGCGCGGACGACGTCCCGCAGGCGCGCGCGCAGGAGGAGTTCTGGGAGATCGCGCCGGAGCCAAAACAGCAGCACATTTACGAGGGGAGCGCGCACGGGACGGCGCTGTTCGATGGCCCGCACTCCGCCGATCTGAAGCGGCGGATCACGGGTTTCTTTCGCGCGAACTAGGCCGTGACGCGACGCGCGTCGCTACCTGGGTTGCGCGTGTTTCACTCGTGGGTCGATCCAGACCAACACCAATAGCAGCGGAGGCCCGATGGAAGAGGAAGCAGTCAGCCTCTTCACGGAGATTCACGACCTTCTCGACGAAGGACGCGCGTTGGAGGCGGCGCAGCGGCTTGCGGCCGTACACCCGGCCGATTCGGCTGATGCCATCACCCAACTCGAGCGCAATGAACGCGAGGCGCTGATCGAGATCATGCCGCGCGCCGAGCTGGCGCGCGTCATCGAGTATCTGCCGGACGAACGGCGGGAAGAGATCCTCGGCGAATTGGCGCCTGCCGAATTGGCGCGGCTGCTGGACGAAGTCGACGACGACATCGTCGCGGACATCCTGCACGAACTGCCGCCGGAGCGTGTCGCTCAAGTGCTGAGCTCGATGAAGCGCGCGTCGCTCGTAGCGCCGCTACTGCGCCATGCCGACGAGACGGCCGGCGGCCACATGACGCGGGCGTTCCTCTCGCTCAGCGCCGATTGGAGCGTCGAACGCGCAATCCTGTATTTGCGGCGCGTGCGCCCCGACGCCGAGTCGGCGTACTACCTGTACGTGCTCGATCCCTCGAACCGGCTCGAAGGCATCGTCAGCCTGCGCGACCTGATCATTGCCGCTCCCAAGGCGACCATCTCGCAGATCATGTCGCGCGAGGTGGTGAAGGCGCGCGATGACATGGATCAGGAGGAGATGGCGCGCCTGGTGCAGCGGTACGACCTCGTCGCGTTGCCCGTCGTCGACGCCGAGGATCGGCTCGTCGGCGTAATCACCGTCGATGACGTGCTCGATGTTGTCGAGGCCGAGGCGACCGAGGACATCTACAAGCTCGCCGGCATTTCACCGCGGGCGAGTGCGCTCAGCCCGCTCGGAGAGTCGGTGCGGCGCCGCGTGCCGTGGCTTGTCGTGAACATGGGGGTCGCGCTGTGCGCCGCGCTCGTGATCAGCCTGTTCGAGGACACGATCGCGAAGGTCGCCGCCGTGGCGGCGATCATGCCGGTGATTGCCGGGCAGGGCGGCAACGCCAGCGTGCAGACGTCGACGATCATCGTGCGCGCGCTCGCGCTCGAGGAGATCGATCTTAGCCATTTGATGCGGGTGCTTTCGAAAGAGCTCGCGCTCGGCGTGGTGAAAGGCGTGATCTTCGGGTTGACGCTCGGACTGATCGCGTTGCTGTGGGAACAGAACAGCACCCTCGCGCTGATCGCCGGCGCGGCCATGTTCCTCAACATGATCGTCGCCAGTCTCGGCGGCGTGCTGATCCCGATGACGCTGCGTTACGGTTTGAAGGTCGACCCGGCGACCGCGGCCGGCGTCTTCGACACGATGCTCACCGACATCATGGGCTTCTTCATCTTTCTCGGACTGGCGACGATCATGCTCAGCCAGCTGACGTAGTCGCGCTTGACGCACGGCCGGATAGGCGACAGGCTTTCCTGCGCGCTCGGCGCAGCCGTGTGTGACATAACGAAAGGACGACCATGCTGCCGCTCGAAGGAATCAAGATTCTCGATCTGTCACGCCTGGCGCCGGGTCCGTTCTGTTCGATGATGCTCGGCGACATGGGCGCGGACGTGTTGCTGATTGAGGCGCCGGCCGATGGCAAGCTCGCGGCGGCGATCCCCGGACGCTCGAACGACGACGCGTCGAAGCTTGCCGCGTACAACACGATGAGCCGCAACAAGCGCAGCATCGTGCTGAATCTGCGAGAGCAGGACGCGCGGGAGGTGTTCTACAAACTCGCCGAAACGGCCGATGTTGTGCTCGAAGGCTTCCGTCCGGGCGTGGTGAAGCGGCTCGGCGTCGACTACGACACGCTGAAGGAGGCGAATCCACGCCTCGTGTACTGCTCGCTCTCCGGCTACGGCCAGACCGGTCCGTACAGCCAGATCGTCGGCCATGACATCAACTACATCTCGGTCGGCGGCGCGCTGGGGATGGTGGGCTGGCCCGACACGCCACCGGCGATCCCGATGAATATCATCGCCGACTTCGCCGGGGGCGGCATGCACGCGGCGTTCGGCATTTTGGCCGCGCTGATGGCGCGCGAGCGCACCGGCCGCGGCCAGTACGTCGATATCGCCATGTCGGACGGTGTGCTGTACTTGCTTGCGAGCCTCACCGGCAGCGTGCTGATGGGCGGCAACTCGCCTTCGCGCGGCGGCACGCTGCTCAACGGCTCGGTGCCGCACTACAACGTGTATCAGTGCAGCGATGGCGGCTGGGTGAGCATCGGCAGCCTCGAGCCGCACTTCTTCGTGAACCTGTGCAAGGTGATGGGGCGCGAGGACTTCATCCCGAAGCAGTACGACCCGTCGGCGCGTGACGAGATCGCGCTGCACTTCAAGAAACAGTTCCTGACGAAGCCGCGCGACGAGTGGTTCGAGATACTGAAGCAGACCGACATCTGCGCGGCGCCGGTGTACTCGCTCGCGGAAGCGCTGAAGGACCCGCACAACCTGGCGCGCCAGATGGTCATCGAAGTCGACCACCCGCTTCTCGGTAAGGTGAAGCAGGTGGGCATCGGAACGAAGCTGTCGGATACGCCGGGTTCGGTGCGGTCGACGGCGCCCGTCGCCGGGCAGCACACCGACGACGTGCTGGCGTCCATTGGCTACGACGCGCAGGCGATCGAGGGTCTCAGGGAACGCGGGGTTGTCGCCTAGCTCGCGCGCGCGCGTGAGAAGCCGTTGCTGATCGCCTCAACCTCGCTGCAGAACCACCGTTCGCCACGTCCGGCATCGACGGTCAGCGTTCGATAGAACTGGTTGCCGGGCAGCACGAAGCGCTTGTCGCCCTCGGGCGACACGACGCCCTTGATCGTGCAGCCCGGCACGGGCATTTCGCAGCCCTTGGGGCAGGGGTTCTGGCTCTCGCGAATTTGCTCGTCGGCGACGAGCTGGCTATTGCGCTCGCAACCGGCGGCCGCGCCAGCGATCAGCACGAGCGCCAGCACCGGTGCGAAGGCCAGCAGCCACGATCGCGGCGCTGTGCGACGTTGAGGTTCCGTGTCGTGCATTGGACGGATTATACAGGGCTGCCCGCTCCCTCCGAAGGGGCAGCGACGGCGTTCCGGATGCTCGCACCGTGTTCGCGACCGTGGGCGGGCGTCTGCTGCAGATACTCCAGCGCCGAAAGCTCGCCCCTGCCGAATACGATGCCCCGCCGATCGAGTTGTTCCTCGGAGAGCGCCGTCACGTAGGCGAAGATGGCATTGTGCTCCGTCTCGAGTACCGAGAGCAGATCCGGTTTGGTCGCTCTGCGAAACTTGCGCACGTCCTTCCAGTTCACGAGGTCGAGTATGAAGGCCAGTGGCTTGGGCAACGTTGCGTTCTTCCCTGCCGTCAGCCGTTTGAGCACGTAGATGTCGCCCTTCGGTGACTCCGCGATGTGCCCAGCCATCATCCGTATGCTCCAGCCGTTCTCGGTCCTTCGATCGAGATCTGCGTCGTCGAGGCCGCCGATCAGCGAACGCATGTCTTCATGGTGCGAGGTAAGGATGTCGCGAACGTCGTTGAGCCGGTCCATGGAGTACCTCCTTCATTGAGGCGATTGTACTCCCGCCGCAAGCGCACATGGCAACTGCCCGGGGCGCAGGTTGGCGGGAGGGGAGCTCCCCTCCCGCCATCGTCACGATTAGCGCTTCACGATCTCGAACCCGCGCGGAGTATCCGATCCGTTCTGCACGAAGTCGTACGTGCAGCGCACGTCCCCGATGCTCAGCGGCGTGCCATCGTCGGGAAGATTCGCCACCCAGGTCACCCAGCGCCCCCACGTAACCTTGCTGGTCGGCGAAGCGGGGACCCCGCGCACCGTGCATGAGAGCGCGGAGAAGGCGTTGAAGACGGCGTCGCGGCGACCGCTCGCCGTCAGCGAGTTGTTCGGGAGCGTCGGGCCGTCAAAGGCGACGTTGTCCCAGTGGAACTGCTGCAGGTTTTCGCTGCACTCGCCGTCCTTGCACGGGTTATACGACGCCTGGACGAGGTACACGTAAGAGCGGTCGAAGCCGATGTCGGCGACTGTCCTGTTGACGAACGTCTGGCCGTTGACGACGATCCGGACGTGCGTCCGCGTCACGTAGACGTCGACGGAGTCGCGGACGTTGTCGGCGCCGTAGTACCGCGGCCAGTCGATGCTGAACGAGTCGACAACCACGCCGTTCTTCACGACGTGCCCGACGAACGTACCGTTGATGAACCAGAGGTCCAGCGCGTTCGCCGCCCGCCGTGCTTCCGGCAAGCGGTCATCGGTCACGGTCTTCGTGAGCTGCGGCGAGAGCATGAAGCGCACGTAGCGCCGGGCACTGGTTTTCAGATCGACATCGAAGTGTACGCGGCCTTCGCGCGCGGCGAAATCGAACGGCTGCTGGAGGCGCAGCGTGCCCATGCCGAACGTTTCGTCATCGATGACCGTCATAAAGTGCTCGTTTGCCGAGAAGTTGCGGAGGCCGCTCGCCGTCCAGCCACTCGTGTTGTAGCCGGTTTGGTTCGATCCGAGCGCGTCGAAGCTGTACGCGTCGCCGGGCGCCGGGAACGGCACCTTGGTCGCGCCCGAAGTCTTGCGGCGGTAGTCGTCGCAGAAGCCGCCGCTCCACGTGTCGCAGAAATAGCGTGGCGTGCCGCAGTTGGACACGCAGTTCGCCGCGCCGCCGCCTGTCCCCGGCGTCGCCGTCGAAGGGACGCGCGTTGCCGTCGCGACCGGCGTCGTTGTCCTCGTCGCGGTTCGTGTTGCCGTCCGCGTCGCCGTCCGTGTCGCCGTCCGTGTGGGCGTCGTGGTCGACACGGCCGGCGTACGCGTGGACGTTGACGGCGCGGAGGTGCCTGTGCGGACTGGGCTGGCCGTTGTCGCCGCCGTCCGCGTAGCCGTCGCGGTCGATCCGAGGCAGGAGAGTTTGATGTTCTTCTTGTTGATCCGTTCGGTCGTGAGGTTGGTGCCTGTGCAGACGACGTTGACGGAGTCGCCCGGGTTCAGGTTGAACGTGCTTTGAGCCGCCGCCGCGATGCCGACCCCAACGATCGAAAGCGCGACAACAGCGATCAGTACGCCTATCTTCAAAGAGATGCTCCTTGCTTGCTGGCCGGGCGCAATGTCGTGTGGTGACGCGCGAGCGCACCTTGCTACCGGACAGTCGCTGGATGGTGTGAGGAGTGACGAGCGTATCGATGCAATCAGCCGGCCGCCCGGCCTATCGGATGGACAGCGTGCGAACAACGCCGCCCTGACTAGCGGATGCGCGCGGCAGTGGATACTGTTGGCGGGCGCCGTCCAATCAGCGTCAACGGAACTTGATCGTTACTCCCCGAAGGTGCGAATAGCTTCTGACCCCTGTTCACCCTTCGAGCAGAAGAATCGGGAGACGGCTCGTTGTCTGAACAAAAACGTGTACGACATTTGTTAACTGCTGGTGTAACCTCGTACCTGATCGGCAGCTTTCCCACGGGCGATATGGTCTCGCGATTCGTCGCGCGCCGAAACAACCACGGCCCGCCGGTTGATCTGCGCGTGGCCGGTACCGGAAATCCGGGCGCGCTGAATGCCGCCAAGATCCTCGGCACGAAATGGGGGTTGCTCGTACTCGCCGGCGACGTGCTTAAGGGATGCCTGGCGAGCATCGCCGGACGCCGTATCGCGGACGATGACGGCGCGTACGTGGCGGGCATCGGCGCCGTCGCGGGACACTGTTTTCCGCCGTGGAAGGGCTTCCGGGGTGGGAAGGGCGTCGCCACGAGCGCGGGGACATCGATCATCTGTTTCCCGGCGTATATGCCGTTCGATCTGGGCCTCGCCGGCGCCACGGTAATGCTGTCGAAGGGGCAGGCCGGCATCGCCACGTACCTGTCTTCGGCGTGCTTCACAGGCGCGGCGGCGTACTGGTGTGCGCGGCGCAAGGGCAATCTGTGGGGCCCGCGCGCGACGCGCTGGTTGCCCGCGTACGCCGCGTCGACCTCGGCGCTGATCGCGTACAAGTTTCTCAGCGCGCCGGCGATGTCGAGCGCGGCGTTGGCGCCGGAGCACCTCGTCGCCGACGCCGATGACACGATGGGGTGCGCCGTTGCCTCGTAAGCCGCTCACAAATACGTTCGGCTTCGCGTCGCTCTGCTTCGTCTGCGATCCGGATAACGCCGCCGGGCTGGGACTGCGCTTCTTCCTCGACGACGAAAAGATGCGCATCGTGGGCGAGTTCACGCCTGTGCCTGGCCACTCCGGCGCGCCCAACTACACACACGGCGGCGCAAGCATGGCCGTCCTCGACGACGCGATGGCGTGGTCGATCATCTCGCTCAAGGAGCGCTTTGGCATCACGCGAAAGGCGGAGGTCGACTTCATCCGGCCGGTGATGATCGGCGAGTCGCATCCCATCGAAGCATGGGTGGAGTCGTTCGAGGATCGCGCGCTCGTTGCGCGAGCCGAGCTGCGCAATCCCGACGGCAAACTCTGCGTCGCCGCAAAGGCCACGTATATCGTGATGACAATGGAAGAGGCGACGGCGGCCATCGGCGCCGGTGCAGCGACGGCGCCGGCATACACGGAGCCGGTGCAATGACCGAGCGCATCGCTATCGTGACCGATTCAGCTGCCATGCTGCCGCCAGCGCTGATCGCCGGGCGCAATGTACTCGTCGCGCCGCTCAGCATCGTGCTGGACGGCGCGGAGTACGCGGACGGCGTCGACATCACGGCCGACGAACTGTACGCGCGCCTGCCATCGGTGCAGCAGATAGCGACGTCGCAGCCATCGCCCGGGCGCCTGCTCGAGTGCTATCGCGAAGCGGCCAGCGCCGGTGCGACGGCGATCCTTTCGATCCATATCGGCGCCGGCATTTCCGGCACGCTCGGTTCCGCCGAACTCGCAGCGAAGTCGTCGCCCGTGCCAGTGACGCTCGTGGACACCGGCCAGGCGTCGTTCGCGGAAGGATTGTGCGTGCTGGAGGCGCTCGATGCGCTCGACGCCGGCGCGGGAGCGGGGGAGGTGGCAGAGCTGGCGCGGCGAGCAGGCAGCGCCGTAGGCAACACGTTCGTCGTCAAGGCGCTCGATCTTGTGCGGCGCGGGGGACGGCTGCGCGATGAGGGCGAGGAGCCGCCGGCCGGTGTGCCCGTACTCGTCTTGCAGCCGGATGGCATCAAGGTTGCCGGGTCGGCAACGACGCTGCACGAGGCGGTACAGATGATGGCCGCGCATGTGGAGGCCGCCGCCAGGGTCGCGGAGCAGCACGCTCAATCGCTCCGCATTGGCATCGGCAACGGCGCCGCACCCGAGATCGCCGAGGCGCTCCGCGACCGCGTCCGCACCTTCGTGCATGTCGACGATGTGATCGAGTACGTCGTCGGGCCGAGCATGGGCGCGCATCTCGGTCCCGGCAACGCCGGCGCGGTGTTCATCGCGAGGCCGCTGGCGTGAGCGCGTACCAGTTTGACCTCGTGGTGATCGGCGTCGGCAGCGCGGGCATGACGGCCGGAGAAACCGCACCGAAGATGGGCGTGAAGTGCGCGATGATCGAGCGTGCTCGGGTCGGCGGCGATTGTCTCTGGACCGGCTGCGTGCCCAGCAAGGCGCTCATCGCCAGCGCGAAGGCCGCGCACACCATGCGCACCGCGGCCGAATTTGGGCTCCCGTCCGCGGCGCCCGAAATCGACACCGCGCCGGTCTTCGATCGGCTCCGCCGCATCCAGCACGAGATCGCCGAGACCGACGACAACCCGAAGAAGTACGTCGATGCCGGCGTCGAAATGATCTACGGCGACGCGCAGCTGATCGACGGTCACACGATCGCGGTAGGCGATCGGCGCGTCACATCCGAGTTCATCCTGCTCGCGACGGGTTCGCGCGCGGCCGTGCCGCCGATTGCTGGTCTCGAGGACGCCGGCTATCTGACGAGCGAGACGCTGTTCGAGCAGGAACGGGCTCCGAGTTCGCTGCTGATCGTCGGGGGCGGGCCGATCGCCGTCGAAATGGCGCAGGCGCACCACCGGCTCGGCGTGCAGGTGACGGTTCTGCAGCGCGCCGCGGGCATCCTCGAACGCGACGAGCGTGAGCTTGCTGCGAAACTGCTCGAGTTGTTGCGCGCCGAGGGGATCCGCATCGAGCTTGATGTCGAACTCGAATCGGCCAGCGCCGGTGCCGGCGGCAAGACGCTCACCGGCACTGTCCGTGGGCAGCAGGCGTCCTGGACGGCGGAGGAGATCTTCGTGGCGGCGGGGCGCACGCCCAACATCGAAGGCCTCGGGCTCGAGGAGGCGGGCGTTCGTACGAGCCCACGCGGCGTCGTCGTAGATTCGAAGATGAGGACGAGCGTCGAATCGGTGTACGCGTGCGGCGACGTTGCGGGGCGCTTCCTGTTCACGCACAGCGCCGCCGCCGAAGCGGTCGTCGCGCTGCGCAACATGTTCTTCCCGGGCACGAAGGACGCGCCGAGCGTCATTCCGTGGGCGACGTTCACCGAGCCCGAACTAGCGCACGTCGGCATGACGTCGGACGAAGCGGGAACCGCGCTTGGGAAGTCGAACGTGCGGGTCTACCGCTGGCTGCTGTCGCACAACGATCGAGCCCGCGCCGAGCAGGCGACCGACGGCGAGATCGTCGTCGTCACCGATGCAAAGTTCAAGATCCTGGGCGCGCACATCCTCGCGCCGCACGCGGGCGATCTGCTCGGACAGTTCACGATGGCGATGGAGAGCGGAGCGCGCTTGACACCCGACTTCGGCAACATGGTGCAGGTGTACCCAACGCTGTCGACGAGCTTCTCGCAGGTCGCTGCGGAAGCCACGTACAGTCAGCTCAAGAAACCGTTTCTGCAGACGGTGCGGCGCGTCTACTCACGCTTCCGTTGACGAGGGCACAACTCAGATGGTCATGATCCGGCCGCGCATTTCGGCCGGCACGAGCCGCTGGATACCGGCGAACGAACTCGTGATCAGCGTCGTCTTGGCACAGCCCGCGAGGAACAGAGCGATCGCGATCATCTCGATACCCACCGCGAGGCCCGCGAACGACGCGGCCGTGACGCCAGCAGCGTAGCCACCGGCGCTGACGATCGGGATCCACGGCGCGAACCGCCAGTTGAGCGCTGCCATGACGAAGCCGATCGTGATCGCGCCGAGTTCCGGCGCTGCAAGCACGAGGCCGAATGCAGAGTGATCGCCCGCCGACGATGCCGACGGCAGCGCGATGACGACCGCCTTGTCGACGAGCGACGGCAACGTCGTCGCGAGGAGCAGGGCGATCACGGCGGGCGTTCCGGCGAGGTAGCGCAGCGCGGAGGACACGTCCTGGTGCGCTCGTGCTGGCAACCGAATGAGCTTGGTGGGCGTGATCGCGAAGGCCGGCGCCGCGGCGGCGAAGAATACCAGCGCCGACAGCATGAGTGGCGCGCCCGCGCCCGCCCAGCTCGCCAGCGGGAACGCGATGATCGGCGCCAGCAGCGATGCGATATGGAAGCCGCCGCTCCCGAACGAGAGCCCACGCTCGAGCTGCTCCGGCGGCTGCACCTCGCCCTGTAGCGCGCGGTGCGCCGGCAGGTCGAACGCGTGCGCCGCAGCGGCGATCGCCGTCGCGACGAGCGCCACGACGACCGGATACGGTGAGAAGAGTGCCCCTACGGCGACCAGTGAGCTGACTCCCGCCAGGACGCGCAT
Organism: uncultured Dehalococcoidia bacterium; assembly: GCA_964599885.1. Taxonomy (GTDB): domain Bacteria; phylum Chloroflexota; class Dehalococcoidia; order DSTF01; family JACRBR01; genus CAZRHH01. The sequence continues at coordinate 54,836 of CAZRHH010000008.1, read as the reverse complement.
CCACGCGTAGATCTGCGAGCGTGGCACGCGGTCGGCGATCAGTCCCGCCGGGACGGCAAGCAGCGCCTTCACGCCGAGCCGCACGACGAGATACGCGATCAACGCCGTCGCTCCCGGCGCCAGCGCGACGATCAGCCAGCCCTGCGCGAGAAACTGCACAGCCGAGGCGAAAGCGCCGAGCGTACTCGATGCGAAGTACAGGCGGTACGGGCGGCACGACAACAGTTGGCGATACCCTGCAGGCAGCAGAGGTAGTCGTCGGATCAAGATGCAGCTCCATGGCGAGACGCCGGAGACGATAGTGGCTGGGAAGGTGTGTGCGTCATGGTACCCGTTTCAGCAGGATCAGAACCCTTGCTATCCATATAGTCGGCGTGACTTTTGCGATGGTTAACGCCCCGTTAGCAGACGTTAAGGTTGATCTCCCGTGAATGACGCCGAGGATCCGGCCGGTGGCGATCTGGAGCTTGCAATCCGGCAGGTGGCGGCTCACCCGGAGCCCGACGGCAATCTGCGGTTGATGCTCGAGACGTCGCGCGGCGAGATCCGCGGCATCCTCCACCCGTGCGCCAGCGCACCCGGCGCTGTTATCTATGTCGGCGGCGCGATGGGCGGGTTTGAGGGGCCGGCGAACGATTTGTACGGAAGACTGGCCGACCGGCTCAAGCCGCTGCTGACCGGACTCCGCATCCACTACCGGCACCCGGGCGAGTTCCAGGAATGCGTGCTCGACGTGCTGGCGGGCGTGTCGTTTCTCCGTGGCGTCGGCGCGGGCGATGTTGCCCTCGTCGGACACTCGTTCGGGGGTGCCGTCGTCATCAAGGCGGGCGAACTGGGGGCGAGCGTGTCCGGCGTGGCCGCGCTGTCCTCGCAGCTCTATGGCACGCGCTCCGTCGAACAGCTCGCGAAGCCGCTACTGCTCGTCCACGGCATGCGCGATGGCGTGCTCGACTACGCCGCGAGCGAAGACATCCACGCGCGCGCTGTCGAGCCGAAGCGCATTGTGCTGTACGCCGATGCCGATCACTCGCTCGCTCAGTGTGCGACGGAACTTGAAGAACTGCTCGTGTCGTGGTTGCCGTCCGTGACCGGCGGGCCAGTGGCCGGTGTCAACTGAACCATTGCGTTCCGCGGCACGTCTCCCGGGCGTCGCTTCCCGCATCCCGCTTGGCGCTTCCCGCTCGTCCGGTAGGCTGTCGGCGTGATTGAAACGCCGCTGCCGCTCGCCGCGTCCGGCGCCGCCGCGATCGATGTTGCCTGGCGGTGCGCGCGCGAGGGCGGCGCGCTCGCTCTCTCGCGCTTCCGCACCGCGCACGACATCGACGTGAAGGGCCGCGGCAACGTCGTCACCGAGACGGACGTTGCGGTAGAACTGCTGCTGAAGTCGATCCTCGCCGGTGAGTACCCTGCACACAAGATTTTGTCCGAAGAGACATCGGCGAACACGGATGCGTCCACAGGCTGGACGTGGGTGATCGATCCGATCGACGGCACGAAGAATTACGCGATGGGCATCCCCGTATGGTGCGTGAACGTCGCGCTGTGCTTCGACGGCGAGCCGCTCGTCGGGGTGACGTACGACGCCGTACACGATGAGCGCTTCTGGGCCGTCGCCGGCGAGGGCGCGTACATGAACGAAACGCGCATCACCGCGTCGGATGCGCCCGACGTCGCGTCGTCCGTGCTTGGCATCGATCTTGGCTACGACGACGCGCTCGGTACGGCGCAGATCGCGCTCATGAACGACATCTTTCCAGACGTGCAGACGATCCGCATCATGGGCAGCGCCGCGCTGGCGTTCGCGTACGCCGCCGCCGGGCGGCTTGACTTGTTCACGCACCTCAACGTTGCGCCGTGGGACATCGCCGCTGGTATCCTGCTCGTGCGTGAAGCGGGCGGCGCTGTATCAGACCGGAACGGCGGTCCGATACGCGTCACGAGCCGCGCGTTCGCTGCCGGCGGCCGTCGCGTCCATGACGACTTCATGACGCGCTACGCGGGCGCGGCTCGATAGCTCAGCGCCGCGCAGGAGGATCGATGCACGGAACACGCCATCGCGCCGGCGCATTCGGGATTGCCCTTGTGTGCGTTGGCGTGCTGCTCGTCGCGGCGTGCGGCGGCGGCGATGATACCCCCGATGCCACGCCGACACCCGAACTGCCGGGACCCGAAGACGCGCTCGCCGTGTGGGTCACCGAAAACCGCAACGTCGCCTTCATCGCCGACTGCGCCGATGCCGAGCGCGGCGTCGATACCGGCAAGCTGTGCGCCGAGCAGGTCGGCGAGCGCGGCACACGGCGTGCGTACGCGCTCGGCCCGACGTTCTCTGATTCGACCGCGCTCGCGCTCGTCGAAGAGGGCCCTGAGGGCTGGACGGTACTCTCGGTGACGAATCGCGATCCGAGCGCCGGCAACATTCCGGGCATCCCGTGGCCGCTGCAAACGGGCGACGCCGTCGTCGTCATCGGCCTCGGCGAGGGCGACTGCCTCAGCATTCGCGACCAACCGACGCAACAGGGCGCGCGCTCGATCTGCGTGCCGGACGGCACGCGCGCGATCGTGCAGGAGGGCCCGGTCGATGCTGAGACGATCACGTGGTGGCGGATCGCCGGCGAAGGCTTCAGCGGCTGGGCGGCCGGCACCTGGCTCCGCCTCGAAGACGCCATCCGCGACGCACTGCAACCGCAGCCCGAACCAACGGCCGACGAGTAAGCCGATGCGTCCCTCACACCGCGATCCACGCGACGAGAACCGCGGTTGGAAAACGCTTCGCTATACTGCTAATAGTCGAGCGGGGGTAGCTCAATTGGCAGAGCGCTAGCCTTCCAAGCTGGATGTTGTGGGTTCGAGCCCCATCCCCCGCTCCAACCTCTCCTTCAAATGCACGAAGCACCGCCTGAAGCAATGCACCGGCACGCAGCGGTAGCGGCACAGCGTGCTGTGCCGCCGGGACGGAGGCGCCGGTGCTGTTCACCAACCGGTTCTGGGAGGGCATCGCCGACGGCAGCATCACGGTCGCGTTCCGGCGATGGCGCAAGCGCGCCGCGAAGCCCGGCGGCCGCCAGCGCTTCCGCGGCGACGTGCTCGCCATCGACGACGTGCTCATCGTCGACGAGACGCAGATCACCGACGCCGATTCTCTTACTGCGGGCTACGACTCGCGCGAAGAATTGCTCGCGGAACTCGCGCGAATCAGCGAAGGCGCCCTGTACCGGATCGACTTTCACGTCGCCGGCGCGGACCCACGCACGGCGCTCCGCGAGCAGCGTGCACTCACCGCCGACGACATCGACGCCGTACAGCGCCGCCTCGTCCGCATGGATGCGAGCAGCCCGGTCGGCGCGTGGACGCTAACCACATTGCTGCTCATCCGCGACCGCCCCGCCGTGCGCGCTGCCGATCTCGCGGCGAGCATCGGCCGCGACACGCCCAGGTTCAAGATCGACGTGCGCAAGCTGAAGGAGCTCGGGCTGACGGAGAGCCTCGAAGTCGGCTACCGGCTATCGCCGCGCGGGCGCGTTGTGCTGGGGCGGCTGGAGCGCGCGTAGCCGATCGCTTTCCCACCGCGTGGGTCGCCGGGTTAGTTGCCTGTCCACTCCGGCGGCCGCTTCTCGAGAAACGCGCGCACGCCCTCCTTGAAGTCGTCGCTGGCAAACAGGCGCGTGATCGTCTCCGTGCTGTCGACGAGATGCTCCATCGGCTCGCGCGTCAGGCCCTTGTAGAGCAGCCGCTTCACTTCCGCCGTCGCGCCGGGACCGCCGCGCGACACGGCGTCCGCGATCTCGTGCGCGCGATCCATCAGCCGGTCGTCCGGCACCACCTCCAGCACATAGCCGATCTCGAGCGCGCGCGCCGCGTCGATGATCTCGCCGGAGAACAGCAGATACGCCGCCTGTTGCAGCCCGACGATCCGCGACAGCAGCCACGAACCGGCAGCGGTGTCCGGCACAAGTCCTCGATGCACGAACACCCAGCCGAACCGTGCCGACTCCGCGGAGATCCGCAGATCGCACTGCAACGTGAACTCCGCGCCGAGTCCGACCGCCGGCCCGTTGACGGCAGCGATCACCGGCTTGTTGATCGACGGAAACGTCCACGGTGCCCCCGCATCGGCCGGATACGCCCGCCCCAGCGATTCGGAGCGCCCGGCCGGCGGCGGCTGCGACGATAACTGCTTCAGATCGGTGCCGGCGCAGAACGCCGCGCCCGTGCCGGTCACGATCAGCGCCCGCACAGCGCTATCTGCGCGCACGTCGCCCACGATCCGCTCGATATCGCGCAGCATCTCGTACGTGATCGCGTTCCGCGCCTCCGGCCGGTTGAACCGCATGGTGGCGGTCGTTCCGGCGATGGAGTATTCGATGTCCGGCATGGAGGTGCCTCCCGATGGAAGTAGGAAGGTTGGTTCGCCCGCACAGCCCGCACGCACGTCCGGACGTACGCTCGGTCGTAGGATACACGTGGGCGAGGCGTAGACCTGCCGTAAGGATGTGCTCATCGAGGGCGGGTACGATGCGAACGCGATGTTGAAGCGACATACGACAACCGTGCGAGGTGTCAGCGCAGCCGTCCTGGCGCTCCTGTGCTCGGCTGCCTTTTACGCTTGCGGTGAACCGCAGCCAGCCGACGGGGTAACACCGGAATCCACGGGCGCCACATCGACGCCCACAGCGCCCTTGGACGAACGCCTCAAAGACGCCGCCGCCACGCAAACGGCGCAGTCCGGCGCGGAACGCTTCAATGGCGAGATCCTCGGGCTGTACGTCGCACCGTCGATCGACGATTGGCCGCAGGCGGTGCGCGACCAGCACGAGCGGACGATCGCGGGCGGCTGTGTGAACGCGCCAACCGGCCAAAGCGAACTGGACTTCATGCGACCGCTCGACCTGCCGCCGGGCTTTGAACCGGCGGGCAATCTGGAGTCGACCGGGCGTCCCGAGGTCGTCGCGTGCGGCGGCCGCACAGCCGGCCTCAATTTCGAGTATCAGAAGCTGAACGATGACGGCACGCCCGCCATGGTGACGCTCGCCCGCACTGTTGCCCGCGCCGAGACGTTCGACGCTCTCGCGAGCGACGTGACGGCGCGCACCATCGGCGCGCGGCAAGCCGTCGTCATCGCGCCGGCGGTCGAGGGTGCGCCTGGGCAGCGTTCGATGGTGCTGTTCCCGGAGGATTTCGGCGCGACCATCGTCCACGCCTTCAATCTCACGGAAGAGGATCTTCTCGACTTCGCGGAGGCGGTGGCCGAAGCGTCCGCGCCATCGTGGGAGGAGCTCGGCACCGTTCACGGCGACGACGAGATACGGGTGTGTGCGGAGCTTCCACCCGTCGGGATCTCGCACCAGGCCGCGTTCGCTCGTACCGCTGACGAACGCACCTCCCGTGTGCTGGTGAGCTACTTTTCCGGTGAGCGCTCAGCAATCCGCAGTAACACGCTCGTCCTCCATCCTGGTGATTCGCTCGATGACTGCCCCGGCTGGATCATCGAATTCTTGGCATACGGCGCTGATCCGGCGCTGTATGACGCGGCGCGGGCGTGGGTGGTGACGCAGGGCGGCGAACTGGCGGGAGAGTGCGCGACGCGGCCGAGCATTATCGGCGCCGAACCGGCACTGACGGATTGGTGCTTCTACCGCCCGCGTCGTGAACTCGACGGCACGATCGTGATCAGCGTTGGTCGCGTACCCGACTACTACATCGAACTCGTGACGCGACCGGGAGAGCGTGGTGGTTACGAGCTGCTCGACGTTGTCGCGCCCGTGCACGAGCGCCTGCGCTTCTGGCACTTCCCCGACGAACACGAGTTTCGTTGGAGCCGCCATGAGGGCGCGAGCGCATATCGGCTGAAGGCGACGCTCATGGCAATTCGGGAGCACGCGCCCGATCCCTGTGCTGCGCCGCCGCTCGCCGAGCAGATGATCGAGATCACGCTCGACGAGACGTTTGCCGCGGACGTGCATGCGTACTTCGTCGAGCTGCCCGCGCTGCCACCGGACGACGCGTGGTATGTCGCGATCAACGGCACCGGCGCGGAAGCGATGGTCATCGTCGAGGCGCTCGATGCGGACGGCAACGTGCTCGACCAGACGGGCACGAGTTGGATCCGCGACCTCTTCTGCGTGCGACCGCGCGCTGACGCCGAGTGACGCCAAGCACGAAAACAGCACAGCCCATCCGAAGATGGGCTGTGTGCATGTTCGCGTTGTGCCGAACGACGCCGTTAGCGCCGCGCCCCGAAGGCGCTGGTGCGGCGGCGGCCGCCGAAGCTGCCGGAGCCGCGTCGCGTGCCGGGCGCGGTCGTTTTCGCGGGCTGAGGCTTGATCTCTTCGCCGTCGGGCGTCATGCGCGGGAGCGTGCGGCCGAGGCCGCGTTCGATCTCGCGCCACTTCGGCAGCTCCGCCGGCGAGAGCAGCGTGATCGCGCGGCCGGAGCGGCCCATGCGGCCCGTGCGGCCGACGCGGTGCGTGAACAGCTCGTGCGTTTCCGGCAGCTCGAAGTTGATCACGCGGCTGACGTGCAGCACGTCGAGACCGCGCGCGGCGACGTTCGTCGCGAGCAGCACCGGCGTCTTGCCGGCACGGAACTTCTCGAGCACACGGTCGCGCTGGCCCTGGCTGAGGTTGCCCTGCAGCACGTCGACCGCATAACCCATGCGTTCGAGCTTCACGCCGAGATTACGGACGCCGTGCTTCGTGCGCCCGAAGACGAGCGTCGTGCCTTCCGTCGGCTCGTCGAGCAGGCGGGCGAGCACGTTGAACTTGTCTTCCTTCCAGATCTCATACACGACGTGGTCGATGTCGGGGCCGGCTTCTTCTTCCGGTTGCGTCTCAACGACGACGGGGTTGCGGAGATGCTTCGAGGAGACTTTGTGCACCCACGCCGGCGTCGTCGCCGAGAAGAGCGCTGTCTGACGCTCGCTCGGCGTCGCGGCGAGGATGCGCTCGACATCGGGCGCGAAGCCCTGGTCGAGCATCTGATCCGCTTCGTCGAGCACGAAGAACGTGATGCCTTCGAGCGTCATCGTGCCGCGCGACACGTGGTCGAGAATGCGGCCCGGCGTGCCGACGACGACCTGCGCGCCGCGATAGATGGCGTCCTGCTGCGGCTGGAACGCGCGCCCGCCGAAAATCATCGTCGTGCGGATGCCCGCAGGCTTCGCAAGCTCCTCGATGACGCCGTGCACCTGCTGCGCAAGCTCGCGCGTCGGCACCAGGACGAGCGCCTGGAGCCACTTGTTCTTGATGTCGATGCTCTCGATCAGCGGCAGGCCGAACGCGAGCGTCTTGCCGGAGCCGGTATACGCTTGCCCGATGACGTCCTTGCCTTCGAGCAACGGCGGGATAGCGCCCGCCTGGATTGGGGTGGGTGTTACGATTTGCGACGCATCGAGAGCCTTCAGACTTGAAGGCCGAAGCGCCAGTTCACGGAATGACTGCAAGTTAGGGATACCTTTCGCCAGAAGATGTTGATGATCTTCTCGACGACCAGTGCGAAATGGCAGATGCTGTCACTGGATTTCAGTGGGAGGCTATCGCAGCGGACGTTTACTGAAGATTCGTTTGTGATGCTAGTGTAACGGGTAAACCATAGGCGCGGCAAATGCGGGAAAACGCGCGATATTGGCTAGAGCCACACGTACGACCGCCAAGAAGGAGTAAGCAGGGTGCGTCAACTCACGTTCATCGAGCCCCGACGCGTCGAGTGGCAAGACGTGCCGGAGCCGCAGATTGAAGCTCCGGCACAGGCGATCGTAGCGCCAATCGCCGTCGCGCTGTGCGATCTCGACAAGTCGGTGATCAGCGGCCGCGTGCCGCAGCCCGGGCCGTTCGCGCTCGGTCACGAGTGCGTCGCGCGGGTCGTCGAGGTGGGCGCGGACGTGGTGTCGGTGGCGCCCGGCGACCTCGTCGTGGTGCCGTTTCAGATCTCATGCGGCGCCTGTGACCGCTGCGCCCGCGGACTCACGGGCAGTTGTTCGATGGTGAAGCCGTTTGCAATGTACGGCCTTCCCGTGGGCGGCGCCTGGGGTGGCATGCTCTCCGACCGCGTCCTCGTACCGTACGCCGACGCGATGCTCGTCAGCCTGCCCGATGGCGTCGATCCCGCCGCGGCCGCGAGTGCCAGCGACAACCTTCCCGACGCCTGGCGCACCGTTGCGCCACAGCTCGAAGCGACGCCCGGCGCGCCGGTGCTGATTATGGCGGGCGGCGCGGGAAGCATCGGACTGTACGCCGCGGCGATCGCGCTCACGCTCGGCGCGCGCTCCGTCGACTACATCGACCACAGCCGCGAACGGCTCGAACTCGCGACGACGCTGGGTGGGAACGTCCACGAAGGGCGCCCGGCGGCGCGCATCGGCCCGTTTCCGATCACGGTCGACGCCAGCGCGGACGTCGATGGGTTGTCGTTCGCGATCAAGGCGACGCAGCCGGGCGGCACATGCACCAGCGTCGGCATCTATTACGACCGCACGACGCCGATGCCGCTGTTCCACATGTACAACATCGGCATGCGCTTCGAGACGGGACGCGTCCACGCGCGTCCGATCATCCCGCCGCTGCTCGATCTGATCGCGAGCGGCCGGCTGAAGCCGGAGCTGGTGACGAGCAGCGTCGTCGGCGCGGACGACGCGATCGCGGCGATGCAGGACATCCCGACGAAGCTGATCATCCGCATGGACGGTGAGTGAGGCGCGCCGAGAACGAGGGAGACGCACGATGACATACGAGACGATTGACTACAGCGCGGGTGATGGCATCGCGCGCATCGTGCTGAACCGACCGGAGCGCCTGAACGCGATCAACTCGCAACTCGTCGCCGATTTGCGCAGCGCCGTCGCGGCCGCGAACGACGATCACACCGTGCGCGTGATGATCCTGAGCGGCGCCGGACGCGCGTTCTGCGCCGGCTACGACCTCGACTGGGGCGTGAAAGCCGAAGACGCCAACCAGCAGGCGATGAGCGGGCAGTGGGATCCGGTGCGCGATTACATGGGCATGTCTCGCAACGTGCGGGCGTACATGGCGCTCTGGGAGAGCCCGAAGCCGGTCATCGCGCAGGTGCATGGCTGGTGCGTCGGCGGCGGGACGGATCTCGCGCTGTGCAGCGACCTGATCTTCATGGCCGACGACGCGCAGATCGGCTACCCGCCAGCGCGCATCTGGGGCGAGCCGACGACGATGATGTGGGTGTACCGCCTCGGCATGGAGCACGCCAAGCGCCTGATGCTCACCGGCGCGTCGCTGACGGGCGTCGAAGCGGAGCGCCTCGGATTGGCGTCGAAGTCCGTGCCCGCCAACCAGGTGCGCGACGAGGCCGAAGCGATGGCGCAGAAGCTCGCGACGATCCCGCTCAATCAGCTTGTGATGAGCAAGCTGCTCGTCAACCAGGCGTACGAGAACATGGGCCTCCGCACGAGCCAGCTCATCGGCACGGTGTTCGATGGCATCGCGCGCCACACGCCGGAAGGCGTCGCCTGGCGCGACATGGCGATGCGCGACGGCTTCCGCGAAGCCGTCCGCAAGCGCGACGCGCCGTTCGGCGACTACGGCGAACTGCCGCGCCAGTAAGGGCGATCGTCCATCCCCGCCCAGCGCGAATGTAGCTGCGGAGCTTTAGCTCCGCCTGCGCGCGGATGCGCTTCGTGCGCATCCGGCGCTCCGCGCTCGCGCGCAAACAACTGCCGCGCTAACATTCCGCATCCGACACAACGTTCAGCGTCAGGCGCCGCGTGTCAACGTCATCCGAGCCGCCCGTCGATAGCCTTCAGGCGAAGGGGCTGCGCGGGTTCCGCGGGCGCACGTTCTACGCGCTCGGCAAATATCCCGATTTTCGCGTGCTGTGGTTCGGTAACGTCGGCACGATGCTCGGGCAGTGGGTGCAGTTCGCCGCGCAGGGCTACCTCGTCTTCGACCTGACGAACTCCCCGTTTCAGGTCGGCGCGGTCAGCTTCGTCCGCGGCGTGTCGTCCGTCGTCGTGTCGCCATTCGCCGGACTCATCACGGATCGCTTCAGCCGTCGCAGTGTGCTGATGTCGATGACGGCGATCAGCGCCGTCGTCGCCGTGTTGCTCGCGCTGCTGCTGTTCTCGGGCATCATCGAGATCTGGATGATGTACCCGATCGCCACGCTCGAAGGGCTGTCCGACGCCGTTAACCAGCCGGCGCGGCAGGTAATGGTGTACGACGTGGTCGGCGAGGAAGACCTGGCGAACGCCGTCGCCATCAACTCGCTCGGCTCGAACACGATGCGCATCGTCGGGCCGTCGCTCGCCGGCGCGCTGATCGGCACGGCCGGTATCGGCGCCGCGTTCGCGGTGCAGGCGGCCGCGTACGCCCTGTCCGTGCTCGCGACATCACGCATCAAAACGAAGGGCACGCCGCGCGTCGGGCAGACGTCGTCGGTGCTGGCCAGCCTCGGCGATGGCATCACGTATGCGCGACGGAATCGCGACGTGCTGCTGCTCGTGCTGATGGCCGGGCTGCCGAGCTTGCTCGTCTACCCGTACGTGCAGTACATCCCCGTCTTCGCCGACGACGTGCTCGGCGTGGGATCCGTTGGCTTCGGCTTTCTCGCGTCGGCCGTTGGTTACGGCTCGATCGTCGGCGCCGTGCTCGCGGCGAATCTGACGCAGGTGAAAAAGCGCGGCCAGATCCTCGTCTGGACTACGTTCGTGTACATGGCGCTCGTGACGCTGTTCGCGCTCTCGAACGTCTACGCGCTGTCGTTCGCGCTGCTCGTCGTCGCCGGCATCGCGAATTCGATCTACCTGATGCTCAATCAGGTGATGATCCAACTCGTCGTCGACGACGAATATCGAGGCCGCGTACTCTCGTTGTACGTGATGGTCAGCGGCATCACGCCGTTCAGCGCGCTGGCGATGGGCGCGCTGATCGATGTCTTCGGCGCGCAAGTGACCGTCGCCGGTTTCGCCGGCCTCGCGACGGCAATCGTGCTGTTCATCGGCGTCACCAGCCAGCGCCTGCGAGAGATTTGATGGCGGGGCGCGCACCTACGACCAATCACCAAACACCAAACACCACTGTTCGTGACGGGCCAGATCGCGCGTCAGCTGACAGCACGAAGGCCCGGAGCATATGCTCCGGGCCTTTGCATTGCATCGTTGCCGCGCCGAGCGTTAGCTCGCGAGGCGGATGTTCGTGGCGCGGCTGCGGCGCGAGTCGCGCGGGTCCGGCTCCGTGTCGAAGTCGACGTTCTGGCCTTCGTTGAGGTCATCGAACAACGCACCCTGAATCGAGGAGCTGTGGAAGAAGATGTCTTCCGATGCGCCCTCCGGCCGGATGAAGCCGAATCCGCGGTCGCGTACGAGCCGCTTAATTTGTCCTGCTGCCATGGTGTAACCTCCTGTCGCCGTGGGGAATTCGTTGTGTCCACGACGTTCTGCACAAATTCATGCTCGCTGCGGCGAGTGCCTCTGTACCGTCTGAGTCGTCGTGGGCGCTGGGTGCGACAGGAGACTTCGGTGCGGTCGAACGAGGACTTTGCTCTACCTGCTCACCCTACCAACACCGCGATCCGATGGCAAATCGTTCCATGTCACTGTCCGGTGCGTGTGGCGCGTAACCACGCGTATGAAATACGACGCAGAAAATCCCGCTTCTCGTCTCCCGCTTCCCGCTTCCCGCGCCTTATCGCGTAAGCCACCCGAACTGCTGCGGCTTACGCTGCGCCGACGCGTTGATCATGATGTTGACGACGTTCGGCCGGTTACTCGCGAACGCTGCTTCGAGCGCTGTCCGCAACTGGTCCGGCGTCTCGGCGAAATAGCCGTCGCCTCCGAACGCTTCGATTACCTTCTCGTAGCGCGCGCTTGGCACGTACTGGTTCGGCATGACGCGGTTGGGATCGATCGTCGCCGGCCCGCCGCTGATGCCGTTGTTGTTCAGGATGATGAACGTGATTGGCATGTTGTAACGGCACGCGACTTCGACCTCCATGCCGCTAAACCCAAACGCCGAGTCGCCCTCGACAGCCACGACACGCTTGCCCGGATGCACCGCCTGCGCCGCAATCGCGAACGCCAGCCCGACGCCCATCGTTCCGAAGCTGCCGGCGTCGAGACGGTGCCGCGGCTCGAAATTCGGCAGCACCGTGCGGCCGATGTCCATCGTGTTGGCGCCTTCGCTGGCGATGATCGCGTCGCGCGGCAGCATGTCGCGGATCTCGCGCAGCACGCGGTAGTAGTTCATCGGCACGCTGTCGTCGTCGAACATCGCCTGCGTCGTCGCGCTGTTCTCTTCGATCTTCTTCGCGATGCCCGTGCGCCACGTCGTCTCGGGCGCACACTGCCACGGTTCGTCACGCAGCACGCTGTTCAGCTGCGATGTCACCGCCTTCGCGTCGCCGACCAGCGCGACTTCCGCCGGCACGTTCGTGCCGATCTCCTCCGCGGCTATGTCCATCTGAATGACGCGCACGTTCTCGTTGAAGCGCGGCGGCAGGCCGAAATGCAAGATCCAGTTGAGGCGCGCGCCCATCAACAGCACGAGGTCGGCGTTCTGCAGCACGTGCGATCGCGCCGCGCCCACCGACAGCGGGTGATCGTCCGGCATCACGCCCTTGCCCATCGGCGTCGCCAGAAACGGCAGTTGCGTCGTCTCGATAAACGCGCGCACTTCGTCTTCGGCGCGCGCGTACGCCGCACCCTTGCCGACGATCACCAACGGCCGTTCGGCGCTCTTCAGCGCAGCGACAGCCGCCTCGACTGCCGCCGGATCGGCGAAGAAGCGCGGCGCGTCGGCGAGCGGCGGACGCTGCGGCGCCGCCTCGTCGTCGACCTTGCCGCTGATGATGTCGCCGGGGAGGTCGAGGTACACGGGGCCGGGGCGCCCGTAGATCGACGTGCGCACGGCCTGCTCGACGAAGTAGGGGATGCGGTCGATGCGATCAACTTCGGCCGCGTACTTGCACCACGGCCGCGCCGATTCGACTTGCGGCGCTTCCTGGAACGCACCCATGCCATGCTGCGACATGTCCGACGAGCCGCCGAGCAGGATCATCGGCCAGCGGTTCGCCCAGGCGTTCGCCAGCCCGGAGATCGCGTTCGTCATACCCGGCCCGGACACCGCCAGGCACGCTCCCGGACGTCCCGTCAGGTAGCCGACCGCTTGCGCTGCGTACGACGCCGACTGCTCGTGGCGCATGCCGATGTACTTGATCCCGACGCGCTGCGCCGCGAATGCGATCGGCACGACGGGGATGCCGATGATCCCGAACATGTACTCAACGCCGTGCTGCTTCAGGCTCCGCGCGATCAGCGTCGCGCCATCAATCTCGGCCATGGCTGTGCCTCCTTCGTGTCGTGTGTGCGGCACATTCTGAAGGCCACAGCAATTACGCGATAGACCGAAACTGCGCCGCAGACGCCAACGTAGCGCGGGCTTTTAGCCCGCGCGATGCTGGCTTTCGGCGATCCGCTCGTTCAACATGAGTTCGCGACAGCCCCGCCTACGCCGAAGCCGTGTACCGATCTTCGATCGCGGAACGGATAGCATCACGGCTGGCGGCGACGTCATCGGCCTGCGCCTCTTCCGCCTTAGCGGCGATGTCGGCGAGTTCGGGGTCCTTCACGCATTCGCGGAACCACTGCGAGTAGTCATGCCGGCGGAGGTGGTGCAGCCACGTCTCGTCATCGACCCCATCGGCCATCTGCACGAAGATCGTCAGATTCTGCGCGCGCAGATTGAGCTTCCGCTCCGGTCCGAGGAAGTAGAAGCTGTTGTCCTGCAGATCGCCCTCGGCGTACTTGCGCTTGTGCCGGTGCAGATCGCCCCTCGGCTGACGCGGTGAAAACAGGAGCGGCCCATCGTCGTCGGCCGGGCGCCAGGCGATCGCCTTGCGCGCCTCACCGAGCACCTTCGGGCCCGGCACCGCGCGATCGACGCCGCGCGCAAAACTCTCGATCGCGTCGTGCGCCTGCGGTCCCACGCCGATAACGAGGTCGACCTTCGCCAGCACGTTAGGCGCAACCGATTCGGGATGCACGGTGACCATCAGCACGCTGTCCAGCGTCTCCGGCATGATCGATGCCGCGCGTTCCCAGCCCACGGGCAACATGTGATGCGCCTCATCGATCATGATCCAGTGGGGATGCCCGGTGCGCCCGCGCAACTCGAGCAGGCGCGCCAACAACTTCGCCAGGTATCCCGGCCGGTCGTCGAGCGACATGCCCAGCAGGTTCACGACGGCGTTCGCTCGCGGATCGGCCAGGTGTTGCAGCACGGACTCATCGTTGGGTCGGTGATCCGGGTCGCCAAAGTGCACGACGCCCTCCGCGCCCTCGTAGTCGCCTTCCGGATCGATGATGCAGTACTGGTATCCGCGCTCTTGGAGCAATTCGCGAAACGCGTGCGCCACCGTCGACTTCCCGGAGCCAGACGCACCGGCGACGAGCACAGCCTCTCCGTACGGCCGCACACTCACGCCCGGTGTGGCGTTGTCACCGGTACTGACGAATAGAAGATGGCGATCGAGATCCGCCGTCGCATCGGCGAAGTCGTCATCCAGCACGCGGTTGACGATGTCGACGACGCCGGCACCGTGATCGAGCGCGCTCACGAAGTCGGCGCGCTCTTTCACGAACGGCAGCGCATTGGCTACGGCGCATCCGCACTCGCACGCCGAGAGAAACGCGAGGTCGTTCTCCGCATCGCCGATCGCCAGCACGTTGTGCGAGGAGAGCGCGAGCGCCTCGAGCGCCGCCGTGAGTCCCGTCCCCTTGTTTACGCCCGGGGGCAGCACCATCACCGCGCCCTTGTTGAACGTGATCTGCCAGTCGAGCCCCAACTCGCGGATCACTTCCAGAACGGCGGCTTCGTTCGGCTCCCACGTCGCCACAACAACGCGCCCGATGCTGAGCGGCGTGACGTTCGCCGCTCGCAGCGCGGCGACGAACAACTCGTCCGGCCGTTCCGCGAGGATCTGCTCCTCGCGCTTTGCGGGCCAGTACAACATCGCGCCGTTCTCGGCGACGATGCAGTCGAAGAGATCCTCGTGGTCGAACACCCGCCTCAGATCGTCGAGCTCGCGACCGCTCACGAGCAGCAGCTTGCGGCCCGACGCCCGTGCCCGCTCCAGCGCGTCAATTGTCGCTTCGCCGACGCGGCCATCTTTCGCCAGCGTGCCATCGTAGTCGAACGCCAGAACCAGAAACCGCACGCATCCTCCTTCGCAGCTCAACTACGCCAGCGTATGCCGGATCGCGTTGCAACTCCGTGAAAATGTCATGTTCGTGTTGTGGCAAACGAAGTCAGTGCGGCGTGCTACGGGCTCTGCAACCACCGATCGAGACTGTCCGGAGGTGGCGGTCCGACCTCCGACCTCTGACTTCCGAAACCCTACTCCCGCAGGTCGCGCGGCCCGGTCGTCGCCTGGAACGCCTGGAAGTTGCGCAGCGTTTCGCTCATGTTGTCGCCGCCGAACTTCTCGAGCGCCGCCGTCGCCAGCACGATCGCGCACATCGTCTCGACGATGACGCCGGCGGCCGGTACGACGCAGACGTCGCTGCGTTCGTAGTGCGCCTCGATCGCCTCACCCGTGAGCAGATCGGCGGATGGCAGCGAGCGCGGCAGCGTGGCGATCGGCTTCAGCGCCACACGCACGGTGATCGCCTGACCATCCGTGATGCCGCCCTCGGTGCCGCCCGCATTGTTCGATGCACGCTGCCACGGTCCCGTCGTCCACTGATCGCGTGGCAGGATCACGTCGTGGACGTGCGAGCCCGTCTTGCGCGTGAGCGCGAACCCGCCGCCGATCTCGACGCCCTTCACGCTGTGGATGCTCATCAGCGCCTGCGCCAGCCGCCCGTCGATCTTGCGGTCCCAATGCACGTGGCTGCCAAGGCCGATCGGCACGCCTTCGACACGCCCCTCCACGACGCCGCCGAGCGTGTCGCCCGCGTTCCGCGCCGCATCGATCGCCGCGATCATCGCGTCACCGCTGGCGACGCTCGCGCAGCGCACCTCCGACTCTTCGACGGCATCCCAGTCGATCTCTGCCGGGATGTCGGCGTCGATGTCGCCAATCTGCACGGTCTGGCTGTGGAAGCCGATGCCGAACTCTTCGAGGAAACGCTTGCAGACGCCGCCGACCGCCACGCGCGCCGCCGTCTCGCGCGCGCTCGCGCGTTCAAGGATCGGGCGCACGTCGTCGAAGTCGTACTTCACCGTGCCCGCGAGATCGGCGTGGCCGGGCCGTAGCTTCGTGATCTTCTCGACGTCGCCTTCAACCGGGTCGACGGACATCGCTTCAGTCCAGTTCACCCAGTCGCGGTTCTGCACCCACAGCGCGATCGGGCTGCCAAGCGTCTTGCCGTGCCGCACGCCGGACATGATCTCCGCGCGGTCTTGCTCAATCTTCTGACGGCGGCCGCGGCCGTAGCCTTTCTGGCGTCGCCCCAGATCGATCTGGATGTAGTCCTCGGACAGCGGCAGTCCCGCCGGGATGCCTTCGAGGATGACCGTCAAACCTTTGCCGTGTGACTCGCCGGCGGTGAGGAATCTCAGCACGGTCATTCGTCCTTGTAGAACGCGGCGGGTACGCTCGCCGGAGCCGGTGCATCGACCGCGATCGGCATTGCGTTGCCGCGATCGTCCATAGCGTACCGCCCGCCGAATGTGCGCACGATCTCCTCGGCGTCGTCCTCGTCCCAATCGATCGTATTCGCCGTCTCGCGGCTGGTCGCCGTGGTGAGGATGCAGCGCTGCGTGGCGCCCTGCTCGTCGCGGAACGTGCTGTAGATGTCGACCTGCACCTTGTCGAGTTTCACGTTCGGGTTGTCGTACATGATCATGTCGATGAGCCGCGCCGTCACCCTCATGCCGTCGCCGAGCGCGTTCGTCACCTCGCGTCGCTCGCCGGCAACCGATGCGTAGTGACCCTCGGCGATCGCGCTCAACCGTACGCCGTCTGGCTGCACGTCGATCAGCTCGGCGCTTTGGACGGCGTGCCAGACACTGGCGTCGGTGCCCTTCGGCATGCGCGCCGTTTTCCAGCGGTCTACCTCATCGCCGACGAGTGTGCGGATCACGCCCACATCGCCCGCTTCGACGCGATCGCGCCAGGCAAGCTGCACGCGCGTGCCCTGAATCACCACGTAACCGACGATCAGAAAGATCACCAGCACGATGCCCACGGCGAAGACGAGACCGTAGTTATCCATGGCAACAGTATGCGGGACGCGCGTCAGCTACGCACCGAGCGCTTTGCGCGCGGCGTCCAGCATCACTGCCGTGTCGGCGTCGCGCCCGGTCCACAGCTTGAAGGACTCCGCTGCCTGGTAGACGAGCATCCCCATGCCCGAGTACGCCTTCGCGCCCCGTGAGCGCGCATCCCGCACGAGCGGCGTCTCGACGGGGTTGTAGACGAGGTCGAAAAACGTCGTCTTCGGCTGGATGAGCGCCGCATTGACGGGCGATTCGCCTGCCTTGTCCCCGCCCGCCATGCCGATCGGCGTGCAGTTAACGATGAGGTCGGCTTCGGCCATGCTGCGCAGAAACGAGCCGTCGTTCCAGTACGCCCAGGTGATCGTCGTGCCGGAGGGCGTGAGCGGCTTCAGCGCCAACGACGTGCGTTCGACGCGCTTCGGATTACGGCCCATGAGAAAGACGACGCTCGCGCCCGCTTCGATCAGCGCCAGCGCCACAGCGCGCGCCGCGCCGCCTGCGCCCAGCAGCATCGTGTGCTTGCCCTTGGCATCGAATCCGGCGTCCTCGCGCAGCGAACGCGCGAAGCCCGCGACGTCGGTGTTGTGGCCGATCAGCTTGCCGTCTTCGTGTACGACCGTGTTGACGGCAGCGGCCCTCGTCGCCGTTTCGCTCGTGCCGTCGAGCAGCGGCACGATGTCGATCTTGTGCGGAATCGTTACGCTCGCGCCGAGGTAGTCGCCGCCGCGCAACGAATCCACGCGGCCTTCGAGCGTGCCTTCGGGCGTGTCCCAAGCCTCGTAGCTGGCATCGATGCCGGCGGCGGCAAAGGCCGCACCGAACAACGCCGGGCTGATCGAATGTCCAACCGGATGCCCGATGACTCCCGCGCGCTTGCTCACCGTCAGCTCCTCTAGGTTCTGGGTTCTACGCAGCCTCATTGGTAGATCTCGACGTTTGCCAGATGCTCTTCCAGCGTCTCGGCGAACACGTGCGTGCCGTCGTTCTTGGAGACGAAGAACAAAAACTCCGTCACCGCCGGCCGCACGACCGCCTGGATCGAATCGAACCCGGGGTTGGCGATCGGCCCCGGCGGCAGGCCGGCGTAGACGTAGGTATTGTACGGCGAGTCGATCTTGAGATCATCGAGCGTCAGGCCCTGCTTCCAATAGCCATACTGTTCGACGCTCGCCGGATCCTGCGCCACGGCGTATTGCACCGTCGGATCCGCTTGCAGCGGGATGCCGGACCGCAGCCGGTTGAGAAACACGCCCGCGATAATCGGCCTCTCCTCCGCCGCCACTGCCTCCCGCTCGACGATCGCGGCGAGCGTGATCACTTCCGGCAGCGTCAGCGCCTGCCCCTCGAGCTGGATCACGTCCGCGACGTTGTCCTGAAAGCCGAGCAGCATCGTGGCGACCACCTGTTCGGCCGTCGTTTCGCGCGCGAACTCGTAACCGGCCGGAAACACGTATCCCTGCAAGCTCTCGGCGTCGAACTGCTGCAAAAACGGGAAGTCGTACTGCGATTTCACCAGCGCCGCCATAAACGCCTCGACCGTGACGACGCCCTCCGTGTCGAGCAGTTGCGCCATCTCCTCGACGCGCGTGCCTTCGGGAAACGTCACCTGCTGCGAGACGGTCCGGCCCGACGCGATCCGTCGGACGACAGTGATCGCCGGCATGCCCCGTTCGAACTCGTACTCGCCGGCTTCGAGTGCGTTCTGCAGGCCCGTCAGCCCGACCAGCACCTCGAAGTGCCGCGCGCTGCGAATGACGCCTTGCGCTTCCAAATCGGCGCCGATCGCGTTGGCGCTGGCGCCGCCTTCGATCGTGTACACCACGGCATCGCCGCCCGATGGCAACGGCTCGATGCGGGCAGGTTCCGCCCCATCGGCGATCGCACCCGGCGTCTGGTATACGAACCAGCCGACCGCGACGGCGGCAGCAAGCGTGGCCAGCAGCGCCATCGCCGTCACGACGCGTTGTGCCATCAAGACGCGGTCGCCAGCCTGTCGATGTACGACTGCAGGATCACGGCCGCCGCGAGATCGTCGATGCGCGGCTTCGAGCGCGTTGTCTTCGTACGCGGCTGGTCAGCGAGCCGCACGGACGCCGTCGATAGCCGCTCGTCCTGCCAGATCACCGGTAGCTCTGTTGCCGCTTCCAGATCCGCCGCGAATTTCCGTGTGAGCCGCGTCTGCTCGCTGTCCGCACCCGACATGCTCAGCGGCAGCCCGACGACGATCGCCGACGCGCGCTCGGCGCCGGCAAGCGCGAGGATGCGGTCGATGTCGGCCGCGCGGTTCGTGTGCTCGATGATCGCCAGCGGCACGGCCATGCGTCCTTCATTCACGGCGACGCCGATGCGTCGCTCCCCCACGTCCAGCCCGAGCATGCGCGCGGGCGCCTCTGCCGCTCCAACGTGCATCTCAGCGCCTGGCGAGGGATTCCCTCGCGAGCCCGCGCGCCAGTTCGAGCGCTTCGTCGATCTTCGCTGCGTCTTTCCCGCCGGCCTGCGCCATATCCGGCCGTCCGCCGCCGCCGCCCCCCGTCACCGCGGCAATCTGCTTGATCATGTTGCCGGCGTGTACGCGGCCCGATAAGTCTTTCGTCACCATCGCGAGAAAACCTGGCCGTTCGTCCACCACCGCCCCGAGAACGATGACAGCGCTGCCGAGCTTCTCACGCAGCACGTCGCCCATCTCGCGCATCGCCTCCGTACTCTCCGCCGGCACCCGCGCGACGATCACCGCCGTGCCGTCGATGCGTTCGGCCGCATCGACGAGCGTGTCCACTTCGGCGCGGCCGGCTTGCCGCTCGAACTGCTGCGCGCGCCGGCGCTCGTTCTCAAGTTCCGTTTGCAGCGCTTCGATCCGCTGCTCAATCTCGCGCGGCTGCGCGTTCAAGCGCCGGCCGAGCCGCGCAAGCGTTGCCTGCTGCTCGATGATGTACGCGTCGGCCAGCGCGCCCGTCAGTGCTTCGATGCGCCGGACCCCGGAACCCACGCTGCCCTCGCTGGCGATGACGAACGTACCGATCTCGCCCGTCCGGTGAACGTGCGTCCCGCCGCACAATTCTTTGCTGAAGCAGCGCTCCGCTGACGGTACGTCGTTATGTCCGGATGGTTCGCAAATGCCGACGACGCGCACGCTCGTCGTGTACTTTTCGCCGAAGAGCGCCATCGCGCCGCCGGCCAGCGCATCATCGTAGGGCTGCTCTTCCCAGTGCACCTCGATGTCGTCGCGGATCTTCTCGTTCACGAGCCGCTGGACGGCGCCGATCTCGTCCGGCTTGGTCGCCTCGATGTGCGTGAAGTCGAACCGTAGGCGTCCCGGCGCGACAAGCGAGCCCGCCTGCCGCACATGCGTGCCGATGACTTCGCGCAGCGCGGCGTGCAGCAGATGCGTCGCCGTGTGATTGCGCTGGCTCGCCCGCCGCGGCACCGTATCGACGCTGGCGTGCGCAGCATCGTTCACGGCGATGCGGCCGGCAACGACGAGACCGCGATGCACGATCAGCCCCTCCGCCGGCGCCTGTGTGTCGTCGACGGCGATACGTCCGTCCGGCGTCGTGATGGTGCCGTCATCGCCGACCTGCCCGCCGCCCTCGGGATAGAACGGCGTCTCGAACAGCACCACCTCCACGTCGTCGCCTTCCACGGCGCTCTCGACGACGCCCGCTGGCCCTATTGGCAGGGTGCCCGGAACGCGTCGTGCGATGATCGCGGCGATCGTCGTATCGTGCTCCGTCGTCGTGTAGCCGACGAACTTCGAGCGCACGTGCGCGAGTGTCGTGTACGCGGCCGTCCGGTCGGCGTCGATCTCGAACTTCGCCGCCGCGCGTCCGCGCTCGCGCTGCGCCTTCATTTCGCGCTCGAAACCCGCGAGATCTACGTCGATCCCCTGCCGCGCGGCGATCTCCTGCGTCAGTTCGAGCGGATAACCGTACGTGTCGTACAGCATGAACGCCTGCTTCCCGTTGATCGTCTTGGTGCTCGTGGCGTCCGCCAGCATGCTATCGAGATGCACCCGCCCGCGTTCGAGCGTCTCGCGGAACTTCGCTTCTTCGGCCGCAAGCAGGCGCAGCGTGAACTCCGCGCGGTCGCGTACGTCGGGATGGGCGCGCTCCATGCGCTCGATCACCGCTTCGGCGACCCGGTCGAGCAGGGTGGCTTCGTTGGCGCCCGCGAGCTGCGTCAGAAAGTACACGCCGCGCCGCAGGATGCGCCGCAGCACGTAACCGCGCCCTTCGTTCGAAGGCATCACGCCGTCAGTGATCAGAAACACGGCCGCGCGCGTGTGCTCGGCAATGATCCGCATTGCGACGGTCGTCGCCGCGTCTTCGCCGTACGTCTTGCCGGTCAGCGTCTCGATGCGTTCAAGGATCGGCTGGAACACCGACGTGTCGTACACCGACTCCTTGCCCTCAAGCACCACAGCGACGCGTTCGAGCCCGGAGCCCGTGTCGATGTTGTTGCGCGGCAGCGGCGTGCGCGTGCCGTCTTCGGCCTGGTACAGCGTCATGAAGACGAGGTTCCAGATCTCGAGAAAGCGGCCGCAGTCCGGCTTTAGATTCGGCTTGCACGTGCCGGCGGCGCAGAACTCGCACTTCGTTTGGGCGCCCCGGTCGAAGAAGATCTCGCTGTTCGGCCCGCACGGCCCGATATCGCCGCTGAACCAGTAGTTGTTCTCCTCGTCGTACCGGTTGATGCGCTCGTCCGGAATGCCAATCGCGCGCCACTTCTCGTACGCCTCGTCATCGGTGAGGAAGATCGATATCCAGAGCTTGTCCGGGGACAGACCGTATTGCTCCGTGAGCAACTCCCACGCCCAGGCGATCGCCTCGTCTTTGAAGTAGTCGCCGACGCTGAAGTTGCCCAGCATCTCGAAGAACGTCAGGTGGCTGTAGTCGCCTACTAACTCGATGTCCGTCGTCCGGAAGCACTTCTGCGACGTCATCATCCGTGGCGCGGGCGGCTCGGCTAGGCCCATGAAGTACGGCTTGAACGGCACCATGCCGGCGCCCGTGAAGAGCAGCGTCGGGTCGCCGTGCGGCACCAGCGACGCGCTCGGGATGCGGAGATGCCCGCGCTCCTCGTAGAAGCGCAGAAATGTCTCGCGAATCTGATCGACATCCATATCGGGCATTGTAGGGAAGCAAGAAGCGGGAGGCGAGAAACGGGACCAGGCAGCGACAGCGACGCGGTAGGGGCGCACCTACGTGTGCGCCCCGGTATGCTTGCCCGCCCGACCCGTTGACGCACTCCCTCCGCCAATGCTCGAAGCGGTTGACACTCTCCGGAATCACGCGCTTGACAGCTTCGGCGCGCCGTCGATACGATCTGCGCAGGCTGATGCCCCGGAAACTCGCGCAATGCGGGTGGGCACCGCCCCCACGGTTGAGAACGAACGCAGACGAACCTCCTCAGCCCTTCGCACTGACCTTTGACGCGATGTCATGCCGCGCGCTGAACGGCGCACGTTTCTCATGACGCCTCGATGGGTGGCCATCATTCTTGCCGCCGGTCAGGGGACGCGCATGCACTCGCGGCTCGCGAAGGTCGCGCATCCGCTTGCCGGCCGCCCGATCGTGCGCCACGTCGTCGAGTGCGCGCGCGCAGCCGGCGTCGACGATTGCGTCGTCGTTGTCGGCGCCGGCGCCGATGCCGATGAAGTGCGCGCCGCCGCCGGCGACAACGTGCGATTCGCAGTGCAGCCGGAACCGCTGGGCACGGGCGATGCCGTCGCGCGTGCCCGTGAAGTGGCGGGCGCCGCGGATCACGTGCTGATTCTGAACGGCGACGTGCCGCTGATCCTGCCGGCAACGCTGCAACGCCTGATGCGCGCGATCGCCGAACCCGACACCGAAGCGACGGCGCCCGTCGGTTTCGTGCCGCTCTCGTCGGAAACCTCGACGAGCGCCGCCATCCCGGATCTCGCGCTGCTCACGGCGCGAGTGCCGGTTGAGGCGTACGGCGTGCTCGAACTTGCTGGCCACCACATCACGCGCATCGTCGAGACGAAGGGCGCCGAGGGCATCGACCGCGCCGAGTCCCGTTACATCAACTCCGGCCAGTACGCCGTGCGTGCGTCGTGGCTCTGGTCGCACCTCGACCGCATCACGCCCGCGTCGAATGGCGAGCGCTACCTGACGCTGCTTGCCGCGATGGCGCACGATGAGGGCAACCCCGGCGTCGCCATCGAGGCCGGATACCCCGCGGAGGTTCGCGGCATCAACGACCGGGTGCAACTCGCCGAGGCCGAATCCACACTGCGGGAGCGCATCATCTGCGCGCACATGCTCGCCGGCGTGACGATCATCGATCCCGCGTCGACCTACATCGATGCTGGCGTGGCGATCGCCCCGGACACGACGATCGCACCCCAAACGCATCTGCTCGGGCGCACCACGATCGGCGCGAACTGCGCCATCGGTCCCGGCACGCTGGTGCGCGACTCCAGCATCGGCGACCGCTGCGGCGTCCGCTACTCAATGATCGAACAGTCGACCCTGGAAAACGACATCGATGTCGGACCGTACAGCCACCTGCGCCCGGCGTCTTACATCAGCGATGGTGCCCACATCGGCAACTTCGCCGAGGTGAAGGCGTCGCGCCTGGGTAAGCGCACGAAGATGGGCCATTTCAGCTACCTGGGCGACGCGCAGGTCGGCGACGACGTGAACATCGGCGCTGGCACGATTACCGCCAACTACGACGGCGTCAACAAGAACGAGACAGTCATCGGCGACGGCGCGTTCATCGGCAGCGACACGATGCTCGTCGCGCCCGTGCGCATCGGCGCCGGCGCGCGCACGGGCGCCGGTTCCGTCGTCAACCGCGACGTCCCCGACGGCATGACGGCGATCGGCGCACCTGCGCGTATCCGGCGAGCCGGCGGTGAACGGGGGGAATCCAGCTCTGAATAGCGACAGTATCATCGGCGCCATCTTCATCGCTGCGGCGTTGCTGCTGCTCGTCATCGTCGCGGCCGCCGAAGCAAGCGTGTCGGCCGCGAGCCGTGTGCGGTTGCGCTCGCTCGCGAACAAGGGTTCACAGCGTGCGCAATTGCTCCACAACTACGCGGACGAGCGCACATCGGTGCTCGCGGTGCTGGCGATCGTGCGCACACTTGCCGTCGTACTCGCCGCGGCGCTGCTCCTGTTTCTCATAGCGCGCACGACCGGCGATTCCTGGGGCACGTTGTTCGTTGTCGCGGCAAGCGCTGTCATCCTGCTCGCCGCGCTCGACGCACTGCCGCGACTCATCGTGTCCAGGAATCCCGAAGAGTGGGGCTTGCGCCTCGTCAGCGTGATTCGCGTCTTTCGCGCCATCTTCGGGCCGGTCGCCTGGGCGATCGACCGCAGCCTGCGCACCGTCGTCGGCGCCGAAGATGAGGACGAAGAGGACGAGACCGAAGAGCTCCTCCGCCGTGCGGAGATCGAGACCGACGGCGGCGAGATCGAAGAAGACGAACGCCAGATGATCCAGGGCATCATTGGCCTGGACGAGACCACCGCCCGCGAAATCATGGCGCCGCGGATCGACCTTGTGGCGCTCGAAGTCACCGACACCATCGACGATGCGCTGAGGCTGATCGTCGACAAGGGGTTCAGCCGCATACCGCTGTACGACGAGACGATCGACAACGTGATCGGCATCGTGTATGCGAAGGATCTCCTGCGCTGCGTCACCGAGTCGCGCCGCCCGGCATTGCGCGACATCGCGCGGCCGCCGTACTTCATTCCGGAGTCCAAGCGTGTCGACGAGTTGCTCGCCGAACTGCGGCGCAGCAAGGTCCATATCGCCATCGTCGTCGATGAGTACGGCGGCACTGCCGGCCTCGTCACCATCGAAGATCTGCTCGAAGAGATCGTCGGCGAGATTCAGGACGAATACGACCGCGAAGAGACGCCGATCGAGCGCGTCAACGAGACGGAAGCGATTCTCGATGCGCGCGTCAGCATCGATGCGCTATCCGAACTGTTCGGCTTCGAAACAGACGACGACGAGGATTACGACACCGTCGGCGGTTTCGTCTACCACCATCTCGGCAAGGTGCCCGTTGCGGGCGATGAGGTCCGCGTCGACGGGTTGACACTGCGCGTGCTGAGCGTGCTCGGCCGGCGCATCAAGAAAGTACGTGCCCGCAAGTTCGTCGAAAGCGACGAACCCGTCGTCACGACGTAGGTGATCTCGCGCTTCTCCCGTCGCTGCGGGCGCCCCATAAGCGCACCGTAGCGCGGGCTTTCAGCCCGCGCGCGCGTTGTTCCGACGACACACCCGCGAGTCCAGCACGAATCGAATGTGCGGCGGAGCTTCATCTCCGCCGCGCTGGTGCGAACGCCGACGCGCAGAGCTCCACCGACTATGGGGCGCAACCCTATCTCCGTCCCGATCGGTCAGCGTCATCGGCTTGATTTGCCGTCAGCATCGAGAGACGCGGGAGTCGCACACCGGAAAAGGAAAGGGCGGCGCCAACTTGACGCCGCCGTCTGTTACTCCGCAGTGTTGATGCGCTAGAAGCAGCCGGCCTCTGCCCCCCACGGGTTGCCGCCATCCCACATGTTCCAGCACGCGGTACGCGCCCAGTTCTGCGCCGCGCTGAACCAGTCGTTGTGCAGGTTGTTGACACCGTCTGGAATGTGCCGCGCCATGCCGACGAAGATCAGCAGCGCCGAAATGTTGTACTCGTTGCTGTCACTGCCGATGAGCAGCGCATACGCCCAGCGGCTGCCAAACTGATCGACCGGCTGCCCGTCCGTCTGCACGGTGATCGTCTTGCCTGCGAGGAACCACTGCGTCACGGCCGTCGCCCAGGCGGCGCCCGCGTCCGCGCCGAGCGGCGAACCGACACCGATGAAGCGCACGCGCGAACCGTCAGTACACAGCACCGTCTCGCCATCGAGCGCGATCGCGACTGTGCATGTGTTGCCGCCACCAGGAGGCGGCGGGGGTGGTGGCGGTGGCGCACCACCCGTCGACACCGCGGCGTTCGTGCAGGATCCGAGCGGCACGTCTTCGCTGCAATGTATGAGATCGACTCCGTCGTCGTCCGCGACAAGAAGCTCCATCAAGCGCAGGTTCGAACTGCCGGAACCGACCACGAAGAAGCTCACGCGTCCGATCACACCGTCCGGCGCATTCGCTGCACCGTTATCCAATTTGAAGCACGCAAGATACGCCTCCGCCGTCGCAGGATCGCCATCGGCGTACCCGCTGTCCTCGGGCAGACGCGCTGATGGGGCGGACAGCGAGCAATCCCAGCCGCCCGGCACAACCGATGTCGGCGTCACCGCGCTCACGACGTTCGGGTTGTATTGCAGTACGAACTGAAACGAGGCGACGGTGCCGCCAGTGCCTTCGAGCACAATGTCCGCCGAAAACGTCCCGGCGACCGATGCAGTCTCGTCCACGCCGCCGCCCGGCACCGCATCGACGCGCAGGCACGGCAGCTCCGAGCAGTTGGCCGCTGACGCCGTACGCTCATCCATGCCGGCAACGAACGACAGTGCAATAGCTACCGCGGCTAATGCGAGACCCGCGCCTCGTCTAAAGGTTGCGTGCCGGAATCCTGAAAGTCGAAACAAAGTGTGAACCCCTTCTGTCCCCCAACATAAGACATTGGCCGAGCCGCGAGATCAGCATGTTGACGGTAGCAGCGCGGAAAATCAACCGTCGCCGCGAGATGTACTACGGGACGACGAGGGGAACGCGAGCAAATCATAGCGGCTACACGGCCCAACATGTCCAGCGCCCGACTAGCATTCTGGCGCGCAGCCACTACAATAGCCTGATGGACGAAGTAGAACGTAAGTACTGGATCGCCTTTAGCCGCGTCCCGCGCGTCGGCCGCGTCCGCGTGGCACAGCTCGAGGAACACTTTACAACGCTCGAGCACGCCTGGCGCGCCGGGCCAGCCGACCTGCGCGCCGCCGGCCTCGATGCCGGCACGGTGAAGACGATCGTCGCTGCGCGTGAGAAGGTTCATCCCGATGATGAGCTTGAACTACTGCACCGTCATGGCGTCCAGGCGATCACCTGGCACGACGAGCCATATCCGCGGCAGCTCCGTGAAATCTACGATAGGCCGCCAGTCCTCTACGTCCGCGGATCGCTGACCCCGGCCGATGAGTGGGGCGTTGCCGTCGTCGGTACGCGCCGCGTCAGCGTCTACGGTCGGCAAGCGGCCGAGGAGATGTCGCGCGGCCTCGCTTCGAACCGCGTCACCGTCGTCAGCGGCCTCGCGCGTGGCGTCGATGCGATCAGCCACCGGGCTGCCCTCGACGCTGGTGGGCGCACCATCGCTGTACTGGCGTGCGGCCTCGACATGGTCTATCCCCCGGAACACAAGCGTCTCGCCGACCAGATCGTGGAGCGCGGCGCGCTGATCAGCGATTACGCCATCGGTACACAGCCCCGCAGCGAATTCTTCCCGCGCCGGAACCGCATTCTCAGCGGCATCTCGCTCGGCGTGCTGGTGATCGAAGGTGACATAAAGAGCGGCGCGCTCATCACGGCCAGGCAGGCGCTCGAACAGAATCGGGAGGTCTTCGCGATTCCGGGCAGCATCTACTCGCCGAACTCGCGCGGCACGAACAAACTGATCCAGGATGGCGAGGCCAAACTGACCCTGGACGTGCAGGACGTACTCGAGGAACTCAACCTGAGCATGGCCTCGCACCAGATCGAGATGACGGAACTGGTACCAGCGGACGATACCGAGCACACGCTACTGAGGCTGCTCGGCGCGCAGCCCGCGCACATCGATGAGGTGCGCCGTACAAGCGGGTTGCCGATCGCGACGGTGACGAGCACGCTCGCCATGCTGGAGCTGAAGGGGCTCGTAAAGCAGGTCGGCCGGATGAACTACGTGCGGACGGGCGTTACCGCAGCGCCCGCGGCCGTGCGCTAGTCCGTCACCCGTTCGATCTCGTCGGCCAGTACGCGGTGGTCGTGACCGCACTGCTCGAAATGGACGATCGTGTACAGGCGCGCCATCGCCGGTGACTGCTTCGATGGCGGCGAGACCACGCCAACGTCCGCCTGGCGGGCGTGAAAGAGCAGGTGTGGTCGGCTATAATTAAAGAGTTCCGGCTTCAGCCGGACGCGCGTTCCAGTTTCGATGATCGCCCCTCCGTGTCATGCCGTGAACCGGCCTGACCCCCTCAACCGCCCTCATTTCGACCGGAACGCCCAGGCAGGATGCCTGGCGGACTCGTTTTCCATGCTACTGGAATCGGGAAGGGACGCCAATCTCGGACGGCGTACGAAGCTGGAGTCCGTTCCGCGGGCGCCACTTGACAATTCTGCTACGCTCAAAAGCGACTGGCTGCGAACGGGCGCCCTGCGTCAGGCTGGAAGTCCCGGGCTGGCGGGGGAACTCGGGTGCAGCGAGGGTGCGTATAGGCCGAATACCTGTTGTGACGTGGATCGCTCGGGTATACACAACCGGGCCGCGGACAGCGGGAAGTGACAGGAGACTATGGCAAAGGCGAAAACAAGGAGCCTGGTGATCGTCGAATCACCGGCAAAGGCACGGACGCTATCCAACATACTCGGCAAGGAATACGACGTGCAGGCGTCTGTCGGACACGTGCGCGACCTGCCGAAGTCGGGCCTCGGCGTGAATGTCGAGAACGACTTCGAACCGAAGTACATCGTTCCCAAAGATAAAGAGGACATCGTCAAGAAGCTCAAGGAAGCGGCGAAGAAGGCCGCTACCGTGTACCTCGCCACTGACCCCGACCGCGAGGGCGAAGCGATCTCCTGGCACCTGCTCAAGGCCATGGAGCTGGGTGAAAAGCCCCACCAGCGCGTCGAGTTCCACGAGATCACGTCCGACGCGGTGAAGGATGCCTTCAACCACCCGCGCGAGATCGACATGCACCTCGTCGACGCCCAGCAGGCCCGGCGTGTGCTGGATCGCCTCGTCGGGTACAAGATCAGCCCGTTCCTCTGGCAGAAGATCCGCTACGGGCTGAGCGCGGGGCGCGTCCAGTCGGTCGCGTTGCGCATGGTCGTCGACCGCGAGCGCGAGATCGAAGCGTTCATCCCGCAGGAGTACTGGACCATCGACGCCCGCGTCGCGCGCGCCGCCGATAGCGATGATCTGGCGTTCACCGCACGCCTCGCCGGGTTGCCCGGCACGCGGAAAGCCGAGATCAACAACGGCGAACTTGCAGGCTCCATCGTCGCCGACCTGAACAGCGCCGCGTACGCCGTGCGCGACGTGAAGAAGAAGCAGCAACTGCGCCGCCCATCGCCGCCGTTCACGACGAGCACGCTGCAGCAGGAAGCGTCGCGACGCTTCGGCTTCTCGGCGAAGCGCACGATGGCTGTCGCGCAACAGCTCTACGAAGGACTCGACATCCCTGGCGAGGGTCAGGTTGGCCTCATTACGTACATGCGTACCGATTCACTGAACATCGCCCAGGTGGCGCGCGACGAAGCGCGTGCGTTCATCGGCGAGCGCTATGGCGCCGACTTCCTGCCGGAGGCGCCGCGCGCGTACAAGACGAAATCGAAGGGCGCGCAGGAAGCGCACGAAGCGATCCGCCCGACGTCTGCGTTCCGCGATCCGCCAAGCATGAAGGCGTCGTTGTCCAACGATCAGCAAAAGCTGTACGGGCTGATCTGGCAACGTCTGCTCGCCTCGCAGATGGCCGACGCGATCTTCGACCAGATGAGCGTCGAGATTGACGCGTCCGTGGCAACGCAGCCGGCGCCGTATCTGCTGCGCGCCAACGCGAGCCACATGCGCTTCGCCGGCTTCCGGCAGGTGTACATCGAAGGCCGCGACACGGAGGGCGACGAAGACGAAGAGAAGTCGTTGCCCGAGCTGAACGCTGGCGATGCGCTCCGCAAGCTCGAAGTGAAGCCCGGCCAGCACTTCACCGAGCCTCCGCCGCGATACACCGAGGCGACGTTGGTCAAGGCGCTCGAAGAGAACGGCATCGGCCGGCCGTCCACGTACGCGCCAACGATGTCGACGATCCAGGACCGCGGCTACGTGCGCAAGGACGGCCGCGCGCTGAAGCCCGATGAACTTGGACTCGTCGTCGCCGACATGATGTCGGAGCGATTCCCGGGGATCGTCGATCCCGGGTTTACGGCCCGCATGGAGGACGAACTCGACGAAGTGGCCAGCGGCGACCGCCCGTGGGCGCCTGTCGTCCAGGAGTTCTACGCGCCGTTGCTGAAAGAACTCGAAGCGGCTGCCGATGCCCCGCGCGTCGAACAAGCGACCGATGAGAAGTGCGAAAACTGCGGCCAGCCGATGGTGCAGAAGTGGGGCCGGTTCGGCCAGTTTCTCGCCTGCACCGGCTACCCGGAATGCAAGACCACGCGCCCCGTTGGTGAGGAAGCGGCGCAGGCCCAGCAGGTCAGCGACGAAAGATGCACCGAGTGTGAATCCGCGATGGTCGTCAAGCGGGGCAGGTTCGGCCCGTTCCTGGCGTGCTCGCGCTATCCGGAGTGCAAGGGCTCGCGGCCGCTGCTCAAGAAGGTGGGCGTCGCCTGCCCGAAGGACGCCGGCGAAATCGTCGAAAAGAAGAGCAAGCGCGGCCGGATCTTCTACTCCTGCGCCAACTACCCGGACTGCGACTTCACGAGCTGGTCGCGGCCACTGCCGCAGCCGTGTCCGACGTGCGAAGCGCTCGTCGTCATGGCGGGCAAGGGCAACGCAAAATGCACCGCCTGCGACTGGAAGGGCTCCGTCGACGAGCTCGGCGAGCCGGAGCTGTCCAAAGTATCAGCGTGACGCATCAGCTATGCGCGGTACGCGGCGGCCCACTCTCAATCGCTACTCGCGTGCGCATGATCTTGGACGCGCCCCGATGAGCCGCATCTCGCGCCGCCGCTTGTTGCGCACGACGGCTGCGCTCGCCGCAACAGGCGTCGCGGCCGCCGCCGTCGGCTGCGGCGATCCCGACGAGCGTGTCGCTGGCACACCGGAGCCATCGCCGTCTCCCTCCCTCACGCCGCCGTCGTCGCGTGGCGGCATCCTGCGCGTGTACAACTTCGATGCCTCGCTCTACGACGCCATCGACCCGCATCTGACGCAGTTCGGTCCGATCGTCAACGTCCACTCGGCCGTGTTCAGCAAGGTGATGCAGTACGCCGACGAAGTATCCGGCGTCATCGCGCCCGATCTCGCGGAGAGCATCCAGCACCCCGACGACCTGACGTACATCATCAAGCTGCGTTCGGGCGTCGCGTTTCACAACGAACTGAAGCACAGGCTGGCGTTCCCGAAAGCCGCCGGCCGCGTCCTCGACGCTGATGACGTGCGGTACAGCATCGAACGTCAGCTCAGCCGCGACACGCCTTCGTCGCGGCGGTTCTTCCGCCAGAGTTCGTGGAACGCGATCGAAACCATCGACGTCGAGGACCCTCATACCCTCACCATCCGCCTCAAAACGCAGGTGGCATCGTTCGAGAGCATGCTCGCCGACCGGCACGCGGCGATCATCCCCCGTGAGGTCGTCGATCGCGCTGGCGACGAGATTTTCGGCGACCTCGGTATGATCGGCAGCGGTCCGTTCTTCCTCGATGCGTTCGAGCCCGGCGTCGTGGCGCGGCTGCGGCGCAATGCCTTCTGGTTCGCGCGTGACGACGATCCGCTGGGCGCCGGCGGGCGCCGTCCATTCCTCGATGGCTACGACGCGTACCTCTCGCCGCAAGAGGACACGTTCCAGCGCGCCGCGTTCTCCCGCCGTATCGTCGACTCCACAGGATTCGTCGACCCCGCCGCGCTGGATCTCGAACGCAAGACCAATCTCGATGACATCGTGCTCGAAGAAACGGACGCCGGCGGCGTGCTGGCGAGCCGCTTCCTCCTCGATCGCCCGCCGTTCGCCGATGACCGCGCGCGGCGCGCCATCCATCTGGCGATCGATCGTCAGGCTCTACTGGCGCTGTTGTACCCGCCAATGGACGGAAACCCCTCTGCGAAACTCTCGGGCCCCATCCCGCCCGCCCTGAACCGCTGGGCGATCCCCGACGACGAGCTGCGCACGCTGCCCGGCTATCGTCCGGAACGCGCCGAAGACATCGCCGAAGCGAAGCGGCTCTGGTCCGCCGCCGCGGGCGATACCGCGATCCGCGAGTTGCACATCTTCTTCGCCGGCGTGCCGAAGATCATTCCCGACCGGGCCGTTGCGGCCGTCCAGCGCCAGTTACAGGAGGCATTGGGCGTGACCGTCGTGCCGCAGATCGACGCGAGCGGCAACGCCATCATCGGATCAGCGCTCGGACGGAACCTCGATGGAGCGACGGAGGGCATCGTGCCGTTCACCTTCGGCTTTGAAGACGGCGGCGTCGACCTCGACGACTGTCTCTACCCCCACTTCCGCAGCGGCCAGCCGCACAACACGTACCGGCTCCAGGATCCAACGCTCGACGCCCAGCTCGATAAACAACGCATCGAACAGGACGAGGACGTCCGTCGCCAGATCGGACTCGACATTCAGGATTACCTGCTCGCCAACGTCAATGCGCGCATCGAGTATCTGACGCCGGTCGATCGGCGCCTCTCGTGGGGCTACGTGCGCAACCGCCATCACCCGATTTGGTACGGCAGCGACTACAAGCTCGCCGATACCTGGCTCGACGCGGCTCACCCCTCGTGGACGGGCCGGCTCAAGCAGCTCTAAGGTGACACCTACGCGCAATCCCTACACAGCGCGGTGCGCGCCGGCCGAACATCATTACGAGGTTCACATTTGATCATCCTTCTGATGGCCGTCGCGGGACTCGTCGCCGGCATCTTCCTCGATGAGCTGATCGCTCGCCTCGCGCGCGAACCATACGAACGCGGCGAACTGGAAGACGACGATCTGCGCTTGAAGAAGGACGGCGGCGCGTCGCTGGAATTCCACAGCGAGACCGGCGCTCTGGCGATGCCCACGGCGCTGACGACGCGCGCGGCCTATCGCCGTGTCATCGTCGTGCTCGTGACCGGCGTGATCTTCGCGCTCATCGGCCGTCAGTACGGCGGCGACGCGCTCCACATCGCCATCATCGCCGGATATGCGGCGGTGCTCATCGTCTGCACAGGCACCGACGTGCTCGCGTACCGCGTGCCCAACGTCATCACCTACCCGGCGATCGT
Organism: uncultured Dehalococcoidia bacterium; assembly: GCA_964599885.1. GTDB lineage: Bacteria > Chloroflexota > Dehalococcoidia > DSTF01 > JACRBR01 > CAZRHH01. The sequence goes on along the minus strand of CAZRHH010000008.1, from coordinate 21,563 downwards.
CGCGGCTACGGCGATCGGCATGGTGATGTCCGACGCCAACCAGGGCGACGTGCTCCTCGGCGGCGCGGTCATCGGCGGCACGTTTCTGGCGATGGCCATCGTGACGCGCGGTGGCATGGGCATGGGCGACGTCAAACTGGCGCTCTTCGTCGGCCTCGCGCTGGGCCTCGACTACGGCTACCGCGCGATGTTGATCACGGCACTGCTCGGCGGCGGCATTGCGATCTTCCTCCTCGTGACGAGAATCCGCGACCGGCGCGATCCGATCCCGTATGCGCCCTTCATTTCCGGCGGCGCGCTGTTCTATCTCCTCACGCAAGGCGCCGCCTTCGTCGAAATCTAATCGCCCGACGCGCCTGCGCGGCCATCAACAGCATTTCCCCTACCTTTGCGTTCCCTGCGCCCTTTCCGTTTTTGCGGTGCGCCGTTCCCGCTTCCCGCTTCCCGCTTCTCGCCTCCGGCTTCGCTCCGGGCTACCATCACGCCATGAAGGTGTATCTGCCGTACGGCGAGCGCGGCATCGATGCCGAACTGCCCGATTCCGCGGCCGTTCTTCTCCCGGAACCAGCGCCGACGCTTCTGGATCCACACTCCGCCGTCAGAACAGCGATCGAAGCGCCGATCGCCGGCCCGTCGCTGGCGCGGCTCGCGCACGCCGGGCAGCGCGCAGCGATCGTCGTATCAGACATCACGCGTCCCGTTCCGAACGCCGTCATCCTGCCGCCATTGCTTGAGACGCTCGAACAAGCCGGCGTCCGAGTCGATGACATCACGATCGTCATCGGCACCGGACTGCACCGCGTTTCACGCGCCGATGAACACGCCCGCATTCTTGGCGCAGAGATTGTCGAGCGTTATCGCGTCGTCGACCACGACGCGCGCGATCGATCGACGCAGCGCTTCCTGCTGACAACGCCGCGTGGCATCGATGTCTGGGTGCAGCGCGATTACCTGGACGCCGATCTGCGCATCCTCACCGGGTTCGTCGAACCGCACCTCTTCGCCGGCTACTCGGGCGGCGGCAAGGCGATGATGCCCGCCATCAGCGGCGCCGACGCGATCATGGCCAACCACGACGCCCGCATGATCGGCCATCCGAAAGCGACATGGTGCAGCACCGACGGCAATCCGATCTTCGAGGAGATCCGCGACATCGCCCTCAAGTCCAACCCGTCGTTCAGCGTCAACGTCACGCTCGACGCACAGAAGCGCATCACCGGCGTCTTCGCCGGCGAACTCGTCGCCGCGCACGACGCCGCGATCGCGCAAGCGGCGCGGCAGGCGCAACGGACAATCCCCCATCGATACGACGTCGTCGTCGTCACGAACATGGGCTATCCAGCCGACCTCGTGCTGTACCAGGCGGTCAAGGGCATCAGCGTCGCGGCGCAGGCATGCGCTCCCGGCGGCACGATCCTGCTCGTCGCTGAGTGCCGAGAAGGCGTAGGCGCCAGCGAATACGTCACGATGCTACACAGCGAGCGCTCGCCCGAGGCGCTGCTCCAGCACATCGAGCACGCATCCGGCACCGTCTTCGATCAGTGGCAGATCCAGGTGCAGGCGATGGTCCAGGCACGCTGCGATGTCTGGCTGCACTCATCGCTCGATCGTGAAACGTGCGAGTCCGCGCATCTCCGCTACGCGCCCGATGTCGAGGGCACGCTCGCCACCATCATCGCTGCGAAACGCGCCGAACTTGGCCGCGAGCCGACGCTGTGCGTCATGCCGTACGGGCAACTCACCGTCCCGGTGCTTGCGTAGCCGCCCCTGTTTTCCGTAACGTCCGGAAGAATCATCGAAGGAGAACGATGCGTATCCCATCCACGCTCGCGAGGCTAAGCGTCGCCACGATTGCAGTGGGCGCGCTCGCCGCAATCGCCGCGTGCGACGGCGGGTCGGACGGCGACGACAACGCGCCGACGTCGGTCACCTCGCCCGCCGCGCAAGCCACAACCGGAGCCGGCGATGCCACGTCGATCCCGGTGACGTACGCGGACGCCGGCGCCACGACTTTCAAGGTCATCGGCGGCAAGAGCGACGGTGCGCTCGATGTCGAAGAGTTCATGCCGGCAGACATACGCATCCGCGTCGGCGACACGATCGAATGGTCCGCGCACGGCTTTGAAGGGCACACCGTTACGTTCGGCGACGGCGACGACACGCTCTCTGGCATCGGCCCGTACCTAATCCCAAACCCCGACAAGGCCGACGAACTGATTTTCAGCCCGACGCTCTCGCTTCCATCCGCGAAGCAGGATACGCATGACGGCACGACGGAGTTCATCAACTCCGGCTTCTTCGGCGTCCCCGTCGAGCAGACGTACAGCCTGACGTTCGCAGAAGAAGGCCTGTTCTTCTACCTCTGCCTCGTCCACCCATTCACCATGACCGGCACCGTCAGCGTCGAGCCGGCCGACGCGCAGGTTCCGTCGGCCGAAACCGTGTTCGCCCTCGGCGAAGCGGAGTTCGAGCGCTACACCGAAGAGCTGCGTTCCGCCGCCGCCGAGGCCGGCGAGCCAAACACCGCCCCTGGCGCGGCCGAGACCAACGTCCACTATGTGAACGTCGGCGTCATCACCAACCACGGGCAGGCGGCGGTGTATGCGCCGGGAGCCATCGACATCGGCGCCGGCGACACGGTTATCTTCGTGAACGATCCGCGCAACTTCCACAACGTCATCTTCAAGGGCAACCAGGAGCTGCCGCCCGGCATCGGCATCGTCCCCGATCCGGAAGGACGCGGGCTCAACTTTTCGATGGCGAGAGAATCCGCGATCGCCGTCGACCCACCGCCCGAAGGCTTCGACGACCAGACGTTCGTCTCTTCCGGCTCGATGGGCGTCACGCAGCCGAGGATCACCTTCACGCTGCGTTTCGACACGCCCGGCGACTACCTGTACGCCTGCACGATCCATACGCTCGCCGGCATGTCGGGCGTGATTCGCGTCAACGAGCGATAGCGCCGGTCGCGCCAGCTCCTCGTACGAGCACCGCTGCCGTCGCAGCGGCGCGCCTTGACCGCCACCCCCGCGCCACGTATCACGGGGCGATGATCTCCCCTACACCACGGCGCGTCCGATGACCGCCGAACCGAGCCCCGCACCCGCCCTCGACGGCTTCCGCATCATCGACGCCTCAACCGGCGTCGGCGGGCCGTACGCCGCCATGCTGCTCGCCGAACAGGGCGCCGACGTCATCAAGGTCGAACCTCCGGACGGCGATCCGTTCCGGCGCGAACCGGCGTTTCACGTCCTCAACCGCAGCAAGCGCGCCGTCACGCTAGATCTCGACGATGCCGCCGGCCGCGCCGCGTTGAAGTCACTCCTGCGCGGCGCCGATGTCTTCCTCTACGACTGGGCACCGGGGCTCGACAACGAGCGCGGCTTCGGTGACGAAGCCCTGCGCGCGATCAACCCACACCTCGTCGTCGGGCATCTGCCCGCGTACGGCACGCGCGGCCCGTTCTCGAATCTGCCGCCGGACGAAGCGCTCGTGCAAGCGCTCTCGGGCCTCTGCGACGCGCAGTACCGCTACGGGCCGCGCCCGGTCTACATCAACATGCCCGTCGCCGGCTACGCGCACGCGCTCGTCGCCGCGATCAGCGTCGCCGCGACGCTCTACGCGCGGTTATGCAGTGGCCGCGGCGATCGCTTCGAGGCGTCGGCGATCGCTGCGACGTTCGCCGTTGAAACGATCGCCTGGCTGCGCGCGCCAGGCGTCGTGCGTCTCGCCGGCCAGCAGGATCCGCGCGGCCCGATTCCGACGTATCGCCTCGTGCAAGCAACCGACGATTGGTTCTTCGCCGGCGCGCTCACGCCGCCGTTCTGGGCGAACATGGCCGTCGCCGCGGGCCTCGAAGACTGCCTCATCGACGATCGCTTTCGCGGCGCGCCGATGGGCATCCCCGTTGTCGCCGACAGGCGCGAACTCGCGCAGCGCGTCGACGCCGCGTTCGCCGTCAAGTCGCGCGATGAATGGCTCGACATCCTCGAAGACGCCGACGTCCCGCGCGCGCCCGTCCTCTCGCGCGAAGAGTGGGCTCGCGACCCGCACGTCGTCCACAACAACATGATGATCGACATAGACGACCCCGTTCTCGGCGCAACGCGCCAGATGAACGTGCCCGTCTCGCTCAAGCTATCGCCCGGCCGTGTGCGTGGCCCCGCGCCGCTGCACGGGGAACACAACGCGCTGCTTCGGGAGCGGTCAGGCCATTTCGCGGGCCACGGACGTGCAGCGGATGATTCCGTCTCTCCGCGACAACAGAAAACGCCGATCGAGGGCATCACCGTGATCGACCTCAGCGGCTTCATTGCCGGCGCCAGCGCGTCGATGATGCTCGCCGATCTGGGCGCCAACGTCATCAAGATCGAAGCGCCGGGCGGCGACGGCTGGCGCAGCTCCGGCCTCGCGTTTCTCGGCTCGAACCGCGGCAAGCGCAGCGTCGTCATCGACCTCAAGCACCCCGAAGGCCGCGATCTACTGCTCGAACTGGTCGATCGCGCCGACGTCGTGCACGACAACTTCCGCGCCGGCGTCATGGAGCGCCTCGGCCTCGGCTGGGACGTGATCCACGCCCGCAACCCGCGCGTCGTGATGAGCAGCGTCACCGGCTACGGCACGTCCGGCCCGCTCGCGCACCTCCCCGGCTTCGACCCGATGATGCAGTCGCGCGGCGGCGTCATGCGCGCGCAGGGCGAGCCCGGCGGCGAACCTGTGTACTTGCAGGTGCCGGTGTGCGACTACGGCACCGCATACACGGCGGCGTTCGGCATTCTCGCCGCGCTCGTCGCGCGCGAACGCACCGGCGTCGGCGATCGCGTCGAAACGAGTCTCGCCAACAGCGCGCTGACGATGCAGGCCGGTGAGATGCTGTTTTACGACGGCCGCCCGCCCGACCCGCCCGGCGCCCGCGACCTCGCCGGCCGCAACGCGCTCTACCGCATCTACGGCACGCAAGGCGACAACTACATCATGCTCGCCTGCACCACACACGAACACGCCGCCGCTTTCTCAGTCGCAACGGGTATCGCTCTGCCGGGCGACGCGCTGTCGCAACCAACCGAAGGCCCGCTCGCCGAAACGATCGCCGCCGCCTTCGCCCAGCAGCCGATGCTCGACGTGCTAGATGCGCTGTGGCAGCACACCGTCCCGTCCGCCCCCTGCACGAAAGTCGAGCAGATCTTCGACGCCCCGCATCTCGCAGAAAACGACCTCTGGTGGGACGCCGACCACCCCCGCTGGGGCGCCGTCCGCCAAACCGGCACCCTCATCCACTGGCAAGACATGAAAATGACAATGCAACGCCGTGCCCCCACCCTGGGCGAACACACCCGCGAATGCCTGCTAGAGCTGGGCGTCCCCGTCGCGCGCGTCGATGCGCTCACGGATGCGGGTGTGGTGGTGCAGGGTTAGTCGGAGAGGTCGAATTCTGCGCGGATCGCATCAAGTACTTGGTGGGCGAAATCTCCAGTGGAGGTGCCTTTGGCGCCCTCTTTCGCCAAGCTGTTTCCCAGCAGTTTGAACGCCTTAGCGATTTTGCTGGCGTCGTCATGTTCCTGGAACAATTTGAAGAACTCCCGCCAATACCGTGCTTCGATCCCCGCGATCTGTTCGTGGTCAATCATTGACTTGTACTCTTCCATCAGGCCCGATCGCGCGAACCGTCCGAAATTTCCTCCGCCATCGGCACGTGCTTTATCCGAAACTGCATCCGGCTTCTTCGGATATGCCTTCGTGCTCCCCGAGAGAACTATTCCCCGTTCCCCTTTGGCGACTCGCGGATGCTCCCAGTGGTAGTTCCTATATGCGGCTGCGTAACGCGCCGACTCGATGTAGGGCGGGAACACCCGAGGATGACCGGCAATGACGTTTGACAAGTACCACGGAACCACGACGATCAGATCCAAGTCCGCGCATGCCGCCGGCGTTACCTTGAAACGGAAACTCGGCTCTCCCTCCTTCGCTAGTAGATACCATCCCTTTAGTTCAACTCCGAAAGCGATATCGGTGATCTCGCTTTGCTCCGCGCTTCTTGCCGCTAGCAACACATCCGGAAAGGTTTGAGGCTGGCGGATGAAGCGGAGCAGCGGGTATTTGCTGTCGGGATCCCAGACTGCCCGCATGCCGTTGAGCGTCGCCACGACCTGGTCTTCAATCGTCGCACCCAATGTGGCACCAAGGGTGAAAATGTCTGTCGCTCGCAAGCCGGATATGACGGTCTCTGTCGTGAAATAGGCGGGTAACGCGGAAAGTGCGCTGTGCATGCCTTTCCACACGTCGAAGAATGGGTGCGAGGCATCTGGAACCGTCTTTACCGGAGGCGCTGGATTATTCTTGGGCACGGGATTCTTCCAGCCGAACTGTAGCCAGATCAAAGAACTCCGGGATCGTCTCGGCGCTTTGGCACACCCTGTCGGACTGCAAAGACGCGATCGCGCCCGTACACATACCACCGAACGGTTCCCAAACGACATCTCCGCGATCTGATGAAGTCTCGATAATCAACTTCATGAGGGACAAAGGCTTCTGATTCAAGTGCATCGCACGAAGGCCGTGCTTTATCCGTTCGCGATTGCGGACGGGAGGTTCGTTCCACACATTGTTGATGCCGAAGCGACATTCAAACTTGGCGCGCAGCATCTCCCATGCGCGACCGCTCAATGGCCGTCGGTGATCGGCCGAGAAATAGGGTCTGCCGAGAACACTTCCGTGTTTGTTAGCGTACTTAACGATTCGCTCGAACGCCTCTGCCGGTGGGAAATACCACAAATGATCCTTGGTGAAGTACTTCCGAGTTGCCGCGTTGCGGACTCCACAAACCTCGTTGGTCAACGAGAATGGAAGCCCCGTGCGCTCCCACTCTGCCCGGAGCCAGTCCTTCAACGGGATCTGTATACCGTTCTCGTCAGGAAGCGCCACTGCGCGGACGTACTGAACACAAACCTCAGTGACGACGGGAAACTTGCGAAGCGTTTTCGTGTTCGCGTTGCCGGCCACATGGCCGAGGCCTTTGTTCCAGACAGCATCTGTAATCCCAGCCCGCCTTCACCAACTCCGGATGCACGGTCGCCCACCCGAGCTACGTATTCCAAAACCAAAGGGTCGTGGACGGCTGGGCGTAACTCGACCAGGCTTCGATGTGAGGACGGTAGATCTCCGCGAGCGGTGCTGCTGTCGGCGGATCTCCTGGGAACCCAGAAACTCCGTACGGTCCATCGGAAACGATGACGGTCGGAGTCTTCCAGCCCGCATAGAAATCGAGAACGTCTCCGTGCCATATCTCCACGCCGCCACGCTGGAAAACGGTTACATCGGGTTTATCCGCAGCGGTCGGCGCCGGCTTCGCGTTCCAAGCCGGGCGACTGTTGCGCGGTCGAAGCTTCCGAATCGCAAAGTGGGGTGATGCGACCATAATTGCCGAATTGTCGCACGACCGCACGAATAGAACAAGCGTTCAAGTTATGGCAAGCCCACATGGCTCGAACCTGTCGCTCCCCACTCGCCCAACTCCGCCCGCACCCGCTTCGTCAGCGACGCCACCACCAATTCGTACGAATGAGCAATCATCTCCGCCACATCCGCGCGTGGCACCGTGCCGTCGAGCGCGACCGTGTTCCAGTGCTGCTTGTTTAGATGATAGCCCGGCGTCACCGCCGCGAACCGCTCGCGCAGAACGCGCGCCAGCACCGGATCGCACTTCAGGCTGACGCTCGGCGGCGCGTCCTCCGGCACGAGAGCGAACAGCTTGTTGCCGACCTTGTACACGCACACATCTGGCCCAAACGGAAACTCTGCCACCGCCCCCGGAAACGCCGCGCACATCTTCCGCACCGCCCCCACGCTCATCGATCCAGCCGCACGCTTAGTCTCCAACGACCATCCTCCGCTTACGCGCGCCCAGGCGTGCGCGCTCACCCAGGCATGGTGACATCAGACGCTTACAGATGCCGCCCTGAGTCGCGCAAGATGTCGGTACTCGCAGCATTCCACGCCAATGGTAGGGGCCCCGCTTGCTGGGCCCCGGCGGATCTGAACTGAAAACTACGAAACGAACTCCCGTGCCGAAAAGCGAAAACCACTGAACAAACTCACCAGACACTGAAAATTACGAAACGAACTCCGCTGGCGGAACGTGAAAACTACGAAACGAACTCTCGATCAAAAACCGAAAATTACGAAACGAACTCCCTGCCAGGCGACCCAGACACCAGACACCAAACACCAGTCGAGCAATCGGGGAAGGAGCCACCATGGCAACAGCTACCAGCGGAGAATTGGCTTTCGTGCCGCCGTCGCCTCGTCGAGCCGGCGCAGCGGCGCGTCGTGCGGCGCTTCCCGCAGCAATTCAGGCTGCGTCTCCGCTTCGCGCGCGATTTCGAGCATCGCGTCGCAGAACGCGTCGAGCGTCTCCTTCGACTCGCTCTCCGTCGGCTCGATCATCAGCGCCTCATCGACGACCAGCGGAAAATAGATCGTTGGCGGGTGGTAGCTGTAATCAATCATACGCTTGGCGATGTCGAGCGTCTTCGCGCCCTGCGCCTTCTGCCGCGCCCCCGAGAACAGCACCTCGTGCATGCACCGGCGGTCGTGCGCCAGGTCGTACGCGTCGCGCAGCCGCGACTGCACGTAGTTCGCGTTCAGCACGGCCGCCTCGCTGATCGCCCGCAACCCGTCGGCGCCGAGGCTGCGGATGTACGCGTACGCCCGCACCAGCACGCCGAAGTTGCCGTGAAACGCGCCCAGCCGTCCGATGCTCCGTTCCGGATCCACGAGCGCGAACCGCTCGCCATCGCGCACAACATGCGGCGATGGCAGAAACGGCAACAGATGCTCCTTCACCGCGATCGGCCCCGCGCCCGGCCCGCCCCCGCCGTGCGGCGTGCTGAACGTCTTGTGCAGGTTGATGTGCATCACGTCGAAGCCAAGCTCGCCCGGCTTCACTTGGCCGAGCATCGCGTTGAGGTTCGCGCCGTCGCCATACATCAGCGCGCCGTGCGCGTGTACCATCTCGGCGATCTGCACGATGTTGCGGTCGAACAGCCCGAGCGTGCTCGGCAGCGTGATCATCAGCGCCGCGACGGCGTGTCCATGCTCTTCGAGCGCCTCGCGCAGCGCATCGACGTCCATATCGCCGTCGTCGCGCGACTTCACGGCGACGACGTCGAAGCCGGCCATCGACGCCGTCGCTGGATTCGTGCCGTGCGCGGAATCGGGCACGAGGATCCGCGGCCGGTGGTTGCCCAGCGAATCGAGATACGCCTTGATGACGAGCACGCCCGCAAGCTCTCCCTGCGCGCCCGCCATCGGCGCCAGCGACGTGCCCGCCATACCCGTGATCTCCGCAAGCGCGTCCTGCAGTCCGTGCATCACTGCGAGCGCACCCTGCACGTCGTCATGCGGCTGCAACGGATGCGCGTCGGCAAAGCCGGCCATCGCCGCGACGGCGTCGTTCACCTTCGGGTTGAGCTTCATCGTGCAGGAGCCAAGCGGGTACATGTGCGTATCGATCGACCAGTTGAGCTGCGACAGCCGCGTGAAGTGCCGCACGACATCGAGCTGCGACAACTCCGGCAGCCGCAGCTCATCGCGCAGCAGCGACGCCGGCGGCGGTGCAGCCGCTGGCACGTCGGACGGCGGCAGCGCGACGGCGAGACGGCCGGGCTTCGAGAGTTGCATCGCGGTTGGTTCAGGCATCGGTCAGAGCTTCCACCAGCGCGTCGATCTCCGCGCGCGTGTTCATCTCGGTGACGCAGATCAGCATCCGGTTGTGCGTGAAGTCGCTGACATCCAGCCCGCCGATGATGCCGCGATCCAGCAACGCGCGATTGATCTCGGCCGGCGGCCTCGTCGTCCGCACGACGAACTCGTGAAAGAACTCCTCGCCGCGCTCGACGCTGTAGCCATTCAGCGCGTCGATGCAGTCCGCCGCGTAGTGCGCCTTGTCGTAGCACAGCTCCGCGACGCGCCGCAGCCCGCGCGGCCCGAGCGTCTGCGCGTACACCGTCGCCGCCAGCGCGACCAGCTGCGTGCTCGTGCAGATGTTGCTCGTCGCCCGCTCGCGCCGGATGTGCTGCTCGCGCGTCTGCAACGTCAGCACGTAGCCCGTGCGTCCCTCAAGATCCGTCGTCTGCCCGACGATCCGTCCCGGCATCTGCCGAACGTACTTGTCGCGACAGGCGAACAGCCCCACGTACGGGCCGCCGAACGTCAGCGGGATGCCAAGCGACTGACCCTCTGCGACGACAATGTCCGCGCCGTATGCCGACGGCGGCCGGTATATCGCCAGGCTAATCGGATCGGCGGCGGCGACGAAGAGCGCGCCCGCCGCATGCGCCGCGTCGCTCCACGCCTGCGCATTCGGCGACGCGCGCCCGTAGAAGTCCGGCTGCGCGACGGCGAGGCAGGCGTGTTCGTCCGTCAGCGCGAACGCGCCATGCGGCTGCACGTCGACGGCGATGTCGCGCCCGCGCGCGTACCCCTGCACGACGGCGATCCAGTTTGGATGCACCCGCTCCGACACGGCGATGTGCCGCCGGCCCGTGATCGCGCACGCCATCAAGCACGCTTCCGCGAGCGCCGATGCGCCGTCGTACATGCCCGCGTTCGCGACGTCCATGCCTGTCAGCTCACAGACGATCGACTGAAACTCGAAGATCGTCTGTAGCGTGCCCTGACTCACTTCCGGCTGATACGGCGTGTAGCTCGTCAGGTACTCGCCGCGCATCACCAACGCATCGACGAGCGACGGCCGGAAGTGCCGGTACGCGCCCGCCCCCAGAAAGCACGCTCGCGCGGCGGCCGACCGGTTCTTCGCTGCGAGCGTCCGCATCTCGTCCAGCAACTCGAGCTCCGACAACGCGTCCGGCAGCCGCAACGCCGGATCGCGGTACGCGTCTGGGATGTCGTCGAACAGCTCGCGCGTCGAGCCGGCGCCGATTGTACGCAGCATCTCGCGCCGGTCATCGTCCGTCAGCGGAATGTATGGATGCTGCACGCTGTCGCCCTCTACTCGCGCGCTGGCTGAATCATCTGGCGCCGGTCGTACATCTATCGTCACTGTCTCGCGCCCTCCCTGCCCGTTACGCGTTTTGTCCCCGGGTTGTTAGCTGTCGACTGTGTTCACGGGCCGATCGCCTCATCCGTCGCTTCGTTCGCGATGAACGCGTCGTAGTCCGCCGCCGATAGGAGCGTGTCGGTCTCGCCAGCATCCGACAGCCGCACCTCGATCAGCCAGCCGTCGCCGTGCGGGTCGCTGTTCACGACTTCCGGTTTCTCGACGACGCCTTCGTTGGCCGCCGTCACTTCACCCGAGACGGGCGAGTACAGCTCCGAGACGGCCTTGACCGACTCGATCTCGCCCATCTTCTCGAACTGCGTCAGCATCGCGCCCGCTTCTGGCAGATCGACGTACACGATGTCGCCGAGCTGCTCCTGCGCGTAGTCGGTGATACCGACGCGCGCCGTGTCGCCGTCAAGCAGCACCCATTCGTGTTCTTTGGAGTACTTACGGTCGTCGGGGCTGGCGGCCATGCGATTCCTTCCGATGTTGAACGGTTACTGCTTCGGCGCGTCGTGCGCGACGAACGGCCGCGGCACCACTTCGACAGCAAGGGGCTTGCCGCGCACGTCGATCGCAAGCCGTGTGCCTTCGGTAGCAAGCGCGATCGGCAGATACGCCATCGCGATACTGACGCCGAGCGTCGGAGAATAGCTGCCGCTGGCGACCGCTCCCACCTCAGCGCCGTCGTGCAGCACCGGATAGTGATCGCGGATCACGCCGCGATCGAGCGCACGCAGACACGTCAGCTTGCGCGTCACGCCTTCTCGCTTGATCCGCGTCAGCGCGTCGCGTCCGGCGAACGGCGCATCGTCGTCGAGGCTCACGACCCAGCCGAGGCCTGCCTCGTACGGGTTTGTCGTCTCGTCGATGTCGTTACCCCAGAGCGGGAGCGCCGCTTCGAGCCGCAGCGTGTCGCGCGCGCCCAACCCGCACGGCTCGACGCCCTCCGCCTGCAACTGTCGCCAGATCGCGCGTCCCGCTTCGGGCGATGTCACGATCTCGAAGCCGTCTTCGCCGGTGTAGCCGGTGCGCGATACAAACAGCTTGAACTGCATGAACGGCAACTCTGTGCAGTGCCGTTTGCCGAGCGCCGCGACTTCCGGACCGAGTACCCGTGCCAGGTGCCCGCTCGCCGCCTGCCCTTGCACGGCGAGCATCACCGTCTGGTCCTGTCGATCGAGCAGTTCGACGTCCATCCCCGGCTGCACGAGCGACCGCACCTGTGCGGCATCGCGCGCCGCGTTCGATGCGTTGCCAACGAAGAGCAGCCGCTGCTCGTCGAGCCGGTAGACGTACGGGTCATCGATGATGCCGCCGTCCTCGTTGCAAAGCAGCGTGTAGTGCCCGCGTCCTTCGCGGATCTTCGCGACGTTGTACGTGACGGCACTCCGTACCAGCCGCACCGCGTCCGCCCCGACGACGAACAGCCGCCCCATGTGCGATACGTCGAACATGCCAGCGCGTTCGCGCACCGCCCGGTGCTCGTCGACGATGCCCTTGTATTGCACGGGCATCGCCCAGCCCGCGAACGGCACGATGCGCGCGCCCGCCCGCTCATGCAGGTCGAACAACGGCGTCTGGCGAAGCGTGGTGATCTGGGATTCGGACATGGACGGCTGCATTGTATCGAGCGCCGCGCTTACGGACGCTGATCATTATGGTCTGCGGCATTCGGTAGCAGAATCTGCCCATCCCGAACACTGGAGGCTAGAAGGTGAAGGATGGAGATTGCTCCATCCTCCACCAGTCGGTTCGACGTTGAGTGAACAAAGACCGAAGGCGTCAGCCTTCCATCCTCCAATCTCCATCTTCCAGCGCCCGATCTCGGCGATCCCCCTTCGCCGCCGAGGTGCGCGGCTCGACGAGTTCGAGCCGCTGACGAGTGTGAAGTCGTCATCAGCGGCGACGCGGCAATGACGCTCGAACCCGCAGCCGAGGCAACGGTGAACGACCGCCTGCTCGCCTTTCGCCCGCGCGAACGCTCCTACGGGCGCCATCGACGCGCCGCAGTCGCTCGCCCGGTCGCCAGGCGTCTTCAAGTCCACGTGCCGCGAGTACAAACAGTACGGGCAGTGGTTACGATGGCTGCCGCCCGAAGGCAGCAGCCCGACGAACATCCGGCAATGCCGGCAGCGGAACTCGTCGCGCTTCGTCCGGAAGCGCGGTTCACGGGTTCCATCCCCATGCTTTCGATATGTCTTTGACACGGTGCATACGCCTTTCGCGGAACGCGGCGTCCTCGCGCCCGTTCCATCTGCGCTTGCCGATGTGAAGCCGTGTCACGGCACTGGGTGTGGACAACATGCAATCTCTCCTTACAATGCGCCTCGCCCGGAGGCGAGGCAGTCGTCGCAACGCCAAAACCTCGTCAGACGAATGGGTTCTGGGTTGTCAGGTTCTGGGTTCTGCCAGACGGTGCCTGCCGTTACGGCTGCCACCGCTCCGGCGCGCGACGTGCGGAAGCACGGCAAACGCCGGTCAGCGCTTTCGGGATCTACTCAGTGACGCTTCGTGCAGAAGGCTGCGAGGAGTCGCTAGAGCGTGCGCGCGGCAGGGGACGTAACGGCGCAGACGGCCGTCAGTGCAGTGGGCGTGGAGCCAAACATGAATACCCTGCCTTTCTAGCGTCGCGAGTATACAACGACGTGCTGTGGCTTGTCGACGTTGCCGTCGACGGGCGTGGCGACTGAGCACCCGTGCCACGGCGCCGCCTTCGCTCTCATCACACAGTGAGCCGCATTGCGCCAATGGCGATCCTCACGTGAACGACGCCCATGCGCGCGCTACACTGCGCCCCAAGCCGAAGTGGCGGAACGGCAGACGCGACGGTCTCAAAAACCGTTGGGCCGCAAGGCTCATGTGGGTTCGAATCCCACCTTCGGCACCAATTGTGAATCTAACGTCGCTCGCACACGCGACATCAATTGCTGCGCGCTTCAACCTTTGCCCACCTTTTGCCCACCTATGCCCAAGTGCGCGCTAGCGCGTCTAGGACAAACTCCTCAATGACCTTTCGAGTGCCCAAGGCTATCGATCCATCGGAGACTGTAGAGGACGATGCCCTCCGCTCCCGTCACATGCGACATCTCATCCAAGAGGTTGCGTCGGCTGCCCTGGCATTTGTTCCCACTACAATCCCGAGGGTCATCATCCAATTTTGGGACGATGCGAGCGCCATACCATCGGACGTGCGCGAGTGCCTCGACAGCTGGGAACCACTGATCCGCGAAGGGTTCAATCGGATCCTGTTCGATGACCTTGAGGCGAGACAGTTCATCGCCAAGCGCTTTGGTCCTCGCTACGCAGAGGCCTTCGACCAGTGTCATCACCCGGCAATGCGATGTGACTATTTCCGCCTATGTTTCATGGTTAAGCACGGTGGGTTTTACATCGATGCCGACGAGTTCTACCAAGGTGGCGACTGCGGGTCCCTGTTTGAGGATAGTCGGCTCAAGCTCCAACCTCTGTGCTACGACACTTCCACTGGAACAATGGTCGAGAACCGTACTTTCGCGGCGAAACAGAACGATTCGCCGCACTGGACTTTCTACGCAAACAACAATCCCATCGTCGCTCCCGCCTCTCACCCCGTTCTTCGATTGGCGCTTACTCGCTCAACGCAGATTCTTCTGAGCCACAAGGACGAACGACTCGAAATACAATCGACGACCGGGCCGGGCAACCTCACTGCCAGCCTAGTCAAGCATGCGATCGGCTCCGAACTTGCGGGAGATGCGCGAGACTTCTCGTTTGTCGGCAACTGGGAAACCTTGTCCGTCAGCCGATGGCCATTGAGTTATCGCGACGATGATCGGAACTGGAGACTCTGGAGTCGCGGACAATGAGGAGCCATGACCGCCGACGTTCACTGATCACGAGATCGAGTGGACCGCCGGATGAATGATGCGACGTATTCCGGACTGTTGTCTCGACTGCTCTATCGGATGAGGCTTGCCGCGAGACATCTCGACAAGAAAGCAAGCTCAGATTCGTTTGGGGATGCACCACGACGTGACGCCATTCAGCGGATATACGTGATCAATCTGGATCGGAAGCCTGACCGCTGGGCTCAGATCAGTGGCGAGCTCGGGGACGTGCGTGACTCAAATGGAAAGCCTCTGCTCGCAATGAGCAGGCGGTTTTCCGCTATAGACGCGAGGTATTTCAAGGGGCTGCCTAGGAACGAGTTAGTTCACCCAGAATATTCGTTGGCCGATCAACTCGCTGTGCAGCCGAACGCGCTATTGGACGAATCCATAGACGCTGCCTCCTACGGCATCAAAATGACGCCGCAGGAGGTTGCAGTTGCTCTATCGCACGTTGAGGTCTGGAAGCTAATTGCCGAGAGCGATTGCGCCTTCACGTTGGTGCTGGAGGACGAGGTTTATTTCGGTCGCGGATTCCCGCGCATCCTTGACGATGCCTGGACAGAACTCATGCAGCGTTCCGGACAGACCGGCGCCCTAGACATGCTCTATCTCTCTTACAAGGAAGCCGACAACCAAGTGCCAAACAGAGCGCGCTCTGAGCCGCTGTTTAGACCCGTCAGCGGGCTGTGGCAGATGTCCGGATATGTACTGTCACAGAAAGGGGCACAGAAACTCCTCGGACTGCTGCCCGTGCGCGGGCCTGTAGACCTCTGGATCAATCACCAGTTCAGAGAGCTCGATGTATTCGCGACGAGGACATCCATCATCGAGCAGCGACAAGATCTCACTTCTACCAACTCGTATTCGGTATTGCCGATTCTCTCCAAGGTCGGGGTGTTGACGCGTGAGAAGCCGCTGCTTGTTAAGCGAAAGGCGATGGCGGGACCCGTCTTCGTATTCGGCAAGAGCGGTTCGGGCTTGACTGCACTTGCAACGGCGCTATCGATGTTGGGCTATAGATGCTGCAGTGACATGACCGAGCTCCCCGCAGGCGAATGTGCCGATCTCTTCGAGAACAAACGCGCCAGAGTATTTGATGCCTACGTTAACATTGGCTCCCTTCATCCTCACGCGCTCATCGAACTCGCGAAAGTCTATCGCCATGCGCGATTCATCATGACCACGCCCGAAGGCGAACATGTCACTGAGACAACGGGAGATCCGCCAGGCGCGCTACCAGCACCCGAAGGTCTATTTCATCAGAACGATTTGCCCAATGCCTTGTTGCTTCAACTTGCTGAGGGCACTCCCGGGAATGTTCTAGTCCTACCTTTTGGGCACCGTGACAAGTGGGAGCTGCTGTGTGAGCTTCTCGGATGCGACTACCCTGCACATGCGTATCCTGAACATCAAGATCAGCTTCAGCGGCGGCTCTTTAGTAGAGCCACCAGCGAGAGTAGTGCGCCGACTGGCGTCAGGCGGCTCAAGAGCGACTCGTCTCCGTGGATTATCCCCAGAAAGGAATGGTCCGGGCTGCCCCTCGCCGAACCCGGCGAAACCGTCCGCTCCGACTCCAGCAGCATTTGCGTGTCTACGAGTTTCGGAGAACTGGACAGCGAAGCTTGGGTGCTGCGGGACGATACGTTTCCGAGTAACCTCGCGCTCTTCAGGCCTAGCAACTTCGCTATCGGGACTGACAACATCGCACAACTAACCCTCCGTGAAGAGGGCGCGTCTGTTCGACAATTTACGTCCGCGTCGATCGCTAGTCAGCGGCGTTATCAGTACGGTCGCTTCACCGCCCAAGTAAGGCCGTGTGGCGTGCCGGGTCTGATCACGGGAATTTTCTTGCACAGAAATGCGCCACGCCAGGAAATCGACATTGAGTTCGTAGGTAAGGATCCGACGAAGTTACTCGTGAACGTCTCTTACAACCCCGGCTGCGAGGGGACCAAGCTGGAATATGGCTACCGCGGAACGCCAACCCTCATCGATTTGGGCTTCGACGCCAGCTCAGAGTTTCATCGATACGAAATCGAATGGTGCCCCGACTTCATCCGTTGGCGAGTCGATGGACGGCTGCTACACGAGCGAGTCGTGTGGAATCCGACGCCGATCCCGCATCTACCTATGGAGTTCAACGTAAATCTCTGGCATTCCAGGTCAAGGGAGCTAGCGGGAAGTTGGACACGCGCAATCTGCCCGCGCACACTGACATTGGACGTATCACAATCGACTCGCCTGACGATGACGAACGCGATGCGGAACGCTACGGATGATCCGGCGCGCGTTCGTCTCGCGCCGCTGTTGGGCTATCGAGCCTTCGGGAGGTACGCATCCATTGACTGTGCCGCCTGTTCCTGCAGGCCTGGCAACACGCCCCGTGCGATGCGTCGCATTCGAAACAAGGTTGACAAGAGGAAATGAACCGAGGAACAGGACTCCGTTACCTTGACATAGCGTTCGGCCGCGAGCATGATCCTCCAGCGTCCCCAGTGAGTCTCGGAGCTACTACGGATGCGTCTGCGGACAGGCGCTGGAACGGAGTCCGTCGTGAATTTGCGCCTGTTCGTCATCCTGGTCGCAGCAGCGACACTCGTGCTCCTCACAGGGGGCCGGGCGCACGCGTGGACGCCGTATGCGCATGTCTTCGCTTCCGATAACGCATACGCCGATGCTGTCGACAATGGTAGGGTCACGATCGGCGATGACGAATATCCCCTCAATCCGAGGCTCGTGCTAGCTCTCCAGCAGAAGCCGGCGACCTACAACGCGGGTGTGGTCGGCCCGGATGGCTTCCCGGACTCGGTCTTCGGGCAGGCAGTGCTTCACCCGAAGGACAGTGGCGCGTGGTTGCAGCACACGCTGAACAGCGCCTGGGCGGCACAGACAGACCCCGGGTACACAGAAGATCAAAAACTTGAGATCCTGGCGTTTAGCTACGGATTCCTCACGCACGCAGCCGGCGATATGTGGGCGCACACGCTCGTCAATGACTTCACCGGGGGCCTGGCGGATATTTTTGGTGGCCCTGCCGCAGCCGGGTTCACCGTCAAACACCTCATCTTGGAGGGATACATAGGCGATGCGACGCCGGGTTTCGACGGCAACCCGAATCGCAACCTGGCACCCGGCGTGAACGAAGACGGCGACCCAGACGTGAGTGACGACAGCACCGATGGCATCGCCTTTGCGCCGCCGCCCGATAGGTTCCTGTACGAGGTCTACATCGCCCGCGGGGCGGACGCCGATGGGCATCTGGTGAATGCCCTGCCGGGGCAGCCAACGGCCGACCGCGGCGCGATTGTCGACTTCTTCTATACCCTGCGCAACAAGCTGTATGACGAGGCTGGCACGAACAGCAACGTCCAGGACGCCATTGACGCGTACAACGCACTAGAAGCCGGAGTTGAAGACGCCATCTCAGACTGCACGGCGCTTCTCCCTCCGCGTCCAATCGCATGCGCGGAGGCGTTGGTGGCTCTCGGAGGGATATCGCTCGAGGTGCTGCTCACGGGGGCCGAAAGTCTGCTGGCGGCCGCCGCGGAGGACATCGTCGACGCGTACTTTGCTGCCTGGGTCGAGGACATCGACTACGGACTGCAACACTATTCCGGCGTCGGGATGGCTTTCACCACGGGGCTGTTCGATCCTCAGACCCGGCGGAACGCTCAGAACCTGGACTGCGACGAAGAGGGAAGCGAAGCCGATCTTGTGCGCGCGGACTGTGAGGACAGTTTCGGCCGGATTGACTCGTTGTTCGCGGCCCTCGATCCGACCCTCACGACAACGCCGCCCCATTTGCTATCGATGGTTGGGTTCCCTGACTTCACACTGACGTTGATGGCTGCCCTCGAAGAGATATCCGCCTTCATCGACGGTCTCGTCGACTTTCCGAATTACATCGACGAGGGGCTCGAAGAGCTCAGGACGTTTGTCAAGAACAAAATCAACGAAGCGCTGAAAGAGGAGTTGGAATTCGATCCGCTCGTGTTTGCAGAGCTGCTCAAGAACCCCTCGTCCTACCTCGACCCGGTGCACCCGCCGCTGAGCCTGCCACCACCGCTCGATGCCCTCGACGACGCCGGCGGGCTGTTCGCGGCGGGCGAGCACGAACGCCTCGACCGTATCATGGGCATGGACGGCGCGGGGTTGGTCGACGAGCACCACGACCTCACCACCCGCCGTCTCGATGACGATGCCGAATTCGTCACCTCCGAGTTCGCGCCGATGGCGAACACGATCACGACCGCCAAGCTGCTGCTGCTCGATGGCACCGGCCTCAACCAGGTGCTGAGCGACCAGCTCGGACGAACGATCTGGACATACCCTGCTGATGGAAACGTCCTGGTGACCGCGCTTGCATCGAGCGATCCGTGGCTGCAATCGATTGACTCGGATCACGCGTGGCGGCGGGATGGCCTGCCTGGGTTCTGCAACCCTGGTGGCCCTTGCGTCGCCGCGTCGATCGACCGCCGCGCGTCGATTGTCCGCGCCGCGGAGTTCAACGGCGGCAACGGCACAATGCCCATCTGGGAGAGCTGCGTGCTGCGACCGGCGTTCCGCACGCTGTACCGCGACTGGGAAAACGGCGCCGAGCAGTTCCCGGAACTCTCCGACGTAGTGAGCGCCGATCCCGCCAACGATCCCGCCGCGCCGGAAAGCCGCCTCACGCCCAGCGGCGCCATCTATGACAACGGCGTGCGCAAGTTCATTGGCGGCAACAACGCCTTCACTCTTACCGCGCATGATGAGCCGCCCACGCTGGCGTTTGCAGACAACCAACTTCAGTTGCAATACCGCGTATACACGAATCCGCTGAACCGCGGCGCATGGCTCAACATCGCGCAAGGCGGGACATTCAGCATCAGCGGTCCGGATGGGCAGTACTTCGTCGACGTTCGCTCTGGCGACCCTTGCCATACCATCGATGACACCGACGCGTTGCCCGCCGAGGCGCCGCAGACCTTCGTGTACTTCCTCGACACGACGCCGCCAAGGGTAACCTGCGACACACCACCGTTCGGACTCTCGTTCGACACGGACGATTTCTCGAACGTTGACTACGAGGTCGACGATGGAGCTGATGGCTCCGGCGTTGCGAGCTTCTCATCGACTATTGACGGCTTCCTGGTGCTACCAGGCGTCGTCTCCATCGCGGATGGCGCCGCGATTGACATGTACCAGTACTATCCGTCGACCCGGACTGTGGCGGTGACAGCGGCCGACAACATCGGGAACAGCGGCACGTCGCCGTGCACGTTCGAGATCCACGCGACTACGGAAAGTTTGTTGAGCAACCTTGCCCGTGCCCGTGCAGACGGCAAGATCATGGGACCTTCGGGGACCTACAACTCTCTCCGGGCAAAGTTGCAGAACGCCGACAAGAAGCACGAGAAGGGCGCTCACGCGACCGAACACAACATGCTGGGCGCATTCATCCACGAGTTGTCCGCTCAACGAGGAAAGCACGTCGATGCAACAACCGCCGATAGATTCATCGCGTTTGCTCGGGATCTGATCGCCACGGGAGGCTGAGGGGCGAATGTAAGGCGTTTTGGTGATACTCGACATGCGCGCCACCGTTCTGGCTAACCGTTTGTTGGCAGACTGACCGAGAGTGCTTGGTACCCATCGGGATCAACCAAGACGCGATCTCACGAAGCTAACTGCGGAACGTGACTGGGCCGTATCAAGCTGAAGGCGTTGGGACCGGCGAGCGCACACTCAAGACCGTTGGCCTCAGAGCGTCGTGTGGGTTCGAATCCCACCTTCGGCACCAAACCTGTATGGGACGTCCTGGCCCCGCCAGATACACTGCCGACCACGACGACGGCCGGCGGGGGCGTGCGATCCCCTGTGTGCGGCGATCAAGGAGCTACGGCAGATGACGCCAAACAGAACCTCGTTCGACCCCGATGTCCTGCGCGAGAAGTACCGCGCCGAGCGCGACAAGCGCCTGCGCGACGACGGCAACGAGCAGTACGTCGAGGTCAGCGGCCAGTTCGCTCGGTTCGTCCAGGATCCATACGTGACGCCGGGATTCGACCGCGATCCGCTGACCGACGAGGTCGATGTGGTTGTGATTGGCGGCGGCTTCGGCGGACTGCTCGCGGGCGCGCGCCTGCGTCAAGCCGGCGTCGAGGATATCCGCATGATCGAGAAGGGCGGCGACTTCGGCGGTACGTGGTACTGGAACCGCTATCCCGGCGCGGCCTGCGACGTCGAGTCCTACGTCTATCTGCCCCTGCTCGAGGAGATCGGCTACATCCCCAGGGAGAAATACAGCCGCGCGCCCGAGATCCTCGCGCACAGCCGTGCCATCGGCGAGAAGTTCGGGTTGTACGAGAACGCCTGCTTCCAGACCGAAGTGACCGAGCTTCGCTGGGACGACGCCGCCCTGCGCTGGATCATCTCCACCGATCGCGGCGACCGGATGCGCGCGCGCTTTGTCTGCATGGCGAACGGACCGCTGCATAGGGCGAAGCTCCCCGGTATCCCGGGCATCGAGACGTTCAAGGGCCACGCCTTCCACACCAGCCGCTGGGACTACGACTACACAGGTGGCACGTCCGAGGGCAACTTGACGGGCCTGAGCAACAAGCGCGTCGGCATCATCGGCACGGGCGCCA
>CAZRHH010000007.1:6857-87082 GCA_964599885.1 uncultured Dehalococcoidia bacterium | reverse complement strand
CCGCCTTGAAAGGGCGGCGTCCTGGGCCGCTAGACGATGGCGCCACGCAGCCGAAGTATATCGGCGGCACTCAGGAGCCGGAAGCGGTCCGCGCGCCATGCCGGCCTTCGCCCGCGGCGAAACGCTGCGCACCCCTCGCCGCTTCTTCCAGGACGCTGCGGCCGAGCCTTGCTTCAACGTACAACGCGTCCGCGAGCGTCGTATCGAGCGCGTGGTACACCGATTGACGGTCCGACAACACGCAATCCCACGGCGAAGAAGCGATCTGCGCGGCCAGCTCCAGCGCTGCATCCAGCGCGCCGCCTGCGGGAACGACGCGTTGCACAAGGCCGATCGCCTGGGCTTCGTGTACATCGATCGGCCGTCCCGTCATGATCAGATCGAGTGCGCGGCCGAGGCCGACGATCCGAGGCAGACGGATCGTCCCGCCATCGATCAGCGGGACGCCCCAACGCCGTTCGAGACAACCGAACGTCGATCCTTCGCCCGCCACGCGCATGTCGCACCAGCAGGCGATCTCGAGACCACCGGCGACGCACCAACCATCGATCGCGGCAATCGTCGGCTTCGGGGAAGCGAGCCGCGTGAAGCCCATCGGGCCTTCATCCGCCATCGCGGGACTGTTCATCGCTTTCAGATCGGCGCCTGCGCAGAACGCGCCCTGCGTCCCGGTGACGATCAGCACCCGCGCCGCGTCATCGGCGACGAACTCGTTAAAGTGCGCACGAAGCGCTTCCGCCGTGTCCTTGTCAACGGCGTTGCGCCGCTCGGGACGGTCGATGGTCAGGACGGCAGCTACGTCGCGGCGTTCGTAATGCACAGGCATGCGCACATCCTAACGACGCACCGCGCTACGTCCAATCCCGCCGCGTCAGCGCTTGACGCATGTGTAACGGGCATACGTCTTCGTGTCGCGGTACATAGCGTCACGGATCTCAAAGCCCGCGTCGCGCAGCATCGCCTCCAGGATCCACGCGTACGTGCTGTATTCCTCGCGCACGTGCTCCTCGAAGAAGCTGCGCGGGAACCCGCGGCCGTCGTCGCGTGCGACGCCGTCGATCCACGCGTCGATCGCCAGATAGCCGTCCTGCGGCGAGAATGAGTACACGATGTCGTTCAGATAGAACACGCCGCCCGGCCTCAGCATCGCCGCGATGCGCCGAAGCCCGATCGCCTTCCAGAAGTCGGGCAGGTGATGGAGCGCCCGCTGCGTCGTCACGACATCGGCGGGTTCGCCCTGATGCTCGTACGTCAGGAAGCCGGCGTGTATAAAGTCGATGTTCGCCACGCTGGCCCCGGCGGCCTGCGCGCGAGCGAAGTCGAGCATCGGCTCCGACACGTCGACTGCGATCACACGCCGGCAAAGCTTCGCCGCCTCGATCGCGAGCATACCGGCGCCGCAGCCGAGATCGACCAGCGTGTGTTCAGCCGACAGCCCGAGCCGCTGCAACAACGCCCGCTCATCCCGCGCCGAGACGCCGGCACGTCGCTCGTACTCCGCCGCTGTGTCATCGCCTGACCAGCCGAAGTCGCGGTATTCATCGAATAGCCACGGGCGGCGCTGTTCGGCGCTCACGCCGTGCCGCGCAGGCCCAGCGCCTCGGCGTTCGCACTTAAAGCTTCGATGACCTCAGCGATCTGCGTGTCGAGTTCGATACCCAGCTGATCGGCGCCATTGATGATGTCGTCCCGGCTCACCTGGCGGGCAAACGCCTTGTCCTTCATCTTCTTGCGCACCGACGCCGGTTCCACCTCGAGGATGCTCTTGTTCGGGCGGACAAGCGCGACCGCCGTCACGAACCCGGTCAACTCATCGACGGCGAACAACGTCTTCGCCATGAGTGTCGCGCGGGGCACGCCCGTGTAGTCTGCGTGGCCCATGATCGCCGTGCGCACGTCGTCCGGATATCCTCGTTCCGTGAGGATCTTGTTGCCTTCGTAGGGGTGACCGTCAGCCGTCGGCCAGCGCTCGTAATCGAAGTCGTGCAACAGCCCGGTGATCCCCCAGACGTGCTCGTCTTCGCCATGCTTTCGGGCAAGGCGTCGCATCACCGTCTCGACTGCGAGGCCGTGCTTGCGCAGACCGTCCGTCTGCGTGTACTCGCAGAGTAGCGCCCATGCCGCCTCTCGATCCATGCTCATGTTCGTGCCTCCGAAAGGTGAGCCAATCGCCGGATATGATATCGCGATGGGATACTACTACGAGGAAGGTCCGCGGGAAGAGAAGCCGCCCGGCTGCCTCGACGCGCTGCTGATCACCCGCGCCGTGTTCGGCGTACTGCTGTGGCCCGTGCTGGCGATCATGAGCGTTGGCATCGGCGGCGTGATCCTGCTTGTGCTGTTCACCGTCCACCCCGCGTTCGCGCTGGTCGGCATCGCTGTCGTCGCCGCGCTGATCTGGTTGCTCGCGCGCTGGGATCAGAACCGAAACCGGCCGCCGGACCTGTGATTCACACCTAGACCAAAGCGAGCGAACGCAACGCCGGCACAAGTCCGTTCAGCGCCTCGATGCGCGCGTGCGGCACGATACCGTCTTCTCGCAAATCGCCGAGCTGCACGCTCCAGATGCCGGCGCTTTGTGGCCCCAGCACATCGAGGATTGGCTGATCGCCGACGAACGCCGCTTCCGCGGCCTCGACACCGAATGCATCCAGCGCCTTCTCGAAAATGGCGGCCGATGGCTTCGAGAGTTCAACTTCGTCCGAGAAGATCGTCTCGTCGAAGTACTGCAGTAGCCCGTGGTCACGGAGAATCTGCCTGAGGACGAACCCCGGCGTAAGACCTGCGTTCGAGATCAGCCCCACGGACAATCCGAGCGCCTTCACTTCGGCCAGCACCGCCTCAGCGCCCGGCATGATGATCGGGCGAACGGCCAGCGCAACGGTGAGCACCGCCTCGTGCATAGCCATCCACGCTGCGTCGTCAAGCCGGTCACCGAGCTGCGGATCCAGGTGCCGCACGTGCAGCACGGTTCGGCCTTCCGCGGTAAGATCGATGCCGTCAGAGTGGACGCGCCCAAGCTCCTCGTCCGCAGCGTCGAACGCGCGCTCGAGGTCGGCGTGATCGTAGCGGTGCCCGATCGCCGCGAGCACGTCGGAGACCCGGCGGGCGCGCATCTGGCGGCGCTCTTCCATGCGCATCGGATCGTCGATGATCAGCGTGCCCCACAGATCGAACAGCATCAGGCGAATGGTCAACGTCTGCCCTTCGGCGGAGCCGCACCTCCGCAGCTACGGCGATGAAAACGACAACGCCGCCGGTCGATGACCGGCGGCGTTGAGATGCATCTAAACGTCCGGCTCTTATCCTACCGCTGCGCCGATCGCATGGCCGCAGGACGAGCAAAACTTGGTGCTGCGTGCGTTCTTCGTGCCGCATTCGCCGCAGAAGACGGTATCGGCGGATTCGGTCGTGACACCGGCTGGCGGCGCATAGTCGTCGGTCGGCGCCGGCGTCGACATCATCGTGTCGGCGGGCGCGTCATCGTCGTCCTTGGTGGACTTGCGGAACTCACGGATGCCCTTACCGAGCGCGCCACCCACTTCGGGCAGACGCCCGACGCCGAAGATGAGCACGACTACGAAAGCGATGATCAGAAGCTCGGGTACACCGAGCGGCCCGAGGCCGGCCAACAGTTGCATGGCGGCTCCCTCCCTGGAAGCTCATTCAGCGTATCACTGGCCGAGACGGCGCGGCAAGCGAGGCTGGAGGCTAGCCACCGTCTCCTCACGATAGCTTCGGTCTCGGCTCGTACGCCGGATTCGGCGAGGAAGTCGCGGGTAGCGGGGATCTCAAATCGCGCGGTGTCACCACCGCCAACTCGCGGCGGGATGTCGCCCCGAGGCATCCGGTCTCTGCACCAGCTATCCCTCGGGTCGGGAGGCGAGCGTAATGTCGGTGGATGCCAGATCGTCGCCGCGATAGTACTCGATGCTGACGACATCGCCGGGTTCGCGCTGAGCGAGAATGGCCAGCAGCTCGCCGTTGTTGGCGACATCCTGGCCGTCGATCGAGACGATGATGTCGTTCTCTTCCAGGCCACCCTGGTCGGCCGGCGAACCGTCCGCAACCAGCGTGACCGCGATGCCGCGCTCCACCGGCAAATCGAAGCTTCGGGCGATCGACTGGGTCACATCGACCGTGCTAATGCCGACGTACGCGCGTTCGATCTGGCCGTCGCTGATCAATGATTCGACCGTAGGTTGGACGACCGATGCGGAGATCGCGAACCCGATGTTCTGGGCGCCGCGGATGATTGCTGTGTTAATGCCAACGATCTCGCCGTTCGCATCGACCAGCGGACCACCGGAGTTCCCCGGATTAATCCCGGCGTCCGTTTGGATCGCATCCGGAATGGTGTACGGCTGCTCCTGAATCGTGCGGTTGAGCGCGCTGATCACGCCGCGCGTCACCGACGGTGCGCCGCGCAGTCCGAGCGCGAAGCCGATGGCGACGACATCCTGTCCGATCTGCAGTTCGCTCGCATCGGCGAACGTTGCGGGTGTCAGGTCATCCGCTTCGATATCGAGCACCGCGAGGTCGGTCGCGGGATCGCGGCCGACAATCGTCGCCGGCAGCGTGCGTTGATCCGCGAGCGTCACAGTGATGCGGTCCGCCGCTTCGGTACCGACGACGATGACGTGATTGTTCGTGACGATGTGCCCCTCAGCGTTGATGATCACGCCCGTGCCGACGCCACCGCCCGGCGCGGTGCGGCCCAGCGCGTCCAGCGTCGCGCCTTCCGTCTGGACGCGGACGATCGATGGCGCCAGCTTGTCGGCGATCTCGACGGTGGTCAACCCGCCGGGTGCGTCTTGAATCCTCGGCGCCCCGCCACCGCTCGGCGTCTGGCTAACCGTGGTGTCCGCAAGCTCCGTGGCGTCGTCGCCGTCGCCACCCGCGCACCCCACGCCAATCGCGACAGCGAGCAACAACGCGATGACAGTCAGTGTGTAGCGGATGGGTCGCACCGTTTCCTCCCGGTCGGCGTCGAAGCCGTCATGGCTCCGTGCGCGGCTCATGGTAGGAACACGCCCGCGCGCCGCGCCAGTGGCAAAGCGCGCTCGATTGTGTGACGAAGGCATGAGGCGTACCGGCCGGGCGTGCAGGCCGTGATACAGTTGAGCTTCCGGGCGCGGCAACCCGGCGCAGTGAAGGGAGTCCTCATGACTACGTGGATCGTCATCGGCGTCGTGGTCGCCGTGGTGGTTGTGCTCGCGGTGATCCTCATCGGCATGTACAACGGGCTCGTCCGTGCACGGTTGCGCGTGAAGGAGGCGTGGTCCGGCATCGACGTGCAGCTCAAACGGCGGGCATCGCTGATTCCGAACCTCGTCGAGACCGTCAAGGGCTACGCCGCGCACGAACGGCAGACATTCGAGGCCGTGACCAACGCGCGCGCGCAACTGCAGCAAGCCGGCACGCCGGGACAGGCTGCCGAAGCGAACAACATGCTGACACAGACGCTGCGATCGCTGTTCGCGGTGGCCGAGGCGTATCCGGATCTGAAGGCAAACCAGAACTTCCTCGATCTCCAGAACGAACTGTCCGACACGGAAGACAAGATCGCCTACGCGCGGCAGTTCTACAACACGAACGTACTCTCCTATAACGCGAAGACAGAGACGTTTCCGAGCGCGATCTTCGCCGGCATGTTCAACTTCGAACCAGCGGAATTCTTCGAGGCCGAAGGCGAGGCACGCGAGGACGTGAACGTCAGCTTCGCGGCGCCGCCGGCCACCAGCGCCTAAATGGCGAGCAACCCCCTAACGGGCAGCGTCGGCGAGCCAGTACTCATCTACGATCGCATCGGCGCCAACAAGCGCGAGACGTGGCTGCTAATGACGCTGTTCGTGCTGCTCGTCGGCGCGATGGCGGTGGCGATCGCGTACGTCGTGGGCGTGCCACTGGTCTTCACGCCGATCGCGTTCGCCGTACTCGCCGCGTACGCGCTGTTCAGTTACTACGCCAGCTCTAGCATCGCGCTCGCCGTCAGCGGCGCGAAGGAAGTCACGAAGGCCGAGGAGCCGGAACTCGTGCGCGTCGTCGAGAACCTAAGCATTGGCTCCGGGCTGCCGATGCCGAAGGTCTACGTCATCGAAGACAGCGCGCCGAACGCCTTCGCCACGGGCCGCGATCCCAAGCACGCATCCGTCACCGCCACGCGCGGGCTGCTCGACAAGCTCGATAAGGCAGAGATCGAAGGCGTGATGGCGCACGAGATGTCCCACATCGGCAAC
Source organism: uncultured Dehalococcoidia bacterium (assembly GCA_964599885.1). Lineage (GTDB taxonomy): Bacteria > Chloroflexota > Dehalococcoidia > DSTF01 > JACRBR01 > CAZRHH01. Next base: position 80,843 of record CAZRHH010000007.1, on the reverse strand, counting down.
TACGACATCCGCGTCATGACGCTGACGGTCGTGCTCGTCGGGCTGATCGCACTGATGGCCGATCTGTTTCTGCGCTGGACGTGGATCGGCTCCGGTCGTCGCAGCAGCAACAAGGACAAGGGCGGCGCCGTGGCGATCATCATCATCCTGGCGCTCGTGTTCGCGATCGTCGCGCCGCTGATCGGCAAGATGATCCAGCTCGCCATCTCGCGAAAGCGCGAGTACCTGGCCGACGCGTCGGGCGCGCTCCTCGCACGGAACCCGGATGCGCTGGCGAGTGCGCTCGAGAAGATCGCCGGTGACAAGGAGCCGCTCGAAGCGGCGAACAAGGCGACGGCGCACCTTTACTTCAGCAACCCGCTGAAGGAGCACGCATCGTTCCTCAACAACGCGTTCAACACGCACCCGCCCGTCGAGGAGCGCATCCGTCTGCTGCGGGCGATGTAGCCGCCGTCTTGTGCATCCGTTTGTGATTGCATGCGCAACTTGACATGATGCCTGCCCAGGCACTCCACAACTAGCGTACGCGGGCGTATGCTAGCAATCCGCCCGCATTGTGGCGGCGCAAGCGTAGGAGGCCAGCATCATGGTGAACGACTTCAAGGAATTTCTGCTCAGGGGAAATGTGGTCGATCTGGCTGTCGCGGTGGTCATCGGCGTTTGGTGCCGTGGTCAACGCGCTCGTCGCTGACTTCATTACGCCGCTGATTGGCGCCATCGGCGGTGAGCCCGACTTCTCAGCGCTCGACTTCACGATCAACGACAGCACGTTCCGTTACGGCGACTTCATCAACAACCTGCTGTCGTTTCTGATCATCGCGGCGGTGGTGTTCTTCTTCGTCGTCGTGCCGGTGAACAAGCTGATGGAGATGCGCAAGACCGAGAAGCCGATCGACACGACGATCAAGGAATGCCAGTTCTGCCTCAGCTCGATCCCGGCCGCCGCAAAGCGCTGCGCGTTCTGCACGTCAGAGGTCTAGCGCTGCCTGGTCACTGACAGCGGTAGGGGCGCACCAACGTGTGCGCCCCGGTATCGCGCGGCGCCGCACCAACTGCTGACTGCACACCGCCCGAAAGTCGCGGCGGCCGCCGAACACTCGGACAGAAGAACTCAACCCTCTCTGGGCGATCCCGCCGCGCGCCACGCTTCATGCGTCGCCGCGATCTGCGCGATGTGCTCTTCGACGTGATCGCTGTACGTCCGCAGCCATTCGTCCGTCGTGTAGCGGCCTTGCTCGGTATGCGTGCCCGCTTTCGACCAGTCGGCGTCGCCGAACCCGCGCAGCAGCGGCACCGTGTTCGCGCGGACTGCTTCGACCGTCGCCAGCGCTGCGTCCGCGGGATGCTCGTCGTAGCTGAAGCGCCGCGACCACTTCATCGGGTCGTAGCCGACGATCACGGGTGCGTCTTCGGCGATCAGGTAGCGAAGCCGCGAGTGGGCGTTCGTCTCCGAATCGGCGCAGTGGCAGACGATCTCGTGTACGGAGAACTCGTCTGCGGATGGGCGCCACCGCCGGGCGGCATTCGACACGGCGTCGTATGCCGCGCGCAGGCGTGATGCGCGGGTCGCGTATTGCTCGATGCGGCGTGTGCGTTCGTCAGGGGTCAGCATCTGCATGTCGTGTATCCGTCCAGAGCCAGGCAAACACGCCGAGAAGGTGAGCTGCAACCATGAACTCAATCGCGACTAGCGCGACCAGCGTGACGAAGAATCCGCGGCCGACGTTCACGACGTGATACGCATCTGACAACGTTCGGTCTGGGCGGCCGATCTCCGTTTGGTAGAAGACGAGCATCGTGAGTAGCGCAACGCTGGCGACTTCCAGCATCGGCAGCTCAACTGCGTGCGGTTCGTCGTACTTGATGAGCCGCGCGATGAGGAATGCACCGACGATCAGCATCGACACGAACACCACATAGCCAAGTTCGGTACCGATGCCCTGGGTAGTCGAACCAAACACACGGCGCTCCCACGGAAGTATCGTTCCGGCGACCGCTATGCCGGCCAACCCAGCCAATACGAGCGTGAGTGCGCTTGCTTGCAACCTGCGCATCATGATCGCGATCCAGCTTCCATAGTCCAGCCTCCAGCGTCCGCCAGCTACACCGGCGCGGCGGGCGTTCTGATGTTGTACTTCTCGACGAACTTGAAGTCGGCGTCTTGCGTCAGGCGGCTGTACGAGCCGAAGCGCTCGTCACCGCCCTCGAGCGCGCGGTCGAGCGGGTCGTAGTGATCGTCTTCGTCGGGGCCGAACTCGCGGACGATCTTGTACATCGTGCTGCGTTCGGCGGGGATGCGGCCCATCTCGCGGATCAGCGCGCGCATCTCGCGCGGCGCCATGCGCTGGCCGTAGATCGCGCCGGCAGAGGTGGAGATGCTCTCGTTGATCAGCGTGCCCATGAAGTCGTTGCAGCCGGCGTCAAGCGCCATCTGCGCGACCTTCGGGCCTTCCTTCACCCACGATGCCTGCAGGTTCGGGATCCAGTTGTTGAGCATGATGCGCGACACGGCATACATCTTCATCACTTCGGCGCCCGTCGCGCCGGCGCGCAATCCGGGCACGAGGCCCTTCGCGTACATCGGCGCTTCGGACGCGATGAAGCTCAGCGGCACGAACTCCGTGAAGCCGCCGGTGTCACGCTGGATGTCGCGCAACAGGCCGATGTGCGCGGCGACGTGCGCGGGCGTCTCGACGTGGCCGTACATGATCGTCGACGTCGTGCGAATGCCGACGCGGTGCGCCGTCGTCACGACGTCGATCCATTGATCCTTCGTGATGCGGCCGGGCGAGATGCGATCGCGCACGTCCTGATCGAGAATCTCCGCCGACGTGCCGGGCAGGCTGCCGACGCCAGCATCCTTCAGCGCGCGCAAATAGTCTTCAACCGAGCACCGGGCGCGGACGGCGCCGTACAGCACTTCTTCTGGTGAGAAGCCGTGGATGTGCATGTCGGGCATGGCGCGCTTGATCGCTTTGGTGAGCTCGACGTAGTAGTAGCCGTCCATCTTCGGCGGCAGGCCGGCCTGGACGCAGATCTCGCGCGCGCCGAGATCCCACGCTTCCTGCGCGCGCCGGATCACTTCCTCCATCGGCAGGAAGTAGCCCTCTTCCTCGCGATGGTCGCGCGAGAACGCGCAGAAGCCGCAGTGCTTGATGCAAACGTTGGTGAAGTTGATGTTGCGATTGATCACGTACGTCACGCGATGGCCGACGGTGCGGCGTCGCAACTCGTCCGCCGTCTGGATGACGGCGGTGAGGGACGGACCCTGCGCGCCGAACAGCGTCGTCGCCTCGTCGACGCTGATGTCGTCGCCGCCAAGCGCCCGATCGAGGATCGCGGCGATGTTGCGCCTCACGGGGAGTGTGCGACTCCAGCCAACGGTATCGCCGGCGCTCTGCTCTCTGTTCTCTGGTTTCTGTTCTGCGTTCGACGCTACCATCGCTCTTCCTCCCGTTTGACGAGACCGTCGCTGTCGGCCAGCCGCGTAATCGCCGGACGCAGCGCGTCTGGCATGAATCCTTCGTAGCCGGCGTCGCCGCGCACGTATTCCGGATACAGCCCGAAGCGCTCGCGCAGTTTGAAGCCGGCGTCCGCGCACGTTTCTTTCAGTTCGGCCAGTACCGGCCACGGACGCTCGGGGTTGATGAAGTCTTTGGTGACGGGTGAGATACCGCCCCAGTCGTTGATGCCGGCGAGCAAGTACGTGCCGTGCGCGTCGGGGGTGAGATTCGGCGGCGCCTGGATGTTCATCTGGCCGCCGAGGATCAGGCGCGCGGCGGCGATGGTGCGCAGCATCTCGAACACGCTCGGTTCGTCCGCCTGACGCATGCGGATGTCTTCCTTGACGCGGAAGTTTTGGACGATCACTTCCTGGATGTGGCCGTACTGCTCGTGCAGGTCGCGAATCGCGAACAGCGAATCGACGCGTTCTTCGCGCGTCTCGCCGATGCCGATGAGGATGCCCGTCGTCCAGGCGACCTTCAGTTCGCCGGCGTGGCGCATCGTTTGCAGGCGTTCCTCCGGGATCTTGCCGGGGCAGTTGTAGTGCGCCATGCCCTTCTCGTGCAGCCGCAATGACGTCGTCTCCAGCATCATGCCCATCGAGGCGTTGACGTCGCGTAGCGCGATGATCTCGTCGCGCTCCATGATGCCCTGATTGCTGTGCGGCATCAGCCCTGTCTCGCGCAGCACGAGTTCACACATCGCGCGCAGATATGACGACATCGTCCTGTGTCCAAAGCGGGCGAGATCGGCGCGCACGCCGTCGTAGATCTCTTCCGGACGCTCGCCGAGCGAAAAGAGCGCTTCCTTGCAGCCCTGCCGGACGCCGGCACGGGCGACGCTCAGCACTTCGTCCGGGGACATCGTGTGGGCGATGGGATCGTTGGGGCCGCGGGCGAACGTGCAGTAGCCGCACTTCTGGCGGCACAGGTTGGTCAGCGGGATGAAGACTTTGCGCGAGTACGTGATCGTGCGGCCGTGCGCGTCATCGCGAAGGCGCGATGCGGCGGCCATCATCGCGGCCAATTCGGCGCCGTCGGCGTGGATCAGCCGATGGCCGTCATCGGGCGAGAGCCGCTCGCCACGCGCCGCGCGGTCGAGGATGCCTTCCAAGCTGGGAGCGAGAACTTGCATCGTTCACCCTGGCATGGCGACAAAAAAGCCGCACCGCGAAACGCGCGATCACGCGCTTTCGACGGCCCGGCGACTGGCATTCACCGCCAGCAGGCATCACCCGCCAGGTTCAAACTGTAGACCGCACGATCATACGTACTGTGCGGGCCGCCCGTCAAGCGCATTTTGGGTATCGGGAGCCCGATGGACCGGCGGAGGAGCCTGACCGCATCCAGCGCGCTCACGATGGCATAGGCGAACGCGGCGCGGCGGTCGGTGGCATCGCGCCCAGTCTTAGGTGCAAACCCTCATCCAAGAACGGGCATGGACGGCCAATCCTTGCGCCATGCTATTTCTCGACAAGGCGCACGCACTCGATCTCATCGTCTGGAACTCACGCCGCATACGGCTGCCCGAGCCGTTCGTGCTGGCAGCAGGACTGGCATCGCTGGCAGACAGCGGTGATGAAGCGACGGTCCCCGAGCCGGCTCCGATGCTCGGCTGGCAGTTCACGCTGTTCTCGGCTGAGACGCCAAGCGGACGCGCTATCGAAGCGCGCCCGCTGAGCCTGTGGCGGTGATGATGTCGAATTACGTCGAAGCGAGCGCCGGTTCCGCTTCACCGGCAACGATGTCGTCGGCCGCTGGCGGCGCACCCGAACCGTTATCGAGCATATAGCCGATGCCGGTGAACGTCTTGAGCAGCGCCGGCTTCGACGGGTCATTCTCAAGCTTCTTGCGCAGGCGCGACATCCAGACCCGGAGGTACTGGAGGTCGCCACGATACTGCGGCCCCCACACCTTCGTCAGCAACTCGGCGTTGAGCATGATGCGGCCGGGGTTCGCGGCCAGCTGCTGCAACAGCATCCACTCCGTGCGCGTCAACGTCACTTCCTCACCGGAGCGGCGCACGACGCGGCGGTGCAGATCGATCTCCAGATCGCCGGCCACGACCACCGCTTCCGTACCGGACGTACCGACGGCGCGGCGCAGCACTGCGCGCACGCGCGCGCTCAGTTCGTCGGGCGCGAACGGCTTGGCGAGGTAGTCGTCGGCGCCGGACTCGAGGCCCATCACCTTGTCGCCGTCGCTGCTCTTCCCGGTGAGCATGATGATCGGCACATTGGTGCGATCGCGAAGCTGCTCCATCACCTCAAGCCCCGTCATATCGGGCATCACGACGTCGAGCAGCACGAGGTCGGGACGGTGCTCCTCTTCAAGGCGGATCGCCTCGGTCCCATTCTCGGCTGTCAGCACGCGGAAGCCCTGCGACGACAGTTCGAGCTTGATCAGCTTTCGGATCCCCGGTTCGTCATCGACGGCGAGTACCAGTGGTTCGAGCGACATGTTGTTCTCCCTTCCCCCATCGCAAGGTCATTCACGACACGAGGAATATCGTCGATGAGCCGTACTACCAGTGCGACGGCGACGCGCCCGGACATTACAAAACGCTGACAGCCGAAACGTGGTATTGACAGATTCATTCTTGAGAGTGACGAAGTAGCAGCACACACAACACGCTTCGAACGCGCGTACCCGGAGGGAAGCCATGTCCACATTCCTGCTGATCGCCGGATACGCGCTCGCGGTGCCGCCGCTCTTCGTGCTGCGGCGCGTCTGGCGCGAGCGGATCTGGTGGGGCTACGCCGCCGAAACACTCGGCGCGACGCTGATCACCGTCGGATGGGCGATGCGCGGCAACACGGGCGCGGTGATCGTCAACGTCAGCTGGGCGCTGCTATTCGGGGCCGCGTTTCCGTTGTGGCATCTCGTGCTGCGCCGCGGCGCTCGGGCGACGGATTAACGCGCGGCGTCGTCCCCAAACTCCGCCAGTATCCGCGCGCGATCGCCGTCGAGCGATGGCGCCGGGGTGCGCGTCGATGGATCGGCGAAGGCGGAGAGCTTGATCGGGTTGCCGGCCATGCGCAGCGGTCCGGCATCGGGATCGTCGGCCGTCACCACCATGTTGCGCGACAACACCTGCTCGTCGGCCAGCACCTGTTCGACGTTCTGGATCGCGCCGCACGGAATGCCGGCGGCTTCGAGCGCGTCAAGCCACGCGCGCGACGGTTGCGCGCGCATCGTCGCCTCGATCTCCGTCTTGAGTGCGGCGTTGTTCTGAGTGCGTGCCTCGTTCGACGCGAAACGCGCGTCGGCAACGAGGTCGTCGCGCGCCAGCAGCGCGCACAGCCGCGCGAACAGCGCATCGTTGCCAGCAGCGATGACGATGTGTCCATCCGCCGTCGCGTACGCCTCGAACGGTGTGATCGAAGGATGCCGCGACCCGGTCGGCCCCGGCACCTCGCCGGTCGCGAAGTAACGCGCGATCGCGTTCTCGAGGATCGCCACCTGGCAGTCGAGCATCGACACGTCGATCATCATGCCTTCGCCGGTGCGTTCGCGGTGATACAGCGCGGCGTTGACGCCGGCCGTCGTAAACAGCCCCGCCGTGATGTCGCCGACCGATGTACCGACACGCGTCGGCGGGTTGCCGGGATGTCCGGTGAGGCTCATGATGCCGCCCATCGCCTGCACGACCATGTCGTAGGCCGGGCGGTGCCGGTACGGCCCCGTCTGCCCGAAGCCTGATGTCGCGGCGTAGATCAGTCGCGGGTAGGCGGCATGGAGCGCATCCCAGCCGTAGCGGAGTTTGTCCATCGTCCCGGCGCGGAAGTTTTCGACGAGCACGTCGGCACCGGCGAGCAGGCGCTCGAAGATCGCGCGATCGTCCGGCGCTTTCAAATCGAGCGCGATGCTCTCTTTACCGCGGTTCAGCGACATGAAGTAGGCCGACTTGCCATCGACAAACGGTCCGATGTGCCGCGCGTCGTCGCCGCGGCCCGGCACTTCGACCTTGATGACGCGCGCGCCGAGGTCGGCGAGCACCATCGTGCAGTACGGCCCGGCGAGTACGCGCGTCAGGTCGATCACGGTGATGCCGGAGAGCGGCCCTGCAGGCGCCACGCTACAGCACCAGATCGGCCATCGTGCGCAGGACCGGTGGCGGGCCGGCGATGAGCATCGTCGTAAGCGCCGTCTTCTTCCACATCGCGAGTTCGTCTTTGATCTTTCCGATCGGCCCGATCAGCGCGGTGTCTTCGGCCATCTTCGTCGGGATGGCGGCGATCGCTTCGCCCTTCTTGCCTTCGAGATACAACTCCTGCACCTTCGCACACTCGTCTTCGTAGCCGAGGCGCGCGAGCACGTCGTAGTGGAAGTTCGCACCCTTCGCGCCCATGCCACCGACGTACAGCGCCAGCATCGGCTTGATCATGCCCGCGCCCGCTTCGACGTCGTCGGTGATGATCACCGGCACGTTCGCCGCGACCTCGAAGTCCGGCGCGTTATGCAGCGCGCCTTTGCGCGAGAAGCCTTCGCTCAGCGCGTCGCGATAAAACTTGTCGCTCTTCGGCGAGAAGAAGAGCGGCAGCCAGCCGTCAGCGATCTCGCCGGCGAGCGCGACGTTCTTGGGACCTTCCGCCGCGAGGAAGATCGGGATGTCGGTGCGGTACGGGTGGATCGTCGACTTCAGCGGCTTGCCAAGTCCGGCGCCGCCAGGATGCGGCAGCTCGATCTGCTTGCCGTGATACTCAACCGGCGCGTCGCGTTTGATGATCGCGCGAATGACGTCGATGTATTCGCGCGTGCGTTCGAGCGGCCGCGGGTACGGTTGCCCGTACCACCCCTCGACGACCTGCGGGCCCGATGCGCCGATGCCCAACTGAAACCGCCCGTTCGATAGGTGGTCAAGCGTCATCGCCGCCATCGCCGTCGCCGCGGGCGTGCGCGCCGAAAGCTGCATGATCGCGGTGCCAAGCTTGATCTTCGTTGTCTGCGCGCCCCACCAGGCGAGCGGTGTCAGCGCGTCGGAGCCGTACGCCTCGGCGGTCCACAGCGAGTCGTAGCCGCATTCTTCGGCGATGGCAATGCTCTGTTCGACGTTCGCGGGCGGCCCGGCGCCCCAATAGCCGACGGTAAGTCCGAGTTTCATGGGCGACTCCTCGCTGTGGATCCCGGGGACAACGCCGCTCAAGTGTGCGTCTGGCGATGATAGCGGAGCATCGCGCATCGCGATATGAAGCTCGTCGGGGCAAGGCGGGCGCGGAGATGTTAGCTAATCCGGTTCGCGCGACTGGCTGGCCGGCCCGCTGGACGCGCCGGCGCTTCACCGCCGCACGCCGGCCCGTTACGACAAGCTTGAAGCACAATTCTGCGATTTCTGCGGGAAGAAGCCCTTGCATACAGCCTCGGGACGTTATAATCTAGCGTTCACTAAGTTAACGCGACCCGCCGCGTCCGTTCGCGTATCTGGGGAAGGAAGTGTCCTGTGGCCGAGCAAGTCAAAGACTGGACGACTGATTACGACATCTTCGATCCGTCCTACAAGATCAACCCGTTCCCGATGTGGGACGAGATCCGCGAATCGAACACTCCCGTAGCGCAAAGCGAACGGTGGGGCGGTTCGTTCATGCCGACGCGCTACGAAGACTTGTTCAACATCGCGCGCGACATCCAGCACTTCTCATCGCGCAACGTGCTCGTCACTGACTTCGCACCCGTACAGGACGAACTGGGCAACGAAGTCGCTCCGGAAGTCGAAGACGCGTCGAACTACAACGGTGGCGCGCCGCCGATCACGTCGGATCCGCCGGTACACACGTGGGCGCGCAAGCTGATCCTGCCGCCGTTCACCGCCACGGCGACGGCGAAGTGGGAGCCGGAGACGCGCAAACTCTGCAACGAACTTATCGACAGCTTCATCGCCAACGGCCGCGCTGATGGCGCAGCCGATTACGCGCAGCAGATCCCGCCGCGCGTCATCGCCGACATGCTCGGCATCCCGAAGGACATGGCGGGACAGTTCACGGAATGGGTGCGCGGGTTCCTCGAACTCGGTCTCACCGATCCGGAACTGCGCCAGTCATCTGCGATCAGCATCTTCACCTACATGAACGACCGCATCCAGGAACGCAAGGAGAACCCGCGCGAAGACGACCTCCTCACGTACCTGCTGCAGGCGAAGGTCGATGGCGAGCCCGTGCCGGAAGCGCACGTGCTCGGCACCTGCTTCCTGCTCATGGTCGCCGGCATCGACACGACGTGGAGTTCGATCGGTTCGGCGGTGTGGCACCTGGCACAGCACCCCGAGGACCGCAAGCGCCTCATCGCAGAGCCCGAGCTGATCACGAGCGCCATCGAAGAACTGCTGCGCGCCTACTCGCCGGTAACGATGGCCCGCTACGTTGCAGAGGACACCGTGTACAACGGCTGTCCGATGTCCGAAGGCGACAAGGTACTGATGAACTTCCCGGCGGCGAACCGCGACCCGCGCGTCTTCGAGAACCCGGACGAGGTCATCCTCGACCGCGCGAAGAACCCGCACATCGCGTTCGGCGTCGGCATCCACCGCTGCGCCGGTTCGAACCTCGCGCGCATGGAGATGAAGGTCGCGATCGAAGAACTGCTCAAGCGCATTCCGGACTTCCGGCTCGAGAATCCGGAAGCCGTCACGTGGGCCGGCGGCCAGGTGCGCGGCCCGCGCGCGATGGGTATCGTGTGGTCATGAAAGTCACCGTAGACAGCGCGAAGTGCCAGGGCCACAACCGGTGCTACCTGCTGGCGCCCGGACTGTTCAAGGTCGACGACGAGGGCTACGCCACGCCGCGCGGCGATGGTACTGTCCCGCCAGATCTGCACGAAAAGGCACGCCTCGCCGTCGAGAACTGCCCCGAGCGCGCGATCGAAGTGTTCGAGGACGACGCAGTCCCGAACACGGCCAAGAAGGCGTAGCAACGGCGCACCACGAACTCGAATGAGCAACGGCGTACGGCATTCTTGCCGTGCGCCGTTTCGCTTCGAAATCGAGCTTGGTCCTCGATCCTCAGCACGCCAGACTCCCGTCGCCGCTGCTGCACCGGCGCGGACGTTCTCTGCCCGCACCCCTCCTCACTCCTCTGTGCCTCTGTGCCTCTGTGGTTCAATCGATCTGCGTCCCACACCGCCAAGCACCGTGCGGTACGCTACGCCCCATGGCACGCGCCCACCCGCAACCCACAGCCGCACCGCCGATCGATGATGCGGCGCTTCTCGCCGAGGCGTGTCTGCGCTGGCGCGAGAAAGAGTTCCAGAAGCACGTCCTCGCCCTCGCCGAGGAGTACGGCTGGACGTATCGCTACCACTCGTACTTCAGCGACCGCAGCGAACGCGGCTTCCCCGACGTGATGCTGCTGCGCCCCGACCGCGGCGAGATGATCTTCGCCGAGCTGAAGACGATGAACGGCCGCCTCGGCACCGTACAGCAGGAATGGCTCGACGCACTGCACGCCTGCGCCGGCGACAACGTCCGCGTCTACGTTTGGCGCCCCTGCTGTTGGAACAGCGGCGAAGTCGCCGCCGCGCTCCAGTAGTTCCCCGCGCTGATCTGATAGCCTAAACGTATGGAACGCGAACCCGTTTTCGAGAAGTCGATCAGGCTGCCGCTCGGCTACGCGTTCACCGCACGCGCCCGCCCATCGACGATCCGCAAGACGGCGATCAAACTGCTGCCGTGGGCGCTCTACGCCGCGATGCCGCAGGGCCGCGGCGCCAAGATCGCGCTCGCCGTCGCCATGCGCCTCTCGCCAATGATGAAGCAGAAGATCCGTAAGTAGCGAGCAGACGCGCGTTACGCGTCGAACCGCTCCACCACGAACCCACGATCATCGCCGGAAACCGAGCCGACGCGTTCGAGCCGCGCCTGCGCGATCGCGATCGCGTCAGCCGAGGCATCACAGGCGATCCAGCGGCGTCCCAACCGCTGCGCCACAGCCGCCGTCGTGCCGCTGCCGGCGAAGAAATCCGCCACCAGCGCACCCTCCGCCGACGACGCCGCGATGATCCGCTCGAGCAGCGCCTCCGGCTTCTGCGTCGGATAGCCGAGCCGCTCGCCGGATGTGGCAGCGATCGCGGGGATGTTCCAGACGCTGTCGAGCGGCTTGCCACCCTTGAGGTAGTACTTCTTGCCGCGCGACATCATGTAGTTGCCGTGCCCGTTCTCGTGGCAGTACTTCGCGCGCATCGCCGCCGTAACGTCGCCGCGCACGACGTTGAACGTTGCCGCCGCGCCCCGACGATAGACGAAGATCGTGTCGTGCTTGCGCAGAAAGTGCCGCGCGGCGTTCGACGCGCCGAGCCCGTAATGCCAGATAACTTCATTCTGAAAGTTCTCGTCGCCGAAGATCTGGTCGAGCGCGACCTTGATGTAGTGTCCGGCGTGAAAGTCGCAGTGCAGGTACAGCACGCCGGCCGGCGACAGCAACCGGTGCATCTCGACAAGCCGCTCGCCGAGCCACGCAAGATACTCGCTGCGCCCGCCCGTCCACGCGTCACCGAACGAGCGCCGCAGGCCGTCACGGCCGTTGGCGTGCTGCTCGCGCCCGCTGAAGAACGGCGGGTCGGCGTAGATCAGGTCAATGCTCGCGTCCGGCAGCGAGCGCATCACGTCGAGATTGTCGCCCTGAATCAGCCGGTTCGGCGTCCCGGCGGCAGTCAGCGCGGCGCGCTTCGACGCGGCGGTTGCGCGTCTCTGCATCGCGCTCAGAGCGACCGCGCCGTCGCGAAATAGTCGCGCGCCGCTTCGACATCGGCGGCGATCGCGGCGATCAGCGGCTCCATGCCGTCGAACTTCACCTCGCCGCGCAGCCGGTGCAACATCTCGACGCGCAGCTCGCGGCCGTAGATGTCGCCCTCGAAATCGAGAATGTACGTCTCGACGGACGGCCGCGGATCGTTGAACGTCGGATTGATGCCGATGTTCGTCGCCGACGGATACGTCGCCCCACCGACCGTCGTGCGCGTGACGTAGACGCCGAATGCGGGCATCGCCCGGTCGGGCGTGATCGCAAGATTGGCCGTCGGGAAGCCGATCGTGCGGCCGCGTTCGTTGCCCCGTATGACCGGACCGCGCACGGCGAACGGCCGGCCGAGCAGCCGCGCCGCGAGTTCCATGTCGCCATCGGCGAGCGCGCGCCGGATCGCCGTCGCGCTGACACGGCCCGATGCGCCTTCGAGCGGCGCGTCGAGCACTTCCACCTCGAATCCCATGTCGATGCCGATCTCGCGCAGACGCTCCGGCGTGCCCTCGCGGCCGCGGCCGAACGCATTGTCAGGGCCCATCAGCAGGTAGTGCATGTCGAGGGCGCTGTGCAGCATCTCGACAAAGTCGTACGCCGCCAGCCCGGCGACCTCCGACGTGAACGTCAGCGGCGCCACTGCGTCGACGCCCGTCGCGCGCAGCAGTTCGATGCGCTCCTCCAGGCTGCTGAGATATGCGACGCGCACGTCCGGCCGCAGCACCTGAACCGGCGACGGGTGGAGCGTGACGACGCCGCTCGCCAGCCCGCGCTCTGCCGCCCGGCGCTTGAGTTCGCCGATCAGATGCTGGTGGCCGAGATGCACGCCATCGAACACACCGATCGTGATCGCCACGGGGCGACCGGGTGCGTTCCGTGCCAGTTCTTCGCGCGACAGCAACATGCCGGTAGGGTATCGAGGCGAGCGCGCCGCCGGAAGGCGCGACTGCCGTGCCCGGGCACCGTGCTAGACTGGAGGGCACCCGCAGTTCACAGGAGCACGCGCACTCGCATGGATAACGAGTACAACCTCGACTACGGCGAAATACTGAAGACCGTGCGTAACGCAGAGGTCATCACGTTTCGCTTCGTGACGGTGCCGATGCGGCTGCTCATCGACAACCGCACGAACGAGCTCGACCCGCCACTCGTCAAGCTCGTGCCCAAGGTGACGAGCGCGGAAGAGCGCTTCAAGAACCTCAAGATGCTGCGGCCGCGCTTCAAGCTGCCGAACAAGATCAGCGCCATCTGGTGGCCCCGCTACATCCGCACGCTCGACGAACACGGCATCTGGGAAGCGATCGTCCAGCGCATCGTCGACAACGGCTTCCCGGCCGCGGCCGCCGAGTGCGAAGCGATCATCAGCGAACTGAAGCAGATGGAGCGTGCCGAGCTATCGAACGCGATCGGCGGCGAAGGCTACCGAACGCTCTGGCCCGCGGCTCGTCGCTGACGTGGAGCGCACACGCTTCATCCGTCTTATCCGGCGCGCGCTGCGAGACGTGCCGCCGCCATTCAAGCAGCATCTCCGCGAAGTCGACATCGTCGTCAAGCGCCGTCCCAGCGCCGATGATCTGCGCGAGGCCGAACTCGCGCCCGGCGAATCGATGTACGGCTTCTACCGCGGCGTCCCGCTCACCGAACGCGGCTCCGCGCACACGATGGTGCTGCCCGACATCATCCACATCTACCAGGAACCGCTCGAAGAAGACTTCCCGGATGAAGCCGAACTCGTCACCGAAATCCGTGTCACCGTCCTGCACGAACTCGCCCACTTCTTCGGCATCGACGACGATCGCCTCCACGAGATCGGCATGGGGTGAGTGGCATATGTCGAACGATCCTCTTCACGATGTGAAACTGGAAACTGGAAGCTGGATGCTGGAAGCTGGATACGCGAACTTCCAGCTTCCAGTTTCCAGCCTCGAGTGATCGTCTAGGGAGTTATGCCACGAACGAGGCGCCTTCGTGCTCCAGCAGCCACCGCTTGCGGTCGATGCCGCCACCGAACCCCGTCAGCGCGCCGTTCGCGCCGATGACGCGGTGGCACGGCACGACGACGCCGATCGGGTTAGCGCCGTTCGCCATGCCGACAGCACGCGCCGCCTTCGGCATCCCGAGTTTCGCGGCGAGCACGCCGTAGCCCACGGTCTCGCCAACCGGAATCGTTCGCAGCGCCGCCCAGACCGCGCGCTGAAACGCCGTCCCCGCCGTCTCCGTCTCAATAGCGTGCAATCCGTTCAGGTCGCCGGCGAAATACGCGTCGAGCGGCTCGCGAATCGAGGCGGGCGCGCGACGCGTGTCGAGCGCGACGCCCGCGCCGTAGTGCCGGCGCAGCAGCGTCAACAGGCGGTCTTCGTGATCGTCCCAGTCGAACGACCGCAGCCGGCCGCGATCGTCGTGTACCATCAGCGCCTCGCCAATCGGCGTGTCGAGCCGGTCGAGCAGTAGTCGTTCCGTTGTGGTCGTTTTCATGTCGCCTCCGTGTGCACCATTCATAGTCGCAGTTCGATGCGCTTCACAGCCACTATGCCGAGTCTCGCAGCTTCGATCTGGTCAGTTTCGGACACGACGCGACGATGTCCGAATATGTCTGGTGATCCCGCCCGCGGTACGCGATGATGTTTGCATGGAACTACCAATCAGCGGCGTACGGACTACCGGAATCTATTGTCGCGACGGCTGCAACGGCCGTCCGCTCGAACGCAACGTGACGCGTTACAGCTCGTCCCTGGCAGCCGAAGCGCGCGGCTTTCGCCCCTGCCTGCGCTGCCGCCCCGACCGCCTGCCGCCGTTCGTCGGAGGCGGCACCGGAGACGGCGACGAACTCGTTAGCCGCGCGTTGCTGCTCGTCGCCGACGGCGCGCTCGACAACGAGTCGGAGGAAACGCTGGCACGCAAGCTTGGCGTGACGGCTCGGCATCTGCGCCGTCTGTTTCACGAACGCGTCGGCGCGACGCCGGCGCTCGTCGCGCGATCGCGGCGCGCGCACTTCGCCCGCCGGCTGCTCGACGAGACGGATCTGCGCATTCTCGACATCGCCTACGCATCCGGCTTCAACAGCGTGCGGCAAATGAACCGCGTCATGTCGTCGGTGTTCCACTTCACGCCGGCCGAGCTCCGCGACAAGCGCGGCCGGAACGATCGTCTCGTCGCTGACGGCGGCATCCGCATGCGCGTCGCGTACGCCGGACCGCTCGCGTTCAATGACATGCTCGCCTACCTGCGTCCGCGCGCAATCCCCGGCGTCGAATCCGTCGAAGACGGCGTCTACCGCCGCACGATCACGTCATGCGGCGATCCCGGCGTCATCGAAGTCTCCGATGCCGGCGACGGCCAGCATTTGCTCGTGGCCGCGCACTTGCCCACCCTCAAATCACTGATCGACGACCTCGCGCGCGTCCGCCGCTTGTTCGGCCTCGACCGCCCGTCTGCCGCGGTCACGCCGCTCGCGAACGATCCGATTCTCGGTCCGATTGTCAACGCGCATCCCGGCCTGCGCGTCCCGGGCGCGTGGGATCCGTTCGAGATGTCCGTACGCATCATGCTCGGACAGCAGGTGTCCGTGGCCGGGGCGACCACACTCGCCGGGCGCCTCGTCGCGACATTCGGCACGCCCGTCCCCGGACTCAGCGCGATGGGACTCTCGCACGTCTTCCCGCCCGCCGCGCGCATTGCCGAGGCCAGCGTCGCACGGCTCCAAAAGATCGGGCTTACGACCGCGCGCGCAACCAGCATCCGTGCCTTCGCCCGTGCGTACGCCGACGAACGCATCCCGCTGGACGGCTGCGCGTCGCTCGAAGAACTCACCGCAGCCCTCGAATCGCTCCCCGGCGTCGGCCCCTGGACAGCGCGTATGATCGCGTTGCGCGCCGCCAGCCAGCCCGACGCCTTTCCCGCCGGCGATCTCGGCCTGCGCCGCGCCGCCGCGCGCCTTACCGAAGCGACGGCGCCGCTCGATGCCGGAGAGCTGGAACAGCGCGCCGAAGCGTGGCGGCCCCACCGCGCCCTGGCCGCGTTGCATCTGTGGATGTCTGGCGCCGCAGGCCCGGCTGACAAGGACGACCGCAATGCGGGAACGGGCGCTGACCCGGCAAGCCCTCTCCAGCCTCCAGCTTCCGGCATCAGGCGCCCCGAGGGCCGTCGGCGGCGGGCAGCCGCCGCTGTCTGACAAGCACTCACGTTGACCGGCACCCGACCTCACGGTACGCTCCCAATGTCCCCGATCCCGCCGGCGCGGCAGCGTACGCAACCCACGTTAGAAGTCCACAATGTCCGAACTCGGCAAGTCCATGGCACAGGCGAGGGTTGCGCGCGGCCTCACGCTCGAAGACTGCGAGCGCGATACGCGCATCTCGAAGCGCTACCTCGACGCACTCGAACGCGAAGACTGGAAGATCTTCCCGGCGCCCGTCTACAGCCGCGCATTTCTGCGCACGTACGCGCAGTACCTCGGACTCGACCCGCACGCGCTGATGCGCCAGTTCAAGGAGCAGGAGGCGCCGGAGATCCGCCCGCTGCCGGAGATCCGCCCCGCCCCCGCGACCGGGTCGATGAACTGGCTGCTCGCGGGCGGCGTCGCCGTGTTCCTGCTCATCGCCGGCGGATTCGTCTACCTCTCCAACCGCGGAGGCGATGACCCGTCGTCCGTCATCAGTCCGAATGTCAGCGTGACGCCCGAGAGCTTCGGCGGCGGGCAACAGCCCGCGCTCGGCCGGCCGGTCGGCGAAATCGTCGTCGGCACGGTGCCCGATCTCGCGGGCGTCCGCGTCGATGATGCGCTGACGGCGCTCGATCAGGCGGAGATCACGTATCTCGTCGTCGAGACAGCCGGCACCGATGGCACACCAGGCGTGGTCACGTCGCAGAACCCGCCTGCCGGTACGAAAGTCGGCGGCTCAACATCAGTCACCCTGGTCGTGCCCGCCGGCGGCTGACACGCCCACTTCCCACTGCCCAAAGCCCACCATCCCACAACTGCGCTACCATGAACCCTGTGCGGTATCACATCGTCACTCTTGGTTGCGCGAAGAACGTCGCGGATAGCGAGCGCATCAGCCGCGTGCTCGGCGATGGCGCGCATCTCGAGGTAGGCGCTCCTGCTGCGGCCGATGTGATCATCGTCAATACCTGCGGCTTCATCGACGCCTCGAAAGAGGAGTCCGTCAACACGATCCTCGAACTCGGCGCGGCCAAGACCCGCGGCCAGAAGCTGGTCGTCGCCGGCTGCCTCACCGCGCTCCACGGCGCCGAATTGCAGGCCGAGGTCCCGGAAATCGACGCCGTCTTCGGCGCTGAGGACTGGACCGGCATCGGCGCCTACGCACGCACGGTCGAGCCGGTCATCCTCACACCGCCGCCGTTCGATATTCCCGAAGCCGAGACGGCCGCTCTCCGCCGCCCGAGCGCGTATCTCAAGATCTCCGACGGCTGTAACGCGCCCTGCACGTTCTGCATCATCCCGAAGATGAAGGGCAAGCTGCACAGCTCCTCCGCCGACGAGATCATCACCGAGGCGCGACGGCTCGCCGCGACCGGTGTGCGCGAGATCGTGCTCGTAGCGCAGGACAGCACCGACTACGGCCGCGATCTCGGCCAGGCCGACGGGCTACCGGCGCTGCTCGAACGCATCTCCGAAGCCGTGCCGGAGGTGCCGTGGCTGCGCATCATGTACGCGTACCCGGGCCACGTGACGCCGCGCCTCGCCGAGACGATGGCACGCCTGCCGAACATCGCGCGCTACATCGACATCCCGTTACAGCACGCCGCCGAGAGCATGCTGCGCCGGATGAAGCGGCCCAGCAACACGCGCATGGTGCGCGACATGTTCGCCACGTTGCGCGGCGCCATGCCGGACATCGCGATCCGCACGACATTCATCGTCGGTTACCCGGGCGAGACCGAGAGCGAGTTCGACGAGCTGCTCGCGTTCGTACGCGAGATGGCGTTCGACCACGTCGGCTGCTTCACGTTCTCGCCGCAGTCGGAATCGCCCGCCGCGTACGAACCGGATCCGGTGCCGGAGCGGATCAAGAAGCGGCGCCAGCGTCAGCTCATGGCGGTCGCGCAGCAGGTATCGATCATCCGCAACCGCGATATGATCGGCCGTGAGATCGACGTGCTCGTCGAATCAACGAGCACGTCGCGGCGCGAAGGCGTCGATGACCGCTTCGTCGTCGGCCGCTCGTATCGCGACGCGCCAGAAGTCGATGGCCTCGTATTGCTCGAAGGCGATTTCGCGCCCGGCGACTTCGTGCGCGCTGAAGTGACGCGCTCGTTAGCCTACGATCTCGTCGCGCGTCCCGTCGTGGGGGTCATAGCGTAATCACTTCCGTCTCAACGTCGATCAGTTCCGCATCGAGCCGCGACGATTCGACGTAGCCGACGATCTCGTTCAGCACGTCGTCGCAATGACGCGCCGAATTGGCAACCACCGCGACGCCCATCGTCGCGATCTGCCAGACGTCGTTGTCGCCGACTTCGGCGACGGACACGCTGAACTTGTTGCGAATGCGCTGCGCGACGCTGCGTACGACTTGGCGCTTGTCCTTGAGCGAGCCGCTCTCGGGCAGGCGCAGCGAGAACCGCAGCACGCCGACGTTCAGATCGCCGCCTCTTCCGTCTCCGGCAGGGGTGCGCCGTGCAATGACACCTCTTGCATCCCCTGCGGCAACGGCGGCAGATCGTCGGGCTTCTCCAGCCCGAAGTATTCGAGAAAGCGCACCGTCGTGCCGAACAGCATCGGCCGTCCGATCACGGGCGCCCGGCCGACATCCTCGATCAGGTCGCGGGCGGTCAGCGTCCGAATCGGGCCATCGCAATCGACGCCACGCACCGCCTCAATACCGGCGCGCGTGATCGGTTGCCGGTACGCGATGATCGCCAGCGTCTCCAGCGACGCATTCGTCAGCGGCGGATGCTCCAGCCCCAGAAAGCGTTCGACGTACGCCGCCGTTTGCGGCGCCGAAACGAGCTGCACGAGTTCGCCCGTACGCTGCAGCCGCACGCCGCGCTCGCGACACGCCTCGCCCAGCTCGTCCAGCGTCGCGATCACGTCGGCGCGCGGCGCGTTGACCGTCCGTGCCAGCGCGGCGATCTCGATAGGAGCGTCGGCGACGAACAACACCGCCTCGAGAATCGGCATCAACTCCTCAGGTGCCGGTGGCTCGATCAGCTTCGCTTTGCGCTTCTTCAGGTGCCCCGGCGTTTCGTCGTTCGTCATCGTTCCCCTCGTCCCTGTGAGGCCGCTCCCACCCGGTCGGCGGGTGCGGCGTCCCGTCGTCCTTCAGGCGTAATTCTCGATAGTGCATCCGAGCGCGCGGCCGCGCCACGAGTTCGATGCCCATGTTCTGCTCGACAAGCACGTGCGCCCGTCGGCACGCCTCGTCCGCCGTATGCGCCAGATCCGCGCCCGCATCGACGTGCAGCTCCAGCAGCACCTCGACGCGCTTCCCGCGTGCTACGACGATCGCCTGGCACTGCGCCACGTGCTCTACCGTGCGCACCTCCGCTTCGATGCATTCGGCGATCGCCTTCGTCGTCAGCACCGCATCACCGGACTTCACGTTGCGCACGCGCATCTTCTGCTGCGGCGCCGGCGTCAGTTCGGCAATGATCACCGTCAGCGACAGCAGCCCGATGACGACGGCGCCCAGCGTCAGGATCAGCTTGGCGTTGCGTGTATCGTGGTCGCGCAGCCACCCGGCGAAGTCCTCGATGCGGCCGATGCTCGTGCCAGCGGCGCCCCACGCCAACACCACCACGATCGCCGCGACAAAGATCAGCGCCAACGCCGCAAGCGTGACCGCCGAGCGATTGATCTGGTCCACCGGGTCGTCGCTCATCGCACCCAAACACCGCCCGCTATCAGCCCGGCGAGATCACCTCCCGCTGAATCGTGAGCATAATACAGCACACCGTCGACACGGCGTTCGAAGGTGTGCAATGGCTTGGGGCGTGTCGGGTGGAGATTCGTAGCCGCCCTGTGCCAGACTCCGCCCCTTCGCCAGAACACGCGTTTGACCGATACTGTCGCATGATTGAGCCGGAACGACCCGCAACCGCACATCCGGTCGCCTTCGATGTCCAGTACCCGGAGCGGCTGTCGCGCTGGCTGATCTTCGTCAAGATCTTCCTGATCATCCCGCACCTCTTCGCGATCTACCTGCTCCTTGTCGCCGTGAGCATCCTGACCGTGCTTGCCTGGTTCGCCATCCTGTTCACGGGCCGCTATCCAAAGGCGTTCTTCGAGTTCACGAGCGGGACCTTGCGTTGGGCATCCAACTCATTCGCGTACGCGATGCTGCTGCGCGACGAGTATCCGCCGTTTTCCTGGGAACCGGGCGACTATCCGCTGACGCTCGACATCCCGTATGCGGAGCGGCAATCACGGTTCCGGCTGTTCATTCGCGTCTTCGCGATCATCCCGAACCAGATCGTCTTTGGCTTCGTACAGTTCGCCTGGTACATCACGACGTTCATCGCGTGGTGGGCGATCCTGTTCACGGGCAGGTACCCACGCGGACTGTTCCGTTTCAACGTCGGCGTCATGCGCTGGTACAACCGTTCGGCCGCCTACACGTACCTGCTGCGTGACGAATATCCGCCGTACAGCATCAGCGACGACGCACGCCCCGGAAACGAGGTTGTGTCGGCGGTCATCGGGTTGCCGATCTTAGCGAGCAGCGCGTCGTCGCCCATGTCGGGGTTTGGCTTGAGGCGGATGATGTCACGGTAGAACGCGCGGAGCTTCGCGGGGTGTTCGCTGTTGAGATAGTAGATGAGGCCGGTGACTTCCATGTTCGTGATGCTCCTCGTTTCATCGTTCAGGATCGCATCGTACGCAAGTCGTGCTGACAGCGTGGTGTCAGTGGCCAGAACATGCTGCTTTGGCAGCAACAAACAAAGGCCGCCGGATCTCGCGCGAGATCCGGCGGCCTGCCTGAGGGGAGATCAGCTAGTTATTGCGTCCCATCGTCCAAGATAAGAAGCGCCCACCTCTCACCTCTCACCTCCCACAGCCTCAACTAATCGCCACCGGCACCTGCCAGTTCGAAGGCGGGCTGCGGTGCGGGGGCGGGTGCGGGAGCCGTCTCGACGGCTGGCTCCGGCGCGCCTTCGACGTGGATGCGGGGGAGCCAGCCGAGCCACGACGGCAGATACCAGTTCCATGCGCCCAGCATCTCCATGCTCGCCGGTACCAGTATCGAACGGACGATCGTCGCATCGATGAGGACGGCGATAGCCAGGCCGAAGCCCATCTGCTGCATCTCCACCATGCTGCCCATCGCGAAGCCACCAAACACGACCATCATGATCGCCGCGGCGCCGGTAATGATGTGCGCGGTCGAACGCAGACCGTAGCTCACAGCCGCCGCGTTGTCGCCCGTCTGCAGAAAGCGCTCCTGGATGCGGGTCAGCAGGAAGACGTGGTAGTCCATCGAGAGCCCGAACAGCACCGTGAACAGGAAGATGGGCAGGAACGCCGCGATGCTATCGGTCCGCTGGAACCCGAACAGGCCGGTGCCGACGCCGTGCTGGAACACCAGCACGATCAGGCCGTACGCCGCGCCGACCGACAGCAGGTTCATCAGGATCGCCTTCACCGGAATGATGATCGAGCGGAACACAAGCAACAGCAGGACGAAGCTCAGCGTCAGCACGAAGGCGATGACGAGCGGCAGGTAGAAGACCATCGTCTCGACGTAATCGGTCGTGCTGGCCGCGTCGCCGCCGACGATGACGTCGACGTCGGTGCCTCCGAACGCTGTCGGGATGTAGTTGTCGCGCAAACGGTTGACGGCGGCGCGCGCATCGGCGCCGAGGCTGTCGCCATCGATGATGACGGGCAGCGCGGCGACGGTACCGTCGTCGTTCACTTCGAGTTCGCCGACGCTGCTGATGTCCTTGTCCCCGACGACGGACGCGCGCAGGTTGGTGATCGCGATCTGCACGTCGCGCGAATTCACGTTGTCGCCTTCGATGACGATGTCAGTGGGCGACAGACGGCCGGCCGAGAAGTCGGTATCGAGGACGTTGAACGCCTTGACCGAGTTGAGCTTCTGCGGCGCGTCGCGGAGGCCGGGGCTGCCAATCTCCATTGTCGCGGCAGGCGCGGCGGCGGCAACCAGGATGCCGACCGAGCCGACGATCGCGAGAACGGGGTGGCGCATGACGGCGGATGTCGTCCGGCCCCAGAACCCGCTCTCGCTCTCCACTTCCGAGACGCGCGTCTTGCGTCCGGGGAGGGGGAGCCAGTTGATCTTGTCGCCGAGCACGCTCAGCATCGCCGGCAGCAGCGTCAATGCGACGAGCACGGCGGCGAACACGGCGGCCATGGCGCCGATGGCGAGGCTCCGGAACATGTTTGAGGGGACGATGAACATGCCGGCCACAGCGATCATTACGGTGATGCCGGAGAACAGCACGGCGCGGCTGGCCGTGTTGCCCGACGTGACGATCGCTTCGATCTTCTCGGTGCCCTTCGCCCGCTCTTCGCGGAAGCGCTCGACGATGAACAGCGTGTAGTCGATGCCGACCGCCAGGCCGATCATCGTGATCATGTTGGTGACGATACTGTTCACCGGGGTGAAGCGGCTGATCACCGCAGTGATGCCGACCGACACAAGGATGCCGAGCAGCGCGAGCACGACCGGCACGCCCGCCGCGACCGCCGCGCCGAAGACGAACAGCAGCACGACCAGCGCCGCCGGGATGCCGATCATCTCGGCAGATGCGAGGTCGGATTCGAACGTCTCATTGAATTCTTTGCTGATGCTGCCATCGCCAACGGTGAGGACGGTGAAGCCGTTGCCATTGGCATCGTGCACGGCCTTGACGACCGGCTCGATAATGTCGGCAGCGTCGGCAGCGTCGGCCGCCTCGCCGGTGATGACGAGCGGGATGATCATCTTGGTGCGATCCTGCGAGACGAGGCCGCCATCGCCGGTCTCGTAGAAGTTGGTGGCGGAGACAACGACATCGAGCGCGCGAAGCTCGGCGGTGAGCCGCTCGGCCAGTGTGCGGAACGCGGGGTCCCCCGCGGTCGCCCCATCCGACACGATGACGACGCTTTCGGTCGGCACCGCGTCGCCGCGCAGATCTTCGAGCAGGCGTTCGGCGCGGAGTGAGTCCGAACCGTCGATCGTCTGCTCGTCGTTGACGTTCATGTTGCCGGCGCTGATGAAGGCGGCGGCGACGAGGACGGCCCAGAGTCCAATGGTGAGCCAGGGGTGCCGTGCGCTTTTACTTGCCAGTTTGCTTGGTGAAAGGAATGAAAACATGTCTGATATCTCCCGCTGCATATATCTGTACCGCCGAAAAAAGCGGCTTGATGTAGTTATAGGACGGTGCCGGGCGCGCCGAATCGAGCGATTGGCGGGTTGCGGCCTCCTACCTTCGGGGGAAGCGGAGCTATGCAAATCCTGAGGAGGCTCCGCCTGAAGGCGGATGTTCAGGTCACGGCGAGATGAATCGCATCCAGGATGAGCAGGAGTACCATGGCTCCATCCGGTAAGCGTCACGCAATCAGAGGGGGAGTCAGCGCATGGTGTTCATCGTCGTCAGCGTCATTCTCGTCATCCTGTTGGCCGTCGGTCTCTTCGTCGCCCCGTACTTTGTGCAGGGGACGGTCGAGAATGCGGCGATACTGCGCACGAGTGTGCGTGTGTTATCGGCCGTCGGGTTCCTGCTGCTGTTTCTTCCGTTTCTGGCGATCTCGGCCTGGGAGCCGATCGGAGCGGGGCACGTCGGTGTGTCGTACGACATCGGCGGCAACATCATCGGCACACGCGCGGAGGGCGACAAGTTTCAAGTACCGTGGCAGACAACGCGCACCGTCAGCGTGCAGCGGCAGGTCTACCGCCCGGACAGCCAGTGCAGCAACGGCGCGCCCAACTGCCTCGACACGTTCTCAAACGACAATCAGGATGTGTTCATCGCGCCGTCGCTGAACTACAGCATCGATCCGGCGATCGTCGAGACGCTGCTGCGTGAGAACCCGAATTACGTCGACCGCTCGATCGTCTCGCGGGTGAACCAGATCGTCAAGGACGAGACGGTGAAGTACGACGCGACCGAACTGGCGCAGGGACGCGAAGTGATCCGCGCCTCCGTCAAAGAGCGCCTGATCGATGAGCTCGAACCGATCGGCATCACCGTCGAAGACTTCCTCGTCGACAACATCGCCTTCAAGGCAGACTTCCAGGCGTCGATCGATGAGAAGGTGCGCGCCGAGCAAGAAGCGATCGCCGCGCAGAACCGCGTTGCCGTCGCCGAAGCGGAAGCCCGCCAGAAGGCTGCGACCGCGCTTGGCGAAGCCGACCGCCTGCGCATCGAGGCGCAGGGCCAGGCCGATGCGAACGCGCTGCTCAACGCATCGCTTACTCCGGCGCTGATTCAGTACCAGGCGATCCAGAGGCTCGCCGATGACATCCAGATCATGCTGCTTCCCAGCGAAGGAAACATTCTGTTCGATCCAACACGGCTGTTGCCTGTCGGGCCGTAGAACCTGGAAGACTGGACGAGTTCAGTCGTACTGATTGCCCGTGCAACTAACCGGAGCCGGAGTGGTTGCGTGCGATCTTCGTTCGGGT
Source organism: uncultured Dehalococcoidia bacterium (assembly GCA_964599885.1). Lineage (GTDB taxonomy): Bacteria > Chloroflexota > Dehalococcoidia > DSTF01 > JACRBR01 > CAZRHH01. The sequence continues at coordinate 56,024 of CAZRHH010000007.1, read as the reverse complement.
TGCGTTAACTCAGCCAGGTGTTGCCGCCGTCGGTGGAGCGGTAGAGCCGGCCTTCGCCATCGATCGCCATCACGTTGTCCGGGTTGGCAGAGCTGACACCGACGACCACGACCTGCGCGTCATCCAGCGTCGTCGGCGTCCAGCTTCGGCCACCGTCGGTGCTGGCGAAGAGCCCGTTGCTGGTCCCGGCGTACAGTCTTCCGCTCGCCGCGTCGCCCTCGACAGCGAAGATGATGCCGGTGTCGATGCCGCTTCGCGAAGCCTGCCACGTCGCACCCGCATCGTCGGAACGGACGATGCCCTTGTCGGTGGCGCCGACGATAAGCGTTCCATCGCTCAACTCCACAATCGAGTTCGTGCCCTGTGGCGCATCAGCCCACAGCGGCGACCAGGTCGAGTCACCGCCCTCGCTGACGAAGATGCCCTGCCCCAGGGCGAACGCGTAGAACTTCCCCGGCGTCGCGGGCGACGCGCCGAACGCGTGCAGATCGAGGCCGGGAAGGTTCTGGCTCACGGGCTGCCACGTGGCGCCCGCGTCGTCGCTGCGGGAAAATGCGTCGTGTCCTGCCAGGTAGAGCGTGCGTTCCTGTTGCGGGTCGAAGACCAGGCTCATCCCATCGAAGTTGCGCTGATCGACCAGCGCGCGCCACGTCGTTCCGCTGTTCTCGCTGACCAGCAACCCGCCGTGGTGCCCGAACACCAGCCGCTCGGGATCCGCGGGGTCGAAGCTGAGCGCATGCAAATCCGCTGTCTCGAACGTGTAGATCGACGGCGACGCACTGACCGATGCCACGTCCTCATGCCCTTCCGGGCGGAGCGAGAGGACGTAGGCGCCGACCGCGACGACGCCGGCGCCCAGGAGCGCTAACCAGATCTTGTTGCGGTTACGCTGGAACCACCCGGGCTTGGTGGGCTGCCGGGAGTTTCGCGGATCTGCCTGTCATTCGGGCCTGTCGGATTTGGCCGCCGCCTGCGAGCCACCCCACCCCATTCCCATCATCCCGCGACCCATCAGCAGCATCATCAGGCCCATGCCGATCGGGCATGCCAGCGCGATGAGGATGAACGGCAGATTCTCCATGGTGGTCCTCCGTTTCGGGGCAACGCACCCCATCCGAATAGTACGGCATCCAGTAGCGGCTGGTTTGGTTTGTGAGCGAATCCGCGAACGGGGACAGATTGGGCCCGCAGAGGCAATTTTGATGCTCAGGAGCGTTAACCTTTTCGGGCGCCCAAACGTTATATCTCGTGTGTGGCATGAACGCGTGGACGGGCTTTGGGCGAAGCGGTTACGATGACTCTGGCTCCCTCAATCAGAAACGAGGCATCCGGGTTGGATCTTCCCGCTATCTACGCCGTCCCGCTGGAAGTCGAGCGGGCGACGGTCGATCGCGCGCGTCTGGGCGACCAATCGGCGCTGGCCGACCTGTACGACTGGTACATGCCGCGGGTGTACCGCTATACGGTTGCCCGCGTCGGGAACGTGGCGGAAGCCGAGGATCTGACCGAAGAGGTCTTCCTCAAGATGCTAAGCGCGATCTGCGACTTCCGCTGGCGGGATGTGCCGTTCTCGTCGTGGCTCTTCCGGATCGCGCACAACCACATCGCGACGTACTTCCGCCGCACCTCGCAACGCGGCGGGCCGACGGCAGAGCTATCGGAAGAGATGGTCGACTGGCGCGCCGGACCGGCAACGATGGTCGAGCAGCGGATCACGATGGACGAGGTACGCCGGGCGACCGAACTATTGCCGGAAGCGCAACGCGATGTGATCGCGCTGCGCTTCGCCGTCGGACTATCGATAGCCGAAACCGCGAAGGCGCTCGGGAAACGCGAGGGTAACGTGAAAGCGCTCCAGCACAAGGCTGTGGCGAAACTGCAGAAGATGCTCATCCGCGCCGATGGTGCGGGTATGAGCATGGTGAAGGAAGCATGAAGAACGCATCTCGAGAACGTGAAACACGGCTGAGCGAATGCCTCGACGCTCTCACAAGCGGACGCTGGGACATCGATGAGTGCCTCCGGCGCCATCCGGAGCACGCCGCCGAGCTGCGCCCCCACCTGCTCGCCGCGATGGCGCTGTCGCAGTCGTATGCCGTCGCGCCGCGCGAAGAGTTCGCCGCCGACGCGCGCGAGCGCTTCCTCGTCGCGTCGGGTCAGCGGCTGCAAGAGGCGTTCGACACCGAACCGTCGCTGACGTTCTTCGCCTCGGCGCGCGTCAAGTTCCTCATGGCGGCGCAGCGCATGAAGCTCGGCGAGCGCGCACCGCAGCGCCGCGGGTTCCCCGTGTTCGGCACGCCGTTTCGCGCGCTGGCCAGCGCCGGCGCCGCCGTCGTGATGATGCTCGGCGCGTCCACATACACCGTCGCCGAGGCGAGCGATTCGATCCCGGGCGATTCACTCTACGGCGTGAAGCTACAGACGGAGCGCGTGCGGCTCGCTCTCGCGTTCAGCGAGGACGCGAAGCGCAACATCCGTATCGACATCGTCGCCGAGCGCTCCAACGAAATCGAACAGATGACCGCGCGCGGCCGCATCATCGGCCCGGGCGTGATCGATCGCCTCAGCGATCAGACCGCGCCGCTCGTCGCCGCCGCCGAGAACAACGAACTCGATGACGGCGACTTGCAGCGCCTGCGCGCCGTCACCGAAAAGCAGCAAGAAGTGCTCGCCGAAGCGGCGCCGCAGGTCGCGCCCGAGGCGCAGCCGCAGCTACAGGCCGCGATCGCCCAGGCGGAGCAGGGCTCTGTCATCGCCGCCGTCGCGCGCGTCAACAAGCCGGCGCCGGCCGTGATCACGCCCGATATCCCGCTGTCCAGCCTCGTCACCGAGACCGCCACGCCCGAGCCGACCGAGACGTCCGATGCATCGGCGACGGCCGAAGGCGGGACGCCCGCGGCATCACCGACTGTCTCGCCGACGCCCGCGCGGACGAACCTCGTCGTCGACCCGGAGCCCGTAGATGTCGCGAACGGCGTCTCCTGGGTGCGGCTCGCCGTCGATCGTTTCACGACGCTCATCCCCTCCGAAGCGGACGGCTGGCGTATCGCCGGACTCGACGTCAACGATGGCCCGGTCGCGGCGCCGCGGCTTATCCGCCTGGCCAACACCGAGAACACGTCGCTGATCACGATCAATCCGCGCAACGGCGATATGTACTGGTTCATCGCCATCAACGGCGTCTTCGACGAGATCATCATGCGCGAGACGCGCGGTGGACAGGTGTTCGTCGCGGACCGGGCAGTGTTGCAGCGCCTCTACGGCAACGCCGTCGACGTGCCACTGTTCGTGCTCGACAACATCGTCATCACGCCCGAACCGACGCCCACACCGGCGCCTCGCACGGCGACGCCCACGGCGTCCGCCCAGTAGCGCCCCGCGCGAAGTGCTGTCGCGGCGCACCGTAAGCAAGGTGGCACAGAAAGCGACGCGGCCGAAATCTGGCCCTTCCATATACTGCGCTGATGAGGATAATTGCGGTTATCGGTGTAGCGGTCGTTTTGATCGCCATTGGCGTGACTGGAACGCTCGCTGTCCAAGCGCTCACCGGCAATGACGAACCAAGCGGGTGCGAGTTCCTGAGCTCGTACTATGAGACAGCGATAGCCTCAGAGCCAACTCCTGAGCCTGACATCGAGTTCGATGAGGTCTTAGACATCATCCAACAGAGACGACCGTTGGAATTCCTGCGCGACACGGCATGCGGGAAATACGACAATTTCCTTGCTCCGGGCCAAGACGCTCCGGGTTAACTCGCTCGCTGGCGCGGCTAGTGAGTCAACCGATGATTGCCGAAACCTCCGCGCCTCTGCTTAGAGCCCCGTCTGCGCCCACCCACCCCATTGGCGCAATCTGCGACATCCGTGGATAAAAGGAAAACCTTTGCGTTCCTCCGCGTCCTTTGCGCCTTTGCGGTGAACCGTGGCACCGAACTCCTGCTATCATCGTGCCGATGACAACGCAGCAGACCGACGCCATCCAGCTCGCGCTGCCGTTCTTCAACGGCCCGCTCGATCTGCTGCTCCACCTCATCGAGCGCGAAGAACTCGACATCACGAGCATCGCGCTCGTCGCCGTCGCCGACCAGTACATGCAGATGCTGCACGAACCCGAGCAGCTCAACCTCGACGCGCTCGCGGACTTCATCTCCATCGGCGCCCGGCTGCTGCTGCTGAAGTCGCGCGCGCTGCTCCCGCGGCCACCGGCCGAAGCGCGCATCGACGATGCCGAAGAAGACATCGGCGAGGAACTCACGCGCCAACTGCTCGAGTACAAGCTCTTCAAGGAAGCGGCCGGAAACCTCCGCGACATCGAGGTTGCCGGCCTGCACTCCTACCCGCGCATCGCCGCGCCGCCCGACATGCCGCCGCCATCCGGCCTCGACGGCGTCACGCTCGACATCCTGCGCACGATGGTCGAAACGGCGCTCAGCCGCGTCCCCGAAGACGTCGAGGACATGCCGGTCATTCATCCGCACAAGTTCACCGTGCGTGAAAAAGTGTCGATGATGCGCGAGATGCTCGCCGCCGAAGGCAGCGTCAGCTTTCGCGCCGTCGTCGATGCCTGCCGCACGCGCATGGAGATCATCGTCTCCTTCATGGCTGTGCTCGAACTGATCAAGTCGCGTGTCCTCGAAGCGATGCAAGACGCCGCCTTCGCCGACATCGTCCTCGTTCCATCCGAAGACGCCGACGCGACAGCCGATGTCGAAGTCTCGTCCGAGTTCGACGACTAGACGGTGGCGCTCAGAACAGAGAACAGCGAGCGATATCAAGTACGCCCGCCCTCGTAGCGGAGGAGCTTCAGCCATTCGCTCAACGCCGCACGCAACGCAACAGTAGGGGCGGACCTATGTGTCCGCCCCGGTATCGCGAGCCGATGCGACCAACTAAGTGCGCTTCATCGACGGCATAGCGCTAGATGCCGTGCCCAAGCAACGCGCGTGCCGCATTCGCTCAACGCCGCACGCAACGCAACAGTAGGGGCGGACCTATGTGTCCGCCCCGGTATCGCGAGCCTCCACCCCTAGCGATCAGTAGCTCGCGACCAGCGTCTCCTCTTCCGTCGGCAGGCTTCGCTTGATCACGTCCAAATACTCCAGCGCGACGCCCGAGCCGATCGCCACGCAATCGAGCGGGTTCTCGGCGATCTGGCACGGGATGCCAGTCTCCTGCGTCAGCAGGATGTCGAGGTGTCGCAGCATCGCGCCACCGCCCGTCAGCACGATGCCGCGGTCGATGACGTCCGACGCCAGCTCCGGCGGCGTGCGTTCGAGTACCGTGCGCGCGACCGAGACGATCGTCGCCAGGCAATCCTGGATCGCAGCCGTGACGTCACTTGAGGTGACGGTGACGGTTTTCGGGAGGCCGCTGATCTGATCGCGGCCGCGGACGTCCATCTTCAAATCTTCGTCGAGCGGCACCGCGGCGCCGATGCCGATCTTCATCTCCTCCGCCGTGCGCTCGCCGATCATCAGGTTGTAGCGCCGCTTCACGTACGCGATGATCGCGTCGTCGAGCCGGTCGCCCGCGACGCGCACGCTCTCGCTGACGACGATCCCGTACATCGAGATCACCGCCGCCTCGGTGCGGCCGCCGCCGATGTCCAGCACCATATTGCCGCTCGGCGCGTTGATCGGAATGCGCGCGCCGATCGCCGCCGCCAGCGGTTCCGGCACGAGATGCACCGGGCGCCGTCCGCCCGCCTGTTCGGCTGCGTCACGCACGGCGCGCTGCTCCACGCTCGTCACGCCGGCCGGGATGCACACCATGATCTCCGGCTTGATCAGGTTGAAGCGCCCGATCACCTTTTGGATGAAATAGCGCAGCATCGCCTCGGTGATCAGATAGTCGGCGATGACGCCGTCGCGCATCGGCCGGATCACCGAGATGCTGCCGGGCACGCGGCCCATCATCTCTTGCGCTTCGCGGCCGACGGCAACGACCGTGTTGTCGCGATTCGCAAGCGCCACGACAGACGGCTCGTTGATGACGATGCCGCGTCCCTTCACGTACACCAGCACGTTAGCCGTGCCGAGGTCGACCCCAATCCGCTTCGGAAGCATCTACCCTCCCCCTTGAAACCCCATGCGTCCCACGAACAGCAATCCCCCGCATACGGCGCATGTAGCGGCACAGCGTGCTGCGCCGGCGCACCGCGGGGGAGCCGCACGCGATATCCCTGGAAACTCCGAACGTCGAGTTATGTTCGCTCGATCCGGGCGCCGAGCGCGGCTAGTTTATCATGAAGCCGCTCGTGTGCACGGTCGATATGCGCGATATCGGAAATTTCTGTCGTGCCGTCAGCTACGAGTGCCGCAAGGACGCAAGCTGTGCCGGCACGCACGTCAAGCGCCTTCACGTTCGCTGCCGAAAGCGCCGTCGGGCCGCTGATAATCGCCGTCTGACCGGCAGTGATAACGTCGGCGCCCATCTTGCGCAGTTCGCCGATGTAGGCCATGCGGTTGTCGAACACCCGCTCGTTGATCGTACTGACGCCCTTCGCCTGCGTCAGAAACGCCGCGACTGGCGGGTGCAAGTCCGTCGCCAGCCCGGGATACGGCACCGCCTGCGCCCCGACCGCGCGATAGTCGCCGCTCCCGCGCACCCGCATGCCCGCGTCCGTCGGTTCGATGTCAACACCCGCCTCGCGCATCTTCCAGATCAGCGCGTCCAGATGCTCCGGCACCGCCTCCTCAAGTTCGATATCGCCGCCGGTGATCGCCGCCGCCAGCGCGAACGTGCCCGCTTCGAGCCGGTCGGGGATGATGCGATGCTCCGCGCCTGAGAGTTCGCGCACGCCTTCGATCTGCACCGTCTGCGTGCCGGCGCCGCTGATCTGCGCGCCCATGTCGTTCAGCATCAACGCCAAGCTGGCGATCTCCGGCTCGCTGGCCGCGTTGACGATCGTCGTCGCGCCATCGGCCGTCGTCGCCGCGAGCATCACGTTCAGCGTGCCCATCACGCTCGGATAGTCGAGGACGACGCGCGCGCCGCGCAACCGGCCGTTCGCCGTCGCGACGAACCGCTCGCCCTTGCGCTCGACCGTCGCGCCGAGCGTGCGAAAGCCGGAGAGATGCACATCGAGTGGCCGGATGCCGATCACGTCGCCGCCCGGTGGCGGACACGCCGCCTTACCGAGCCGCGCGATCAGCGACCCCATGACGAGAAAGCCGGCGCGCAATTGCGCCGCAAGCCGCACGGGCGCCTCGTAGTCCGTGACGTTGGCGCAGTTGATCCGCAGCGTGCCGGGCTGCGGCCGCTCGATCGTTGCGCCCAGGTGTTCGAGGATCTCCGCCATCTGCTGCACGTCGCCGATGTCCGGTACGTTGTGCAGCACGACATCGCCCGCCGTCAGCAGCGCCGCCGCCATCACGTAGTCGGCGCCGTTCTTCGAGCCGCTAATGCGCACGCGCCCGCTGAGCCGGTGGCCGCCAGTGATCCGGTAACTGTCGTTCGTTGACATCGCCCGCAGGATAACGCGGATGCGCCGATGACATGCGTGACGGATGCGCGTACATAGCCGGGCCGATGCATGTACGTTGCACCGAGAACGGAACCATACCCGCAGCGATACGTCGAACTAACCGCCCCCCGTCCCGCCTCCCGCCTCCCGCGCCTCCAGCCTCCCCACGTCCCGTCTCCCGCTTCCCACGTCCCGTCTCCCGCTTCCCGCTTCCCGCCTCCCGCCTCTCGCGCGTGGCACGGGCTTTCAGCCCGTGTCACTCTGGCCCGCCAACACATCCGCCCGCCGCCAGCGCACCAACGCGCTAACCACACCGCTGCCTCAGCCTCCGACCTCCCATCCTCACGCCACCCGCCACCCGCCACCCGCCTCCCACCTCCCGCTTCCCGCCTCCCGCTTCCTGCCCTCCGCGGAACCTTTCCGCCGACCCGAGCGTCTGACTGGCATCCCGCTGACGTGGCGGGCAAGGAGGGCACGATGAGACGAACAATCCCAAACACACGCTGGGTCCTGGCAGCAGTGCTCGCGGTGATGACCGTACTCGCGGTTGCCTGCAGCGGCGCCGACGACGACGTGAGCAGCGAGCCGCGGGAGGGCCAATCCCAGAATGCCGGCTTCCCGCCCGCCGTCGACGGCAGCGCCAACAATGGTGGAGATGTCGATGAAGCGACCGGCTCCCTCGCGCCGGACAGCGGCCGCGTCGAGGGCGAAACGAGCGGCGGCGCAGGTGGCGCATCGCTCGCCGGGATGCTCGACCGCAAGATCATCCGTACGGCGACGATCAACATTGAGTCTGAGGCGGTGTCGCGGAACTTCGAAGACGTCGCGAACATCGCGACGGGCGCCGGCGGCTTCGTCGCGAGTTCGTCGTTCGGCAACGTCGGCGACGACAAGCAGCGGGCGTCGGTGACGATCCGCGTGCCCGGCGAGCGCTACGAAGACGCGCTGCGGCAGTTGCGGCAACTCGGCGAAGTGCAGTCCGAGCAAGTCGGCACCACTGAGGTGACGGCGGAATTCACCGATCTCGAGTCGCGGCTGCGGAACCTGCAGGCGACCGAACAGCAGTACATCGGCTTCCTCGCGCGCGCCGTCGACCTCAACGAGGTGCTGCTCGTGCAGGATCGTCTCAACGCCACACGCGCCGAGATCGAGCAGGTGCAGGGCCGCATCGGCCTGCTCGCCAACCAGACGGACCTCGCGACGATCACCGTACATCTCGATCCGCCGATCGCCGGCGTCAGCGAGAAGTCCGGCGCCGGCAACCCGCTCGAAGTTGCGCAGGAAGCGTTCGAAGCGTCGTTGGTCGTGCTCGTCGGCATCGCGACGGTGGCGCTGGCGATCGCCGCGTTCTCGTGGTGGCTGCTCCCGCTCGCCGCGCTCGGCCTCTACCTCGGCCGCCGCCAGATGCGCCGCGACCAGCGCACGCCGCCCGCTGTCTAGCGCGCTGCCCCTACGAACGACGGATGAACGACAATGGAGGCTGGATTTCGTATCCAGCCTCCATCTTCTAACTTCCAGTCGCCGAGTCCGGCGCCAACCCCGTCATCGTGCCGAGGCCGCCATCTTCTCCGCTTCCGCCTGCCCGCGGCTCATCATTTCTTCCGGCGATACATCTTCGATGTGCGTCGCGATCGACCAGCCGATGCCGAACGGATCGGTGAGGCTGCCCATGCGGTCGCCATAGAACTTGTTCTCCAACGGCTGACTCTCCTTCGCGCCGGCGTCCAGCGCCCGCTTCCACACCGCGTCGGCGTCCTCGAAGTACAGCACGAACGAAGAACCGGCGCCCGTGCTCGGCTGGCCCGGCATACCGTCACTGATCATGATCGCCGAGTCGCCGATCATGAACTCCGCGTGCCCGATCTTCCCATCCGGCCCCGGCATCGTGAACGTCTCCTTCGCGCCGAACGCCTTCTTGTAAAAGTCGATCGCTTTCTGCGCGCCATCAATCATCAGGTAGGGCGTGACGGTGTGGTAGCCGTCGGGCTGAAACTGCACTCTTCCGGCCATGTGTTCCTCCTTGTTTGATCGCTCCGCTCAGCCGCATCCATTGATCATTCCACCAGACGGCCCCACGCGCCATACCCCGTGTGCCGTAGCGGTGCATGAAAAGCAAGCCTGGCCAGCCTGCCGCGCGTGTTAGCATCACTCTATGCCTGAAGCGCCCTCGCTGATCCCCCTCGAACCCGTCGATAGCATCGAGATCACGACGCTGATCGACAACAGCAGCGACCTGCTGCTGCGCAGCGAAGAGCGCGCGAAACGCCCCACGTTCGTCGATGGCGCGCTCGCCGATGCGCCGATCTTCGCCGACCCGCATCTGCCGTCGTATCTCGTCGGCGAGCACGGGTTCTCGGCGCTCGTCGCGATCACCAGCGGCCAGCGCACCCGCCGCGTCATGTTCGATGCCGGCCTCAGCGTCAGCGGACTCGCGCACAACCTCGACGTGCTGCAGATCGCTATCGCCGACGTCGAAGCGATCGTTATGAGCCACGGCCACTTCGACCACGTCGGCGGCCTGAACGGGCTGCTGAAGCAGGCCGGTGCCGCGCGGCTGCCGATGCTCGTGCATCCGGAGTTCTGGCTGCGGCGCCGCATCGCCGTACCGGGTCAGGATCCGTTCGAGCTGCCGACCGCCAGCCGCGCCGCGCTCGAGGGCTTCGGCTTCGAGATCGTCGAGGGCCGCGCGCCATCGCTGCTGCTTGATGGCGCGGTGCTGATCACCGGCGAAGTCGCGCGCACGACCGAGTTCGAGCGCGGATTCCCCGTCCACCAGGCGCACCGCGACGGCGACTGGACGCCCGACCCGCTCATCCTCGACGACCAGGCGCTGATCGCCAACGTGCGCGACAAGGGCCTCGTCGTGCTCACCGGCTGCGGGCACGCCGGCATCGTCAACATCGTCCGTCACGCGCAGGCGATCACCGGCGAGAAGCGCGTGCACGCCGTCATCGGCGGCTTCCATCTCGGCGGTCCGCTGTTCGAACCAACGATCCCGCTCGTCATCGACGCCCTGCGTGACTTCGCGCCTTCGATGATCGTGCCCGGACACTGCACCGGCTTCGCAGCCACCCGCGCGATCGCCGATGCGCTGCCCGACGCATTCCTGCTCAACAGCGTCGGCACGCGCTTTCGGCTGTAGCGTCGAAAAACAACGAGGACGGACCGTTAGATCCGCCCCGTTCGTTTCAGCGCGATGCGCGTCGCCGCCTGCGCCTACACTTCGTTCTTGCTCAGCGTCGCCAGGAACTCCGCGTTGCTGCCCGTCTTGCTCAGCCGGTCGAGCAGGCGTTCCGTCGCCTCCGAGGGGTTGTTCGCGTTCGAGGCGATCATCGACATCATCCGGCGCATCAGCCAGACCTGGCGCAGCATCGCCTCATCCATCAGCAGCTCCTCGCGGCGCGTGCTGCTGCCGGCGATGTCGATCGACGGGAAGACACGCCGCTCGGAGAGGCGTCGGTCGAGGCGGAGCTCCATGTTTCCGGTGCCCTTGAACTCTTCGAAGATGACTTCGTCCTGCCGCGAACCGGTGTCGACGAGACACGTGGCGATCACGGTGAGGCTACCGCCCTCTTCGCAGTTACGCGCCGCGCCGAAGAAGCGCTTCGGCGGGTACAGCGCAACCGGATCCATACCACCCGTCAGCGTGCGGCCGCTCGGCGGCATCGCCAGGTTATACGCGCGCGTCAGCCGCGTGATGCTGTCGAGCAGGATGACGACGTCCTTGCCGCCCTCGACGAGACGCTTCGCGCGCTCGAGCGCCATCTCAGCGACGCGCGTGTGATCTTCAACCGGCTCATCGAACGTCGATGCGACGACTTCGCCCTTCACCGATCGCTTCATGTCGGTGACTTCCTCCGGCCGCTCGCCGATCAGCGCGACCATCAGGTGAATGTCCGGGTAGTTGGCGCCGACGCCGGCGGCGATCGCTTTCAGCAGGAACGTCTTGCCGGCTTTCGGCGGCGAGACGATCAGGCCACGCTGCCCGCGTCCGATCGGCGAGATCAGGTTGATCAGCCGGCCCGAGAGATCGGCGGATGGCGTTTCGAGGTCGATCAGTTCGTTCGGGAAGATGGCGGTGAGGTTTTCGAAGTAGGGGCGGTTCTTGGCGGTTTCCGGGTCGAGATCGTTCACGTCTTCGACGCGCAGCAACCCGTAGTATTTCTCGCTGTCTTTGGGCGGGCGCACCTGGCCGCGCACGTAGTCGCCGGTGCGCAAGCCGAAGCGCCGGATCTGCGACTGGCTGACGTACACGTCGTTGCTGCCGGGAAGCAAGCTCTCGCCGCGGAGGAAGCCGTAGCCGTCGTCGACGATCTCGAGGATGCCGCCCGTAAAGATCGCGGATTCGCGTTCGGCCGCGGTCAGTTCCGCCTGCGGCCCCTCATCGATGACCGGCGCGCCCTGCGGCACGTTGTTGCGTTGGCCGCCGCCGCCACCGCCGCCTCGTCGTCGTTCTCGTACTGCGCCCATGTGTGGCCCTCTACGGAGCTGCTGCCCCGCTATCTGGTGCTCTTGGCGAATAGCCAGTGCGTGTGTTGGTTGCTGCGTGGTTCCTTGCAATGCACCCCAACACCCGGCACGGGTTTGCGGACCTTCGGCGAGCCGAATTGTGCCTAGTGAGGTGGGAATGCTTGCGGCGCCGGGAGAATGAGCGCCAAGTGGTGCGGAATCTGCCTTTCTTGTTACCGCACTCTTCATACGATTGTCAAGAGCGGCGCGATGCTTTGGATCGCGCAGGCACGTGTGGGAGGTGGGGAGCGCCTCCGCGTCCGTCACCGGTCGCGCGATCGCTGCGACGATCGTATCGGCCGCATTCCCGAGCGATGCATCGGGAGGTTCCCTGAGTTTTCACCCGCCCCCTCACGTCCATACCGCGAACAACACGGCGTCCGTCGGATTGCTCGGGTCGAACAACGCCACTGCCACCTTCCGCCCGGCCACCAGATCGCCCGCCACGATGTCGCGCGATACCGGCACGCTCGACAGGTACAGCAGTAACGATCCCGTCAGCTGCACCGTCGCCGTGTACGTCACCCCGTCGAACGACTTGAGAACGCCCGATCGGATCTCCGGTGCCTGTGTCGTCATCGCTCACTCTCCAATCCGCCTCGCCTCCGCGTCCCGGCTCCCGTGTTCCCGCTTCCCGCTTTTCGCTTCTCGCCTCCCTCCTCCCGCTTCCCGCCTCTCGCCTCCCGCTCTCCGTCACACCGGCCCGAGCCGCACCACCTGCTCATACACCGCGCGCCGCTTGTCGTACCGCCACACGATGCCCATCACGCGCCGCGTCACCGTCGCCGCGCTCACGAACGCATCAACGAACGCCACTACGTCGAGCAGCTCCAGGCCGCAATGCGGCGGCACGGCGATCGTGCCGCCATGCTCGTCGAGCTTTCGCGCGCGGATGCGTGCGGTGGCCGTCGCCGCGGCGGCCGCGCCCGATACGCTCGTCACGTCGCGCTGCTGCTCCTGCCGCGCCAGCCCGTGCGTCGCCAGCGCGTAGTCCGTGCTCTGTCCGTACGCGCCCGCGCCGAACGCCTGCGCCTCCGCGACCGGCGCCGGCTCCGTCCGCAGTTCGATCGCGCGCAGCGGATGCGCGCCACCGAACGTGTACGACGCCGCTTCGCCGGTAAGCTTCTCCGTGAACAGCGAGCCCGCGTCGTCGCGCATGAACAACCGGTCGGCGACGAACGACAGCACCTGCCGCGCCGCGTCGTATCCCGATGTCTGTGCGTGGATCGTGAACGCCGGCGTGATGCCGACGGCACGCGCGCTCGCCCCGTTCGTCGCCATCGTTAACCCCGCACGCGCCAGGATCGCCGACAGGATGCCGCGATAGTGATCCGCCGTATGCACGATCTGCGTGCGCTGATGGCTCCGGCGCAGCAGATCCCAGCCGCTCTCGAGATGCAGCCGCAATGTCGAGCGCCCGCCATCGCGCCGGTACTCGTACGCCGCGATCCACAGATCGAGCATTGCGCCCGCGAACGGCCCCGCCGTCGTCTCGTACCCAAAGCCCAGCGATACGAAGTTGCCGAGCTGCAACGGCGCTGGCGGTCCGGCGTACTGCCCGGCGTCGTTGTTCAGCTCGATCACCGCGTGCGCGCCCGCCGTGTCTTCCCGCAGCTCGACCGACAACACGTCCGCGACGGCATCGAGCGCGACCGTGTCGCGCGGCGCGCGCTGGATGCGGTCCGGCGTGCTCTCGTACACGAAGCCACCGGCGACGGTGCCGTTCGCGGCGGCGGCGATCCCCTGCGCGCCCGCGTAGTCGACGGGCAGTGGCGTGCGCCACGAGAAGCGGCCGTGGTTGTACGGCAGCAGCGGATGCAGCCACGTCCGGTACGCGCGCGTGGCGCCGCCGGTGTACGTCGCCACTTCCGTGAAGTTGATCCGGTACGTGTCCGTCGCCGCGATCGATGGCGCGCGGAACTCCGTCTGCGCGGTCGCTTCCGCCTGTACCTGCGGGTCGAGGCTGCCCCACGCGCCGCTGACCACGTTGCCGCCATCACCGTAGATCAGCGACCACACGCTCGGGCGCGCGCTCACCTCTCCGCGCCCGTCAGCACCATCTCGTAATCGAGATTGAACGTCACCGCGACGCCGTTGAGCGACGCCGCCGCGTGCGGCCACGCCACGGCGCCACCGAACGCGCCCGCAACGCGCCGGTTGACCGTCAGCCCACTCGCCATCGTCCACGCCACAAGCAGGTCGCCGCTCGTGTTCTTGTAAGCGACGGCGAGATCGGTCACCGCGCTCGCCGCCGTGACCAGCGCCGTATCCGCGCCGAACGATGCGCCGCTGTTCGTCGATTCGCGATAGCGCACGCCCGTGCCCGCCGCGTCGCTGTAGACGACGATCACGCGCGCGCCCTCCGCCGCGCAGGCGACCTGCGTGCCCATCCCGGTCGCCAGGTTCGTCCACGTCGTCCACGGCCCGGTCGCCGGATTGGGCACGCGCATCAGCTTGATCGCGCCGGCCTCGGCACGGACGCGCATCACCGTCCCGTCCGCGGCGACGCAGACATCGTGCTTCGTGATCGCGTTCGCCGTGGCGTCGAGCATCGTGTAGTCGTACCGGCGGACGGCGCCGACGCGGTTCTCGATCGCTACCGGCACGTACGGCACGGCGCTCGCGGTCTTCTGCGCGGCGATCAGCTCGGCGGGCAGCGTCCGCATCAGAAGCTCACGCGATCTTGCTGGAACGCCGATGGCGCGTCCGCCGCATACATCCGCCGCTGACGCACCGCGTTCGCCCGCCCGACGCGTCGCAGCTCGCGCATGAAGTACGCGAGTCGCTCATCGGCGAACGCCTTGTAGCGGCCCCACACGTCGTCGCCGCCCGTGTTGATGCGGTTGATGCTGAACGACGTCCAGTCGAGCGCGGCGTACCCAGCGCCCCCGGCCGCCACGATGTCGTCGTCGTGCGGCGGGATCGTCGACGTGCTGCCGTCGAGCGTGTGCGGCTTCGTCCAGTAGATGTACACGTTGTCGGCGGCCGCCGGCGCGCCATCAACGTCGAGCGTGATCGTGTCCTGCCACGCCGACCAGCCGACACGCCGCGGCGGAAACTGCGCGACCGGCCACTCGACCGCCTCGATATCAATCCGGTCGGCGAGCGTCGCGACCGAGATCTCGCGCGATCCCGGCGTCGCCGTCAGCGTCGAGCGTTGCTCGCGCGGCGCGTGCAGCGAGTACTCGAGCGCCGCCCGGCCGATGTGCCGGTCCAGCGCGGCATCCGTCCAGCGGTACGCGGCGGCGTCTTCGTCATGCAGATCTTTGCGGACGTTCGTGCGTATCGCCGCGATATTCGATGCCAATTTTCCCCTCGCTTCCCCTGGTTGCCGAAGACTGGTGACTCGTGATTCGTGATTGGTGACGCTGTTGACGCGCCGATCGCTTGCCTCACCCTCCCGATGCGCGCCATACCCTGCCGATCGCTTGCCCTAACCTCCCGATGTGCGCCATGCCTCGTGGCGCGGGCTTTCAGCCCGCGGGGGCGGGGCCCGGGTGTGGCGTTCTACGAAGGACGGTTGTAACCGCACCCCCGAACCTCCCGATGCGCGCCATACCCTGCCGATCGCTTGCCCTAACCTCCCGATGTGCGCCATGCCTCGTGGCGCGGGCTTTCAGCCCGCGGGGGCGGGGCCCGGGTGTGGCGTTCTACGAAGGACGGTTGTAACCGCACCCCCCGTCCCCACACGCCCCGCTCCGAACATTCCACGTGCATCTCCGTTTCCTGCCCCTTGCGTCATGCTGGTGCTGATGGCTTCCGGGTTTTCGCTGCCTGTGCTGGTGCGGCCGGACGCGCCGCCCGCGCCGCGCGCGCCCCGCGCATCACACCCGCATCCGGATGATCGACCGGCGATGGTTCTCGCGACGCATACGTCACGCGCAGCAACGGCAGCACCGTCGCCGAACCTTCATACGTGCGCGTCGTCGCCGGCGCTTCGTTGTTCGCCCGCTGCGCCAGCCGGACGATGCCGCCCTCGTTCGCGATCGCGTCCGTCACGAACTCCGCGATTCCCGCGATGACAAACGCGCCGATGACGGCCGGCGACGTGTACGCAACATCAACAGGTGGCGTGTCGAAGTCGCCGCCGCCCGTCGTCCAGGCAGCGCCGGTCCGGTACTGATTCCACGTCGCCGTCAGCGGATCCCAGTCAGCGCGCGCGACGTGCTTGATCGTCGCTGCCCACGCCGCCGGCCCGATCACAGAGATGACGTCCCACTCCAACTCCGCCGCCTCGATCGTGTCGGCCGGCGTCAGCGCGCGTCCTTCGGCAGCGGCGCCGAAGACATCGAACCGCAGCAGCGTGCGGTACAACGCCGTCTTCGAGGCGCCGAGGTAGTACACGCCGACGACGCGGATGAACGAATCGTGCGCGTTCGGCTGGAGCTGATCGAGCAAGCTCGACCCGCTAGCTGCGAAGGTTGCCGTCGGCATCACTCTCATCCAGCGTGCGCGTCCGTATATCGACCAGCGCTCCCCGAAACTGCCTGCCTCCCCCGGAACCGCTGTCGCCGGCCATACCCGTCATCCGCGCCGCGAACGCTGCCAGCCTCGTCGGCGCGTCGGTGTGTACGCGCGTCACGCCCAGCGCCGCGGCGTGGCGCAGACTCTCGCGCACGAGCAACACGAGCGCGCGCTGCCGTTGCCGCGGCGCGCCGCGCTCGTCATCGATCGTCATCTCGCCGAACACGCCGCACCCGGCGCGAGCGTTCACCGCGCACGGCACGCTCGCGACGATCGCACGGTCGCCGGCACGCACGATCGCGCGAAAGTTCCACGCATCGTCATCGATGGCGTCAGGTGTCAGCGGTTCAGGCCACATGCTGCGCACTATGCGGCGAACGGGCCGTCAGCTCGTAGCCGTTGGTGTCACTCTTGCAGGTGTTCTTTCACCGCAAAGACGCAGAGGGCGCAAAGGAGCGCAAAGGTTTTTCACCACAGAGGCACAGAGACATAGAGGGATGAGAAAGATGAATGTCGTAAATCGGACGTCGGAGTTGCACTCACGTGATATGCAACTTAGGACGGGGCACCGGACAGGCCTTAGGCGCCGCGCGCTCATCTGCCGAATAGTTGTGCCAAAATGAACTGTGGAAGTTCCTACCTACGTCATCTCGACCGTCGGACTCAGTATCGTCTTCCTCGCGGGACTGGTTGTCACGCCGCTGCGGGCGATACTAGTTTCCACGGGTATCGCGGCGCTGTTCTACGTCGCTATCGCGACGTTTCTTGGGTATTCGGCCGCACAGTGCTGGAACTGCGTCGAAGACTTCAGCATGACGAGCAACAGCCGCTCAGATTTCTTCGTTGCCTGGCTCATTCTGTACGGTCCTTTTTCAACGTTTCTGATTCTATTTCCACTGGCGGTTGCAGCGGGTGCGCCGGCATAGCGCTGCGGAGCGGGGGCCAATGGTGGGTTCACAAGAGCGACGCCTAGAAGCGTAGTCTCGCAACGGCCTTGCGGTCCGGCGTGCGATACCGGGGCGCACACGTGGGTGCGCCCCTACCGCGTCGCCAAGCCTCCGGATAACGGGCGAAACCCTACCCCTCTGTGCCTCTGTGCCTCTGTGGTGAATCGCTCGCCGTAACCGATGCCAGGTACCGTTCCAGCTCCCGCGGCGACCGGATGCGCGTGCAGCGCAGATGCGCGTACCGCGGCTCCGCCAGCCGCTCCGGCATCACCCGCCGCTTCTTCCAGTGCGACTTCAGCGCCCAGACGAACAGCGAGTCCGTGCTGAAGAACGCCGTACGCAGCTTCTCGCGGTTCCCCGCCCACAGCTCTTCCCGCCGCACGATGCGCGAGAGCGTCCGCTTGAGAAGTTGCCAGTAGATGCGCGCGATCGAGTAGTCGAGCCAGATGATCGCGTCCGCGCTCGCCCATGTCAGATCCTGCACGACGCTGTAGTTGCCATCGACCACCCACGCCGGCCCGGCGATCGCTTCGGCGACGCGGTTGCGGAAGATGTGTACGGGCGCCTCGACCCAGTCCGCCTCCCAGTACAGCGCGTCCAGCTCGACGTACGGCGCGCCCGTGATCGCCGCGATCCGCTTGCCCAGCGTCGTCTTCCCCGACCCCGTGGTGCCGTGGACGAGGATGCGTGCCGGCAACGACGAAGCGTCGCCAGCGTCGTCCGGTCGTGAAGTGCGTGCGGCGCGTTGCGTCATGGGGTGATCATCGACCCTGAGAACAGAAAGCGGAGAAGAGAGAACAGATGTTGGCCAGCGGCGTTGCGTTGTACCGAAACCGGACTCGGCAGCGCAACGCGCCAACTCACGCGTCGGTGCTCTCGCGCCCGCGACGATCGCGCCGGCGCGCGCGGCGGGCGCCTTCCGGCGGCGTGATGCTCAGGCGCGATCGTCCGGCGTCAGCGTCGTCGCTTCCGGCGCCACCGGATCCGGCGCGCCACGCGTCACCGTGGCGCGGCCACGGCGGCGCTGTAACTCGCGCTCGACCATCCGCTCTTCTGCGTCACGGCCCCACATCGCCGGCGCGACGAACGTGCTTAAGAACTGCATCGCGATGAACGCGCCCCAGATGATCGCCACCCACTGCACCCACCAGCCGTCGCCCGTGGACCAGTCGAGCAGCGCCAGGCCGCCGGTGATCAGCACGTAGAACGCGAGGCCGCGGACAAAGTCCAGCCGCTGCCGCACCCGCCGCCGCACCGCGCGCAACTCCGCGTCGTCGTCCGCGTCCCAGCCGTCGGCGCCGTCGCCGAACCGCACGCCGCCCGAACCGATGCGGATGCCGCCCCACGGGCCGTTGATGTCGATGCCTTCGAATTCGTCACGAGGCTGTGGCATGGCGAACCTCCTTCACCACAGCATACCGCCGTGCCCGGCTCCCGTACCGCGCCGCCGCGACTACGCTTTTCGCAGCGCGAGCACGTCAAGTAGCATCGTGCGGCAAGCGCGCAGCAACCCCGCTGGTACGCGGAGGAACATGACGCTGGTCGACGCGAATCAGCCCGGGCAGGTCTGGTCGACAACCGCCCCCGCCAGGTAGACGTCCACAATGTCGATCGCACGGCTGCGGTTCAGATCGTACGTCTCGTGATACATCGGCGCGCCGATCACGCTGGCGTGTTGCGCGATCTGCTGCAGGTCGACGACGTTCACCTGGCGGTTCGCGTTGATTGAAGCCAGTTCCACCGCGTCGCCGCAGCCGTCGCCGTCGCTGTCGATCGCGTTCGCGTTCGTACCGATCCGCAGATACTCGAACCCGTCGACGAAGCCGTCACCGTCGCTGTCTCTCACCCCCGGATTCGTACCAATGATCGATTCGCACGCGTCCGGCAACAGATCGTTGTCGGCGTCGGGCCCGGCCGGCTTGCTGGCCGCGCTCGCGGGATTGCTGCCGCACGTCACCTCGGCGCCGTCGAGCACGCCATCGCCGTCCGTGTCGCGCATCGCCGCGTTGGCGCCGAGTGCGGCTTCGGCAGAGTCGACCAGTCCGTCGTTATCGATGTCCGGGTTGCAGGCGTCGCCGAGCCCGAGAGCACGCGGGTTCGTGATGTCCACGTACACCGCCGGCAGCGTCCAGGTCTCGTCGTTGCTGTTCGTCTGTGATGCGTTCGGCACGTTCACGCAGTTGTCAGCGCCATCCGCCACGCCGTCGCAGTCGCTGTCGCCGGCGCACGCGGTCGGCGTCGCCGTGCCGGTTGCGGTGGGGGTCGGCGTGATCGTCGGCGTCTGCGTGGGCGTGCCCGTCTGCGTCGGCGTGTTGCTCGGAGTCGGCGTGATCGTCGGCGTCGCCGTGGCGGTATCGATGACCGCCGTATTCGTCACCGTCGGCGTGAATGTCTGCGTCGCCGTCGGCGTGCGTGTGCGCGTGGCCGTCGCCGTGGCGGTTGCGGTCGCTGTGGGCGTCGGCGTCGGATCGATGAACGTCGCCGTGTAGGTGCCGTTGCCGTTCGCTGTCACATTGTGCTGCTGCGCGCCGCCGTCTGACCAGGCGCTGAAGTACACGTTGCCGCCGCCGCTTGTCTGCGGCGAGTTCGCGAACAGCGTCTGCACCGACTTTCGCGGCACGCTGCGCGTAAACGGCGCCGTCTCAGCAAGCCCGTCAACGCTGATCTGCACGCCCGGCTTGTTCGATGTGAACGTCAGGTTCACGCGGTTCGGCACGATGGAAATCGTCTCGCTGTCCGACTCGCCGCCGCTGTCCGTCACCGTCAGCGTGATGTCGTAGTACACGTAGTCGCCGTGATCGGCCCCCACGAACGAGCCAGACGCGCCGATTACTTCCGTCGGCGGATGCGCGTGACAGTTGACGAACGCCAATTCGTTGCAATGGACCAGCGCGATACCCCACTCCATCGATGTGCCGGGCAACGTGCCGTCTTCGTCATCGGTGCCGCTGCCGCTGAAATTGATCGTGTCGCCGATGTCGAACGTCGAATCATCAAGCGGCGTCACGATCGTAGCTACCGGCGGCTGGTTGCCGACGTGTATCTCGACGGTGTCCGTGGTGACGAGGAAGAACGGATCCGTCACCGAAAGCGTCGCCGTGTACACGCCGTCGGCTGTGTACTCGTGCGACGGGTTCTCTTCCGTCGAGTTCCCGCCGTCGCCGAAGTCCCATGCGTACGTGACCGACTGTCCCGCGTCCGGATCGCCTGAACCCGCGCTCGAGAAGTTCACCGTTAGCGGCGCCACGCCCGCCGTCGGCGCGCCGTTCGCAACGGCCACCGCCGGCCGGTTGTCGCCGATGTAGCGGATGCGCCGCAACTGCCCGGTAAAGATCGACAGGTAGTACACGTCGCCGTCGTTCGGGCCGACCTCGATCTGCACCGGGCCGTCCGCCGAACTGCTGAAGACGTCGACGCTGTCCGGTATCAGGTTGTTCGACGCATCGACTTTCGCCACGCTGATCTGGCTGCGCGCGTAGTCGCCCCAGAAGAACGTGTTGTGGAACTTCGTGCTGTAGCTGTTCACGCCCGTGAACGCGCCGCCCACCACCGCCGAGTCCGGCGGGTGCTCGTACGCATGCAGCGGCTCCGCGATCGCGCCGCTGCCAAGCGCGTACAAGTCCTGGCACTCGTCGAACGCAGCGTAGCCGGACTGCTGGAAGAAGCCTTCGTAGCAGGGCCAGCCCATGTTGGCGCCTTCATTGATGACATTCACTTCTTCCCACGAGAACCAGCCCACATCGCCGCTGAAAATCACGTTCGTCCCCGGCCGGAAGTTGAACCGGAAGTCGTTGCGCAGGCCGTACGCCCAGACCTTGGAGCGCGTCGCCGTCAGGCTGCCACTGTAGAACGGGTTGTCCGCCAAGCCCCGCCCGTTCGTCGGGTTCACGCGCAGGATCTTGCCGGCGAGCCGGTTCACGTTCTGCGCGCGCAACGCTCGCGAATCGACCGCGCTGAAGCTCGCGCCATCACCCGTCGCGATGTACAGCATCCCGTCCGGCCCAAACTTCATGTTGCCGACGGTATGACTCACTTCGTCCGATGGGATACAGTCCGCCGAAGCGGGCCAATCCTCGCACGAAGGCTGCGCCGGCGTGCCGACGACACTGCCCAACAAGATCTCTTTCGTCCCAGTGTCCGCGACATCACCCAGCGGCGTTGCGGCGCGCACGCGGATTACCTGCGCCGTCTTCGGTCCGAACAAATCCGACGGGTTGTTGTCGTACGTGTAGCTCAGGTACACCCAGCCGTTCGACGCGAACGCCGGGTCAAGCGCGATGCCCAGCAGCCCGCGGTCCTGCACATCGTTCACTGGCGCCACCGTGTAGAAGTCATCCGGCAGCAACGCGCCATCCTTGAAGATGCGCACCGAGCCGTCCTTCTCGATCAGAAAGATCCGTCCATCCGGCGCCCACGTGAACGCCGTCACGACGTTGAGCCCTTCGATGATCGTGTCGTGGACGAAGCCGCCGAGGTCGGGCCGAAACTGAATGTCCGCAAAGACGCTCGCGCCGCCGCCCGCCTCGTAGTACTCGATGACGACGGTGTGCAGCCCTTCGGTCATTTGCTTGTTGGCCGCGTGGAACGTTGGCGGCTGGTCGATCCAGTAATTGAGGATCTGCTGGCCATCGACCCAAACGCGGATACCGTCGTCGCTCACGGTGCGGAACTGATACACGCCTTCGTTGAAGTCCATCGTGCGCGTCCACCGCACGCTGAACTCGTCGATCGGCAGAGCGCCGATGATCGGTGCCGACGAGTTCCACTGCCGGTCGATCGTGTCGCCATCGTTGCGCGTCAGCACGGGCGCGCCCGAGACGTCGATGTTCGGGAAGTACTCCGCCTGCCACCCCTGCGGTATCGACGCGAGGTTCTGGATATCGATCTGCAGCGTCCCCGCGTTACTCGAATCGAAGAACTCGACCTTCACGGTGTGATTCCCCGCCGTCACGGTGAAATCAGCAAAGTAGTCGGTCGGCGGCTGATCCACCCACGCATCGAGCATCAGGTTGTTGTCGATAAACACGCGCACGCCATCGTCCGCCGTCGCGAACACGCGGTAAGTGCCGGCGGCGTACGTGTCCGTGCGCGACAGGCGCAGGCTCCAGTTGTCAGCGTTGATGCCGCTCGCCGGCGAGCCCTCCCAGAACAGGTCGAGGTTGGCGTCGCTCTCCGATGCCGCCGCGACGGGCGTCCCGTTGAGATTCAGATTGTTGAAGTAGTTGCCACTCCAGGCGCCGACCGCCGCCCCCGCGTCGTCGCCTGACGCCGGCGCCAGCACGGCCACCAGCGTCGCGCACATCAGCGCAGCGAGGATCAGCGGACGGGGGAGTGAGAAAGCCATGCAGTACACAACCTGAACCCGAGGCCGAAGCCCACCGGCTCAGGCGCTCGTCAATAAGAACGTCAAGAACCGGCCGATGTTGCGCCGAAACCACGCCACCCCGCCGCTTCCGGCGCCACTATAGCGGCTTTGCCCGTGCCCGAACGCCCGCACTGGGAAGACTCCGCGCGCCCGCTGGACGAAGACCCGGCTTGCAATTACCGGGGCGGACACGTATGTCCGCCCCTACGGTGTCGCGGGTTTGGTGAACTGGCTGGCCTTGACAACAAGTCGCACGTGACCCCAGGAACGTTTAGCGTGCGTGATGCCGTGGAATGATCCCGCCCGCCGCCGTTCGGTTCGCATGCCGTGGCACGACTCTTCGTCCGGCCAGTACTTTCTTACGATGGTCGTGCATGAGCGCACACCCGCACTAAGCACGGTCGAGCGCGGTTCGGTGCGCCTTTCCGACGTCGGGGAGATGTGTGAGCGCTGGTGGGCGGAGCTGACAAGACGCTATCCGACGGTGGCGTTCGGCGACTTCGTCATCATGCCTGATCACATCCATGCGATCGTCGACTTAAGTGCGCCCGGCCAGAAACTCCTCGGATCGACCCTGCGTGCGCGCCCGGAAAACGCCGCACGTCCGCCTCTTGCACAGATTGTGCGGTGGTTCAAGACGATGACCACCAACGACTACATTCGTCGCGTTCAAAACGACAACTGGGAGCCGTTCGCCGGTCGATTGTGGCAGCGAAACAACCATGAGCGCCTGCTTCGAACTGACGCGGACGTGGACGCCGCGAGGCGTTACATCCAAACGAATCCCGAGCACTGGCTCCTCAACGGCAATGAGCCCGACGGCACCCGAGATCGCCTCGTCCCAAGATCACGGTAGGGGCGGACCTATGTGTCCGCCCCAGGTATTGCGCGCCAACCCGCTGTTCCAGCTCAACCGTCCGATCCAAACAGCATCAGGCGAATCCCGAGCACTGGCTCCTCACCGGCAATGAGCCCGACGGCACCCGAGATCGCCTCGTCCCAAGATCACGGTAGGGGCGGACCTATGTGTCCGCCCCCGGTATCGCGCACAGCTCCCCGCATTGCACGCTCCCGCTCGGCGCCAGACACCCAAACACCAAACCCCAAACCCCGGACACCAGACAGCAAACACCCCCAAACACACCAATCCCCCATCGCCCAACGGCTGCTATCCTTCAAGCGCACATGATCCTCATCCACAGCGACCTCATCGACACCGACTTCGTGCTCTTTGCGGTGCTGACCGCGGCGACGCTGTTCGCGCTGCTCGTCGGCATCGGCTTCCACGAGTTCTGCCACGCCTACACGGCCGACTCCCTCGGCGATGGCCTCCCCGCCAGCCAGGGCCGCGTCACCCTGAATCCGATGGCGCATCTCGACCCCGCTGGCACGCTGATGATGCTCTTCGTCGGCTTCGGCTGGGGCAAGCCTGTCCAGTTCAACCCCTACGCCCACGGCCTGAAAACGAGCCCCAAAGCGGCGACGCTGCTCGTCTCGCTCGCCGGCCCGCTATCGAACTTCGTCGCCGCCGGCCTCCTCGCCGTGCCGATCCGGCTCGACCTCGTGCCGTACATCAATCCGTTCAGCACGTTCATCTTTGGGCTCGACGGCACGAAGGAATATGTTGGCGTTTTCCTCAGCGCCGCCGTCTTCCTCAACTGCATCCTCGGCGTCTTCAATCTCATCCCGATCCACCCGCTCGACGGCTTCAAGGTCGTCCTCGGCATCCTGCCCGACGATCTCTCGAACGAATGGGCGAAGCTCGCCCAGTACGGCCCGCCCGCCCTCCTCGTGCTCATCGTGCTTTCCTACTTCGGCGGCTACAGTCCGCTGTCCGAGATCATGGTGCCGGCGGTGGGCTGGCTCGTCGAACTCTTCACCGGCGTCCAAACGTGATCCGCCGCGCCGGCCATCGCATCCGTCAGTTCTTCGGCGCACTTCGCCCCCGCGTCACCGCCACCGACCGCGCCGCCGCGTACCAGCACCTCAACGCCGCCCAGCGCCGCCTCTTCGAATCGATGACGCTCCGCGACCAGCAGCACGGCATCATCGTCTGCCGCCGCGTCGCTGCGACCGGCGGGGACGCGACGCTGCTCACCGCCGCGCTGCTCCACGACTGCGGCAAGGGCCGCGTCGCCCTCTGGCAGCGCGTCGCCCATGTCATCCTCGGCGCCGTCGCCCCCGGCCTGCGCGCCCGCATCGCCCGACCGGACGGACCGGTGTGGCGACAGGCGTTCTGGCGCCTCCTTCACCACCCCGAAATCGGCGCCGATCTCGTCGCCGAAACAGGCGCAGACCCCGACGTTGTGCGTATCATCAGACAGCAGGACGCGAACATGCCCGACAGCCGCCTCGCCCTCCTGCAGGCCGCCGACGACGCCTAATAGGCACACTGTAGGGGCGAACCTACGTGTTCGCCCCGGATTCGCAAAAACCAACTCGCCGAACACCATGCCGAACACCTATTAAAGAGGAACCGCCCATGGCACGCATCGCGATCATCGGTCTCGGCCTCATCGGCGGCTCGATCGGCCTCGCCCTCAAGAAGGCCGGCCTCACTGACATCGAGATCGCCGGCAACGCCCGCTCGCGCGACACGATCCGCCGCGCCAAAAAGATCGGCGCGATCGACATCGAAGCCGGCACCCCCGAAGACGCCGCCGCCGGCGCCCGCCTCGTCATCGTCGCCTCGCCGATCATGACGATCCCAACGGTGTTCGGCGACATCGCGCCCGCGCTCGACCCGGGCGCGGTCGTCACCGACGTGGCCAGTACGAGCGGCCAGGTCGCGCGCTGGGCCAAGGAAAAGCTGCCGGAACACGTGCATTTCGTCGGCGGCCACCCGATGGCCGGTAAGGAGACGCAGGGCATCGACTCAGCAGATGCCGATCTCTTTCGCGACCGCACGTGGGTGATCTCGCCCGCCGTCGATGCGCCCGAGTCCGCTGTCGATACGATTATCGGCCTCGTGCAGCAGGTCGGCGCGAAGCCCGTCTTCATGGACGCCGACGAGCACGACAGCTACGTCGCCGCGATCAGCCATCTGCCGCTGACCGTCGCATCGGCGCTCTTTAGCGTCGCCTTCGGCAGCGCCGCCTGGCCCGAACTCGCGACGCTCGCCGCCGGCGGCTTCCGCGACAGCACGCGCCTCGCCTCCGGTTCGCCCGAAATGGCGCACGACATCATGAAGACGAACCGCGACAACGTCATCCACTGGCTCGACCGCCTGCAAGTCGAACTTACGCGCTTTCGCGAGATCATCGCGCGCGGCGACGGCAAGGAACTCGCCGAAGCGTTCACGAAAGCCCAGATCGAGCGCGACAACTTCGCACTCAACGGCCCGCCCCGGCGCGATGTGCCCGACCGGGTCGAAAACGTCAGCCTCGGCGACATGCTCATGGGCACGAAAGTCAACGCCATGTTCCGCAAACAAAGCGAAATCATCCGCGCCTCTGAAGAACGCGCCAACCGCAAACGCTAACGCTCGCACCCTCACCCGATCGCCGACAACACCCGCTCCAGCCGCTCCCGCGACACCGGATGCGCCAGCAAACCCGGCAATTCCGCGATCGCCCGCTTCTGCTCGCCCGCATCATCCCCGTTCAGCGCGCGCAACACCCGGCTCGATGTCCAGTTCTGCGCTGCCGAGATCGACGCCGCGAACATCGAGAGATCCAACTCGCCCGTCATCCCGCCGCCATCCCGATACGCATCCACCAGCGCCCGCACCGCCGCGTCGTTCACCTGGTCGCCCGGCGCCATCGCCCACTGTGCCAGCACGTAGCCCAACTCCCAGCGCGGCGGCAGCGCACCCGCGTTCTCCCAATCGAGCACCACCACCGCGTCATGGCCGGCCATCCGCACATTCCCCGGCGTCAGGTCGCAATGACACAAGATCGCCGGTTCGTCGCCGCCGCTTGCGATCGTTGCAACGTCAACGAGTGCCGGAATCGCCGCCGTCAGCGCCGGCGCCCAACTCGCGCCCGGAGCCTGCGCCGCACCAGCGAGCCTGCGCCAGTTCTCTTCCGAAACGCGCGACGTCAGCCACGGCGAGACCTCACCCGGTGCGTCGAGCGCCAACCCATGCAGCGTCGCCAGCGTGCGTCCCATCGCCGCCGCCGCTGCGGTGCCGACAGGCTTGCTCGGCGCCGGCCCGAACGTCATCCACTCGTACACACGCCAGTTCTTGCCATCGACGGCCTGGACGACATCGTCCCTCTTGCTCCGAACGGGCTTCGGCGCCTTCACGCCCGCCGCGATCGCCGCCTCAAGCAGCGTCACGCCGGCCGCGACGGCGTCGAGCCGCACCCACTTGAACAACTCGCTGATCGACCAGCGGCCCCGATCGGTCTCGAGCGACCACGCCCGCGACATCGCGCCACGCTCAACGGGGAGCATCGGCGCGACGACGTCACCCAACGCGAACGTCTCCGCGATCGCGTGCGCCAGCGCCGGATCGGCGCATTCGATCGCCGCGCGCCGCCGCTCCGCCTCGGCTTTCAGATCAGTCCACGAACGAAAGCCGTACTGCTCTGCCAGCGCCACCTGTGCATCCGCAAGCGATGCATCGGGCGTGACGGTACGGATCTCCGAATGAAGATCTTTCGCCTGTTGACGCAAGTGACTAAGACTGGGGTTCTCGGGGAGTTTCTTCACGGCGACCACCTCTCATTTCGCCCGGACTCGCACGGGCGGGATGCGGGCAACGTGTCCGTCACCCGAATCCTGATAAGAGAGGTGGCTTCAAGCCTTCCGGCGAGTCTCGGCGCTTACCCCTGGAGCGCTGGCGACGAACATAGCACCGAACGCATAAACCGTCAACACCCGCCGTGTGACAAGAAAAGAACGCGCACCACACTGTGGCGGCACAGCTTGCTGTGCCATCGTCGTGCCGCAGCCAGCGCGCGAAAAACAAGAAACGCCCGCCTGTTGAGCGGACGTTACCTCAATGCGCCAGATGGCTCGGAACACTCGTGGAATCTCTAGCAATGATCCCGCCCCCCCGTCTCCGAAGGGCCACCCTGTTCTTCTCTGGCGCACCACGATTATACCGCACCCATACCGGCGCAGACCAACTCAATCTTTACGTCGGATCTCTTACAGCTAGTAGGGGCCCCGCTTGCCGGGCCCCGTCGATCCGGCCAAGCACTGTCGAATCGCCCGCGCCACATCGAATCTCCCGTAGCGGCACAGCGTGCTGTGCCGTCGCCGCCGTGCAGCACGACCACCGAATCCACCCCGAAGCGAAATGTAGCCGCGGAGCTTCAGCTCCGCCCACGCGCCAACCGACGACGACCCTCCGGCCTCCGGCCTCCGATCTCCGATCTCCGATCTCCCACCAGCGACCCAAGACCCACGACCATCTACACTACCAGCATGACCACCCGCACCGTCACTCCCGCGAAACGCCTCCACGGCACCATCGCCGTCCCCGGCGACAAGTCGATCTCGCACCGCGCCGCCATCCTCAACGCGCTCGCCGATGGCGAAGCCACCGTACACAACTTCCTCCCCGGCGAAGACTGCATCTCGACGCTCAGCGTCCTCCGCGCGCTCGGCGCCGACTACACACTCGACACCTCAGGCGAAACGCCTGTCCTATCGATCAACGGATGCGGCATCGATGGCCTCCGCGAACCGGACGCCGTGCTCGATTGCGGCAACTCCGGCACGACGATGCGCCTCATGTCCGGCGTCCTCGCCGGCCAGCCGTTCCACAGCGTCCTCACCGGCGACGCCTCGCTGCGGAAGCGGCCGATGGCGCGCGTCACGACGCCGTTGCGTGAGATGGGCGCGCGCGTACACGGCCGCGACGACGGCCGTTTCGCGCCGCTGTCGATCGATGGCGGCAACCTCCGCGGCATCCGCTACCGCCTCCCCGAAGCCAGCGCCCAGACGAAGTCCGCGATCCTGCTCGCCGGCCTGTACGCCGAAGGCGACACGATCGTCGAAGAACAGCAGCCGAGCCGCGATCACACCGAACGCATGCTCGCCGCCATGGGCGCGCAGATCGGCCGCGAAGGCCCCGCCATCCGCCTCACGCCCGGCGGGCGCCTCACCGCGCTTTCGCTGCGCGTCCCGAACGACATCTCCGCCGCCGCGTTCTGGATGGTCGCCGCCAGCGTCCACCCCGACGCCGAGATCCACCTCACCGGCGTCGGCATGAATCCCACGCGCACCGGCATCATCGAGGTGCTGCGCGCCATGGGCGCCGATCTCGCGATCGAGGAAGAGCGCACCGTCGCCGGCGAACCCGTCGCCGACATCGTCGTGCGTTCGTCCGAACTGCGCGGCGTCACTGCCGAAGGCGACCTGATCGTCCGCATGATGGACGAGATCCCCGCGCTCGCCGTCGCCGCCGCCTTCGCCCACGGCCCGACGACGATCCGCGACGCTGCGGAACTGCGCGTGAAGGAATCCGACCGCATCGCCACCACCGTGTCGCAGCTATCGGCGCTCGGCGTCGGCATCAGCGCCCGCGACGACGGCATGGTCATCGAAGGAGGCACGCCCCCGGCCGGCGGCAACGTCGGATCGTTCGGTGACCACCGCCTCGCGATGGCGCTCGCCGCCGCCGCGCTCGCCGGCAGCGGCGACGTCCGCATCGACGAAGCGGAAGCCGTCGCCGTCTCCTATCCTGACTTCTGGCAACACCTCGAACAGCTCAGCGAGTGACCGCGTGACGAAAGTGGCTTCATCACGACAAGCTTCTCCACGCTGCCGCAAACTGAAGCATCGATTCCTTATCGTAGCGCGGGCTTTCAGCCCGCGCGGGCGTGGAATTCAGTCAAGACCGTCGCATCCAGATAACTGTGGCACGGGCTTTCAGCCCGTGTCATGCGGGTACGAACGATGACCAACAACACATACGACCCCCCCGCCGAATCGCCACTCTTCGTCGTCCTCTCCGGCCCCTCCGGCGCCGGCAAAGACGCCGTCCTCGACGAACTCGCGCTCCGCGGCCATCGCTTCCATCGCGTCATCACCTGCACCACACGCCCGCCCCGCGACAACGAGCGCGACGGCGTCGACTACTACTTCGTCTCCGACGCGCAGTTCGACGCGCTGATCGAAAGCGACGGCCTGCTCGAACACGCCGTCGTCTACGGTCACCGCTCCGGCGTCCCGCGCGCGCAGGTGCTCGAACAGCTCGCCGCCAGTCTCGACGTCTACGTCCGCACCGATGTGCAGGGCGCCGCGTCGATCAAGCGGCTCATGCCCGACGCTGTACTCGTGTTCATCGCGCCGTCGTCGCTCGATGAGATCGAAGCGCGCATCCGCGCCCGCGGCTCCGACGACGAAGAGCGCATCGCCCGCCGCCTCGCAACCGCGTTCGACGAAATGGCGCGCAGCGGCGAATTCGAGCACGTCATCGTCAACGAGCCCGGCAAGCTCGACGCGACCGTCGACGCCCTGATCGCGATCCTCGCCACCGAGCGCGCGCTCAACAACAACACCGCGACGAAGGAGACGGCCACATGACACTCGCACACGAATCGCACGGCACGGGCGACCCGCCCCTGCTGCTCGTTCACGGCTTTCCGTTCACGTCCGGCATGTGGCGCCCGCAGATCGACGCCCTCAGCAAGTCACGCCGCGTCATCGCGCCCGACCTGCCGGGATTCGGCCGCACGCCCGGCGCCGCGAAATCGATGGACGCCTACGCCGCCGGCCTGCGCGAACTGCTCGATGAACTCAGCGTGCAACGCGTCATCCTCACCGGCTTCTCGATGGGCGGCTACGTCGCGTTCGCGTTCCTGCGTCTCTACGCGGAGCGCGTCGCGGGTCTGATCCTCGCCGACACGAAGGCCGCTGCCGACACGGACGAGCAGAAGCAGGGCCGCTACGCGATGGCGGAGCGCGCCCAGTCCGAAGGCAAACAGATCGTCATCGCAGCGATGCTGCCGCGCCTCGTCACGCCCGCAACGCTCGCCGATCGCCCCGGCGTCGTGCAGGCGGTGCGCGATGTGGAGGCCGGCGCCACGCTCGAAGGCATCGTCGGCGCGCTCACCGCCATGGCCGAACGCCCGTCATCGCTCGGCGATCTCCCGCGCATCGCCGTCCCCACGCTCATCATCGTCGGCGCCGACGACCCGATCACGCCGCCCGCCGACGCCGAACAGATGGCGTCCGCCATCCCGAACGCCGATCTCGTCACCATCCCCAACGCCGCCCACATCACCACGCTGGAGCAACCCGAAGCCGTCACCGCCGCCATCAAAGACTGGCTGGCGAATCACACCTTCTAAGAGAACTAACCTCCCACCTCCCACCTCCAACGTCCAAACACCCCTCCGCGCCTCTGTGCCTCTGTGCCTCTGTGGTTCAACCGCGCTCCGAATCGCTTGACCAACATCCATCTCCAACAGCACAATCATTCACCAGAACTGCAAACCCGAAAGCGCAACATCATGACGACCCAATCACCATTCGGCGCCCGCTCCACCGCGCTCGACGTCATCGCAGGCCGCGATTTGCACGGCAAGAACGCGATCGTCACCGGCGGCGCATCCGGCATCGGCGTCGAGACCGTGCGCGCGCTCGCCAGCGCCGGCGCCCACGTCACGCTCGCCGCACGGAACGCCGCGCAGGCCGAAGAGATCGCCGCGACGCTCCGCACCGACAACCCCGATGCCTCGATCGACACCGCCATCGTCGATCTCGCATCGCTCGCATCCATCCGCTCCCTCGCCGAGAACTACGTCGCACAGGGGCACCCGCTGCACATCCTGATCAACAACGCCGGCGTCATGGCCACGCCGCAGTCATACACCGCCGACGGCATCGAAATGCAGTTCGGCACCAACCACATCGGCCACTTCGCGCTCACCACGGGCCTGCTCCCCGCGCTGAAAGCCGCCGGCAACGCCCGCGTCGTCGCCCTCAGCTCGATCGGCCACCGCCGCTCCGATATCGACTTCAGCGACATCAACTTCCGCCAGCGTCCGTACGATCCGTGGCAGGCCTACGGGCAGTCGAAAACCGCGAACGCGCTCTTCGCCGTCGAACTGGCGCGCCGCCACGCCGCTGATGGCATCACCGCCAACGCCGTCATGCCCGGCGGCATCATGACCGGACTCCAGAAACACATGTCGAACGAAGAGAAGGTGGCCCTCGGCTGGATCGATGAGTACGGCACCCCGAACCCGCGTTTCAAGAGCACCGAGCAGGGCGCGGCCACATCCATCTGGGCCGCCGTCGCGCCCGAACTCGAAGGCCAGGGCGGCCACTACCTCGAAGATTGCGCCATCGCCCGACCCTGGAATGCCGACAACCCCATGCAGGGCGTCATGCCCTACGCGCTCGACCCCGAACGCGCCAAACAACTCTGGGACGTCTCGGAACAGCTCGTCGCCGAAAAGGCGTGACGCGCCGGCAAGCACCGCCGCCGCAACGGTCGGCCGCGGGCTACGGGCCGACTTGCAGTTGCAACGCGTCCAAATCGGCACGCGCGACCGGATCGACGTCAACGTCGAGCGCGTTGAGCGTGCGCGACACCATGTTGTAGAAGCCGATCACCATCGTCAGTTCGACGATCTCTTCGGCGTTGAGGAACGCCGCGACGGCGTCGTACGCGGCGCCGGACGCGCGGGCGTTGGTCGTCAGTTCGCCGGCGTAGCCAAGCACCGCCATCTGCTGCGGCTCGAACAGCGCGACACTCGGGCTGGCGATGCCGCGGATTTGGCCGTCGGTGAGGCCGGCGCGGCGCCCAAACGCGATGTGCTGCGAAAACTCGTACGGCGAACCGCAGAGCATGCCGACGCGCAGGATCGCCAGTTCTCGCAACCCCGCGTCGAGCTTCCCCTCTTCCAGGAAGTAGCTGCCAAACTTCATGAAGCGCCGCAGCGCCTCCGGGCTGTGCGAGAGCGCCCGAAAAATGTTCAGCACGCCGCCGCGCTTCTCCATCCGCTCGAACAGCCAGCGGTGATCCTCAGGCAGGTCTGCCGTCTCGTTCAGTCGCACGCGGGCCATGCTCACCTCCTCGCCTGTCTGCCGCCTCGGGCCGGCGCACATCACGCCGGCCCCTACACTCACACCGCGTCGAGCTCCCGCTAGCGACGCCCGCGCCTGCACGTCGGCACCCCGAGCGCCAGCAGCGCATCCTCAATTTCGATCACGCCATCCCCATCGACCTCATACCGTGCCTTGTACCGCCGCTCGCCCTCCTCCGCCCCCAGCCGCACCAGCACGTTGATTACCGTCGAGATCTTCTGACGCAACAACGTCATCGGACACTCGTTGCCGGAATCATCTCGGCTGCGCTAGGCGGGGTGCCGAGAGTACACGATGTTTTGAACGCGCGAGCCTTGCGACCGGAGACGCGGCGGGGCTCCGTGACACGCTACTGACGACATGTATATGCGTCCCGCCCGAAGATCTTCTGGATATCCTGGATATCGATGTCGAAGTCGACGGGTTGCGGCGGCCAAACGTACACCCACGGCTCCAAATCGTACTTCGGATCGTAAAGTTGTGACGGAGGCTCGGCACCGTACCGATACGCGATGAGTTGCTGATCCGTCACATCGATCTCGCCACTGCCATCGAAGTCGTGCCGCACGCAACCAAAATCGAGAAGCGCATTCACCGGAACCACGGGGACTCCGTGGCCCGTTTGCGAGTTCCAAGGACTACCTCGCGACTCCCAGATCTCTCCCGTATAGCCAGGCTCGAACTCCACGAACACCATGCTCTTGTAGAGCGCGAGATAGCCCGCAATCACCGGCGCCGATGCAGACGTGCCCTGGAAGTACCATGGTGCGTTGATTTCGTCGAGCGCCCACGTCTGGTACGGCGCCGCGACATCGAGATCGTTGCCGTAGTTCGAGTCCGGATGGCGCGTGCCGTTGGGGTTCACGCCCCCAACGGCGATGACGTGATCCTCACGCGCGGGGTACAGAATTGGCGATGCTCCGTCGTTCCCAGCGGAAGCTACGAGTCGCACGTCGAGGCTATGAAGCGCATCAAAGAAGTAGTCTTGCCCGTCTTCACGGGAGCCGGCGAAGCTCATATTGACGACGTCGATCCGGCCTGCAATTGCTTCGGTGAGTATCCAGTTGAGAGCCAAGCTTACTATCGGGGGCGGACACTGGATTGTCGGGGCGACGAAGTCGCATCCTAAGCCAGCTTCGACTTGCCCTTGCCAATACGGATCGTTGGCTGCAATCTCGAACATGTAACTCTTGCCCGGCGCGACCACCACTCCGGGGGCGGCAGCCATAGCTGCGAGCATCGCGTCTAGTCCCGGATCCGGTACCCGAGCGATGATGAGTCGATCGTCGCCGGTTAACCCCGTGGGCTCCTCGACGAGAAGTTCGACGCTCGGGTTTGCCTCACCCATCACCCCCGTGTTGAACTCGGGTGAGACGATCATCCAGAAAAGCCCGGCTTGACGGCGCGCGCCATCCGGTTCCTCGATCAATTCCGCATAAGCCAGATCCGCGCTGGTGGCGCCGATCACGTCCAACGGTTCGGGGACGATCTCGGCGGGTATTGGCGTCGCGCCTAGTAGAAACCCAACTGCGCAAACGCTGACTAAGTATCGGAGCATTTTCGCCTCCTCGCGACTGGCCGATTCGTTATGGCTCCTACTGGGTATAAAACGGGTAGTCTAGTTCGACGTCCTCCAGGCCCCGTCTTGTGCGAAGCAAGTCCCTCGCCGCGATCGCGCCTCCCCGCGGAACCTTCACGAACACGATCGCCTTGTCTAATGTGACTCCCCGCTCCGCGGCCATGGTTCTCTCGGCTGCGGGGCGTTCCTCGTCCAGACGCACTCCTTCAAGGCCGACGCTCTCCAACCACTCGAGGAAGGCGGAGAGTTCGTCTTCATCAATCAGGAAACTAAGTTCAGCGGCGTAATAGACATCGCCCTCATCATCCAGCGCCACCACCACAGGAGTCTCGCCCGGCTCCGCGGGCAGCACCGTGTACGGCACCGGTGTAAACACGAACTCGTTGCCTGTGGGGCCGGGGTTGCCGCAAGCGGCGGCGAACGCGGCGGCGGCGAGAAGTGGGAAGACGGCAGTGCGCGACCAACTGGTGAGTTTCATGCGGTGAGTATCTCACCTGCATACCGATTGTCAACGCTCGCCGCATGCGAACCCGCCCGGCTGGCTACTGCACTGACATGAGGTAATTGAGATCCGCAGTCTCCACCCCCGGCCTGCCACTAATCAGTTCTCTAGCATCCGGCGCTGCGCCGAGCGGAACTTGCACCGAAACAATTGCCTCGGTAATGCCGAGTTCTTCATCGACGGTGCCACGATCTTCATCGATTCTTCGCCACGCGAATCCAACGTCGCCTAACCACTCGGTAAATTCATCCATCTTGCTACGAGAAACGACGACTAAAACGCTCCCCTCGAGATACTCGTTCCCGTCTCCATCAGGTCAACGGCAGCAGGCGTCTTCCCCGGCTCTGCGGGGAGTACCGTAAACGGCACGGGCGTAAACACGAACTCCTCGCCGGTGGGGCCCGGGTTGCCGCAGGCGGCGGCGAATGCGGCGGCGGTGACGAGGGCGACGACGGCGGTGCGCGACAAACCGTTGGGTCTCATGCGGCGAGGATCTCACATGCTGTTGAGTTGTCAACCACGTTGAGGGGGGCTAGAGACTGACCTTCTGGCTCTGGCGTCGGCGTCATTCCCGCGAGCAGCCCACGCGCGCATATCGCTATCAGGAATCGAATCGTTTTCGTCTGAAGCATCGTCGCCTCCATGCGCGCTCACTAAGGCGTTTCCCGCCAGGGCGGCTAATGCACCGCCCTAAGATAGTTGAGGTCAGCGGACGCCACCTCCGGCCTCGATCGAATCAGGTCCCTCGCTTGAGTCGCGGTGCCAAGAGGAACCCTCACGAATAGAATCGCATCGTTGATACCCAACTCCTTATCGATCTCTCCGCGATCGGTGTCGATGCGCTCCCACTCCAACCCAGCGTCCTCGAGCCATTCGACAAAATCACTGAGATCGTCGCGCGGAAGCGACGCAACGACACCGCCCTCCACATATCGGCTCCCGTCTTCGTCTAGCGCCACTACAACGGGCGTCTCGCCCGGCTCGGCGGGCAGCACGGTATACGGCACGGGCGTAAACACGAACTCGCTCGTCTTCGGTGCTGGACTGCCGCATGCGGCGGCAAGCACCGCCGCGACGGCGAATGCGAATACACCGCTCATATGCTGGCTGGTATGTTTCATGCGGCGACTATCTCACGTGCTGAGTCCGTGTCAAGGGGTTGCGACGTCGCACCAGCGAGTGGGCCCAACGCGCACATCGCCACCAAGAATCGAAGCACGATCGCCTCCTTGCGTTAAACGTTTCTAAGTTCACTCGCTATTGAAAGGTGTAAATTCGCGAGAGATCGACCGAATCAACTTCGTGCTCCTGGAGGATCAGAGTTCTCGCCGCGATCGCTGCCCCGCGTGGAACTCGGACGAGTACCGTCGCCTTGTCGAGCGCGACGCCGCGCTCCGCCGCGCTCGTCGCAGCAGCACCGGTGGTGTCTTCGCCCAGTCGCTGACCTTCGAATCCGACCGCCTCGAGCCATTCGAGAAAGCCGTCCAATTCGGAACGGGGAAGCAAGACGAGGAGTTCGGCGGCAAGGTATTCTTCGCCGTCCTCATCTTCCGCTATCACTCTCGGCGTTTCGCCCGGCTCGGCCGGCAGCACCGTATACGGCACCGGCGTGAAGACGAATTCGTCGCCGGTGGATCCGGGGTTGCCCCAGGCGGCGGCGAATAGCGTGGCTGCGGTAACGAGAGCGACGACGGCGGTGCGCGACAAACCGTTGGGTCTCATGCGGCGAGTATCTCACGTACTCGCGGGTTGTCAACGCGCCGCGCGAGAGTCGTCCCCTTGACTCTCCCCGATCCCGCTACAATTCGATCAACAGCGATTCCGTGGGGAGCTGACGAACGCGCCCCGTCACCCCACCCGATCCGCTTTCGGCAGCGCAGCCCCGCCGACCCTGCGCTTTCCGCAGCCTCGATCCACCATATTGACGATGCGGGTACTTAGCGTTACCATGACACTAACTCCGCATCGCAGCAGGAGCAGCAGCGTGTTCACTGGCATCATCGAAGAAGTCGGCACCGTGCGCAGCGTCACCGATGGCGAACTGAAGATCGCCGCCAAGACGGTGCTGTGGGGGACGAACCTCGGCGACAGCATCAGCGTTAACGGCGTCGATGTGACCGCGAAGTACTTCGACGAGGAGGGCTTCGAGGCGAACATCATGCCCGAGACCTACCGCCGCAGTAACCTCGGCGACCTCAAGGCCGGCGACAAAGTAAACCTCGAACGCTCGCTGCAACTCGCCGGGCGCGTCAGCGGCCATCTCGTGCGCGGCGTCGTCGAGGCGACGGGCACGCTGCACTCGTTCGAGAACGAGGGCGAAGCGATCATCCTGCGCGTCAACGCGCCGCCCGACATCCTGCGGCACATGGTCGTCAAGGGCCCCGTCGCGATCGACGGCATCAGCCTCACCGTCACCGCGAAAGACGCGGAGACGTTCTCGGTCTCGCTCGTGCAGTACACGCAGGAGCACACCAACCTGCATACGCGCAAGCCCGGCGACCGCCTCAATCTCGAATCCGACATCATCGCCCGCTACGTCGATCAGATGCTGGAGGACCGGCGCGAAGCCGGCATCGTGTGAGCGCCCCGCGCGAAACTGAGAGGTAGCCGTTGCAACCGGAAGTGCCAAAGATCAGCGACAAGGAAGTGAAGCGCGCCAAGCGGCTCGCGACCGTCGAAGAGGCGATCGAGGAGTACCGCAACGGGCGCTTCGTGATCATCATCGACGACGAAGAGCGCGAGAACGAAGGCGACCTGACGCTGCCCGCGCAGTTCGCGACGCCCGAAGCGATCAACTTCATGGCGCGCCACGGCCGCGGCCTGATCTGCGTGCCGATGACCGCCGAGCGTCTGGCGCAGCTCCGCATCCCGATGATGGTCAACACGAACGACTCGCATTTCGGCACGCCGTTCACCGTCGGCGTCGAAGCGAGGAAGGGCGTCACAACGGGCATTTCCGCCGCCGACCGCGCGCGGACAACGCAAGTGCTGATCGACCCCAAGACGCGCCCCGACGATCTCGTCATGCCCGGCCACACATTCCCGTTGCGGGCGCGCGACGGCGGCGTGCTCGTCCGCGCCGGCCAGACGGAGGCGACGGTCGATCTCTGCAAGCTCGCGGGGCTGTACCCGGCGGGCGTGCTCTGCGAAGTGATGAACGAAGACGGCACGATGTCGCGGCTGCCGGAGCTGCGCAAGTTCGGCAAGCGCCACAATTTGAAGATCATCAGCGTCACGCAGCTGATCCAGTACCGGATGGAGAAGGAGAAGCTCGTCAAGCGCGTCGCCGAGAGCAAGCTGCCGACGGAGTACGGCGAATGGCGCTGCATCGCCTACAAGGCGATGACGGATCCCGACGAGCACATAGCGATCGTCTTCGGCGACGTCAGTGGCGACGATCCGGTGCTCGTGCGTATGCACAGCCAGTGCGTGACGGGCGATGTCTTCGGATCGCAGCGCTGCGACTGCGGCGAGCAGCTTACGCTGGCGATGAAGATGATCGCCGAAGCAGGCAAGGGCGTCATCGTCTACATGCGGCAGGAGGGGCGCGGCATCGGCCTGCACAACAAGATCAAGGCGTACAACCTGCAGGACGGCGGCATGGACACGGTCGAGGCCAACGAGGCGCTCGGCTTTCCGGCCGACCGCCGCGACTACGGCATCGGCATGCAGATCCTTGTCGATCTCGGCCTGAAGAATCTGCGCCTGCTGACGAATAATCCCGCCAAGCGCGCCGGCCTCATCGGCTACGGCCTCCACGCCGTCCGCGTCCCGATCCAGGCGACCCCGAACGAGCACAACCTCCGCTACCTCGAGACGAAACGCACCAAGATGGGGCACATCCTCGGCTAAGCGCGCCAGCGGCTCACGGCTACGGCGTCACACCCATCTGTAGCGGCACAGCGTGCTGTGCCGAACTCCGGATCGGCACGAACCAAACGCCTCCATTACCCCACCACCGGTAGGGGCCCCGCTTGCCGGGCCCCGGTCGATCTCGCACACACAGCCTCATCTCGCACCAACGCCCGGCCAACCCCACACCCTGATCGCCGACGCCCACCCGTGGCGGCATAGCTTGCTAGGCCGATCGTCGCCCACCAGCACCAACCAACCAAAACCCATCTCCCCCATCCGGCGGAGCCACCGCCTCACCCGAAGGTATCCCCGTCCCCGCCCCGATCCGCCGATGGCAACCGCACCGTCGCGGCCTACAATCCCCACAGATAGACGAAATACGCCGACATCAGATGAGATAGCAGCAGCAACCAAGACAGCCCGGATACGTCCAGATGAACGAAGACGGAGCAGCCATGCCCAGTCAGAAATGAACCCGCCGCTCGGACGCTGAAGAACCGCGAGAGTCCCCGCCCGATGTAACGCGCACACCGCCCTGCGGCGGAATCACCGCAATGATCTGATCTCTCGCCTGATCGATATGCCATAATGTCGGCGGAAATCTCCGTCCACCGTGATACACTCGCCGTGCCGATACTGATCGTAAATTAGATCAGTTATGGGCGGGCGGGATGCCCGGGATGGAGGTCGCGCGCGTGGCCCGTCAGCGACGGCGCAGGGACGCCTCGATCGTACTGCCGCTGCTTCCACGGCGGCGCGGCATTCTCTTTCCCTATACAACAGGGCCGATCCTCGTCGGCCGCCGCACCAGCCTCCGCGCCATCAACGAAGCGACGAACGGCGACGATATGGTCGCTGTCGTCACCCAGCGCGACCCGTCGCTGACGGATCTGACGCCCAACGACGTCTTTCCGGTGGCCACCGAAGCGACGATCAGCCGTGCGCTGCGACTGCCCGACGGGACGACGCAGGTCTGGGTACACGGGCTGCGCCGCCTCCGGATCATCGAGTTCCTCGGCACAGAGCCCTACATAAGCGTGCGCGTCGAGCCGATCGAAGAGCCGAGCGATACCACCGTCGCGACGGAGGCGTTGCGGCGCGCCGTCCTGGCGCTATTCGAGAAGGTGTGCCAGATGGCGCCCGGCGTCCCGGACGATTCCTACGTGATGGCGCTGAACATGGAGCGCCCGGGCTTCCTCGCCGACTACGTCGCATCGTGTCTCAGCCTCGACGACGAAGAGGCGGAGGACCTGCTTTCGACGATCGATGCGCGGGAGCGGCTCGAGAAGATCAGCATCCACCTGGCGAAGGAACTCGACGTGCTGGAGCTGCAAGGGCGCATCCACTCGCGCGTGCAGGACGAACTCGACAAGTCGCAGCGCGAGTACTTTTTGCGCGAACAGATGAAGGCGATCCAGCGCGAACTCGGCGAGACCGACCCGGCCGCGCGCGACGCGTACAACATGCAGGAGCGCATCAACGCCGCCGGCATGCCCGAAGCCGTCGCGAAGAAAGCGACGGACGAGCTGCGCCGCATGGAGCAGATCCCGTCGGCGTCGCCGGAAGTCGGCATCATTCGTGGCTATCTCGAATGGCTCCTGAACGTGCCGTGGCAGACGGCGACGGACGACCACATCGATCTGCGCGACGCGGCGAAGGTACTCGACCGTCACCACTACGGGCTGCCGAAGGTGAAGGAGCGCATCCTCGAATACATGGCCGTGCGGCAGCTCGCGAAGGAGCATCTGCGCAGCCCGATCCTTTGCTTCGTCGGGCCGCCCGGCGTCGGTAAGACGAGCCTCGGGCGGTCGATCGCGGAGGCGCTCGGACGGAAGTTCGTGCGCATCAGCCTCGGCGGCATCCGCGACGAAGCGGAGATCCGCGGCCACCGGCGCACGTACGTCGGCGCCATGCCGGGGCGCATCGTTCACGGCATGAAGCAGGCCGCCACCGTCAACCCGGTGTTCATGCTCGATGAAGTGGACAAGGTGGGTACGGACTTCCGCGGCGACCCGTCGTCGGCGCTGCTCGAAGTGCTCGATCCCGAGCAGAACTTCGCGTTCAGCGATCACTATCTCGACGTCGACTACGACCTGTCGAAGGTGCTCTTCATCGCGACGGCGAACATCATGGATCCGATCATCCCGGCGCTGCGCGACCGCATGGAAGTGATCGAACTGCCCGGCTACATCGATGACGAGAAGCTGCGGATCGCGCAGCAGTTCCTGGTGCCGAAGCAGTTGCAGGAAAACGGGCTGTCGCCGCTGCAACTGACGATCACGCCGGGCGCGCTGAAGAAGATGGTGCGCGAATACACACGCGAAGCTGGCGTGCGCAACCTGGAGCGCGAGATCGGCGGCATCTGCCGCAAGGTGGCGCGGCAGTTCGCCGAGCAGCCGGCGACGAAAGTACACGTCGAGCAGAAGAACATCGCGACGTACTTGGGGCCGCAGCAGTTCTTCTGGGGTTCCGCCGAAGAGACGGACCAGGTCGGCGTGGCGACGGGTGTCGCGCGCACGGAGCTGGGTGGCGACGTGCTGGGCATCGAAGTGACGCTGATGCCCGGCAAGGGCGGCCTGACGCTGACCGGCCAGCTCGGCGAGGTGATGCGCGAGTCGGCGCAGGCGGCGCTCTCGTACGCGCGCTCGCGGGCAATCGAACTCTCGATTCCGCTCGAGACGTTCGAGAAGAACGACATTCACGTACACGTCCCCGCGGGCGCGGTGCCGAAAGAAGGACCATCGGCCGGCATCACGATCGCGACCGCGATGATCTCGGCCCTGACGCGGCGCCCGATCAGCCGTCAGGTCGCGATGACAGGCGAGATCACGTTGCGCGGGCGCGTCCTGCCGGTCGGCGGATTGAAGGAGAAGATCCTCGCCGCGCACCGGGCGGGCATCAAGACGTTCGTGCTGCCGAAGCGCAACGAGAAAGACCTGAGCGATGTGCCGCCCGCCATCCTGCGCGAACTGCGCTTCGTCTTCGCGGGCGATATGGCGGAGGTGCTGCACGCCGCGCTCGATGAACGGCACGCGGACAGCGGAGGAGCGCAACCATGAGCTGGGTCGATGTGGTCATTGGGCTGGTATTCCTGTTCTTCGTCATCACGGCGTTTCAGGCGGGGTTCATCCGCGAACTGATCGGTATCACCTCCACGATCGCCGGCCTCGTGCTGGCAGGACTGTTCTACGATAACGTCGCCGACACGATCCTCAGCGCGATCGACAACGACGCCACGGCGAACGTCATCGCGTTTCTGATCATCTTTGGCGGGATCACGATCGCCGGCCAGTTGCTGGCGATGCTGATCCATCCGGCCGTCGTGATCATGCAGTTGGGCATTGCCGATCAGATGCTGGGCGGCGCGTTCGGCGCCGCGAAGTCGCTGATCATCGTCTGGGGGCTGCTGATCCTGATGGTCACGTATCCGCGCTACGACATGGACGAACGCATCGACGATTCAGAGTTCGCCACCGCGCTGCTCGAGGGCGCCGATCCGATCTTGCAGATACTGCCGGCCGAGTTCGAATCGGCCGTGAAGTCCTTCAACGAGGGCGAAGACCCGCTGTCGAACCCGTCGGAGGACACCACGCCCTAGCCTTCCCACGTCACGTCGCCGTACATGCCGGCCGGGTGCTCCTTCGATGCGAAGACGGCGTGTTCGCGTTGCGCGTCGGCGATCGTCGTGTTGTCGCCGTGCCCGGGGTAGACGCGCGTGTCGCCGGACAGCGTGAGCAGCCGCGACGCGATCGACTGCACCATCTCGTGCAGCGCGGCAGCGCTGTCCGATCGGCCGGGGCCGCCGGGGAATAGCGTGTCGCCCGAGATCAGCACGTCACCGCCGTCGTCGGCGTCCGGCACAAGCAGGCAGATGCTGCCGGGTGTGTGGCCCGGCGTGTGGATCACCTGCACGAGCGTCTCGCCAACGGCGATCACATCACCGTCCATCACGGCGCCATCAACCTTCGCGGCGTGCGGCGCGCGGTCGGCCTCGTGGCAGTAGACGGGCGCGCCGAGTTCCTTGATCACGTTATCGATATCGGCCCAGTGATCGCCGTGCCGGTGCGTGACGACCACGCGCAGCACGTCGTACGCCTTCGCGGCCTTGATCGCCCGCGCGCTGTCGATCGGCGCGTCGACGAACAACGCGCGTTTCGTCGCGCGGTCGCTGATGATGTAAGCGTTGTTGGCGTACGGCCCGAGCGGGCCAATCTTCGTGACTTCTGCGGGCATCGGCGTCTCCTTTCTTGCATGTTACTCGCTGTGCGGGCACTGGAGGATAGAAGGCGGAGGCTGGAAGTGCGTGATCTGGGCGTTGGAAGTCGGAGTCCTCTGTTGGCGAGCGGATCGATGAGTGACGAGGGCATTGCCGTGGAATGCCGGGCGAACACACAGGTTCGCCCCTACCGCCGTCTCCGATCGCTTGGTGGCGTCCACAGCCGCACGTTGATCGCCGAGCGTCACCCCGGCAACGACACCGCATCGCCGCTGATCACCGCCAGTCCGTGCCGTTCGAGCGCGACGCACAGTTCGCGAACGCCATCACCCGATAGCGCGGCTCCGTTCGGAATCCGCGCCGGCAGATCCTCGATGCGGAGAGTGGCGCCGGGCGGGAGATCTCGCAGCGCGTCGATGATGCGGCCGCGGTAGTAGCGCGTCGAAC
Source organism: uncultured Dehalococcoidia bacterium (assembly GCA_964599885.1). Taxonomy (GTDB): domain Bacteria; phylum Chloroflexota; class Dehalococcoidia; order DSTF01; family JACRBR01; genus CAZRHH01. Next base: position 12,683 of record CAZRHH010000007.1, on the reverse strand, counting down.
CCTCGAACGGCGCTTCGGGCACTTTCGCCTTGCGCTTCGGTCGCGCGTCATACGTCGCGCGCTCGTCGGCGACCATCTGCATTGGCGGCGCCGCGTAGCGTTCGCCCGATGCGCAGTGACGGGCGACGACGCACGCACTGCAGTTCGGGCGCGGCGTGCAGACCGTCGCGCCGTAGTCCATCAGCGCCTGGTTCCAGCGCGCCGGATGCTTCCGGGCGAGCGACGCATCGGCGAGACGCTGAAGCGCGGCGCCGTCGATCGCCTCATCGCCAGCGAGACGGCCGAGGACCCGCCGCACATTCGTATCGACGCACGCCGCCGCCTGGCCGAACGCGAACGACGCGATGATCGCCGCCGTAAACGGCCCGATACCCGGGATCAGCGCAAGCGATGCGGCGTCGCGCGGCCATCCGTCCCGGGTGATCGTCTGCGCGGCGCGATGCAGCCGGACGGCGCGCTGGTTGTAGCCCATGCCCGCCCAGACGCGAATGACGTCGCCCGCAGACGCCGCGGCCAGCGCCTCGATCGTCGGAAACGCTGCCGTGAAGCGCTCGTAGGACGGCATGACGCGGGCCATTTGCGTCTGCTGCGCCATCACGGCGGCGACGAGGCATGCGTACGGATCGCCGGCTTCACGCCACGGCGCTGGCATGGCGTGCGCATCGTGCCACGCAAGGAAAGCGCGCTGAATGACGGGGAGGTTGTTGATGTTGGGCGGTGCCATGCAAGGAGTGTAGGTCTCGATCCAGCGTAAACAACACCCGGGACCGTCGCGCAATGTAGGGGCGGACCTATGTGTCCGCCCCGGGAATGCGGCGATGAACGTCCAGTGCGTGAGTCTCGCCTAATCAGCTACGACGATCGGCTCCTCGGTGACTTCGCCTTCGAGGATTCGAAACGCGCGCACCACCGGCGCCGCCTCATCCATCAGCGACACCAGCACGTAGTACGCGTCCGGCCACGCCGCAAGCCGCACATCCGTCGGCGACGGGTACGCCTCCGTGTGCGTGTGCGAGTGGTAGATGACGAGGAAGTCCTCGTCGTTGCCATCGACCTCACGATGGATGCGCAGCAGGTCCTTCGCGTCGACGCTGTAGCGGTAGGGGCTCGCCTCGGCGTTGATCGCGCGGTAGAGCTTCGTCGCACGGCCGTCCTTCCCGGCGATGATGCCGCAGCACTCGTTCGGCGCATCCTGCCGCGCGTGCGCGATCATCTCGTCGATGTGCCCTTTTGGCAACGTTAGGGTCATCGTATCTCCGAAGGGGCACTGGAAGCTGGAGGCTGGAGGCTGGATCGAATCCCGGTTGGCACGCTTATTCCCCGGACGGCATCAGCACGCCCATCGCGGAGCGCGGCATTTCGACGGTCATCAACGGCAGGCGCATCGCTTCGTACGCCTTCGCGAGCGCGGCGGCCGTGCAGTTGCTGCACAGATGCTCGATGTCCTTGTCGAGGTTGCGGAAGACCGGTGTGCTCTCTTCTTCGGGCAACTCCGGATCGACGAAATCGGGCGTCAGCCACGCGTAGTGGCTCTGCTCGCCGCAGCGCGCGCAGGCGTCCCCGATCGTCAGCAGCAGCCACGAGATGCCTTCGGTGTCCTCGCGCGCAAACTGGTACGCCGGCATCTCATCGAGACGGTAGTAGAGGTGAAACGCGTTCCTTCCGAACGGCTCGGCGATAACCGCGATGCCGTCGTTCTGGGCGTAGGCCGTGCGCAGTCCCGCTTCGAGGCATTTGTAACCGTAGAACACGGCCTCGCCGTCGTAGCTGCCGTGGCGCGTCGGGTCGAGGCCCACGCGTCCCTGCTCGTCCTGACAGATCCAGCAGAGTTCGCCCTCGGCGAAACGCGGCATCGTCCCGTCGTCTTCGTCGTCGTCGCTGATGATGTTCAGTCCATCCTCATCTTCGCGCACGACGGGTTCTCTTTCGTTCTCGCGCCTGGTGACCATCGTGCCTCCGTGCCGCTTCCTGTTTCTCGGCGACTGGTCATTGGTGATTGGTGATTGGGTGGTCGCGGCCCCCAATCACTAATCACCAATCCCTATCGCACCGAATCGTTGATCACTCCCAGTTACGGAGCTCGCCGTCGTCGAAGCAGCTCCCAGGCGAGATCTGCATCCGCACGAAGTTCGCGCTGATGCCCCCCGCCTCTGCGGCATGCATCGCCCAATGCGCGCGCTCGTCCTCCGGCAACGCGTACGCCAGCGCTTGCCACGACGCATGGATTGTACGCTCGCCCTCCGGGATGCCGAAATCGATCCCCCAGCCACCCTGCTTACGGACGCGTCCGGCGCTATCCGTGCGGATCACCTGGAAGTTCGGCTGCTCGCGGTAACGATCGATCACCGCCGCATCAAAATGCAACTGCACGAGCGAGGGGTCGACCGCAAGCAGCGCTTTCCGGTACGCCAGCGCGAGAATGTCGGACATTGCGTGTTCCCCTACGGAAGCGGCGCGTCCGAGTCGAGCGCGCCGCGTAGTGTCCCGCCCGCTACTTCTCGATCGGCACGTCGATCAGACTGCCGTACTCGGTCCACGAGCCGTCGTAGTTCTTGACGTTCTTGTAGCCAAGCAGGTGCTTCAGCGCGAACCACGTGTGCGACGAGCGCTCGCCGATGCGGCAGTACGCGATCACGTCCTTGTCCTTCGTCACGCCCTTGCCGCCGTAGAGCTGCTCGAGTTCCTCGGGCGACTTGAAGGTGCCGTCTTCGCGCACCGCCTGAGCCCACGGCACGTTCGCCGCGCCCGGGATGTGACCCATACGCTGCGCCGTCTCCGAGAGTCCGGGCGGGGCCATGATCTCGCCGTTGTACTCGGCGGGCGAACGGACATCGACGAGCGCGTTCTTCGCGTTGCCGAGCGCGCCCAGTACCTCGTCGCGCCGCGCCCGCAGCGCCTGGTTCGGCGCCTGCGCCTTGTACGACGTCTTCTTCGGCGAGGGCGCGTCCTTCGTCAGCGTGCGCTGCTCGTCGGCCCACTTCTTGCGGCCGCCATCCATCAGCTTCACGTCCTTGTGACCGTAGAGTTCGAACAGCCAGAACGCGTAGGCGGCGAACCAGTTGTTGTTGTCGCCGTACAACACGACCGTGTCGTCGTTGCCGACGCCCGCGTCGCCGAGCAACTGCTCGAGACCTTCCTTCGTGATGATGTCGCGGCGGACCTGATCCTGGAGCTGACTCGTCCAGTTGAAGCCGACCGCGCCGGGTGCGTGACCCTCGTCATAAGCGTTTGTATCAACGTCGACTTCGATCAGCTTGACCTTCGGGTTCTCCAGATTGTCGGCGACCCACTGAGTAGAGACGAGAACATCTGACGCCATTTCGAGCCTCCTCTTTCTTCCTCTATCCATAGATGTCGTGGATGACATCGATGGAATAATTCCGGGATGGGCGTGTGCGGCAGAAGCGACGATCGATGGCTAGCGTTGCACTCAACCAATCACCAATCACCAGCCGTAACGGTGCCGGAAAGAGTATCTCGCACTACCTACAGCTTTGACCAGTTCGCATCCATCAGCGCCGCGCAGACGAGAATGCCGATCGAGACGGCCAGCGTCGCGATTGACGCCACCATCGAGAATGTGCGCGCCCGGGCGATCTCGGCGTCGCCGGCGCCCCTGGCTTGCAGACGTTGCAGCCGCGGCCCGAACACCGCGCCGTGCAACGCCGTCAGCACAATGACGATCGTCACCAGCGTCAGCTTCACCATCAGTGTCGTGTAGTAGCGCGGAAAGTCGTCCTGCTCGATCAGGCCGGCGTCCTTCGCGTCGTAGTAGTTCCAGATGCCCGTCGCCAGCAGCACCACCAGCGCGACGCCGGCGAGCATGCCAAAGCCGCGCGTGATCGCGCGCGACGCCTGCTGCCGCGCGTCCGTATCGCCCAGGCTCCGCAGCGCCGGCATGGCGACGGCCACCATGAACACCTGCGGCCCGATGAAAATCGCCGCGGCGAAGACGTGGAGGAAGATCACGATCGCGTCAGTCACGCTTCGATTGTAGGACGCCGCGTGCACTGAGGGAATCATCTCCGCAATGAGCACTGGAGGGTAGAGACTGGAGGATGGATTTTCCGAGCCTCCACTTTCCATCTTCTATCCTCCAGTCTCCGCGTTCCCGCGAAGCCGCCTCGATACCCGCCTGCTACCATGAATGGAAAGGCTGGCGGGCTTCTGCGACCTCTTTTTCCTCCGATACTCCTGCTTCTGGCGATGAGCGCGGCGGCGGCATGCGGCGGTAGTTCGGCGAACGAGCCGACCGCCACGGCGGCGCGCCCCGCCGCGACGGCGACACCCGAGGGCCCCGACCTCACCGTCTTCCGCAACTTCATCTATCCCGTCCCCGGCGGCTGCCTCCCCCAAAGCGACGCACTCATGCCCAACGCCCCGCGCGACTACCGCGGCGGCGTCCACGAGGGCGTCGACAACTACGACTACGACAACTGCACCGAAATCGTCGCTGACGGTCCAGTTGTCGCCGGCAAAGACGGCAAGATCGTCCGCGCCGACCACGACTACACCCCGCTGACGCAAGAAGAGCTTGCGGCGGCCGACGCCCGGATCGCCGCCGGCGAGGCCAACGCATTCGAGGTAATCGATCTGTTTCGCGGGCGGCAGGTGTGGGTCGATCACGGCAAGGGCGTCGTCACGCGATACGCGCATCTCGGCGGCATCCCGCCGCGGATCGAGGTCGGCGTCACCGTCGTGCAAGGCGAGACCGTCGGCTTCATCGGCGACTCCGGCACGCCCGAATCACTCACGAATCCCGGACAAGAGGACCATCTGCATTGGGAAGTGCGGCTTGGCGAGACATTCCTCGGCGCCGATCTGCCGCCCGAAGAAGTGCGCGCGATCTACGCCGCGCTGTTCAAACCGGTGCCATAGCGATGCCCGATCCCGACACCCACCTGATCGACGCTGACTCCGGCGTGGAAGAGCGCCCGCAGAACCGCCGCGAGTGGCGTGGCGCGCTGAAAAGCCTCGTGCTGCCGCTGCTGATCGTCGCGACGATCGTCGGCGGCTTGTTGTATCTCGAACGCCGGCGCGACACCAGCGGCGCCGACGACGCGAGTGGCTACGGCATCGTCGCCCTACCCAACGCGCTGAACAGCACCGGCCGCTCGCCGTCGCCCGAGGAAGGACGCGCCGCGCCTGACTTCCTGCTGCCGACCGTCGATGGCGGCGAACTGCGGCTGAGCGATCTGCGCGGCAAGCCCGTGCTCGTGAACTTCTGGGCGTCCTGGTGCGCGCCGTGCCGTCAGGAGATGCCCGACATCGTCCGCGCCTACGATGAGCGCGCCGCCGACGGCCTCGTCGTGGTCGCGATCGACTTGCAGGAAGACGCCGGCACCGTCCGCGAGTTCGCCGATGAGTTCGGGATGACGTTCCCGATCGTCATCGACCGTACCGGCCAGGTCGCAGACGCCTGGCGCATCGGCGGCCCAATCGAGGGCATCCCGTCGTCATACTTCATCGACGCCAACGGCATAGTCCGCTCCCGCGTCTTCGGGCCGATGACGGAGGATGTGCTGACGGAGGAGTTAGGGAAGGTGATGCCGTGAAGCGACTCGATGCATGCAGTCGATTCCATAGCCCCTTGTGGCACGGTCTTTCAGACCGTGTCACGCTGGCCGGATGCGCGTCGCTCCCGCACGCCCTCATCCAGACTGTACGATCGACCGATGAAGCTTGATCCGCACGCCACCACACGCCCGTCTGCGCCGCAGCGAGCCACAACCCCTGTGGCACGGTCTTTCACCGCAGCGAGCCACAACCCCTGTGGCACGGTCTTTCAGACCGTGTCACGCTGGCCGGATGCGCGTCGCTCCCGCA
>CAZRHH010000007.1:0-6757 GCA_964599885.1 uncultured Dehalococcoidia bacterium | reverse complement strand
CCGTGTCACGCTGGCCGGATGCCCTTCGCTCCCGCACGCCCTCATCCACACTGTGAAAATGACCGATGAAACCTAACGCACCACTTCATCGACCGCAGCACGTCGATCTGGGCCAAGTCCCATACTTCGTCACGACGCGCACGCATCGCTCGCGCCACGTGTTCGTGGCGCGAGCCGCCGAGGTCGCCATCGCAGAGTTACTGACCGTCCGTGCCCGTCACGGGTTCCTGCTCATGGCATATGCGTTCATGCCTGACCACGCACACTTTGTCATCGTTCCGGCGGAAAGCTACACGATCAGCCAAACAATGCGCGCTGTGAAGGGTGCCATCGCGCGCCGGATAAATGCGGAACTTGAGACGAGCGGCGCCGTGTGGCAGGACGGCTTCCGCGACGATGTAGCGTTTACGGCGCGCGAGCTGAACACCTATATCGAGTACGTACACGCGAACCCCGTTGAGACAGGGCTCGTGACGGACGCCGCGACGTACCCTTATTCGAGCGGCGGCGGGACATGCCTGCCGGACTATCAGCGCTACTTTGAGGAGGCGCGAGCGTGACGGAAGTGGGCTCGCGAAGAAGGGCAGCCTGGCGATTGGTAGTGCGGCGGGCCGGAGTGACACGGGCTGAAAGCCCGTGCCACAGTTTCCTGGAGACGACGCAGTCACCTGCGAATGCGACAGTCGCCAGAGGCGTCGCCGCTACTCTGATCCGAACCGGAGCGCGCTCTTGACCACCACCGCACGCACGGCGCGCCGCCGCACTACCTCCGCTGATCTGTTTCAGCCGGTGTGGCGGCTGCTCACGTCCGTGCGCTTCGCCGTCTTCTTCATCGGCACCCTCGCCGCATTCGGCCTCCTCGGCGTGCTGATCCCGCAGGTGCCCGAGGCGATGCGCGGCAACGACGCCGCCGTCGACGCCTGGCTCGACTCGCAGCGCGGCACCTTCGGCCCCCTCACCGAGCCGATGCATCGGCTGGGGCTGTTCTCCGTGTTCCAGGCACCGTGGTTTCTCTTCGCGCTGGGCTTCCTCGTCATCAACGTCACGACGTGTACGTTCAACCGCTGGTCGCCGACGTTCCGCAACGTCTTCCGCCCGCCGGAGCGCGTGCCGGATACGTTCTTCGAGCGCGCGCACAACCGGACGGCGTTCGCGCCGATCGCGCCGGAGCATGCCGTATCGACGCTGCGCCGTCTGCGCTTCGGCGTCAAGACGCGCGAAGAAAACGGCGCGACGTACATCTTCGCCGACAAGAACCCGTGGACGCAGCTCGCGACGTTCGTCAGCCACCTCGCGCTGATCCTGTTTATCGCGGGCGGGCTCGTCACGTCGCTAACCGGCTTCACACGCGACGTATTCGCCGGCGAAGGCACGTCGTCGCCGATCTTCGCAGTGAAGGATCCGAACCAGCTCCAGGTGCGCATCGATGACGCCGTGGGCGTCTACGGCGAGAGCGGCAACGCGCTCGACTTCCGCACGCACCTGACGCTGTTCCGAAACGGCGAAGAAGTGAAGAGCGGCGTCACCACCGTCAACGACCCGCTCAAGTACGACGGCTACCGCTTCCACCAGGTCGCCTTCTTCAACGACGGCGCCGAACTGCGCGTGCGCGACACCGCGACCGGCAACACCGTATTCAACGAGACGTTCGCGCTCGAAGAAACAACAGCCGCGCCCGTTGTCACCATCACCGACGCATCCGGCGACGTGCTGCTAACCGACACCATCACGCCGACGAACTTTCTCGATTTCGCGAGCGGCACCCTCGTCGGCGTGCCCGGCACGGACCGCATCATCTGGATCGGCATCACCGCGAAGGACGAGGACGCGTGGGAACTCGTCGCGTTCCACGCGCAGGCCGCATCCGGCGGCGAGCAACTGCGCGTCGACGAACGCGCGACCGGCACGATCAGCGGCCTCAACATCACTTTCGATCGCGTGACGGCGATCCCGTCGGCGCTCGGGCTTGGCATACCGGGCGCCGAAGGGCAGGTGCTCGCGCAACTCTCCGAAACCGAAAGCGGCGATCCGTCACTGCTCCTCGTCGGCGAAGACTTGCCGGCGATCTCGCTCGCGCCCGGCGAACCCGCCACCGTCGGACAATACGAGTACATCTTCGAAGGTCAGCGCGACTTCGCCGGCATCAGCGTCAAGCGCGATTCGGGCGCGTGGTTCATCTGGATCGCGACGGGTATGCTCCTCGGTGGTCTTGCTGTAACCTTCTACGTGCCGCGCCGTCGCCTCTGGATGAAGCTGACACGCGACGGTACCCACGTCGCCTCGCTGGCTGAGAAGAGCGGCGGGTTCGAGAAGGATATGCGCATCCTCGCGACCCGCCTGGGCGTGCCGGTGCCGCCCGAACTGCAGGAGGAACGCTAGTGCCCGATATCGTGCATCTGCTCGCGATCAGCATCGGCTGGGATCCGACGATCACGGAGATCGGCCCGTTCGAGCTGACGTGGCACGGCGTGTTCACTGCCGTCGGCATCGCGCTCGGCGTCTACCTCGGCGCATGGCTCGGCCGAAAAGAGGGCTTCACCGAAGACGACGCGTACAGCATCGCGCTGATCGGCGTGCCCGCGGGCATCATCGGCGCCCGCGCGATGTGGGTACTCGAAAACCGCATTCGCCTCGAAGGCCAGTGGCTCGACGTCCTGCGCATCAACGAGGGCGGCATCACGGTGTACGGCGCGATTATCGGCGGCGTGCTCGGCGCCGTTGCATACGGTGTCATCCGGCGGATGAACGTGATGCGCGGGCTCGACGCCGCGGGCTTCGGCCTGCTGCTCGGCATGGCCGTCGGGCGCATCGGCGACCTGATCAACGGCGAGCACATCGCCCGAACGTCGGACCTGCCGTGGGCGGTGAAGTACACAAATCCGGACAGCCCCGGCTGGCAACCGCTGTCGACCGGGGGCGTGCTGGCTGTCCACCCGGCGACGACGTACGAGATGATCGGCGACATGCTGATCATCGGCATCATGGCGCTGATCTTCATCAAGCTCTGGCGGACGCGGCCGGGGGTGACGTTCTTCGTCGGCGTCGTGCTGTATTCGGCGATGCGCTTCGGCGTCAGCTATCTGCGGCTCGATAGCTGCCCGACGGGCACGAGTTGCCCAGACTACATCGTGCGCGACTGGATGACGTTCCCGCAGGTCGTCTCGGCGATCCTGTTCGCGATCGGCATGGTGGGGCTGGCGTACACGCTACTCCGTAAACCAACCGATGGCCGCGAGCTCGAACCCCCGCGCGCCGTCACCGGCAGCACGACAGTCGCGCGCCAGACGTAGACCGCTTCGGCGCCGCTGTGTGGGCGCAGTAACGTCCGGGCCCCGGTATCGCGCACCAGCGCGACGAACGAGACGTCTTGATTTCGGAGCGGAGGCACTTTAGCTCCGTCCGCCCGTCGAACACGCCGCAACCCTTGGCCAACCACCAACCACCAACCTCTACCCGCCGTCCACCGCCGTATCCCCCTCCACCCTGTGCGCCTCCGTGCCCCCGATCAAACCGCAGCCCTCTCCCCCCATCGATCCTCACCCCGTGGCGGCATAGCGAGCTATGCCGGTCGTCGTTTCAACACCACCGCTCTGTGGCGGCATAGCTTGCTATGCCGATCGTCATTTCGGCACGGAGCCACCAACCACCAACACCCAACCTCAAACCTCTATCCCCCTCCCGCCTCTGTGCCTCCGTGCCTCTGTGGTGAACCGCCCGCCTCCTCCATCCCCACAACCTCAGCCGCCAGCTCCTCGTACGCCCGCGACGCCCGCGACGACGGATCGTACTTCGTGATCGGCAACCCGTGGCTCGGCGCCTCACTCAGCCGCACGCTGCGCGGAATGATCGTCTTGAACGTCTGAGGAAAGTGCGCCCGCACCTCGTCCGCCACCTGCTGCGAAAGATTCGTCCGCACGTCGAACATCGTCAGCAACAACCCGCGCAACTTCAGCGACGAATTCAAGTTCCGCCGCACCAGCTCCAGTGTCGACGTCAGCTGCGACAGTCCTTCGAGCGCCAAATACTCGCACTGCACCGGCACGATCACTTCGTCCGCCGCCGTCAGCGCGTTCACCGTCAGCAACCCGAGCGACGGCGGACAATCGATCAGCACGTAGTCATACATCCCGCGCACACCGTCGATAGCGCGCTTCAGACGGAACTCGCGCGCCATCATCGGCACAAGCTCCACCTCCGCACCCGCCAGCGACGGCGACGCCGGCGCCAGGTCCAATCCATCCGTAGTTGTCGCAGCAACGATCTCCCGCACCGGCACATCGCCGACGACGACGTCGTACGTGCTCGCCCCCTCCGTCCGCATCCCCAGCCCGGCGCTCGAATTCGCCTGCGGATCGAAATCGAAGATCAGCACCCGCTTCCCCAACCGCGCCAGGCAAGCACCCAGATTGATCGCCGTCGTAGTCTTCCCGACGCCCCCCTTCTGATTAGCCAGCGCAACCACCGTCGTCAGCATCTACTCTCACCAGCCAAATCGAATCGTCCGCCCCGCTCAAACGCCCGTGGCTCACCGCCGCCAATCCCCGCTTCGTCGGAGAGGCGGAAGCGCACCAGTTCGCGCTGCGGCAACGCTACCAGTTACCCGTGGCGCGGGCTTTCAGCCCGCGGGGGTGGGGCGGTGTGTGGTTCGCAAACCCACACTCGCAAACTTCAAGCGATCCACCCAACCGCCCGGATATCCGGTCACCACGTCTCAGCGACAACCCTACCAGCCCCAGCCCAAATGGTCGTAGCCGAGGAGCTTCAGCTCCGCCCCGCGCCCCGGTTCGCGGTGCCCGTCGCGTTGGCGCGCACCACTCCGCGGTACCTACGCAACCAGGCCGCCCACCCCCGCCTCACACATCGCCTCGATACCACGGTAGGGGCGGACCAATGTGTCCGCCCCGGTAAACCGCGCACCCGCCGCCATCTACATCGATCTCCGCACAGATAGCGCCGCGCCACAACGCAACCCTGCCAAGCCGAACCCAGCTGGATGTAGCCGCGGAGCTTCAGCTCCGCCCCGCGCGCCGGTTCTCGAAGCCCGTCGCGTTCGCGCGAACCACTCCGCAACCTACACGCACCGCCGCGCCCGCCTCACACCTCGTCTCGATACTACGGTAGGGGCGGACCAATGTGTCCGCCCCGGTAAACCGCGCACCCGCCACCATCTACATCGACCTCAGCCCAATATGCGCCGTTGCGAAACTGATGCGAAGCACGTTAGAAGCCCTGAGCGTAGATACGCTTAGGCTCGATGAACCCAGTGAACTCGGGCTCCCGGCGGGTGTCGTACACCTGTTTCGCGACATCGACCACGATGCCGTACTCCTTGCGAACGTACTGATCCCATCCAGCAAAGAATGGATGTGCGTCACCAACCGCCTGAGCTACGCCATGAACGATGAGGCACGATTCGCCGTTCACATATGTCGCACTCACCTGCGGTCGTGCGTGCAGGTGGCGGGCGCGTTGGCTCCCCGGTGGTAGACCGAACCACAGCCGGCCGCGATAAAACAAGCCGTCCACCGGTGCCACCAACGGCTCGCACCGCGCCGTCACAGTCGCGAGGTTGATGACGAACACGCCCGTCAGCGCGGCGGACAGGTCAGTGGCTTGGGAGCGCCGCTGATCGGTGAAGATCGATCGAAGATGCTCACCGGCTGTGGCATAGCTCTCGTCGAGGAGGCGCTGGAGCTCGGTCAGATCCTCGTTCGTCTCATGCACCGGTGCCAACTTCTCCCTCGATCACCGTGGATCGAATCGAATCATAGCAAAAGCAAGAAGCCTCCTATTTAGGCTGATGTTCTTGATCGACATCGGCACCCTGAACCCCCGCGCGCAGTCACCCCTTTCGTAGCGGCGGAGCTTCAGCTCCGCTCACTCGCCGTGATGCGAACGTTACATACCAAACAGATAGAGGGCTATTCGAGGTGGGCAGTCGTGCGCGCGAACGCTGGGATTATTTCGTCTCGGATCAGATTGTACGTCTGCCGCAGATGCCACCAGTGGGCGAGCCACTGCCCTTGCTGCCCGAGGCTGTACATCGGCGCGTATGCGGCGCTTGTGCTGAATGGGGCGGCGGTTGGCGGCGAGACCGTACGCGTCGACCCGGCACTCCTCGCGTCCCCAGCCGCACTCGAACGCGCCGCGCCAAGCGGGGAAGGAAGCGGCTTGCGGATCACGCTGATCTCGTATGAGGAGCAGGCACAGCCACCACGGCGGTCATTGACCAACTCTCTGACCGCCATCCGAATTCGTGCCGAGAAGGGCGGCGTTCTTCCGGCGTTCTACAGCCCGGAACTCTTCAGGCTCACGACTTGCAGCGGTTACAAGCTCGATCCCTACGTCTTCTCATCTATCGCGAAGGTGTTCTGGATTTCCGGCTCGGATGAACAGACGATCTACTTCTCCGAGTTCGGCGACCCACCATGCGAACTGGAGTACGCCGGCGGCGTCATGTTCGAGTTCCGCTAGCAGACCGTTCCGCGCCAACGCCCCACCCGTTACGCTGCACTCGATGCCACCCGACCAGCGTACGCTCGACCAGCTCTCGCTTTCGCGCGAGGAGTACGGCCAGATCCTCGACCTTCTCGACCGCGAGCCGACAGACGTCGAACTTGGCATGTTCGGCGCGCTCTGGTCCGAGCACTGCGGCTACCAGAACAGCCGCCCGCTGCTGAAGACGTTCCCCAGCGAGGGCCCATTCGTCCTCACCAAGACGGGCGAGGAAAACGCCGGCGTCATCGACATCGGCGAC
>CAZRHH010000006.1:0-90806 GCA_964599885.1 uncultured Dehalococcoidia bacterium | reverse complement strand
CACAGGCCGGCGGCGGCACGACGACGCCGACCGCGCCGAACGCGACCGCGCCGAGCGCGACGCCGCCAACCGGCAACATCGTTGCGCCAGACACAGGCGTCGGCCCTGCTGACGGTGGCGGCGCTTGGCTCCTCGCGTTGGCTCTAGGAACCCTCGGTGTGTCAGCAATCGGCGGCGCGGTCGCAACACGGCACCGGTGAGCATAGCTTGCTGCGTGAACTGGGCAGACTAGTCATCGCCCCAGGCAACAGAGCACAAGTAAACGACAGAGGTTGGCGCACCCTCCAGTCCCGCCGCGTCAATATGTCATCCGAGCGGGTTCGTTGCTCATACCTTCGGTCGTGCACCGCTCAGGCACTTCCAGATCACGAGTTGCACGATGTGGACATCGTGCGCCAGCTCACGACGCCACCATCCTCAAGAAGTCGCGCTCCGAAATGATCTCTAGCGGGCTGCAGAACTTGTGGGACAAGGGTACCTCGCGAGTCTTGTTGGACATGTCACCGTCGACGAACTTGGAAAAGTCCTGCTCGCCAAACACAAGGTAGTCAGTCAGCTTGGAAACCGAAGTCATGGGTCGACCGCCGGCATTCACCACCCGCTGTGCCGCCTCCATTCGCGTCATCGCTAGGAGCGTGCCCGTGAACGCGATCCGACGCCCATGCAACGCATGCTCAGGATCGACGTCTCCGATCGGCTCGAGTTCCACAAACGAACCGTGGGCCCTCGGAATTCGACAAGGCGTCCAGACCCCACTGCCGAGAGACCCAGCCGTGAAGCCCAGGGACACCGCCAAGATTTGTAGGTCGTCCACCGCGCGAGCCGCGCACATATTGCGTACGAGCTCGGCACAAGCGATCGCGTCTTCGCGCGCATCGTGATGCTTCCGCACTGCGACACCGAGCCATCGAGCAAGCGGCGGCAGACTGTACGACATGAGCCCCGGCCAGACGCGCCGGCTTAGCATCAGGCTGCAATACGCGGCCGCCACCTCGCATGTCGAACCATACGCCTCCAGCGATTGTCGCAAGACACCGAGGTCGAACGATACGTTGTGGGCGACGATCGGGCGATCCCCAATGAACTCAGCGGCCTCGCGCCAGACGTCTGGGAATTGGGCTGCTCGCGCGGTGTGATGCGGTTCGATTCCATGAACGGCAATGTTGTATGGCGAGTACTCATTGCGCGGCGGCCTCACGAGCCACGACTCGGACCCGACCAAGTGTCCGTTCTCGACAACGGCAACGCCTACGGCGCATGCCGATCCACGTTCTTCTGTCGCGGTCTCGAAGTCGAGAGCCGCGAACCGCAACCCGTGAAGCTCCGCCAGCGCCTGTTGGGCCGGCGGGTCGGGAGACGTGATGCTGTTTCTCGGCTCAACCACAGCGAGATAGTCTCGCGTCTGACCCTCTGGGGTCAACCCGACATGCAGCACTATGGGTGGATGGTGACACTCGCCTGCCTGCACCTACCGAAAGTACCCAGATCCGGTCCGCTTCCATGCGCGAGTTTGCATGTCCCAGGTCAAAAATGTGTAGACGTACTCGCCACGATCGGTACTCGCACGCTGTATGTTGAGATCGGCTAGCGCTCGCTCAAAGTCGTCGGCGGTTAATCCGGCTTCAAAAGCGAAGACGAACCGATCGTATTCCAGCCCCAAAGGTGAGTACAGCCGCTGCTCTTTGGTCTCGACGATCCGAGAGTACGTTGCGAAGAGCGCCGCCCGAAACCCTCGGTACACGTCTTTGCCTAATTCGGCAAGGAACGCCACGGATGCCGGATTGAATATAACGAGGAGGACCACTGCCTGAGGGAAATCGGGAAGACCCAACGCCGGCAGTTGCCTCAACGCCATATGCACGGGACGCTGCGGCTCGATCTGATGTATCGCGCGGCACAACTCTTCGACGGCGGCTAGCGCGACAACGTCTCGCGCGACCTCAATACTCGGCAGTTCCGTTTCGGACATCCGTGACATCCAAGCTTCTCCGGCCAACTAGGTACAGTCTACGTGTATCAGTTCCCCGTGACAGTGTGCTGCGCAGACCACGGACACACGATGAGCCCAGCACGATTGTGCCATGGTGTGCTGCCGTCGGACGGTCAGCTCATAGGCCGCTTCGACTCCAAAAGCTTCCCGCACGAGAATCGATCATCTGAGCAGGGCATGTTCTATAGGGCAACCCCTCATGCCGAGATAGCGCGGCAAGGGTTACGGTTTCTCAGAAGACCGGGAGCGACGGCGGCAGACCTGGCGATGAGAGGCCTTCACAAGACCGCCGCCCGTAGCGCAGTCACGGGAACCGGAGGAGGCTCACATGCATACGAGAACAAGCCCGGCGGATGAGCCCGACGCTACTGAGGACGGCGGAATCGTCGAGAGGGAAGTGGAGACTGTTCGAACGCGGGAGCATGTCGCTGGTGCAGCCGTGGACGTCGCCCTACCAGACTCACGGGCTGCTCTCAGCGAGCGGAGGGTGGGCTATTTCGAATTGCTTCCGGAGCGACTCAGAGCCGTAGGGTTAGTCGCGCGGACCGCGATCGTAGGGCTGCTCGGCATCAGGTTCCTGCTCCTCGCATCAGGTGTCGGCACAAACAGCACATTTGGCGGGCTCATTGGGGATGTGTCGTGGTTCTTCGCGCGTCCATTCGCCAACGTCTTCAGCAACCGTTCGTTAGGCTCGGCTGTCATCGAAGCCTCTACGCTCGTAGCGATGATCGTCTATTTCTTGCTCTTCGCGCTCCTTGGTACGCTGGTCGCGGCCTTGGCGCCTCGGCTGAGTCGGGTTCCGGGACGGCGCCGTGCAACGACCTTTCGGGCATCGACCGCGGTGCCCGAGTCGAGTCCGCTACCGGACCGTGGCGAACACCACCGGCGGTCACGCCCGATCGCAGCGACGGACGATGTGCGTAGGCATCGCCGGCTCTTGCGTTTGGCACGTGCCCGAAAGTTGTAGTTTTGCTATGACGGCTCGGCAGGGCTGTACGCCCGACCCAGCCGACTGGCGAGACGCCACGGCCGATCGACGAGTCCCGCATAGGCAACCACGCTTCTGTTAGGCTTGGCACGTCCGGGAGATCCCCGGCCTGCGATGCAGTGGGCGTAAACAGGAGGAGAGAGCCGACATGAATCGAAGAGCACCATGGATGGTGGGACTGGCGGCATGCGTGCTGTTGGCGGCACTGGGTGTGGCCTGCGGCGATGACGACGACACGACACCGGCCGCAACCGCAACGAAGGCGGCGGTCAGCTCGCCTGCCGCGGACGGAACCGTCATCGAGGTAGTACTCAACGAGTTCGCCGTTGTGCCCAGCGAAAGCACCGTCGCGGCCGGTGCGATCACGTTCCGCGCCACGAACGACGGCCCGGACGACGCGCATGAGATGGTCATCATCCGCACGGATCTAGCGCCCGACGCGCTGCCGACGGCCGACGATGGCAGCGTTCCGGAGGCTGACATCGACCTAGTCGACGAGATCGAAGAGATCGCCGTTGGCGAAAGTGACGAACTGACGGTCGATCTCGAGGCCGGCTCGTACGTCCTCATCTGCAACATCGTGCAGGAGGAGGCCGACGGCACGATCGAGAGCCACTACCAAAAGGGCATGCGCAGCGCGCTCACCGTCGAGTAGCACGCTGCAGAGCACGATACAAACAGGGGATCTGGCCAGCGCCCGATCCCCGTTTGTTGTCGCGACATCACCTCGGATTCGTCGGACCCAACCGGTCGGTGGCCGAGCGACGCGTCGACGCAAACCGGTGGCACTATGAGCCGATCGTGCGGGACCATTGCACGTTCCGCGGTGGGCGAACTAGGACGCGTCCCGCAAGTACTCCTCCGCGATTGGCGCGACCTTCTTCATCGCGCTGAAGGCTGTTAGATGGTCGGCGCCGGGAATCACGTGGAACTCGGCGCTGGCCTGCGCCGCCGTGTGTTGCAGCAGCGCTAGGAACATCTCTCCGTCGCCTGCATACGCTAGCGGAGCGCGCCGCAGACGGCTGAGGTCGAAGTCTGGCTTGCCGCCCAGGTCGCCTTCGATGGCGGCAGCGAGAGCGTTCAGATCGTTGCCCGAAAGAAACGTCTCCCGCGATGCGGCATCGTTCGCGCCCCACATCATTAGCGCCGTCTCGACGTCGGCCGAACGCAGCGCGTCGATCTGCTTGCAACTCCGATCATCCGAGAGGGCCTGGATGCGCGGGTCGAGGGCCGCAGCTACTTGGCCGCCAATGATCAGCGAGGAGATCCGCGCCGGATGGAGGGTCGCTACCGTGTTCGCGATCCTTGCGCCACGCGAGTATCCCCAGACGTGGGCGTCACGTACACCCTCCGCGTCTAGCACAGCCAGCACATCGAGCGCGCAGTCGGCCATGTGGTAGGCGTCGGCTGTGTGCGGTTTGTCGCTCTGTCCATGTCCCAGAGGATCGATGGCAATCACACGAAATGCCCGCGCGAAGTACTCGACGTAACCCCTGCCCACCCAGGACTGGATCGACTGGGTCAGCCCAGGGATCAGGACGAGCGAGTGGCCTTGGCCTGCCGTCATGTAATGCAACCTGAAACTGCGGGACACCGTCTCCATGGCGCTCATCCTTTCAGGGTTGTTTCTCTGTTCGCAGCGGTGAGGAAGGGGCCGACGATGTTGATCCTGCCGTACTTCGTGGATTGACCGCCAGCCGGCGAGTTCTTTACACTCGCCGTCTGTGGAACACTTGCTCTTGATCGTCGTCGTTGTTGGGATGCTCGTTCTAACCCTGAGCCTCGTAGGCGTCGGCGCCTTACGGTGGACATCGTTCAACAGCCGCGTGGATCGCCGGCGCATGCGTCGGCACCGATTTGAGGCCTCGTGGGGCGCGCTCATCAAGGAAGCCGACAGGAGGGCGCAGGCGCCGAGCGAGAAACCACGCCCTCACCAGCGCCACAGCCGTCTTTGAGCCGGCGGCCGGCCCGCTATCACTACGGTCGTCATCGTTGTCGCACGCATCGCCCTGCGCGTCCGCCGAAAGGTCTGACAGGTCGTATGCGGTCGAACCGGTAACACCAAGAGCGGATCGCGTGGGGGGATGGCTGTTCGTCAAGCAGCAACTACATCATGGTAGGAAGCATGTCGGGGAACGCGAGCACCAAGGCGCCATACACGATGAGCCCGAACGCAGCGAGACCCAGAGCAAGCGAACTGATGGGGAGAGACTTTTCCGCGAAGATCAGGACCGTGATCAGCGCCATCGCGGCGATATTCATCATGCCGAGCGGAAAAAGGATGACGAAGAGGAACCAGCAGCAACCGAGACAGTACACACCATGTTCGACGCCCATCCGAACTACACCGCCGGGGCCATCGCGCCACGAGTTAAGGAGCCACGACATCGGCGAGCGGCATTTCGACAGGCAGATCCGCTTCAACGGCGACAATTGATAGACTCCGGCCGCGATCAGCACCACGCCGCCGATGCGCGGCGCGCTGTCCATCAGCCACATGGAACGACTGGCGAGCTCCTCCGCTCCCACCGCCACGGCGAATGCGGCAGCGCCGAAGATGACCCAAACGAGCAGATACGCAGCCACGAAGATCGCCGTCGGCACGGAGGCCTGACCGCGCGCAGTTTTGCCTGACTGCACACGTGCGAACGTGAGAATCATGGGCATCGCCGTCGGAAACATCATCGCGACCATCATTGCGATCCAGATGGAAAGGAAAACGGGCGCAGCCAAGCCCATCGTCGGACCCATCATCTCGTCGTCGTTCAGCATCGAGGATTGCCAAACGATCAGCGCCCACGCGGCAGCCGCCAACACCAGGAGAGTGCCGATGATCAGGTTGCGCTCGCGCGGAAGCGGATAGTCGACTGCTGTCGTGGTCATCGTGTTGGTTATGCTCGCAGCACTTGAGCTTGACCTAGGCTTGCCAATTGAAATTGTGCATAGTTCCCGAGTCGCCGGACCAGGGGCGAAGGTCGGGATCGCTCCAGGCGCTGCCCTTACTACTGGCCAGGTCCATACTCTCGATCTGGAATGCCGCCTGGGCCGCCGCACCCTTCACGTTAGTTACGTGACCCGCTGGATCCTTGACCGGGTCTAGCGTGCATTGCCCGACATCGCCGACCTTGATCGAGGACTTGTCGCCCCACGCTATGTCGATCTTCACCGCCTGCGCGGGAAGCCACTTCGCGATGACTGCGCCGAACAGCCCTTCCAAATGCCCGCCCTTCCTTCCGGCGAAGATTCCTTCCAGCTCACGGCGCTGGTCGGCACTGGCTCCCTCGTCTACGTAGAGCTTCGCGGTGCCGTTTCCACCGAAGAAGTTACCTGGCCACTCCACCGCGAGCACGACTTTGGAGCCATTGAGGCGGAGGCCATCGGATTCTCCCTCCTCCACGTCGAAGCAGAAGGCACCCGAGCACCACCCTTTGTCCGGCTTTCCTTCTGGTCCCAGCCAGCACGGGCACAGCATGTTGCAGCTGCACAACTCCACGCTACGACCTTTGACCTTCCAAGCCATGACTATCCTCCTGGGATAACCCCTTGACGCGTTGCGAACCCAAGCGCTCGTACGCGCATCTCCGGCCAGCGCGACCTAGATCGATTATGGGACGCGTGCTACTGGGCGGTCAATGCTCGAAACCAGACAGGGAGCCGCCGAAACGCCATAGATCGGTCACGCCCTCTCTTGTGAGGCATCTGAGCAGACCAACTTGGCTTGCGTCCCTAGCCGACGGCTGCGCGCGGCCGACAATGAAGTGCACGGATCACTCAGAAGGACATACAATGAAGATCGAACAAATGTGCTGGTCTGCAGCAGCCGGGTGGGTGCGCGCGCCGGATGCTGACGGGATACACGACACCGCCGATCTTGTATTCGTGTTCGGAAGCACCGACGCGCTTCAACACGCGGAACATCTGGAGGAAGTGACAAAGGCGTACCCGCATGCGTTCGTCTTCGGCTGCTCCACGGCGGGGGAAATCTATGGCACGACGGTGATCGACGACTCGATTGTGGTTACCGCGGTGGACTTCGAGCGGACCGTGGTGCGGCACGCCAGCATTGCGATGACCGAGGTCCGCGACAGTTATGAGGCAGGTGAGCGCCTCGCGGCGATCCTGCCGCAGGAGGAGCTCGTCCACGTGTTCGTGCTGTCTGACGGCCTCGATGTTAACGGGACTGACCTCGTCAACGGACTCGCTTCTGGCTTGCCCGCCGGTGTGAACATTACGGGGGGGCTCTCGGGAGACGGCGACCGCTTCGAGTCCACACTGGTGGTGCTTGAAGGAAAGGCGGAGGCGCATTCGATCGGCGTCATTGGCCTGTACGGCCCGAACCTTACCGTTGGGTACGCCTCGCTCGGAGGCTGGGACTCGTTTGGACCTGAGCGCCTGATCACCCGATCCGAAGGCAACGTGTTGTACGAACTGGACGGCAAGTCCGCGCTGGATTTGTACAAGCAATATCTGGGTGATCATGCCGAGGGCTTGCCCGCCACCGGACTGCTGTTCCCGCTGAGCCTGCGTACGAAGGACCGCGATGTACCGTTCGTCCGAACGATCCTTGGCGTAGACGAAGACGCGCAGAGTCTCACGTTCGCGGGCGACATACCAACAGGCGCCTACGCGCGACTGATGAAGGCAAACTTCGACAGGTTGATCGATGGCGCCATTGGCGCGGCGCAGGCGACGCAGACAACGGTGGCCGGCTCGTCGCCCGAACTGGCGATCCTGATCAGCTGCGTGGGGCGCAAGATGGTGCTCAAGCAGCGCATCGAGGAAGAAGTCGAGGGCGTGCGCGATGTGCTGGGTGAGGCGACGACGCTGACAGGCTTCTATTCGTACGGGGAGATATCGCCGTTCACGCCGAACGCACGTTGCGAACTTCATAACCAAACGATGACGATTACGACGTTCTCCGAGAGGGCGGCGTAGACCAGCGGTGCACACGCTCCTGCTGCGGCAGCTTCGGCGATACAAGATCGACGTCGACGGACTCTCGCCAGAGAGCCGAGCGCTGATCGGCGCCATCGACGAGGCATACGCCGCGTCTGACGACGACCGCCGCACACTGGAACGATCGCTGGAGATCAGCTCGCAGGAGTCGCTGGCGATCAACGCCGCGATCCGTTCGACGAGCGGGTTGCTGACGGCGATCCTCGATTCGACCGCTGATGGCATCCTGGCCGTCGGCTCTGATCATCAGGTTATTCATAGCAATGCCCGATTCGCAGAACTGTGGCGCATCCCGGACGAGTTGCTGGATCAACGCAACGACAAAGCCCTTCTGAACTTTGCGGTGGATCAGGTCTCCGACCCGGCGGCGTTCGTCGCGAAAATCGAGGGTCTGTACCGGAGCCCCGCAACAAGCCTGGACTCGATTGAGTTCAAGGACGGCCGGATCGTTGAGCGGTACTCACGCCCGTTGCTCGACGGCGATGGGATCGCCGGGCGCGTGTGGAGCTTCCGGGACGTCACCGAGACACGTCGCGCGCTGCTCGCGCTGCAAGAACGCGAGGAGCGATTCCGGGCGCTCGTGCAACATTCGTCCGACATGATCATCATCCTCGACGCGTCGGGGACGCCGACGTATGCCAGCCCTTCGTTCGAACGGATCATGGGATTAACGTTGGTGGACTGGCTTCGCGAAGGCGTGTTTTCCATCGTTCACCCGGACGATCTGCAGCGGAGCGCCGTATCCCTGAACGCCGTCCTGTCCACGAGCGGCGTCCATGAGCCCAGCGTGGTCCGCTTCCGTCATGGTGATGGCTCGTGGCGCGACGTTGAGGTGGTGGCGAACAACATGCTCGATGTGCCCGGGGTTGCCGGCATCGTCTACAACGCGCGAGACGTCACCGACCAATTGCAGGCCGAACGCGCGACGCAGCAGAGCGAAGCCCGCTTTCGCTCCCTCGTGCAGAACAGCACGGACGTCATCTCGGTCCTGGATGAGAACGACCGTCTGAGCTATTTAAGTCCATCGGCAACGCCGGTCCTGGGCTACTCCGTCGAGGACAGCATTGGCGGCCATTGGAGGCAATTTCTGCATCCCGACGACGCCGCGCCGTTCGTCTCGTTCTTGACTCAGCTCGGCCGCTCGCGGGACACCGCGGTCTCTATCGAAGTGCGCGCCCGTCACGAGGACGGCACCTGGCGGACGTTGGAGGTCACGGGCACCGATCTGCGCGGCGATCCCGCAGTGGCAGGCGTCGTGATCAACGCCCGTGACGTGACCGAGCGTAAGGCACTGGAAGAACAGGTGCGGCACCAGGCATTCCACGACCCGCTGACAAACTTGGCTAACCGTGTGCTGTTCGCCGACCGTCTCGAGCACGCGCTGGAGCGCGCGTTGCGGACCCACGATCCCGTGGCCGTGCTGTTCGTCGATGTGGATAACTTCAAATCGGTAAATGACGCGTTCGGGCATACCGTCGGCGATACGCTGCTCACGGGGATCGCTGGCCGCATCCACGACGTCCTCCGTCCGGGTGACACCGCGGCGCGTTTCGGCGGGGACGAGTTCATTTTGCTACTCGAAGGGCTCAGCGCCGCTGACGCCATCGCGGTGGGCGAGCGCGTTGTCGGTGCGCTCCGAGTGCCGTTCGAGATCGCCGGCCGCGACGTATTCGTCGAAGTCAGCATCGGCGTTGCGATGGGCATGACGGATGAAGCCACCGTCGACGGACTGGTGCGCGACTCAGATGCGGCGATGTACGCGGCGAAGAGCCGCGGGAAGGCGCGAGTCGAACTCTACGACAAGCGCATGCACGTCTCGACGCATGACCGGATGCGGCTGCTGGCCGACTTGCAGCGCGCGATTGAACTCGAACAGTTTGTCCTGCAATATCAGCCGACCTTCGAGCTCGCCGGCGGGCGCATGGTGGGTGCCGAAGCGCTCGTGCGCTGGAATCACCCGGAGCGCGGGATGATACCGCCGCTGGAGTTCATTCCGTTGGCGGAAGAAGGCGGCGTCATCCACGCGCTTGGCGCGTGGGTACTCCGCGAAGCATGCGCGCAGCTGCGTCGCTGGCAGGTGCACTATCCCCAGTCGCCGCCGCTCCACATGTCCGTGAACGTGTCAGGGCACCAACTTCAGCCAGGCTTCGTCGACGAGGTCAGCAGCGTGATCTCCGAATCCGGAATCGCGCCGTCGACCCTCGTGATCGAGGTGACCGAGAGCGTGATGATGCGCGATGTTCCGTCGACGGTTGCGCTGCTCAATCAACTGAAGGCGCTCGGCGTCCGGCTGGCGATGGACGACTTCGGCACCGGGTACTCGTCGCTGAGTTACCTGCGGCAGTTCCCGTTCGACATCCTCAAGATCGACAAGTCGTTCGTAGATGACGTCGGAGACGACAAAAAGCGCGAACTCACCGCCGCCATCGTCGAGATCGGCCGGACGCTTGATCTCGAATTGGTGGCAGAGGGCATCGAGCGCGCCGATCAGCTGGATCGGCTCTTGTCGTTGCAATGCGACATCGGACAGGGCTTTTTCTTCGCGAAGCCGATGTTCGCTGAGGACATGGAAGCTCTCCTTAGCCGGAACAGCGCAGCACACCAAGCCGCATAGCGAACACTCTCACGTGTTGGCTTACCGCTGCGGATACTCTGCCACGTTTTTCGCGCGGTCCGGTTAGGTAGTACGCGCGTAGTGGTGAGACAAGGGGAGCTGGATGGCGCTGCCGGGGGCGCTGGTAACAGAATCCGCCGCGGAGCACGGCGAGTGCAGGTTTTTGGTTCAGGTTCCGACCGCGTAGCGATGTAGCAACACGATCAAACAATCGTGTCGAGAGTCGCGGTCTCCTAATTGAACAACTCGTCAAGATTGACGGTGCATCCGAGCCCAACAACAGAGATCACGTTGTCGGCCAGGTCCGGTGTCGGCACTTCGGGTCGGAATATTATCGGAGGATAGCCAAAGCCCGAGACCTTGAGTTTGCAGCGCGCCCAAGAGCCAAAGGCTTCAAACACTTTTGCCTCGCCCTGTTCCCAACTTGTCACGCAATGGAATCCGCCGCACTGCCGTCCCGTCGGACAATCGGCAAGTCCGGCGAGCCCGCAAGTCTGGATCTCTCGGTGTGCCGAGCCAAGAACCCAATGATCACTGACCTTGTAAAGTCGCACGTGATACTGGGCTAGACAGGGGGTAACGAAGGTACCGAACGCCTCCGGGAACCGAAGGCCGTCCGCTAGGAAGTTCTTGGGATATGGACCTATGACCTGAAAGGCACCGTCCACGGACGTCGATGCAAACGCAAGCGGCCCACCCTGACCGGTGCCGCACCGGTTGTCTTGCCATCCACTGCTTCGGAGCTGTCCGGCGACGCGGTCGATGAAGTCGGGGTTAGCCGTCGGAGAGTAGAACACCAGATTCATTGGGTCACCCGCGCGATCGCCGACGGTGGCTCCTGCGACCGCTGAAAACCTGACGATGGGCGAAGGGAATTGGCAGTCCGACGCACAGATACGGACGTCGGCCGCTGGGCCGACGATACCAATCAGCGGGTTTTGCTTGCCGTCCTGAGAGCACGCATGCAGAGCGACTCCGGCGACTGCCAGCAAGAACGAGAAGACGCCTAGGCCCGCCAGTATGCGGATGGCCGGATATGCAAGGACGCGCACGATAGCCTCGCTTCAAAGGGCCAACGACTCGTCGGTACCGCCGCATGCTCCGCGGTTACATGCGCCCGAGAAACCGATTCGGTTCACCCGTGAGTGGCAGTATTTCCGAAGCGAGCTTATTTGACAACTCCCATAATCGAGCGTAGGCTTGCGTCTAGCGCATAGCATTACGAATCGCTGCCTTCTGGCGGAACCCACTCAGCGGCGGCGCCAGGTCGGCGCAATCAGATCGGCAGCCGATGTTGTCCATCAGGATTTTGGTTGTTTTCATTGCGGTGGCCGTCGCGTCCGTGGCGGGTTCTTGCGATCCTGATCCTCCGACCAGGGTCGTCCTGCCTACGCCCAAAGTGGTTCTTCCCACGTTGAGGCCACAACCAACCGTCAGCCTTCCTCCCTGTGACGACTGGTTCGACAAGATCTTCCGGTCGAGCGCTACCCAAAGTACCCTGGCCTGCCGCAAGTCCGAGTATCTTTCGGAGCTTCAGCTCAAGTCCGTCCGAGACGAGCAGGCAGGCCTGCTTTGCGGTCTCGTCAACGTGGGGGCGTTTGTGTTACCAAAGTTGGACTGGGCGCGCGATCACGACTTGCTCGCAATAGCGGCCACACTGATTGACGAGAGTTGCGACGACATCTGGGGCGCCAGCGCGGTAAAGACGATTAACGATTACTTAGGACGGTAGCTGACCGGAGACCAGACACCCTCGATCCATAGTTGGGTCAGGACGTTCTGCGGATGGCGTTCGCAAGCACCCCGTGGCTGAAGCTCGTGAGCCCTCATCTCCGAACGAGCAGCGCATCTCTTTCATGGACTGATTCTAACGAATCGCTGCAAAAAACCGTGTATCGCAGGTTCGAATCCCGCCCCTGGGACCATCATACCTGTTCAGGCGCTCCGGAACCCGACGCGGAGGTACACGGATTCGCTCCACGGCAGCAGATTTTATCGATGTGGCTGCAGCTGCGACGCCGAACCACCAAGCGCCTTGCGCACGTCTCCGCAGTTCGCGTCCCCCTCCTCGCGTTGTAGGTGGCAGACCGTGCTTGTCTGAAGCGAACGAGTTGTGTCCGCGCGCCCGTTCTCCGCCCCAGTTGTAGACGCACAGGATCAAAATCGGCGCTCGGTCGGGCGCCGCGGCTGCGATGTACCATCGTCCTTGCCCGGGAATCTGCAAACACCAGCCGCGTCAGCTGCAACGGCGCTTGTCAAAGTTGTGGCGCTGGGATACTATCTCCAATCTCATATGGAGCGTGACCGGTGGCGGCGGTATTTCGCCGTTGACGCCGGGCTGAACGGGCGCCGGTGGCGCTCGTTGCGGTTTTCTCGGGAGAGGCAGATTCGGCGAGCGTCCAGTGACACCGATTGTGAACTGCGTTACAATTGGGACTTCCGGACATCATAGGTATTGACGTGAACCTTCCGCTTCACAGGCCCGATCAGCCACGGGACGCCTGCAGCACCGGCGTCGCTGCCGATAACGCCGCCCTAACGCCCCCGTCCAGGCGCGGCGGATTGGAGGAGACGTCGGTGCCGTTCAGCGCGATGCCGGCAGCGAGCGGTCTCTACGATCCCGCATTCGAGCACGATGGCTGCGGTGTCGGCTTCGTCGTTGACGTGACGGGGGCGAGAAGCCGCGACATCGTCGACACGGCGCTTGGGGCGCTGTGCAGGCTCGACCACCGCGGCGCTTCGGGGGCCGAGGTGAACACAGGCGACGGCGCGGGAATTCTGATCCAGGTACCGGACGCGTTTCTGCGGGGCGTTGCCCCATTCGAGCTGCCGCTGGCGGGCGCCTATGGCGTGGGGCTGGCGTTTCTGCCGCTGGCGGCGGATGCCGCCGAGAAGAGCAAGGCGGCGTTCGAAGGCATCGCGCGAGAACAGGGGATGAGCGTTCTCGGCTGGCGCAGCGTTCCTATCGACGACTCAATGATCGGCCCGACGGCGCGGGCGGTGATGCCGAGCTTCTGGCAGTGCTTCCTCACCGATCCGGAAGGCGCAACAGGCATCGAGCTGGACCGCAAGCTGTTCGTGCTACGCAAGCGCGCCGAGCACGAACTTCGCGACGACGTTGCGGTGTACTTCGCGTCGCTGTCGAGCCGGACGCTCATCTACAAGGGGATGCTGACGACGCCGCAGCTCCAGGAGTTCTTTCCGGATCTGGCGGACACGCGGATGGAGTCTGCGCTGGCGCTGGTACACAGCCGGTTTTCGACCAACACGTTCCCGTCGTGGCCGCTGGCCCACCCGTATCGCTTCGTCGCGCACAACGGCGAGATCAACACGGTGCAGGGCAACCGCAACTGGATGCGGGCGCGGGCCGCACAGATGTCCACGCCGCTGATTCCCGATCTCGCGCGTGCGCAGCCGATCATCACACCGGGCGCGCCTTCCGACACGATGAGTTTCGACGAGTGCCTGGAGCTGCTGCACCTGAGCGGTCGCTCGCTGGCGCATGGCGTCCTGATGATGATTCCCGAAGCGTGGGAGAACCACGCGACGATGTCCGCAGCCAAGCGCGCGTTCTACCGCTATCACGCGTCACTGATGGAGCCATGGGACGGGCCGGCTTCCATCGCGTTCACTGATGGCACGGTGATCGGCGCGGTGCTCGACCGCAACGGGCTTCGCCCGAGCCGGTACTGGGTGACGGACAACAACCGCGTGATCATGGCCAGCGAGGCGGGGGTCGTCGACATCGACCCGGCGCGTGTCGTCAAGAAGGGCAGGCTGCAGCCGGGCAAGATGTTCCTCGTGGACACGTCGCTCGGGCGCATCGTCGAAGACGAAGAGATCAAGTCGACACTGGCGGCGGAGCATCCATACGAGCAGTGGTGCGAAGAAGGTCTCGTACACCTGAGCGATTTGCCGGAACGGACGCACCGCGTGCCTTCGCACCAGTCCGTGGTGCGGCGGCAGATGACCTTTGGGTATACGCACGAAGAGCTGAAGCTGCTCGTCGCGCCGATGGCGAGGGTTGGCGCCGAGGCGGTCGGTTCGATGGGCACCGACACGCCGGTCGCGGTGCTGTCGGACCGATCGCGGCTGCTGTTCGACTATTTCCAGCAGCTCTTCGCGCAGGTGACGAACCCGCCGCTGGACGCGATCCGCGAAGAGTTGGTGACGTCGCTGGCATCGACGATCGGCGCTGAGGGCAATCTGTTGGCTTCGGATCCGGACGCGTGTCACCAGATCGCGCTGCCGTTCCCGATTCTCGACAACGACGAACTGGCGAAGCTGATTCACATCGACGACGACGGCGACAGGCCGGAGTTTTTGGCGCGCGTCATCGCGGGGTTCTACCGGGTGGCGGGCGGCGGCGCGGCGTTGCGCGAAGCGCTCGACCGCGTGTGCGCCGAGGCGTCGAAGGCGGTCGATGAGGGAGTGCGGATCATCGTGCTGTCGGACCGGGACTCCGGGCCGGAGCTGGCGCCGATCCCGTCGCTGCTGCTGGTTTCGGCTGTACACCACCACCTGATCCGCGATCTGACGCGCACGAAGGTCGGGCTGGTGCTGGAGACCGGAGATGCGCGCGAAGTGCATCACATGGCACTGCTGATCGGGTACGGGGCGGGCGCGATCAATCCGTACCTGGCGTTCGAGTCGATCGAAGATCTTGCCGCGCAGGGGCTGTACGGGCTGGGCGAGATGGACACGCATCTCGCGATCAAAAACTACGTGAAGGCGGCTGGCAAGGGCGTGCTGAAGGTGATGTCGAAGATGGGCATCTCCGCGGTTGCGTCGTACCGTGCGGCGCAGGTATTCGAGGCGATTGGCCTGGGCCACGAGCTTATCGACGAATACTTCACGGGGACCGTGTCGCGGCTTGGCGGCATCGGCCTCGATGAGATTGCGGAGGAAGTTGCGCGACGTCACCGCCGGGCGTACGCGCCGCGGCCGGCGGAGCTTGCGCACCGCGATCTGGAGTTCGGCGGGGAGTATCAGTGGCGGCGCGAAGGCGAGTATCACCTGTTCAATCCGGAGACGGTGTTCAAGTTGCAGCATGCAACCCGCGCGAAGCGGTACGACGTGTTCAAGGAGTACACGCGGCTCGTCGACGACCAGTCGCGGCGGCTGGCGACGTTGCGCGGGCTGTTCACGTTCCGTGAGGGCGTGCGGGCACCGGTGCCGATCGACGAAGTGGAACCGGTCTCGGAGATACTCAAGCGATTCGCGACGGGCGCGATGTCGTACGGATCGATTTCGAAGGAAGTACACGAGACGCTCGCGATCGCGATGAACCGGATCGGCGCGAAGTCCAACACGGGCGAAGGTGGCGAGGACGCGGACCGCTACGTGCGCGACCCGAACGGCGACCTGCGCGGATCTGCGGTGCATCAGGTGGCTTCGGGCCGGTTCGGCGTGACGTCGGAGTATCTGGTTAACGCGACCGACTTGCAGATCAAGATGGCCCAGGGCGCGAAGCCCGGCGAAGGCGGTCAGCTTGGCGGACACAAGGTGTATCCGTGGATCGCGAAAACCCGCTACTCGACGCCGGGCGTTGGCCTGATCAGCCCGCCGCCGCATCACGACATTTATTCGATTGAAGACATCAAGCAGCTCATCCACGATCTCAAGAACGCCAATCCGCGTGCGCGCGTACACGTGAAACTCGTCGCGCAGGTCGGCGTGGGTACGGTCGCGGCCGGCGTCGCGAAGGCGCACAGCGATGTCGTGCTGATCTCGGGCCACGACGGCGGTACGGGCGCGTCGCCGCTCACATCGATTAAGCACGCGGGCGCGCCGTGGGAGCTTGGGCTTGCGGAGACGCAGCAGACGCTGATGAAGAACGGCTTGCGCGACCGGATCGTGGTGCAAGTCGACGGCCAACTGAAGACCGGGCGCGACGTCGTCATCGGCGCGCTGCTGGGTGGCGAGGAATTCGGTTTCGGCACAGCGCGGCTCGTCGTGAGCGTCTGCGTGATGATGCGTGTCTGCCACCTCGATACGTGTCCCGTCGGCATCGCGACGCAGAACCCGGAGTTGCGCAAGCGCTTCGCCGGCAAGCCGGAGTTCGTCGTCAACTTCTTCGAGTTCGTCGCTGACGAAGTGCGCGAGTATCTGGCGGCGCTCGGATTTCGTTCGATCGCCGAGGCGGTCGGCCACCCGGAGATGCTGGACGTACGCGCCGCGATCGATCACTGGAAGGCGGACGGTCTCGATCTGACGCCGATCCTGATGGAAGCCGAGAACCCGTACGAGGGGCAGGACCGCTACTGCACGCGCGGCCAGGACCACGGTCTTGAGCGCGCGCTCGACACGCTACTGATCGAGTTAGCGGCGCCGGCGCTGACCGACGGTACCGCCGTCGAGATCGAAAAGTGCGTGCAGAATACGAACCGCTCGGTGGGCACGATGCTCGGCTCGGAGTTGACGCGACGCTACGGCGGCGCCGGACTGCCGGACAACACGATACGCATTCACCTGCGCGGGTCCGCGGGCCAGAGCTTTGGGGCGTTCGTGCCGAAAGGCATCACGCTGCGGCTTGAGGGTGACGCCAACGACTACACGGCGAAGGGCTTGTCGGGCGGGATCGTGATCGTTCACCCGGATCGCAACGCGCTGTTCCTGGCGGAAGAGAACATTGTTGCGGGCAACGTCGTGCTGTACGGCGCAACCTCGGGGGAGGCGTACCTCCGTGGCATTGTCGGGGAGCGGTTCTGCGTGCGGAATTCGGGCGCGACCGCTGTCGCCGAAGGTATCGGTGACCACGGATGCGAATACATGACGGGCGGGCGCGTCGTGATCCTCGGCCCGACCGGCCGCAACTTCGGCGCCGGCATGTCGGGCGGTATCGCCTACGTCTACGATCCTGACGATCAGTTCCTGTCGCTCGTCAACTACCAGATGGTCGATCTTGATCCGCTTAACGACGGTGATCGCGAGTGGCTGCGCACGACCGTCGAGCGGCACCGCGAGCTTACGGGATCGGACGTCGCGGACCGGCTGCTGACGCAGTGGGAGAGCGAAGTCGAGTCGTTCCGGAAAGTGATGCCGCAGGACTTCAAGCGCGTGCTGACGGTGATGGAAGAAGCGGCGGCTTCGGGCTGGACGGAAGAAGTGACGCTCGAGCGCGTGATGGCGTCCGCGCATGGGTGAGACGACCGGCTTCCTCAAGTGGGACAGGATCACGCCCGCGCGCCGGCCCGTCGAGTTGCGGCTGTACGACTGGCACGAGGTGTACGAGCCGTTTGCGCGGGAAACGCTCAAGCAACAGGCGGGGCGCTGCATGGATTGCGGGATCCCGTTCTGCAACAGCGGCTGCCCGCTTGGCAACCTGATTCCCGACTGGAACGATCTCGTGTACCGCGACCACTGGCGCGACGCGATCGAGCGGCTGCACGCCACGAATAATTTCCCCGAGTTCACGGGCCGGTTGTGCCCGGCGCCGTGTGAGACATCGTGCGTGCTGGGGATCAACCAGGAGCCGGTGACGATCAAGCAGGTAGAGGTGGAAATCGTCGACCGCGCGTGGGCGGAAGGCTGGATCCAGCCCGTCGTTCCGTCGGTGCGGACGGGCAAGCGCGTCGCCGTGATTGGTTCGGGGCCAGCCGGGCTGGCAGCAGCACAACAGCTCACCCGCTCCGGTCACGACGTTGTCGTGTTCGAGCGTGACGACCGCATTGGCGGGCTGCTGCGATACGGGATTCCCGAATTCAAGATGGAGAAGCGGCACCTGGACCGGCGGCTGGAACAGATGCGCGCGGAGGGCACCGAGTTTCGCGTGAACGCAAACGTCGGTGTAACTGTGCCGGCGTCGGAGCTTGAGGCATTCGACGCGACGGTGCTTGCCGGCGGCGCGACCGCCGCCCGCGATCTGCCGATTCCGGGCCGGGAGCTGCGCGGGATCCACCAGGCGATGGAGTATCTGCCGATCGGTAACCGCGTGCAGCAGGGCGACCTCGCCGAGCCGACGATCACGTCGGCGGGCAAGCGCGTGGTCATTATCGGTGGTGGCGATACGGGCGCCGACTGTCTCGGCACGGCGCACCGGCAGGGTGCGGCATCGGTGCATCAGTTCGAGATCTTGCCGCGGCCCCCGGACGCGCGCGCGCCCACAAACCCGTGGCCCACGTGGTCCAATGTGTTCCGCGTGTCATCGGCGCATCAGGAGGGTGGCGAGCGCGTGTACAGCGTGAACACGGAGCGATTCGTCGGCGACGACGACGGGAACGTGCGGGCGCTGGTCGCCCACGAGGTCGAGATGGTAGAGGGCCGCTTCCAGAAGATCGATGGGACGGACTTCGAGCTGCCGTGCGAGTTGGTGCTGCTAGCGATGGGTTTCCTCGGCCCGGAGCGTGAAGGATTGCTCGATACACTCGGCGTCGGCCTCGACGCACGAGGGAACGTCGCACGCGACGCCTCGTTCATGACGAGCGTGCCCGGCGTGTTCGCGTGCGGCGACATGGGGCGCGGCCAGAGCTTGATCGTGTGGGCGATCGCGGAGGGTCGGGCGTGCGCGGCCGGCGTCGACAAGCATCTGGCCGGCGAGACGCAGCTTCCGATGCCGATCGAGCCGACGGCGCGGCCGCTGCTGTAGGCGCCGTATCGGCACGCTGAGGTGAGCGGCGCAGGGGCGTCGCGGCGCTGCCGGGCGGGATCCGCGGCAATTGTGCTGGTCTCGATCGCTCTGATTCGTCCGTCGGCGCTGCACCGCACTCGTAGTTACTCCGCTTGTCGTCGGAGCGCCACTTCGGAACACCGGCTCGTGCTCTCGCGACTTCCGCTACGTGGCCACATTGCATTCGCGAACCTGCACAGGCGCTGCGGATACCCCATCCCTGGCTGCCCGGCAAGCTGGAGCCCGGCGACGTCCTGGTCTGCCGGATGACGATGCCCGCCTGGACGCCGCTCTTCGGTGTGGTCGCTGCTGTGGTTGCGGATAGCGGCGGGCCGCTCTCGCACTGTGCGATCGTCGCCCGCGAGTACGGCATTCCATGCGTGGCGGGCACGCAGAACGGCACGTCGAAGATACAGGATGGGATGCTGATCAGTGTCGACGGTGGAACCGGGATCGTCACGATCGTGCGGGAGCGTGGACGCGGATAGGGTGGGGACGGCGATGAGCGCAATTCGCTGGCTTGGCGACGACGACTGTCACCACGATGCGGTGGTGGGCGGAAAGGCCGCGAGCCTGAGCCGCCTCGCATCGCTGCACGCGGTTCCACCGGGATTCGCGATCGCGGCGATGCCCGCGCACACACGTTCGACGGTAGACGCCCTGCTGCCGGCCATCGAGTACGCCTATCGAGGGCTCGGTGAGCGATGCGGCGTTTCTCATCCGGCGGTAGCCGTGCGCTCATCGGCGCTCGATGAAGACGGATTGGATGCATCGTTCGCGGGTCAGCACGACACGTACTTGAACATCCGCGGAACCGACGCCGTACTCGATGCGGTACGCCGGTGCGTGCAATCGGCGTCGTCGCCCGAGGCTCTCGCGTATCGCCAGCAGCGAGGGCTGTTGATCGAGGGCGTGCAGATGGCGGTGCTCGTGCAGCAACTCGTACCAT
The DNA here is from genome assembly GCA_964599885.1 of uncultured Dehalococcoidia bacterium. Classification (GTDB taxonomy): domain Bacteria; phylum Chloroflexota; class Dehalococcoidia; order DSTF01; family JACRBR01; genus CAZRHH01. Next base: position 70,701 of record CAZRHH010000006.1, on the reverse strand, counting down.
CTGACGTGTCGGCCGTCGTGTTCAGCGCGAACCCGATTTCGGGAAGCCGTGACGAGGTGATGATCAACTCAAACTGGGGGCTGGGCGAGAGCATCGTCGGCGGTTGCGCGACGCCGGATACGTACGTCGTGCAGAAGCGCGGGCTCGACGTGTCGTGGCGCGACATCGCGCGCAAGGACCGCATGACGGTAATGACTGATACAGGCACGTGCGATACGGATGTGCCTGCGGATCAGCAGTTGGTGTCGAGTCTCCGGGACGATGAGATCGTCGCGATCGCGCGACTCGCGCTGATGCTGGAAGACTTCGTCGGCCATCCGGTCGATGTCGAGTGCGCGATCGCGCAGGAGACGCTGTACCTGCTCCAGTGCCGGCCGATCACGACACTTGGCTGAGGACGCGCAGCGCGGAAAACGCGCCGGCCGGGACAACATCGACCCAAGCCATCTCCAGACCAAATATCCGAGCATCCCGCTCCTGCTCGCCCTGTCATCGCTGGGCGCCATTCTGGCGCCGCTCAATTCCACGATGATAGCGATCGCGTTGCCGGACATCCGTGATGAATTTTCGTTGAGCCACAGCACCGTCGCTTGGCTGATCTCCGGATATCTCATCGCGATGGCCGTCGCGCAACCCATCGGTGGCCGGCTGGGTGACGAAATCGGACGGGAGCGGGTCTACCGCGGCGGGTTGCTGGCGTTCCTCGTGCTTGCTGTTGCGACATCCTTCGCGCCGAATTTCGTGACGCTCGTCACGCTGCGCATGGCGCAGGCAGCCGCGGGCGCCGTGCTCATCCCGAACGGCATGGCGATGCTCCGGGCATACGCGCCGGCGGACCGGCTGGGACGCCTGAACGGCATCAACGGCTCTGTGCTTTCGGGCGCGGCAGCGGCGGGGCCGCTGATCGGGGCGGCGGCGCTGGCAGTTGGCTCGTGGCGATGGCTCTTTCCGATCAGCGTGCCGTTCATTCTGGTCGCGCTTGTCCTGCTTCAGCGGCTGCGTCTGCCGGAAGAAGAGCGGACCACGCGCACCAGAGTTGATTGGCCTGGGACACTCCTGTTCATTGCCATGCTTGTCGCCATTACGATCCAGCTAGCTGCGCTCCGCGCGGACATCGGCGCGGTTGAGATGACGCTACGCTGGATGGCCACCGCCGCCATCGCGGCCGCGTTCGTCTGGCGACAGCGCATCACGATGTCCCCTGCGGCGGAGTGGCGGTTGTTCAAAGTACGGTCGTTCGCGGCGTCGACGACGTACACGCTGCTCACGAATCTCACCATGTACACGACGCTGCTGATGATCCCGTTCTTCGTGCGAGACGTGCAGGGAAAGAGCACGGAACTCTCGGGGCTGTTGCTGGGCGCGATGTCGGTGCTGGTTGCTATCACGGCCCCGGCTGGAGGTCGTCTGGCCGACGCCTGGGGCCGGCGACCGTCGGCGCAGCTTGGGTCGGTACTCATGGTAATCGCGTCCGTCGCGCTGCTTTCCGGTTTGAGCCGCACGGTCTCGGCAGGATATCTCGCGGGCTGCCTCGCGCTGCTGGGACTCGGTCTGGGTCTGGGAGTCGGGGCGGCCAACACCGCCGCAGTCGAATCGGCGCCGCGATCGCTCGCGGGGTCGGCGGCGGGCACAAGTTCGATGATGCGGTATGCCGGCAGCATCGTGGGTGCAGGCATTCTGGCCGGCGTGCTCACCGATGGTGGCGATGGCGATCTGTCGACGTTCCGCGCGGTGATGGTGGCGGTGGTCATCACGGCCGCGCTCGCTGTGGTCGCGTCCGGCTTCATTCATCGGTTCGCGGAGACCGAGGTGATCCGTGTGCGCCGCGAACCGGTGGTCGACGCTGTTTGATGCTCGCCCGTGGAGTGACGTCCGCCGCGGCACACTCGGGGTGTTGGGTAGGGCAACCGCACCTACGCGTGCGGCCGGCGGCCGTCCCTTACCGCGAAGAAGTCGGCCGCTTCACAGAACCAGCGATTGATCGCAGCTGGATGGGGCTGCCGCTGATGCTGCAGGGCGAGTTGACGGGCATTCTCACCGTGGCGACGCGCGAGCCCTCGCATTACAACGAGCGTCACGGCGAGATCGGCTCGCCGTCGCCGATACGCGCGGATTCGATACTGCGGCGTCGTTCCCCGGGCACGCCGGTCTTCACTCGATGCCCGAGCGCGCACAGAAGCTCGGTGGTACCGCGGCGATCGAGAGCAACGAGGGGAGCGGCACGCGCGTGGTCGCGCGCGTGCCGCTTTAGCATGGCGCGGACGCCACCGGGCGTGCATCCGCGCGGCGCACGCACCGCGATTGGGAGGTGGTGGCGCGTGTGCCGTTCGAGTACGCTCGTGAAACTACGAACCTGACGCTGGGCGTTAGCAGACTCTAACCCTGCAGGGCGCGGCGGTGGCTGCGCCGTACGAGACATACTGCACACGAATGACGGAACTCTCGCCGGATGCCACGGTGATCATCCTCGGATGGAACGGGCGCGCGTACCTGGACGACTGCCTATCGAGCCTCGTCGCGCAGGGCGGCGGCGGGCTCACGTTCGAATTGCTCTACGTCGATAATGGCTCCTCGGACGGTTCGGTCGACTTCGTCCGTGCGCACTTTCCGGATGTGCGCGTCCATGCGCTGGATCGCAACTACGGATACGCCGAAGGCAATAACATCGCGCTGAGCGAGGCGCGGGGGCGTATCGTCGTATTTCTGAATCAGGACACGGTCGTCCACCGGGGCTGCATACGGACGCTGGTGCAGGCGCTGGACGCCGGCGAACGCATCGGCGCCTGTCACGCGAACATCGTGCAGCCGTGGTACCCGGAGTTCGCGGCGCTGGACGTCAGCGGACCGGCGACGGCGTTTCACACGGCCGATCTTTCCCGGCTTGCGTACGTGCGCTACCGCGAACTGCCGCTGGAGCAGGCAGAGGTCGACACGCTCTTCCTGCACGGCGTCTGCATCGCGATGCGCCGCTCGCTCGCCGCGTCCCTAGACTACGTGTTCGATCCGGAGTTCTTCGCGTACGCGGAAGATATGGACCTCGCGATGCGGCTGCAGATGCTGAGTCTGCGGACGGTCGCGGTGCGCGACGCGATCGTCTTCCACAAGCACACGCTGAAGACGGAGATTTCAGTGCGAAGCGTCCGGCACACGGTGCGCATCGTGCGCAATCGAGCGCTGGCGCTGTTCAAGGTGATGAGTCTTGGCGAGTTCGTACTGGCGTTTCCGATCGTCATTGCCGGTGCGCCGTTCAATGCAACCGAATTCGGGCTGCCGCCTAGCCGGCGCGCGTTGTACTTCGTGTTGCTGATCCCGATCGCGCTGCTGGGCGCCGTGACCACGCTGGCGCAACTTCCTGCCTACGCGGCGAAGCGCCGGGCTATCCGCGGATCGCGGGCACGCGGCGGCCCATCCATGCTTCGCAGGCTACTGCGGCAACCGTGGTGAGATCGACGCCTGTGCTGCCGTGCAACCGCCGCCCTGACGCTCACTCGGCACCAGAATGACGGAGCGCGAGGTCCGGTGCGCGACGGCGAACGTGCCGTCCGACGTGAGCCGCGCGATGAACGGCTCCACATCCCGGGGCGGGCCAGTTAGAAACGGTAGCAATCCGGCTTCAGCCCATCCGGCGGTGCGCTCGTGGACGACGAGGGCGATGCGCTCGAACGTGCGGTCGCTGGTGAGACGGCAGATGCCCGTCAGCACCTGATTCGGCTCGAGATCGAGGTGGAACACAGCCGGATGCAGCAGCCACAACCGCGCGCGATCCTCCGCCGAGTACTCGGAGATCGCGATCCAGCGGCGCGTCTCGGCGATCTGGGGGCGGCAGGCCAGTCCTTCGAGCATGAACATCGTCAATGGGTCGCTGACGATGATCGTCTCGGCGGTTGTGTTGTCCGCGAGCCACGCCGCCACGCGCAGATCCTCGCCGTCGTACGCAGAGAGCGAGCGCGGAGACGGCGGCACCTGGTTGCGCAGTGGCGCGGATAGCGACGGCGCCATCGCAGCGAGGATTGCGGCACAGAGCAGCATCGCGGCTACGTGTCCGCGCGGCGCCGGACGTATCCAGTTCGTCACAACCTGCGCCCAGTACGCGATCTCCGAGACGAGGAGGATCGCGATCAAGGGGATGGTGAATCCGACGAACCGAAACGAATTCGACTCGGGGAGAAAGTAGACGAACAGCGATGCGGCAACGATGGCGACGATGGCGTCGCGCGTCAATGCTGTCGGGCCTTCGGCGACGGTGATCGATGTCCAACGACCGAAGAGACGGCGTTCGGCGGCGACGGCGAGTACAAGGATCACGGACAGCGACATGCTGTCGCGCAGAAGGTCCGCTTTGGCCGAGTAGTCGAGTGTGATCGCGTTGGCACGGCCGGCGCCGAGGAGGACGCGAGAGATGGCCGAGGGATCGCTGAACGTGATGATGCCCGCCTGCTGTACGAGGAACAACGCGACGGCGGCGACGACGAACGACGGCACGATGATGCGGCGGTAGCGCGGCGTCTCGATCAGGTGCCGCACGAGCAGCAGACCGCCGATCAGCGCCATCGCCGCCGGGCCAGCGAAGGCGTGCAGAAACGTGAGACCGGCGGCGCTGATCGCCAGGCCGGCGAACAACGCGCGCGGCTCCCAGCGCACCCGTGCCAGCACGGCGAGCGCGACCGCTGCCAAGAGCGCCACCAGTGCGGGTTGTACCTGGTACGGCGCTGCATAGCGCACGACCATCAGCGCGGCGGAAAGTACCGCGGCGAACGCCACCGCGCGCACAACATCGCGCGTCCGCGGGGCCGTTGTCTCGTACGTTTGCAGCGCAAAGGCGATGATCAGCGGCTGGATCGCAAAGACGAACGCGCCCATACCGGCGGCGTGCATGTGCTGGAACGTCGGTACCGACAGCAAGAACGGCGCCACGCCCGCAGCAAGGAGCGCGAGCACGTCGTCCTGGAGGACGAGCCGGGCGAGGCGCCACATCCCGAAGCTGAACACGAGGTAGAGGGCGACCGGCGCGGCCCACATCGGACCGAGCGGATGGGTTTCGAACAGCCAGGCGAACGGGCCGAACACAGCGGAATGCACAGGCGTGTGGAGGCCGGGCGCGAGGCGGATGATGCCGTCCTGCAGAAACTGCTGCATGCGATAGGCGTAGCTCGCGATGCCGAAACCATCGAGCATCGGATACGGCTGGTGCGTGCGGATGACGAGCAGCGGCGCCAGCGCGAGGAGGGGTACCAGGAGGAATGTCCAGCGCGGTGCAAAGGCCCGGAACAACTGCCAGGCCGGTGCATCGCCCGTGTACGGCGAGCAGACCACGAATACGAGCAGCAGGGCGACGAACAGGGCTGGATGAAACAGCGGCAGAGGCGAGAGCGCCGCGCCGGCAGTGACGATCAGCAGCGTGCCCGCGAGCCAATGCAGCGCTTGTGATTCAAACGTGAGCGGGTCGATGCCGGCGGCACGATGCAGCCGCGCGGAACCCCCGGCGAGCGCTACCTGTCGCGGCAATTCGACGAACAGCGGGAGGGCGAGCAGACAGACGAGACCTTCGCGAGTTGCGTCGGCGACGACGCCGTCGAGTGCGCGTGCGAGGGCGGTCAGAGCGAGCGCGAATGCAGGCAAGAGCAACCGTCGCGGTGCGGGCAGCCATCCCACGGATGGCGCCGACGCGAGCCTCGACAGTACCGTCATTGCGGCGGACTGCCCGGCTGGGCGTGTCCGAAGACGTAGGCGCGCTCCATGAGTACGCCGGGAAGAAGCGGGAACGACGCGCGATACGCGAGGCCGGAGCGTATCGCCTCTTCAATGATCCGATCGTGCGGGACGAAGTGGCGTGGCAAGTGCTTGCGCTGGACGATGTTTCGCAACAGGTGCCACGCCGACGCGCGGTCTGGCTGATAGACGGCGACCACGGCCACGCGCGCGACGCGCCCCATCTCGCGCAGGAGCGACTCGCGCTGCTCGACGGGCAGGTGCGGAAACAAGCGCAGACTGACGATCGCATCGACGGCGTTGGCGCGCAACGGCAACGCGGCGCCGTCGCCCTGCAACAACCCGGCGTGGACACCCCGATCGCGGGCGCGGCGCAACATTTCGGCAGAGATGTCGACGCCCATGACGTCGTACCCTGCTTGCCCCAACGGTTCGAGCAGCCGTCCGGTGCCCGCCGGTAGATCGATGACGCTGTGAACATCGCCCGCCGCCCGCAGCGCGCGGAGCAGCAGCCGCCGTTCGAGCTTCTGCACGAGCCTGCCCGTGAGCCCGCCAAAGCGCGCGTCGTCGTAGGCGCGCGCGACGGATTCCTCGCGGTAGTGCGTGCGCGCGTCGAACGATTCGGCGGACGCGGGATGTCGTTTGCTCATGTCGCAGCGACCTCAGGGCTCTTCGCAGGCAGCTCGAACGCAGACCCGGATCCCGCGATCCAGCATCGTGTTCGCTCCAGCGTCGCGGCGATACGCGCGGCGGCCTCCGCGGTTGTGGCGGGAGCCGGTCGCACGCCGCCCAGGTACGCCAGGTCATGCACCGCCTGATGTTCGGCCGCGCGCGCGGCGATCTCGCCGGGCGCGACGTGGCGCGGGCGTGACGCGGTTGCATCGAGCCAGACAACGTCGGCAATGGGAATATCTCTCTCCGGCGCGAGCTGAACTCGCAGTTCGTCCCATCCGACGTGCACCAACGGGCGGAAGAGGCCACGACTTGCCAGTTCCAACCCGCGCGCCACCGCAAGTTGTGCGCGATTGGCGCTCGACAGCTGCCGGTACAGCAGCGGTGCCACAGCCCGCAGATTCTGGCGCAGGGCGATACCCGACAGGAGCGCGTGCAGGGAACCCCGTGCATCGATCGAGAGATACTCATCGGCGATCGGCGTGCAGCCGCGCTCGGCCGCGGCAAGTAGCGCGCCGGTTTTGCCGGCGCCGGTACCGCCGAGCAGTACGACATCGCCCTCACCCCCGCGATATGCGGCGCCCGCGAGTATCACTTCACCATGCGCGAAGAGCAGCTCACGCAGCGCCGGCAGGAGGGCGATGTGGAACCCGAGGTACGACGTCAACAGCGGGCTGGAGAACGACAGGCGCTGTTCGCCGTTCGCGGACTCCGCAGCGTATCGCCACGGCACGCCCTTGTATCGTCCATTGCGTACGGCGCCGCCGATGCGGTGACGCCACGGCACCAGCCTCAGGCGGATCGCCGGCGACGCGCCTGAGGCCGCGGGGCGCAGCAGGGCGCGATATAGCGAAGGCTCACGTGGTGCGTCCACCGCGATCACCGCAAACGGCCGCGCTTCATACGTGTTCGTGGTCACGCCGACCGCACGTGCGCGTCCGCAGCGATCGCGTCCACCCCAACGAGCGGGCGCCGGGGCAGCGTCAGCCTGTACACCCATTCGAGCGCGCCGGGCGCCGCGGCGACGAGCGCTGCGGCGACCACGACGACGGCAGCGGAGAACGCCGCTTCGGCCGGGATATCGCGCGTGGCGAACAGCGCAACATAGACCCCCTCCCGGGTACCGATGCCGTTCACCGATAGCGGCAGGAGCATCGTCAATGCGACGAGTCCCCACGCCGCGGCGACGAACGTGAATGGAAGATCGATCCCCACAGCGCGCACCGCGAAGTACGCCGCGGCCGCCTGCGACATTGCTATAGCGAGCGACAGCACGGCGGCAAGCACGAACTCGCGACGCCGGTTGCGGGCGACGATCACGTTGAGCTCATCAACCGTTTCTTCACCGAGGGTTTGTCGCACACGATTCATCGTCCAGCTCAGCAGCGGTTGGAGTGCGCCGTACAACGGCCAGGCGCAGGCCGCGACAGCCGCTGCTGCCCCGATCGCCGCAATGGCCCACCAGGGTCCGCCCAGGACGGCGACGAAGTAGCAGCCGCCTATCAGGCCCGCGGCGGCGTAGGCGAACAGCTCGCCGAACTTTTCGGCGAGCGATGCGCCCGCGGAGCGTAGCCGCGGCTGGCCGTCCTGCACGAGCATCGCAAACCGGGCGAACGGGCTGATGAACTGCGGCACGATGAGGGCTGCGAGCGCGGTCGCGTAGGAGAGCCGGACATGATACAGCCAGGGAGCAGGCCGAAGCCCGAAGACGGCGTGCACGACGACCCAGCGCGCGACGCGGAGGAGCGTCACCACGTGAAACGCCAGCACGCACAGGCCGAGCCACAACGGATCGGCGTTGCCCAGCGTCCGCGCGACATCTCGCGGATCGACGAACCAGACGAGCAAGGCGACGAAGAGGAGCGGCCCGGCGATGCGCAACGCCAACATCATGCGCGGACGCCAACGCTGCGGTGGATCGTCTTCGGCAGGGGGCGTGGTCGCCCGGCTCATGTCGTTACTCGTTTCGAAGGAGCCCCGCCAGCGCGCCGACGAGGAAGAGGTTGGCGCCGATGATGATCGACGACTGCGCGAGCGCGGCGACTGACTGTCCCTCCGCGAGCGGATCTCCCTGCACCTCGCCCACCCAGAACAGCACGCCCTCGATGCCCAGCCCGCCGATGACGAGCGCGATCCCCGCGAGCGCGAACTGCTCGAAGTTCAGATAGCGCCGGTATAGCAGCGAGAGCCGTCCTTCGCTCGTGAGGCCGGTCGAGTCCGTATATAGCCGCGAGACGTGGCCGACAGCGAGCGCGTTCACACCGACGACGAGCAAGATCGGCCCGGCGAAGACCGGCCGCCAGGAAACGCTACCGATGCTGATCGACCCATCCATGAACAGCGATAGCAGCAGCGTTCCGAGCCCGAGCAACGACAGGACGATGCCGGGCAACGTGTATAGCCATGTCGGCGTCGCGAGCAGCAGGAAGCGCAGATGGCGCCAGCCGTCGGACATGGTGTTGAGCTTTGCCTCGCCGAGACGTACGTCGTACGTGATTCCCACTTCCGCGATGCGCAGACCGCGGCGTGAGGCCTTGAGCAGCATCTCCGATGCGAACTCCATCCCTCCCGACTCCAACTCGAGCCGGTCGACGGCGCTTCTGGAGAACGCGCGCAGGCCGCACTGGCTGTCGCCGTGGCGTACGCCCGCGAATACACGAAGCAGCGTAGAGATCGCGGGCGTGCCGATGTACCTGTGGCTCCAGGTCATCGCGCCCTTCGCGATGCCTCCGGTGTAGCGGTTTCCGATAGACACGTCGTAGCCCTGTCGCAGAGGGGCGATCAGCGGCGAGAGTTCTTCAAAGTCGTACGTTCCATCGCAGTCGCCCATGACGATCACGTCACCGGACGCTTCGGCGATGCCGCGCTGCAGCGCGTGTCCGTAGCCGCGTGCGTGCTCCGTGACGACGGTGACGCCGGCGGCTTTGGCGATCTCCACGGACCGGTCGGTGGAGCCGTTATCGACGATGATGATCTCGCCGGACATTCCGGAACGCGCCAGCCAGCGCTGTGCTTTTTCGATGCACTGCGGGAGGGCTTGCTCCTCGTTCAGACAGGGCATGACGATCGACACGAAATCCGTGATCGGTACGGCTGCCGAGCGTTCTTCGGCCTGGAATCGGCGCCGATAGGCAGATCGGCGGTCGGACGTAATTGTTGTCATCGTGCCCCTATGTGGCGGGAGCGGATCAGCGCCTTGTGCGCGTGCCAGCAAGGATAAAACGCGGGGAGTGGCGAGATTGCAGCACGCCGGCAATATATTGTCAAGTTATGACAGGATGCGCGCGGCGCCCGGTGATTCGAGGCGACGATTTGAAGCGGGCGATTCGCTTTCAGTCGCCGGCGGGCCGCACGCAGTAGAAGTTCCCGAACTGCCTGATAATCGCCGGGATCCTCTCGGGACATTGCGATTCTTCGGCGGCGCCTTCAAACGAGGCGAATACGGTGTATGTCTCACCGTCGGACTGGTACCAGTATCCCCGCTTGAGCGGATCGGACGGCAGCGGCGTGAGCACTTCCTGAAGCTGGCATCCCGCGTCGGCGGGAAAGCCGCACAGGCTGTGGACCTCGTCGGCGCGCGGATAGGCGTCGTGGCGCTGCACGTACTCGGCGAGGGCAGCTCGGATGGCCGTCAGGTCGCTACGCCGCTGTGCGTCGCGAGCGGCGACGCGGGGCAAAAACTCGCTGGCAAGGATGGGTTCTTGCGGCACTGGTCCGTCGGGCTCACCCAGGATTTCCGCCCGCTCGATTGAGTACGGGATCAGCGTGACCCCGCCGCGGTAGCGCGCGAAGTACACGAGTCGATCGGGAAACGCGGCGAACAATTGGCCGCGATAGCTCGGGTAGTCCTGCGCGTACACGATGTTCCCCTTGAGCGCAGGATCGTTGAGCCAGAAGACGCTCCCGTAGCACTGCCAGAAGCACGGTTCCACGAGCACGAGTGCGTTCTGCAGATCCGCGTCATCCACCTTGTTCTGGAGACGGTCGTCCATGTCGTTCCAGTTACGGAAACTCTGCGCGCTCTCCGGCACCAGACTGGCGAGCACGTGGTACCGCTCGTTTCGACCGAGCAACCAGCTATAAACGCTAAACGCGATCAGCGCCGCGACGAACGCGTAGACGACCACGCCGCCTGCCCAGCTCCGGTCTGGTACGCGGGGCATCGCGCGGCGGCGCAAGTACGATGCAGTGTCGTTGAGCAGCGCGGCGGCGCGATCGATACCCCGGGCCGTGAGCAGCATCAGAAACGGCGTCGCCTCGTACCAGTAACGCGGGCCGTACTGGATGCCGTTGCCCTCGTAGAGCACCCAGACGCCCATGGTGCAGACGGCGCAGGTGAGCAGAAACCAGTCCCACAGATTGCGCGTTCCCGTGAGGAAGGGGATGAGCACGAACATCAATCCGATGTAGAGGGGCCACCCATGCAGGATGAGCAGCAAGAACGCCATGTCGGTCTGCATATTCGCCGCGCCGACGTTCACGCTGTGCCTGCCGCCGAAGCCAATGTATTCGCCGAGACCGCTCGCGGGGCCGTAGCTCGGCCGCAACGCGTCGCCGGTAAATGCGTAGTTGTACGCGAGGTACGCCGCTAGCATCACGCCGACGCCGACGAGGAAGCCGGCAAGCTGTTTCGATCCGGCCCACCGACGATCAACTGGTGCGATGTACGCGAGCAACAGTACGCCGAACGGCACGACGAGCGCTGCCGTCGTCATGAGGCGCGTATTCAGCAGCAGGCCGAAGAACAACCCGGATAACACGCCGAACAACAGTGGCCTTCTCGACGCGATCACCATGAACAGCAACGACAACTGCAGATAGAAGACGGCGGTGTTGTGGGAGAGGTACTCGCTCGCGGCGGAGAAGAAGAACGGCGAGGAGCCGAGCAGCGCCGCCGCGAGCAGGCCGACCCGGGCGTTGAACATCCGGCGTCCGATCGCGAAGATCAGGAGTACGTTCGCTGCTGCGAGAAGCGGCGGCACCAGCCAGACGGCCCCGGCCTTGAACCCGATTGCCAGCACGAGCGGGTGACCGAACGGATAAACGGACGCCCAGTTCCCGTTGATGACGGGCGTAAAGTTGGGCTGGAAGAAAAAGAACGCTTCCTGCGCGGGCGGTGCGGGCGCCGTGATCCGGCCCGACGCAAAGATCCGTGCCTGGAACAGATAGGCCACGGAATCCGGACCGTGCGGCAGACCATCGGAGTAGTAGAGGCCTATGAACAGCGTGGTGCCGAACGCGACGACCGTGAGCGCGAGCGCTATGCCCAACGGCCAGCTTCGCCGCAGTCGCTCCGGTAGCTTGACGCGCAGGCGCCGGCGCCACGGCCACCGCCACGATGGGATCAGCATTACCGCGAAGACCGCGACGAGCCCGGCTACGGCAAGAAGGATGGCGTGCGGATACGACGCCAGCGCCATCGCCACCGTGGACTTCGTCGATTCCTGTTTGGCGGGCTCGAGCAACGGGCCGGAATAGTCGATGACGAACGTCTTGTCTTCGCCGAGCACGAAGCCTTCGTCCAGAAACCAGAATGGCAGCAGGGAGAGGACGACAGCGCTATCGGCGTCGGCATTACGCACGGAGATGCCGGCGCTGTGTACGTTGCGGTAGGTGACATCGACGGCATAGTCACGCCACTCCTCGTTTCCGAGGCGCAGCGAGCCGCCACCCGGAAACGCGACGACGCCGTCCTCCACTTCGGTATTTCCATTCACTGTCCAGAGCTGGCGGTCGAGGCGATCGAAGTTGTCCTCGAAGAGTATGTCTCCGTTGTCGAGGTCCGTGATGCGGACGTGGGAGATGCCGCGCGGCTCGGGCAGAGTCGGGAATGAATCAGTATCTCCGAGGCGAAGAACGACGCTGCCCGAAGTCCCCGCGCCCTCGATCACGCGCTGTTGGCGGTGGACGCCGTCGATCCATGCATCGAACTGATCGCCGCGCGCTTCGACGCGGACGTGCAGGTCCTGGCCGCCGTGGCTCCAGACAAACGCGCCGATCACGGCGAGGTTCACCACGAGGGCAATGGCGATCGTCGCCACGATCGGCCGCGGCAGGCGTCCGAGGGGCGACGGGACGATGCGCCGGCGCCAACTACCTGCCTGCGCCAACATTGGAGCCGAAAGACGCAAGAAACCTCCGATAGTCCGGCCGGTTCCGGATTGTAGACCATCTGCTTGCAGGGCGGCGTCCGCGTCATCCGGGCCGGGCGATCATCGACGTTCGCGTGCTCTTGACGGACGAAGGGGGACGTGGCCCGTATTCTGTGTTACCGTCGCCGTCGCAGGCATACTTACGTCCCCGACGCGGTTCCGGGTGGCGCGTGGGCGGTGATACGGGCGAAGATGAACGAACTTCAGGACGAACGCATCATCCCCGCCAGCGGCCGGCTGATCACGATCGACATCCTGCGCGGGCTGGCGATTCTGTGGGTCGTCATGTATCACCTGTGGGCTGCGGCCGCGGAGGGGTACCGGTTCTTGCCGCGGCCGCGCTTCTACTACGACGCCTTCTGGGATCGGGTTCTAGCGGGCGAGCTGGTGCCGGCGCTCACGGCCTTCACTGATCTGTTTTTCCGTCTGGGGAACAACGGCGTCACGGTCTTCATGGTGCTCAGCGGCGTTTCGTTGACCATCTCGGCCATGCGGAGCGGAGGACCGCTGGTGCCCGGAAGTTTCTACCCGAACCGGCTGCGCAAACTGTTGCTGCCGTACTGGGCGGGGTTGCTGCTGTATATCCTCACGATCGCCGCCATAGCGCTCTATCGCGTGTACGCCGACGGTGGAACGTTCACGCACAACTTCGAGTGGTACATCCTGATTCACCAGGGGGATCCGCATCAGCTTGCGGCGGCGGCATTGATGTTTCCGCGGGCGCTGGAGTTCGAGTATTTTTTCGCGCCACCGGAGCCGCTGTGGTTCGTGTTCCTGCTGTTGCAGTACTATCTGCTCTTCCCGCTGCTGCTGCCGCTCGTCACGCGATGGGGGCCGCTGCAGTTCGCGGTTCTCGGATTCGCCGTGTCTGCGGTGTGCAGTGCGTGGCTGATCTGGGAATACGGCAGCATCGGCGCGCGCGGCTACTATTGGGGTGGATTCTTTCCGTTCCGCTTCTTCGAGTTCGCCGTCGGCATCTCTATCGGATACGCGATGATAGAACACGGCGACCTGTTGCGCAGGCTCTCGCGCAACATGCTCTTCCCGCTGTCGCTCGTTGCGGCGGGGCTCGCGTTGCATACGACCGGGAACTGGATCGACGACTCCAACGGCTACTGGAACGCGATCGGGTATCCGCTGATCACGGCAGGATTCGCAAGCGCCGTCGTGGCCGTCGTCGTGTGCCAGCCGGGGTTCGTTCTCACGTCGCCGCTTGCCCGGCTGATCGCGTGGGTCGGGCCGATCTCGTACACCGTGTTGATCGTCAATGAAAGCTTTCGCATCTTGCACCGGTATCTGATCGTCGAGGGGTATCAGTGGACGGCGGGTTGGTGGGTGTTCGTCGTCGCGCTGTACGTGCCACTGACGGTGTTGCTGGCGTATCCGCTGGCCGCGGTGCTCGGACTCGTGCCGAAACCGGCGGTCGGGCGGACGGCGTTAGTGCCGGCGGTGACGAGGTGAACGAGACGCACGACGAGCCGATCATCCCTGCCGATGGCCGGCTGATCACGATCGACATTCTTCGCGGTCTGGCGATTCTGTGGGTGATTCTCTATCACCTTTGGGCTGTCTCAGCGAATGGGTTCGCCTTCCTCGCGCCACCGCGCCCCTATTACAAGGACTTCGGGGAGCGACTCGGCAACGGCGATGTGATCCCGGCCCTCACCGCATTCACGGATCTGGTCTTTCGACTGGGATATAACGGCGTCACGGTCTTTATGATTCTCAGCGGCATGTCACTGACGATCTCGGCCCAACGGTCGCGGCGGCAGATCTCGCTTCTGCGCTGGTACTCACCGCGGTTGCGAAGGCTCCTCGTTCCCTATTGGGCCGCGTGGTGCTTGTATCTCGGCACGCTGGCCATCGTCGCGATATACCGGACGAACGCCGACGGCGGCACCTTCACCCACAATTTTCAGTATCTGGGGCTGTCGCGTGTGATGGATGTTGAGCGTGCTCGCGCGGGCTTGTTCGTCGTCCCGCGCGCGTTTGAAGCGGCGTACTTTAACGCACCGTCGCCAACGCTGTGGTTCGTCGTGTTGCTCCTGCAGTACTACCTCCTGTTCCCGCTGCTCCTGCCGGTCGTTCGTCGCGTCGGCCCCGTCGCGTTTGCCATGGCCGCGTTAGCGATATCGGTGGCGGCATCCGGCTGGCTTATCTATGAGTACGGCAACCTCGGCGCGCGCGGGCACTGGTGGAGTATCTGGTTTCCCTTTCGGTTCTTTGAGTTCGGCGTTGGCATCGCCATTGGTTACGCGGTGATGGAGTACGCACGCGCATTGCGGCGTGGCCTTTCGTCGCCAATCGCGCTGATACTGTTGTGCGTTGCCGGCATTGGCCTGCACACGTGGGGAAGCTGGATCGGGTTCCGGAGCGGATACTGGAACGCCATCAGCTACCAATTCATCACCGCCGGTTTTGCGTTACTCGTCCTCGCACTCGTGCTCGCCCGCCCGGTAGCGCTTCTCAGGCTGCCGCCGCTGCGACTCGTCGCCTGGGTCGGCGTGATCTCGTACACGGTGCTCATCGTCAACGAATCATTCTTATACGTGAACTACTACTTGATTATCCAGGGATATCAGTGGAGCGCGGGTTGGTGGTTCTTTGTCGTCGTGCTGTACGTGCCGGTGACGGTGTTGCTGGCGTATCCGCTGGCGGTGTTGCTCGGGCTCGTGCCGAAACCGGCGTTCGGGCGCAGGGCGCTGGCGCCGGCGGTGACGACGTGAACGAACCCGGCGACGACATCATCCCGCGCGACGAACGATCGATCGCGATCGATGTGCTTCGGGGCGTTGCGATCCTATGGGTGGTGCTGTTCCATCTCTGGGGCCTTTCCGTGAACGGTATCGGGTTCGGACCCGGTCGTGCGACGTACTACGAGCGGTTTCTCGATCGGCTGGGCGAAGGCAGTGGCATTGCGTCGTTCACGGCGTTGACGGATTTGTTCTTCCGGATCGGGGACGACGGTGTCGCGGTGTTCATCATGCTCAGCGGCGTGTCGCTGACGGCACTCGTCTCACGTCGTGGCTCGATCGGGTCGCTTGTCCCGTTCTACTGGCGACGGCTGACCCGGCTGCTGATCCCGTACTGGGTGGCGTGGCTGTTGTTCATCGCGACGCTCGCGGCGCTGGCTCTCTATCGCACCGAGTTCGATGGCGGCACCTTCAGCTTGAATTTTCAGTATGTGCGCTTCACGCGCGTGATGAGTATGGATCTTGCGCTGAGCGGGCTGCTGCTCGTGCCGCGGGGGTTGGACCTTGCGCGATTCTCGGCCGGGCCGCCGGCGTTGTGGTTTGTGCTGCTGCTGCTGCAGTTCTATCTGTTGTTCCCGCTGCTGTATCGCGTGCTGCAAATCATCGGGCCGTTTTCGTTTGCGGCGCTGTGTCTTGGCGTGTCCGTGGCGGCGACGGCGCTAATGATCTACCACTATGGTGACGTCCGGTTGCACGGCTACGTGCTCTCGATGTGGGCGCCGTTTCGGATCTTCGAGTTCGCGTTGGGGATGTCGATCGGTTGGTTATTCGTCGCGTCACCCGGCCGGATGTTGCAGTGGATCGGTGCTTGGCCGCGCCTCGTCGTCTTCGTGGCGATCGCCGTGACAGCGCATGCGGTTGGAAGCAACATCACGGACGATCACGGCTACTGGCGCGCGTGGTCGCAGCCGCTGATCGTCGTGGGGCTCGGCGGCGTCATCATCGCCGCGTGCGTGGTCGCTGCGCGCCGTCCTGGATTGTTCGCCAATCCGCCGATGCGGTTGCTGTCCTGGATCGGGACGATCTCGTACGGCGTGCTGATCGTCAATGAGTCATTCCGCGTTGTGCATCTGTATCTTGTCGCGAAAGGGTGGCAGTGGACTCCGGGCTGGTGGTTTTTCGTCGTCGTCTTGTACGTGCCGCTGACGGTGCTGCTGGCGTATCCGCTCTCTGTGATGCTGCGCCTCGTGCCGCCGCCGCGGAGAAGAGGAGGCTCCGGTTCGGCCTGCGCCCCAGCACAGAATCCGGAGCCTTCATCGCCGGGCGCGACGAGCGAATCGGTACACTAACCCGTTGCTTAGCCCTGGTGCCGGGACGGGCGACGATACGAAGGTGGCGCAGACACGGCCCGGCCTCGGAGCACGCACATTGACCCTTCTTCAATTGTTAGCGATTAGTACCGGCCTGTCTTTGATCCCCCTAGTGAGTGTTCTGCGTGGACGTTTCGTCGTGCCAGCTGTACTGGTCGTGTCTCTGACGGTTCTGATATTGCATGGATACACGTTCTGGGATCACACGGTCGACGACGCGTACATCTCCTTCAGATACTCTCAGAATTTCGCGGCGGGCGATGGACTCGTTTGGAATCCTGGTGAGCGCGTCGAAGGCTATTCAAACTTCCTTTGGGTGATCTTGCTCGCAGGTACCGAATTCGTCGGGCTCGGAATCGTCGAACCTTCGCGCTGGCTGGGTTTCGGCGCGACAGCGGGCACACTCGGCATCATGTACCTCCTCGCCCGCGAACTGTCCGACGATGACGCCGATGCCGCAGCGATCTTTGCTCTCTCGGCACTTCTGTTCGTTTTCTCAGCGCCGGCAGCGTTTTGGACATTCGCTGGTCTCGAGGAGCCGCTCTTCGTCATGCTGGTGGCGCTTTCGTTGTGGCTCCATATGCGCGAGGATGCCGGCGCCATCTCGCAGCCCCGGTCAGCGATTGCCGCCGTATTGGCGGCATTGACGCGCCCGGAGGGGCTACTCCTTGCAATTGGGATACTGGGATTGAAGCTGGTTCGAGCATCTCTCCCTGCAATCTCGGCGCACCGCCTGAACGGCGCGGCAGCTCGTCACATTGCAGTGTGGATCGCGGTCTTCGGCGTGCCTTACGCGCTGTTTCTTTTCTTCCGCCTGACCTATTACGACGCACTGCTGCCAAACACCTACTACCAGAAACTGGACGGACAATCGCTCTTTTCGTGGGATCGCTATGAGGACGGCTATGACTACATTCGGCGGTTCTGGCAGCAGTACGGACTCGTCATCCTGTTCCCCCTGCCGCTCGTGCCGCTCTTGCCGCGCGCGTCGCGGCTCGCGGCTATGCCTTTAGTCGCCTTTTGCGCGGGCTGGTTGGTGTACGTTCTCTACGCTGGGGCAGACTTTCTCCAGTTCTTTCGCTTCCTCATGCCTGTACTTCCATTCGCTTACCTTCTGAGCGCGACCGCGCTGATCGCTCTCGCCCGGGTCGCAGTGAGGCACATCAGCGCAGGCAACCGGCGAATGGCGCCCGATCATGCACGCGCCTTCGTTCTGGTCGCAATGTTGCCCATAGCGGCTTCACTTCTGCACGTCCCGCAACCAATGGTTAACGAAGCGCGGTTCTGGGAAGCGATCGGGGAACAGCGTTACGAGATCGCAGAATGGTTGCGCACCCAGGATCCCGATGTTGTAATCGCCCTGAATGCCGCTGGGCAGATCCCCTACTGGAGCGAAGTTCGATCAATCGACACGTTAGGACTCACCGACAAGCACATCGCGCGCCGCGAGCCTTACGACTTTGAACCGCGAACACCCGGTCATATGAAGGGGGATGCTCGGTATATTCTCGACCGTCGCCCAGATATCATCATCATTTCGGCCGGGCTGTACCTGCTGCCCCTTTCCAAGCAAGAGTGGAAGGAGCGAGGTGCGAATCTCCCAGCCGATCAAGACCTTCTAGCGCAACCCGACCTTTGGGAACTGTACGATCCTGCCTGGATAAAAACTTCGAGCGGAAGCGTGTTCAATTTCCTCATGCTCAAAGGCACTCCGCGCGTTACGGCATTCATCTCTTCCGAGACTCGGGTGCAGTACTGACCGACCCCCGGTGGGGCTTAGGTCGGATCCTCGCCTTCTCAAAACGCGCCGCGCAGACGGGGGCAGATGCTAACGCGCCAGGTCCGTCTCCGTCAGCGTGAGCTTGAACAGCTCGACGCCGAGACGATCGACCATCGCGAAATCGATGCGGGCCGGGGATGCCGTGGTATCGACATCGAAGCGGCCAAATACGTTCTTTTGCCCGTCGGCGAAGATCACATCGGCCGCGCCCGCGACGGACGGCGGCGGCGCCGGTGGCGAGACGCCGACGGGCGTCGTCTGAAACTCGATGATCCCGTGCGAGTGGCGGATCACGCCCGGCCAGTGGGCATCGCCCGAGAGCAGCATGACGCCATCGACGCCGCTTTCGTTGATGAAATCCAGAATCTCCTCCCGCTCGGTGCGAAAGCCGTCCCACGCATCGTTCTCGCGCAGCGGCACGACTTGGTGGTCGTTCCATTGGACGCCGGACGCAATGAACTTGAACTTCGCGGTCGAGGTCGTCATCCACTCCTTCAGGTCGGCCTTCTGCTGCTCGCCGAGCATTGATTTCTGAGCGTCGTCCGCCTGGCGTTTCGGCGACCGAAACGAGCGTACGTCGAGGACGAAGAACGACACATCTCCGGCATCGAAGGTGAAGTACGTCGAACCTTCGCGCACGGGATCGGGGTTCTGGCGGGAGACGAATATGCCGAACGCCTCGCGCGCGAACGGGTACGGTGCGGCGTCCAACTGATCCCAGTCGTTGATGATGTCGTGATCGTCCCACATCATCCTCGTGCTGACGCCGGCGAGAAGGTTTCGCATGGGCGCGAAACTCCAGTTATCACGATAATGCCGGAGGTACGCCTCCGTTGCCGTGGGGTTGAACTTCCCAAACCCGTCGACATCGATGTTGTCGCCGAGCAGCAAGGCGAACTGTGGCTGCGCTCTGAGCATCTCCGGCATCGCGAGGTTCGCGACGCGGTTCTGTGGGCGGATCTGGTGCAGGTCGCTGCCAGTCACGAAGCGCAGTTTGGTCGGCGTGCCCGGCGCCGGCATCGTCCAGAACGACGCAGCGGGGTGCGGCACGGGGATTGAGTCGACGAGCACGCGGTAGTCGTAGCTCTGCGATGGACGGAGGCCGGCGATCTCGAACACCGCCGTATTGTCCTGTTGCGGATCGGTTCGCTGAGGCGAGGTGGCGATACCGGCGGCCAGCGGCGCGCCGGTCTCGCGGTATTCGAGTACCACGGACGCCGGGTAGCACGTCCGAACCCAGATGCGCGCGTTCGTGTCCGTCGTGGACCCAGATACGGGGCCCTGCGCCAGGAGGTCTGAGGATGGCGGGCAGGCGCTGCCGAACTGGTTGCAGAGCGGCGTGGTCAGGGCGCCCCGCGCCCACGCCTCGTCGCCCGTGCCGGGAATGATCTTCACGCCGAACTGGCTTCCCGCAGCGAGCCCGCCGATCTTCGCCTGGCCGTTGTTGCTGGGGCGGACGATCGCGTCGTCCAATTTCGAAAGGTCATCCTCCTGCCCGAGCGGCGCGATCAGCAGGCGCCACCGATCGGATTCCTGGCCGGCGGGTCGCGTCCACAAGAACGTGGCGACGACGGTGCCGTCGCCGCTGCAGTCTGTGCGTGTCATCAGCACGCGCCCGGGCAGCGTGTCGTTGACGACGAAGCTCGCCGCCGGCCCGCTACTGTCAGCGACCGATGTGGCCGTTGCGGTAGGCGCGGTGGCCGTATCCGCATCGTCCGCGCCCGTCCGGTCTGCAACGAGGAAGCCGACGCCGAATGCCGCGCCGATCAACACGAGTGCCACCGCACCGATCGCGATTCTGCCCAGTTGTGCGCTCCGCTCTGCCATGCGGCAGATAGTATCGGATCGCGAACCAGCGATGGAGCCGGGAGATTGGCCGCTCGGCGCGCACACGGCTATGCTGCCGCGTCGGCGCGGTGCCGCTCGGATCCGCTCACGATCAGGAGGACGCATACATGGCCGATCGCCGGCTCGTCATTATCGGGCTCGACTGCGCCGCGCCACAGCTCGTGTTCGACAGGTTCGCGCCGCACCTTCCCAACATCAGCAAGCTCCGTGAGGAGGGCGCCTGGGGTGAACTGACAAGCGTCGTGCCGGCGATCACCGTGCCGGCTTGGGCGTGCGCGATGACCAGCCGCGATCCCGGCCAGCTCGGCATTTATGGCTTCCGGAACCGCAAGGATCACTCATATGACGGGCTCGCGATGGCCAACGCGAACCTCGTGCGTGAAGACGCTGTCTGGGACGTGCTCGGCCGCGCAGGCCGCAGCGTCATATTGGTGGGCGTGCCGCCGTCGTATCCGCCGCGGCCGGTGAACGGCGTGCGCGTCGGTTGTTTTCTGACGCCGAGCACGCAAAGCGAGTACACGCATCCGCCCGAGCTGAAGGCGGAGATCGCGGAGACCGTCGGCGACTACAAGATCGACGTCGAGGACTTCCGGAGCGAGGATAAGCAGCGCATTCTCGATGGCGCGCACGTTATGGCGGAGCGGCGTTTCGACCTGTTCCGCCACTTCCTTCGCACGAAGCCGTGGGACTTCGCGATGATGGTGGAGATCGGTGTCGACCGCGTGCATCACGGCTTCTGGAAGTACTTCGACGAGACCCACCCGAAGTACGAGCGAGGCAACCCGTACGAGCGGGCGGTCCTCGACTACTACATCGCCATGGACGCGCAGGTTGGCCGAACGGTCGACATGCTCGACGCGGACACGACGGTCATCATCATGTCGGATCACGGCGCGAAGCGGATGATCGGCGGCGTCTGCGTCAACGAGTGGCTAAAGCGCGAAGGCTACCTCGCGCTGAAGGAAGAGCCGGAAACCGCGACGCCCTTCTCGGTCGAGCTGGTCGATTGGCCTCGGACGACCGCGTGGAGCGACGGCGGGTACTACGCGCGCGTCTTCCTGAACGTCCAGGGACGCGAGCCCGACGGCCTCATCGCCGCGGCCGACTATGACCGGGTACGGGACGAGATCGCCGCAAAACTCACGGCGCTGGTCGATCACGAAGGTCAGCCGATGGGGACGAAAGTCTTCAAGCCGGAGGAGATCTACCGCGCGACGAACAACGTCGCCCCGGATCTGATCGTCTACTTCGGCGACTTGAACTGGCGGTCGGTGGGTTCGCTCGGGACGGGAGAGATCTACACCTTCGAGAACGACACCGGCCCGGACGATGCGAATCACGCGCAGGAAGGCATCTTCATCATGCGCGGGAAAGACGTCGCACCGGGCCGGCGCGAGGGACTGCAGATCACGGACATCGGGCCAACGGCGCTGAGCAGGCTCGGTGCAACGGTGCCAGCCGAGATGATCGGCACGCCCATCCGCTGACCGCCCTCTGAGAAGTACTACCGGCCGTTCAGGAACTCGTCCTTGCGGCGCCACTTCGCGGCTTCGTCGGGCTGCCCAAGACTCTCGTAGGCGGCCACGAGCGTGGAGTACGTGACGGGCAAGTATGCCCAGCGGTAATCATCCAGCGCCGCCCGCATCGCACGCACTGCGTCTTCGTGACGCCCTTCCCGAAACGCGATGACGCCGAGGTCGCGTTCTGCAAACGCCACCCTGAGATCGTACGTTTCGGAGGCGCGCCCTACGCGCACGACCTCGTCGAGTTCGCGTATCGCCGCGCCGGTATCCTCGAGCGCGAGGTACTCGTGAGCGAGCGCATAGCGCGCGAAATTCGCGTTCTCGTCGAGCGCGACGGCCTCCTTCAGCAAATCGCGCGCTGCGTCGTGTTGCTGGGCAATGCGCTGGCAGAGGGCGATCTGCACCAGCATCTCGATGCCCAGGGCACGGTCGCTGTCGAGCGCCGCGCGCGCTTCCGTCTCCATTAACGCGAACACCTCGTCGATGTTGAAATCGCCCGATTCGGCGTCCGGCAGCGCGCCGGCGTAGACGCCGATGCGCTGGAAGATGCGCCGCCGCAGGGCGTCGTCGGACGGCGCACGTCCGGAGGAATACAGCGCGTCGAGGGTAACGTCGGATGAGTCTTCACTGTGTACCCAGGCGCCGTCAGCGGCGTTGCCCGCATCGACCCAGAAGCCTTCAGCCAACAGTGCCGTCGCTTCGTCTTCGCGACCTTGCGTGCGTAGCATCAGCGCGAGCTGCGTATATAGATCGCGGCCGAGGGCCTGCCACGGATCGGCGGCGATGCCCAGCCGCAGATGTCGCTCAGCGGCGTCGAGGTCGCCTGCGAGCCAATCCGTCATCGCCAGATGCGACAGCACGAGCGGATTCGAGGGGCTGCGGTCGTGCGCATCGCGTAGCGAGCGGCGGGCGTCATCGATCCGATCGAGCTGCGCTTCCGCGAGTCCCTGGCGCGCGATCGGGAAGACATGAAATGGGTCGAGACGGGCTGACAGCTCGAACGCCGTCAACGCGCCGCGCACATCGGGCTCCTGAAGCTGCTCGCGCCCAGCATCCTCCGCGGTGAGAGAGGAGACAGGCCGCAACACGTACATCACCAACAAGGCGAGGACTACGGCGCTGGCGGCGAGTCTCGCCACCCGCGCCGTCAACCATGGCGGAAGCGAGAGCGCGTCGCCCGAGTGCGCACGGTACGTCGTGAAAACGAACCCGAGCGCGATCCAACCCGCGATCGGCAGGAGCGCGACGTTGTCGCCGAGCGACGTGAGGCTCCAGCCGAAGACCGCGACGAGCATCGCGAGACCGATCGCGCTGAACCACCAATCCTCGTGCGCCTGTGATCCCGCAATTCGCCATGCCGCGATGCAGACCGCGGCGGCGATTACGAGGAGCGCGGCGATCCCCACGATCCCCATGCCCTCGATCACGGCAAGCGTAAGATTGTGCGGATGTGTAAAGACGAGTGACCGCCATTGACCTCCCGCGGGGAGTCCCAGGAGCTGGCGCCGTTCGAGCATCTTCGTCGTGTCGCGAAAGGCGAACTCCGGCACGTGTGTCGGCCGGTGCTGGTAGTATCCGGGGCCGACGCCGAGCACCACATGCTCGCGCACATCGCGCAAGGTCCACGACCATATGTTCGCGCGGGAGCGTCCCGTCGATGGATCGTCGAGCGTGTGGCGCATGCCCTCACGCGTCGGGCCGGGGACTGCGTACAGGGCGATGACCACCAGTCCAACAGCCGCGAACGCCGCGGGAGCAGCGAGGTTTTGCCGCTTGAACCACTCACGTCGGGGCGCACGAGCGATGTACAGCACGATCATCGTGGCAAGACCGCATGCCAATCCGAGCAACGCCGGCGCCGAGTACGAAACGACCAACGCCGGCAACAGCAACACCAACGCCGGCAGCGCGAGCCAGCGCAGTCCGCGCGCCGACGGGTGCATCGCCGCCGCAACGACGAGGAGGACGCCCAACGCAAGTGCGAGTCCCAACGGATTCGGATCGACGATCAGCACTGGCTGGTAGCGATTCCCGAACGCGAACGAAGGCCCCATTACACGAGTAATGTCGAGCAGTTTGAACGTCACGAGCGCCGCGTTGGTCAGGGCGGGCGCGGTGAAGGCGAGCCAGAGGAGCCACCGCTGACGCTCCTCCCGCACAACATCGGCAATCAGGACCGATAGCCCGGCGAGCGCGATGATCTTGCCGGTCATTGTCAGGCTGGCGTATCGATACTCGCCGAGCAGCGATGCGAGCAGCGCCACGAGTACGAACAACCCCAACGGGATCGCGAGCCAGAGCAGGCCGCGACCGACCGGCGCCGGCTGTCCGTCCCACGGCCGCGCGCGAATCAGCACCAGCCCGATGAGCGAGAGCATGAGCAGCGGCACGCCTTCGGGCTGCGTGAGGATGCGCTCGAACATCATGCTGATCAGCACGACCTGGACAGCGAGCGCGCTCTCGAGGAGGCGCTGCCGCTTCTGGGCATACCAGACGATGAACACGATCACGTACGACAGCACGAGCGCGTAGTAGACGTGCGCGTCGATCAGCAGCCCCGGCAGCGCATCAGGGGATGTTGGGGTGAATCGCGGACGGTACGCGGTGAGATCGAATCCAAACGCGACGTAGGTGCAGGCGAGTACGACGAGGAAGACATGCGCCGGTTCGAGCACCATGGACGATTCGCGGCCTTGCGAACGCTCCCACGCATACCGGGCGAGTGTCGCGAGCGCCCAGAGCGCGGCCCCGAACAGCAGAATTTCGTCTGCGCGGGTCGACTGCCCCGGCAGCACGAGCGCGAGGAGGATCAGTACGGCGCTGGCGCAGCCGAAATACGCGATGTGCAGAACACGGTGAGCCGGACGAAGGAAGGTCGTGGTGGCGGCGTCGCCGGAGGGCGCGGCGATCGCGCCGTCCAGCGGCTCAGATGTATCCAAGCTGGCGCAGGCGTTCCTTCACTGCCTCCTCGTCTTCGGCGCTGTACGGATCGTCGTCGTACGCCGGCGCTGTTACTGCAGGCGCCGTCTCGCGGAGCGCATCCAGCGGGCGCTCGCGGAAGATCTCCGTCAACACGCGGCCGTCTACGTGATCCGCTATCGGCAATCCCAGGAGTTGCAACACGGTCGGCGCTACATCGACGATCTGCGCGTCATCGAGCGCCACACCGGGCGTGACGTTCGGGCCGGCCGCCAGGAAGATGCCGTTCATGCGGTGTCCTCCCGAACGGGTCGCGAGGTTCGGGCCGATGATGCTCCGCCCGCCCGAGATGACATCGAACGCCCAGTACTTCATGTCTTTCCAGTCGATGACGATGTCGGGCGCCGAGCCGGTCATCGCTCCGTCATAAAGGTCCTCGCGGACGTGGCAACGTTCGACGATCAGATCGCCCGTCTCCGGATCGCGCAGCCGCATCAGGTCGTCGATGATGCGCGCACGGGCTTTTCGGTACTCCTCGCCGTCGGGGACGATGCCTTCGGGTTCGCGGCCGCGCACGTTGAGGATGATCTGTCCGATCTGCCCGCGCGCGAAGGCCTGTGTCGCGCTCCAATCGATGTCACCGTACGAGAGGAAGAGGCGGCTGAAGATGCCGGCCTTCGTCGTCCGGCTGACACCCGTGAACAGCCGCTCCAGGTGCAACCGCGAGAGGATGTTGATGACGTTGTCCGCCGTGAAGCCGAGGCGGAACGCGGCTTTCTTCAGGCGACCGGCCACGCCGCCCTTGAAGCGCAGGTATCCGCGCTGTTCAAGCCAGTTGTTGAGGTGCACCATCTTCGTTTCGCTGCCGAATCCGTGGTCGCTGGTCACGATGACCGTCGCTTCGGGCCCGGCTGCCTCGACGATGTCACCGATCGCGCGGTCGCACGCCTCATAGGCTTGCGGGATGAAGTCTCCAAACCGGGCACCATCGGCGGCGTTCCAGCCGGGGTGCTGGGGGTCGTAGAAGCGCCAGAAGTAGTGTTGAGCGTGGTCCGGCGCACGGAGCGCAATCGCGAGGAAATCGACGTCCTGCGTCCGGAGCAGATGCAGAGCTGCACGACGATGCACGTCGGCGAGGTGGAGGATCGCATCCATTTCGGACTGCTCTTCGCCGATGCGGTACCAGCGGTCCAACTCGATGCGGTAGCCGAAGCTCGATTCCAACTCCCGTTGCAAGGCGCGCGGGTACGTGTACGCCGCCCCCGGGGGCGTCTCAAGGCCGGCGACGACGAAGCCGTTCTCGATCTGCGCCGGCGGATACGTCATCGGCAGGTTCATGCTGCCGGCGCGAAGCCCGTGGCGCGCGGCGATCTGGTGCAGCGGCTCGACACGGATGGTCGCGGCGTTGGAAGGCGCGAACTCGTAGCTGTTCGGCAAACGGCTGAAGAAATCGTAGACGCCGTGCTTGCCCGGGTTGCAGCCGGTGAGCATCGAAGCGAATGCGGGCGGCGTGATCACCGGGTAGGTGGACTGCAGATCGCCCGAAGCGCCTCGCGCGGCGAGACGCGCGAACGCCGGCAGCCGGCCGGCGACGATCATCGGCCGAATGACGTCGAACGTCGCGCCGTCAAGCGCGATCATGATCACCTTCGGTGGCAAGCATGCCTCCTAACATACGAATGCCCGCAAATGGCCGTGAGGGCGGGCCTCGTTCTATCCCCCGTTACCCGGATTGTCAAGCGCACACTGTCCCACTACCATAACCAGACCGATCCGCCCACATTACCAAGGGTACCGATGCAACACGGAGACCCCGCCCGCTCCAACGGCCCGGGCCGCAGCGGCGACCAGTACTTTCGCGACTACGTGCGCTCCTCGCCCATCGCCCACGCCATCTCGCGGGCCGTGGAAGCGCGGCACCTCGGCACCGTCGAACAAACGCCGCCGATGCTTGATATCGGCTGCGGATTCGGTGAGTTCGCCGAACCGTTCTTCCGCATCCCGTGCGACGTCGGGGTGGACATCCGCCGGTTCGACCTGGAGCGCCGCATCCCGGACGTGTACCGCAACGCAATCCTGTGCGATGCGCGCCGGATGCCTCTCGCAGACGCGTCGTTTGAGACGATTTTCAGCGTCAGCGTCCTCGAACACATACCAGACGTCGCGGACGTGCTTGCGGAAGCCGTGCGCGTGCTCCGCCCGGGCGGCACATTCGCCTTTACGGTGCCGAGCGCGGCGCTTGGGGAGATGTGGGGCGTGCCACGCGCCCTCTCGCGCATCGGCCTCGGCCGGGCGGCGACGATGTATGCGGACCGTCTCAACGCGACGTTCGACCACATCAATCTGTGGTCGGGCGAGCAGTGGTCGGAGCGCTTGAGCCAGCTCGGGCTGAACGTCGAAACATGCCGGGAGATCGTCTCGCCCCGGGCGACGGCGATGCTCGATTTGTTCTTTCCGACGGCGCTGCCATCGCAGGTTGGCCGCTTGCTCACGAAGAAGCGGTTCGTCTATCGGCCGCCCGGGATGGTTGATCTGCTGACCTCGCGCTTCGCGCGTCTCGTGAATGAGGAGGAGACGAGCGGCAGCAATCTCTTCCTCGTCGCGCGCAAGCCGGCCTGACCCTCATTTCCGATCCCGGACGATTCCCTCGTACAGTTCGAGGTACCGCTCCACACACGCATCCCACGTAAATTGTGCTGCACGCTCGCGCGCTCTCTCGGAGAGCGTCGCGAGCGTCGCCGGGCTGTCGCGCAGTTCGGCGATCGTGCGCGCCAGCGCCGAGGCATCGCCGCGAGGCACGATGCGGCCGGCATCGGCGACGACTTCCGACGGTCCCGGCATGTTCGAAATGACGGGAACGGCGCCGGACGTCATCGCCTCGAGAAGGACGAGCCCGAAGTACTCCATCTCCGTCGACGGCAGTACAAAGAGATGGCTGGTGGCGTACAGCCGCCAGAGCTCATCATCGGTCACGCCGCCCAGGAATTCGACGTTCTCCAGCCCGAAACGCGCAGCCATCTCACGATACGTCTGCTCGGAATAGCCCTTGCCGACGATGCGGAGACGCACGTCTGGGAGGCGCCGCATCGCGCGGAGCAGCACGTCGATTCCCTTGTACGGGCGCAGTTGCCCGACGAAGAGCAACGTGAATTCACGCTCGCGTTCCAGTCCCTGCTGCGCGCAACCGTGATCGACGCCGAACGGGACGACGTGCGTACGTCGGCGCCACGCGCCGTTCGGGAGCGACCGCCGCGTCGCATCCGTGGAGACAATCGTCGTGTCGGCGCGCGCGGCGAGCTGGCCATTGAGGCGGCCGTAGAGATCGGTGAATCGCGTGCCCCGCCGGAAGCGGATGTCCATGTGATGGGTGTAGCCGATCGGCGGCAGCCCACCCTGGAGCCGGCTCATCAGCAGGAAGAAGTCGCTGAAAGAGGGGACGGGGCCGTGCAGCGAAATCACGTCGGCTTGCGACGCACGCTCGTGTACCCAGCCCCAGTGAGGCAGCAAGGGTGACAGCCTCACGTCTGAAAGCAGCAGACGCGGCAGATTGGACCCGCCCAGAAGGTCGACGCTGTGCCCGCGCGCACGAAAGCCCGCGCCCAGCTTGTCAGCAACGCGGGCCATTCCGTTTTTCGCCGGCGGCACCTCGGAGGTCGCCAGGAAGATATGCACTCAGTCGCTCGCTGCCTCTCCCGCGAACGTCTCGACGACAGCGGGCCGCAATACAGCGTTTTGCGGTATACCCAGGGCGCGGCCGCGACGACGCACACCCCACACCATCGCCAGCGCTTCGAGCACGATACCGCCGTGCATCTTGGAAACGCCCCGGTGTCGCTCGGTAAACGTGATCGGCACCTCGGCGATGCTCATGCCGCGCGACCGCATCGCGTATTTGAACTCGAGCTGGAACGCGAAGCCTGACGCGCCGAACTCCTGGTACGGCAGTTGCCGCAGCGAGTCCGCGCGAAACACGGTGAACCCTGTCGTGTAATCGGAGACGCGCATGCCCAGGACGAGCCGGGCGAACAGATTCCCAGCGCGGCTGAGCAGATTGCGCTTGAGCGGCCAATTGACGATGCGAGCGCCCTTGATGTAACGGCTGCCAAGCACCATATCGGCGCCCGATCGTTCCGCGACCTCAACCATCGCAGGCACGAAATCCGGATCGTGAGAGAGGTCCGCATCCATCTGCACGATGTAGTCCACGGGCATCTGCGCGGCGGCGTGAAAGCCGGCGACGTACGCCCTGCCAAGGCCGTTCTTCGTTTCCCGACGGAGCAACGAGACGCGCGCGTCTTCCGCGCCGTACGCGGCCACGTACTCGCCGGTGCCGTCGGGCGATCCGTCGTCGACGACGATGACCGAATAGTCGGGGCCGTGCGCGAGCAAGCGCGGCAGCAGACGCTCGACATTCTCTCGCTCGTTGTAGGTCGGAGTAACGACGACGACGCGCGCCATAGATCCCCCAGTCGGGTGCGGCACATCAGCGCATACGAAAGCGACGGTCAGCGGAGGTCGCTGCCGGCGTGCCCAAAAATCCGTAGCGGGGACTGCCGCGTGCGGGGTCGCGGTGCGTGGAATTTACTCCCGAACGCACCAATCTGTCAATACACCCGTCAATCTGGCTTCCGCGCCACGATGCAGACGTTGAGGCCCATTGAGTCCGGGAGGACGGGCGACAGCGCGTACTCCAGCGGGTAGGAGGCGGCGACGGCGGCCCGCGCCACCAGCTTCGCTGGGCCGGGGAGCTTGCCGATAGCCGACGAATGGGCATTCGTCTCCGCCCCCGCCTTCATCGCGTCGATGCCGTCATCGGCTCGCGGCGCCGACGCCCGGTTGGCCGCTGCGAACGCCAGGCGCAGCAGCGGTGCGTACGCTTCGCCATCAGCCCGGCGCACGGCGAAGCCGGAGCCTTCGAGCATCGAACGCCACTCCGGTACGGGGTGCGGGAAGACGTGTTCGCGCTGCGCCACACGGTTCACCATCTCGAGTATCAGGAACGTGCCCCCCGGCTTCAGCACGCGGGCGACTTCACGCATGGTGCGGGCCTGCGCGTCGTGCGGCAGGTGCAAGAGCACGGTGACGGAGAGTGCGAAATCGAACGTGTCATCGCGAAACGGCAGCGCCGTGACATCGGTCAGCGCATACGGATGGATCGGGTCGGCCGCGGCGAGCATTCCCCTCGAAATGTCGACGCCGACCGGCCGCGTCCATGCGCGGTCGAGCCACCGCGTCCAGCGGCCGGTGCCACAGCCAAGATCGAGCGCCATGCCATCGCGCCGGCCGGCTCCCAGTTCTGCTGTCAGGGCACGCTGCACGGCGCGCACCTGAAAGTGCGCGAAGAACCGGTTGAACCACGGCGGCGCGCCATCCCAGCACACCGCGCCGAGCGGGTCCTCCTGCGCGTACCGCTCGCCGACGCGGCTCCAGTAATCGTCATACTTGTACTCTGTCATGCGTTGCGCCCTTCCTGTGCCGGCCGGACTCGATTATACGCGGCGTCATCGCCGAGCCAGCGCGGCACGTCAACCTCAATCCTCGGGTTGCGCGGTCGCTCTGAGCGGCGCCCTTGACCTTGTAGCAAACCGTCGGCCTTGCCGTTATACTGGCCGAACCCCGCCCAGGATCGCCATTGGAGAACGCCATGCCGAGGCTGCGCCTCAAGCACGCGTCGTTGGCACTTCGCCTATCGGGGTTGCTTGTCTTCCCGATCCTCTTCGTGTTCAACCGCCAGATCCTCAGCGACGCTGTCGACGCGATGCAAGAGGCCAATCTGGGCCTCATGGCGGGGGCGACGGCGCTGATGCTTCTGGCGTCGATCGTCCGCGCGATGCGCTGGCGTATCGCGGCCGAAGCGGCGGGCATCTACTATCCGCACTTCCTCGACTACCTCTCGATCTACTACGCCGGATTGTTTCTCGGTGCGGCGGTGCCGCAACTTGCGGCTTCGTTCGCGCCGGTCGTGCTGATGACGGAGGACGGACACTCCTGGCGCCGTTCGACGGTGAGCATTCTGTTCGACCGGCTGGTGGAAACGCTGGCGATTTTGGTGGTCGCGTTCCTCGCCGCGCTCTACCTCATACCGAGCCATCATCGCCTGTCGGCGATCGTCCTCATTGTCAGCGTCGGTGCGTTCGCCGCTGTGGGCGCCGGCGCGTTCCTGATCGCGAAGGCGCCACGGGTCATCGAGCGCATCGAGCGGGGTCCGCTCGTCAAGCTACGCAAGGTCACGGACATCTTCCAGTCCGTCGAGGCACATGCGCTCTATAGCGGGCTGCGCGCACGGGCCGCCTCGCTCTCGGCGCTATCGTTCGCCGTCGTGGTGCTGCAGGTGAGTGTCGTCGTCCTGCTGGCGGAAGCGTTGAGCCTTGATGCCTCGGTCGTGTTTCTCGCGGCGGTCGCGGCGATGGTGGTGCTCGTTGTCATGGTGCCGATTTCGTTCGCAGGCCTCGGCTCGCGCGAAGCGATGCTCGTCGTGCTGTTCACCGCGGCGGGCGAGCCGAAGGAAGCGGCCGTCGCTCTGGGCGTGCTGCTGTTCGCGGTCGGTCTGATCGCGCGGTTGCCCGGTGCGCTCGGCTGGCTCCGCCGGTCGCGCCCATCCTTGCCTGTCGTTTCTGCCGCCGTGCCGATCGATGCGCGCGTCACGGGCATGGACTGACGCATGGCGGGCGATCCCACGCTCGCGCCAGATAGCGCCACCGCCGGCACAACCACGCAATCATCGGCGTCGCCGCGAAAGACGGCGGTGACGTTAAGTACGGTCGCGGTGGCGCATTGGCTCTACTTCGGGTTCGCGATCGTCGCCCTGCTCTTACTGTGCCTCCTCGTTCCTCAACAGACGTCGCGCGCACCGCTGATCCTGGCCGGGGCGTTCGTCTTCTGGTGTGGCGGCGTCGCCGTTCGCGCCGGCATGCAGCGGGCTGACCGCGCGACGCTGCAGATCGGGCCGGGCCATCTGTTCGTTCCTGTCGTCCTCGCGGCCTACACCGTATTCGCGTTCGATGCCTCGCCTGCGGTCGCGTCGTTTACACCATCCTCCCCCGATTCGATGCCCGGGCTGCACGCCGACCAGCACGCGTACTTCGCGATCGTGCTCTGCGCGGTCAGCGCCTTCTGCGGCTGGTACGGCATCGTAAAGGGTCGCCTTGTCGAGACGATGCTGGCCGCGCAAATCGTCTTTCTGTCGGTGATGTACGAGCGCTCGCTCAGCGGGCCTGCGGTCGTGCCGCCACTGGTATTGATGGCGGCTGCGCTTGCGCTCCTGCGATACGCACCGCTCGGCGGCAACGCACGTCCACTGCCGCGCTCGACGCTGTGGATCGCCGTACCACTCGGGTTATTCGTGCTTGCGGCATTCGTGGCGACCGCGTTTGGCGAACTGCGGGGCGCGTCGCTGAACACGTCGGGCAAGATGCTCGCGCTTGCCGTGCTGGCCATCGTGCTCTTCGACGCGCTGCATAAGGATCGACCGCGTTGGCTCATTTGGTCGGCGATCGTTGCGCCCGCCGTCGCAGTGGCTGCGTTCGTCATCTACAAGCTGGTGGATATCGCTATCGCTATGGGCGTCTCCTACGCGATCGGAAATCGGCTGGAGCTGGCGTCCGGCGTGGAAGTGAACCCGCTCGGCCTGTCATTCACGCTCGGCATCCTGTTGATCGCGGGCGCGATGCCGCGTTTTCGCGATCCGGTGGCGCGGTGGGCGGGTGTCGCGATGCTGGCGCTACTGGTCCCGGCGCTGATCGTGACGTACTCCGTCGGGTCGCTGCTCGGACTCGCGTGTGGGCTGCTGGTGCTGGCGACGCTGGCGTTGACAAGGCAGCACGATGCAGTGGTCGCTGCGCGTCGGCGACTTGCGCCCGTGGCCTTGCTCGCCGCCATCGCGCTAATCGTCATCGCCGCGTACGCGGTGCCAGATCATACGCGCAACGGTCTGCGCTACACACTCGAAGATCCATCAACCGGGCGCTCACGCGTCGACCTGTGGGAAGCTTCGCTGCGCGACACGCGCGCCAATCCGCTTCTCGGTGTCGGGCCGAGCAATTACGTGCCCCGAGCGCGATACGTTCCAGACTTTCCGACGCGTGACATTTCGCAGGTACTGGAACGGCGGCGCCTACTCGGGCACGACACCACACAGTGGCGCTTCCTGTTCGTCGGGCACCCGCACAATCTGCTTCTCGACGTCGCCGAAGGAATGGGCGTGGCCGGCCTAGGGGCGCTGGCCGCCGGGGCGGTGGCCGCGGCGCTGACGGGCGTGCGAATCCTGCGCACGCGCGCGGCGGAGGAGCGATGGTTCACCCGCGCGGGGCTCGCGATGCTGGTGGCCGTCGTGGCGTGGTCGATGGGTTCGGTGGGTGTGCAGATCGTCTTGCTGCCGCTCCCCGCGTGGATCGCACTCGCGATCGTCACCAGCGCGCGCTCACAGAATGGCGAAGCCGCGCTCTCGATGCCGCGATGGCTGTCGCCGCAGTTAGCGCGGGCATTCGGCGGATTGGCGTTAGGCCTTGCGTTGCTCGTCTTCGTCGTGCGGCCGATCGGCTCGCTCGCGGCAACCGCCGCAGCGCGCGACCATCTCGCCACCGGCGATGACGCCGCCGCCGCCGACGCATTCCGGATTGCCGGCGTGTTCGATCCGCTGGATATCGGGTCGCGGATGGCGCTCGCGAACATCGATCTCCGGCAAGGCGACATCGCCGGCGCGCTCGCACACACGCGCGCCGCGTCGGCGCGTGCGCCGCGCACGGGCGCGATCGCCGTCCGTCTCGGAGAACTCTCGTGGCTCCAGGGTGACGTCGTGGCCGCGGAGCGCTACTTTCGGCAGGGCACCGAACAGGACGCGTGGCAGCTGCTCAACGCCGATCCTTACACCCCGCTGGGCTTGCTTCTGATCACGAACGGGGACACCGCCGGCGGGGAAGCGGCGATCGCGGCGGGATTGCGCGTCAGTCCGTCGAACGCGCGCGATCCGGCGTGGGTCGCGGCCCCCGATGGCGGCGTCGCGCTCGATCGGGCCTACGCCCCGGGCGCGACGGTCGGTGAAGACGCGCCGCTGCTGCACGCGCTGCAGCGCCGGCTCGGGCTCGCAGCGGGCAAGACCGTCGGCCCGGTTCCTGGCGACATCCTTCTGACCGACGTGATCGCACTCACCGAATCGGACGCACGCGAGGTTCGCGAAACCGATCCCGGCAAAGCAGCGGAGATCCTGCACCAGGCCGGTCTCGCGTATCAGGCGGCGGGCGAGCACGATGCCGCCTCGCGGATCCTCATGGACGCGGTTGTGGACGATCCGGACGCCAGCTACATCCGTCACGATCTGGCGCAGTCACTCGTGGCCCTGAACGACGATGATGCTGCCGAGGAACAGCTTGAGGAGGTCGTACGAATCGCGCGCGCATCGGACACGTATGATCTGCGACTTGGCTTCGCGGAACGCGACCTTGCCTTGATCGCGATGCGACGCGAGGACTACGCTGACGCCGTGCAATTGATGCTCGCAGCACTCGACGACTATCGCTGGGCCTACCTGCCACAGGCCCACGAGGCGCTAGCGCAGGCGTACCAACGGCTTGGTGATCCCGGCGAGGCAGCGAAGTGGCGCGACCGCGAAGCCTTCCTCCAGGGTCGCGACTAGTGCACGCAACTGGACGCGGGCGATGACCTATCCCGCCCTCGTGCTGGCCACGGTGCTCGTAGCCGGCAGTGCGGGCTTCTTTGCATTGCGCACACGCCAGTACGCGCTCGCGGGCATCGCGGGCGCCGGCATCGTCTTCTGGATGCACAGCCTGCGCTACATGCGCTACACCAGCGACGACTCCTACATTTCGTATCGCTACGCCAGAAACTTCGCCGATGGGATCGGGCTCGTGTGGAACCGCGGCGAGTCAGTCGAGGGCTACACAAACTTTCTCTGGGTGGTGCTGCTCGCTGGCACGCACAAGCTCGGCGCCGACCTCGTGCTCAGTGGCCGCTGGCTCGGTTTCGTGTTGGGTCTTGGAGCGATTGCCGCGACGTACGTGCTTTCGCGCACGCTAACGGGCGGTGAAGCCGGTCGCATCGCCGGATTCGCGGCCGTGTTCCTGCTCGCTGTTTCGGGTCCGTTCGCGGTCTGGGGTTCGGCCGGCCTCGAGACGTCGCTGTTTGCGCTGCTGCTGCTGGCCGCGGTGATCGCGCACATACGCGAACAAGATGGCGACGCGCCCCCGCTCTCGGCCCCGCTGTGGGCGTTGCTGATGATGACGCACCCTGCTGGCGCGGTGCCGTTCGCTGTGTCGGTCGCATTCAAATTCGGGGAAGCGGCGATACGAGTTCGCGGAGAAGACGACCGCCGGGCGGCGCTTCAACGCCACGGCATACCGGTGGCGATCTGGCTTGGTGCGTTCGCCGCGGTCTACGTGCCGTACTTCGCGTGGCGTTACGCCACGTACGGCTGGATCTTCCCGAACACGTACTACGCGAAGGTCGGCGACGGTCTGCAGCAATACGCGGCGGGGCTACGTTACTTGAACCTGTTCTCGCAGGAGTACGCGATCTGGATCCTGCTTGCTGCGCCGCTCTGCGTCGCTCTCGGCACGGTACGGCGGCCGCCAGCGCTCTATGTATGTGCTGTCATCGCCGCGATGTTCGCGTACGTCGTCTACGTGGGTGGCGACGGGCTCCTGCGCTATCGATTCTTCGCGCCCGTCCTGCCGGTCATCTACGCGGCGTCGACAGCGGCCGTCGCTTCGCTCGCGCGCGGAGTCGACCTGCGCGAGGGCGTCCCGCGGTGGGCGTGGTACGGTATTCCGGGCTCGGCGTTCGCAGCGCTGCTGCTGTTTACGCTTCACGCGTCGTCGTTCGAGGTCACGGTGCCGCTCGAACGAGTGACAGTCGAAGAGCGCGTCACGATCGGGCGCTGGCTGCACGACAACGTGCCCGATGACACGCTCGTCGCTGTCGTACCCGCGGGATCAATTCCGTACGAATCGCAGTTGCCGACCATCGATATGCTCGGCCTGAACGACGAACACATCGCCCATCGCAATTTGGATCTGCGGGGCGTCATCATTGGCCACGAGAAGTACGACTCGGAGTACGTGCTGGATCGCGCACCCGACATCATCATCATCAACGATCATCTGACCGGGCGTCCGTGGCGGCTCACGGACTACGACGTTCTCCGCAACCAGGTGATTCTGGCGATACCGGACATGCTCGCGTCGCCGCGACTGACGCAAGAGTACGAACCGCGCAACGTCGAGGTCGATGATGGACGCTGGTTCAACCTGTTCGTCCGTCGCGGCGAGGACTCCGTTCTGTCTCGCACGCAGCCGGCGCCATCGTAGGACGATGACTCTTCAGACGGCGCGGCGCCGATGAACTATCCCGTACTTGCACTACTCGTCTTCGCGACGGCAACCGCCGCCGTGGTATTCGCGCGGCTGAGCGGGCGCTTCGCGCTGGCTACGATCGTCGGAGGCGGGATCATCCTCTACCTGCACGGCGCCTTGTATTACGGCTACACGAGCGACGACGCGTATATCTCGTATCGGTATGCGCGGCATCTCGGTGATGGGATCGGGCTTGTTTGGAACCCCGGCCAACACGTCGAGGGGTATTCCAACTTTCTCTGGGTGCTGCTGCTTGCGGGGATGCACGCGCTCGGCGCTGACATCGTATGGTCAGGACGCTGGCTGGGTTTCGCAGCCGGCGTGGCGGCGCTGGGCGTCACGTACATGCTGGTGCGCGAACTGCTCGATCGATCTGATCTCGCGCGGTACGCCGGTCTCGCTGCCGCCTTCGCTCTGGCAGCGTCGGGACCGTTCGCATTGTGGTCGTACGCGGGGCTCGAGACTCCGTTATTCGCGCTGCTCGTCTCGATTGCCGTGCTGCTGCACGTGCGCGAACAGCAGATCGGCGTGTTCCCGGCGTCGGCCGCCGTGTGGGCGCTCGCCGCGATGACGCGACCGGATGCGCTGGTACTCGTCGCCGTCTCAGCAACCTTCAAGCTCAGCGACCTCATTGTTGCGGAATCCTCTGAAGGCGCGGTCGAACGCCGACGCATGACGCGGCGCACGTGCGCGATGTGGTTCGGCATGTTCGCGGCTATCGTCGCGCCGTACTTCATCTGGCGCTTCGCGACGTACGGGTGGATCTTCCCGAACGCGTACTACGCGAAAGTTGGCGGCGGCTTCGAACAGTACGAGCGCGGCATACGGTACCTCGCGCAGTTCGCGCAGGAATACGCTGCGTGGCTCGTGCTGCTCGCGCCGGTCGCGCTGCTGTTGCGCGGCGCCCGGCGTTCGGGCCTCGCGTATGCGTTCGTACTCCTCTCGGTCTGGTGCGTTTACGTCGTGTACGTCGGCGGCGATGCGCTGCTGCGGTTCCGTTTCTTCGCGGAGGTGTTGCCGCTGTTCTATGCACTGATCGCCGCATCGATCGCTGCGGTCATTGCCGCCGTCCGCGTCGATTCTCCGCGTGCCGATACGTTGCGCTACGCGGCGGGAGGGGTCGTAGCGGCCGGGTTGATCGCATTCACGCTCCAGTCGACGCCAAACGAACGATTCGCAGTGGCGGTCCCGTTTGAAGCATCGGCAGTGGATGATCGCGTGGATATCGGCCGTTGGCTGCGGGACAACGCACCGACAGACACGTCTATCGCCGTGCTCGCCGCCGGGGCGATTCCGTACGAATCGCGGCTCGAAACGATCGACATGCTCGGCCTCAACGACGAGCACATCGCGCACCGCCCGATCCGCATCGGATCGCGCGATGCGGCCGCCGGGCACGAAAAGTATGACAGCGCTTACGTACTCGGTCTGCGTCCCGATGCGATCATCCTGTTCGACGGGCTGGCGGCGGCGCCGGCAAGCCGAAGCGAGTACGAGAGCCTGAGCAATGCCCTCACGCCCGCCTTCGCCGACATGGTCACGACGCCGCAACTCTGGCGGGACTACGATGCACGGTCGGTCGAGATCCGCGCAGGTCGCTGGTTTAACCTGCTCGTGCGCCGGGGCTCCCCGCTCGATGACATTCTCGGATCCAGATGACGTCCGTTCCTCAAGAAACGGGCGGCTCGCATTGTCTGCCGTGGCGCCGACCGCAGCGGCGGGCGAGCCACGTTAGAATCAACGCATGCCCAAGAACGCCGGATCGGACCACGCGGCGCTGCAAGCGATGAGCGACGCGCTGCTCTCGATTACGGCCGAGATCACCGTCGAGCGTGCGTTCCAGAAGATGGTGGACGCGGCTCGGGAGGTGGCAGGCGCGCGTTATGCGGCGCTCGGCATACCCGATGGCGAGGGCGGGTTCGAGCAGTTCATCACGTCCGGGATTTCGGGCGAACAGATCGCGGCCATTGGGCCGCTGCCCCGAACGCACGGATTGCTGGGTGCGATGCTGGAGGATCCGGCGCCGTTTCGCTCGTCGAACATCCAACAGGACTCACGGTTCTGGGGCTGGCCAAGCACGCACCCCGACATGCGGTCGTTCCTCGGCGTTCCGATCGTGTCAAAGTCGCGGATCATCGGCGCCTTCTATCTGACCGACAAGTTGGCGGCATCCGATTTCAGCGCGGATGATCAGAAGCTCATCGAAATGCTCGCCGCGCACGCGGCAATTTCGATCGAGAACGCACGGCTGTACGAACGGAGCCGCGAGCTAAGCGTGGTGGAAGAGCGCAACCGGCTTGCGCGCGAACTGCACGATTCGGTTACCCAGACGCTGTTCAGTCTTGCGCTGACGGCGGAAGCGGCCGACACGCTGGTTGGGCGTGATGTATCGGCTGCGAAGGCGCAGCTCCAGCAGCTCAAAGCGATGGCGCAGGAAGCGGTGCGCGAGATGCGCTCGCTGGTCTTCGAGCTCCGGCCCGCGGACCTGGAACTGGACGGGCTGGCCGGCACGCTCCGCAAGCATGTCGATGTCTTACGCAATGTGCGACGCGCCGACATCGACCTGCGCATCGCCGGCGACAGGCGCCTGCCCGAGCGGATCGAGCGAGACATCTTTCGCATCGCGCAGGAGGCGCTGAACAACGCGCTCAAACACGCCGGCGCGCGCACGATCGGCATCGAACTTGACGTTGGCTCGCCCGTCACGCTGATCGTCCGCGACGATGGCACCGGATTCGATCCCGAGGACGCGCAGATCCGCGCCCGGCGCCTCGGGCTTACGTCCATGTATGAACGGGCGGACGGCATCGGCGCGCGCTTAAGTATCATCTCGTCGGCCGGCGCCGGAACGGTCGTACGTCTGGAGCTGGACGCATGAGCAACAACCGCATCCGCGTTCTCCTCGCCGACGATCATGCCGTTGTCCGCCAGGGACTCACGACGTTCCTGGAGCTTCAGGATGACATCGAGGTGGTCGGCCAGGCTGCGAACGGCGCCGAGGCGGCGGCGATGGCTGAGCGCCTGAAGCCGGACATCGCGTTGATGGATCTTGTGATGCCGGTGCTCGACGGTATCGGCGCCATCGGCCAAATCCGTGCGGCAGCGCCGGCGACGCAGGTGATCGTCCTGACGAGCTTCGCCGATGACGAGAAGATCTTCGCGGCGATCCGCGCGGGCGCCGCCGGATACCTGATGAAGGACGTGTCGCCGCAAGACCTCGCCGCGGCCATCCGTATGGTGCATGCCGGCGAGCCGATCCTCGCGCCCGGCGTAGCGCGGCGTCTGATGGATGAGGTGGGCCGCCCGTCCGAAGCGACCGCCGGCAATCTGACGGAGCGCGAGACCGAGGTCCTCAAGCTGATCGCGAACGGCCGCTCGAACAAGGAGATCGCACGAGACTTGACGCTCTCGGAGAAGACGGTGAAGACGCACGTCAGCAACATCCTGCAGAAGCTGCACGTCACCGACCGCACGCAGGCCGCGCTCTACGCCGTGCGGCAGCATCTCGTCGAACCGTAAGCCACCGTCGGATCTCGACCGCCAAAACCGCCCTACATCCCGAGACCTACGACTGATTCGGTACCGAGCGCCATCCCGCGCTCCGATGCGGCGCGGCCTCCTGGCGCCCATCATGAGTGTGTACCGCGAAGCCACATGACAGGAGTCAACAACATGACACAGGCAGCACTGATCACGGGCGCATCCCGCGGGCTCGGACTCGCGCTCGCGCGCGAACTCGGACGGCGCCGCTGGAAGCTGATCGTCGACGCGCGCGGCGCGGATGCGCTCGAAACGGCGCGCGCGGAGCTTGCGCGTGTGACCGACGTGATTGCGATCGCTGGCGATGTCACTGACCCGGCGCACCGGCGCGCGCTCGCTGACGCGGCGCGTGACATCGGCGACATCGATGCGATCGTGAACAACGCGAGCATCCTCGGACCGAGTCCCCAGCCGAAGCTACTGGCGTATCCGCTCGACGTGCTCGCCGAGGTGTACTTGACGAACGTCATCGCACCGCTGGCCTTGCTGCAGGAACTGCACGCTCGCGACGCCGTGAAGCACGGTGGCCGCATCATCAACGTCACGAGCGACGCGGGCGTCGAGCCGTACGAGGGTTGGGGCGGCTACGGATCGAGCAAGGCAGCGCTCGAACAGCTCAGCGCCGTGCTCGCCGCCGAACACGCGGACGCGCGCGTGTACTGGGTCGACCCGGGCGACATGCGCACACAGATGCACCAGGACGCGTTTCCCGGCGAGGACATCAGCGATCGCCCCGCACCCGAGGAGAGCGTGCCCGGCATGATCGAGCTGATCACGGGCGATCTGCCGAGCGGCCGCTACAACGCGCGGACGCTGGCCGTGCCCGCCTGAACCGCACGAAAGGAATGAGAGAGTTCATGCCCACAGCAACCTCCGAAGCTTCCGCGAAAACGAGCAGCGCGCCGAGACGGCCAGCCGCGGCGCTCCCGTGCGGTGCATTCGACTTCGTTCTTCCGGCCGAGCTGGAGGCGAAGAACCCGCCTGAGGCGCGCGGCCTGGCGCGCGACGATGTGCGCCTGATGGTCTCGCGGATCAACGATGACAGCGTGAAGCACGCCAGGTTTCGCGAGATCGCAGAGTTCTTGCGGGCGGGAGACGTCCTCGTCATCAACACCAGCGCGACGATCAACGCGGCACTTGAGGCGCGCGCGCTTGACGGGACACCGCTCGAACTCCATCTGTCGACACGGCTCAATGATCACGAATGGGTCATCGAGCTGCGCGTGCCGGGGACGACTGGCACGACGCCGTTCTTCGGCGCGGTGGCGGGCGAGCGCGTATTCCTGCCGGCCGGCGGATCGACGACACTCGGCGCGCCGTATTCGCGCGGCGAGAGCGTACGGCTCTGGCGCGCGACGCTGCGGCTTCCGAAGGCGCTGCCCCGTTACCTCGCCGAGTACGGCTTCCCAATTCGGTACGGATACGTGCGCGAGCGATGGCCGCTCGAGTACTACCAGACGGTCTTCGCCACGGAGGCCGGCAGCGCCGAGATGCCTTCCGCTGGCCGCGCCTTCACGCCGGAGCTGATCACGCGCCTCGTTGCGCGCGGCATTGAGATCGTGCCGGTGCTACTGCACACCGGCGTCGCCAGCCTCGAAGAAGGCGAAGAGCCGTATCCGGAGCACTACGCGGTTCGCGCCGAGAGC
Organism: uncultured Dehalococcoidia bacterium; assembly: GCA_964599885.1. Lineage (GTDB taxonomy): Bacteria > Chloroflexota > Dehalococcoidia > DSTF01 > JACRBR01 > CAZRHH01. The sequence goes on along the minus strand of CAZRHH010000006.1, from coordinate 29,483 downwards.
GCTGCTCGCATCACGAGCGCCCGCGCAGCCGGCCGGCGGATCATCGCCGTGGGAACGACGGTCGTCCGCACGCTGGAGACGTTAACGGATGGCAGCGGAGTCACGCACGCCGGGGACGGCTGGACGGACGAGGTCGTGACACCGGCGCGTGCTGTGCGCGGCGTTGACGGGCTGTTGACCGGCTTTCACGAACCGCGCGCGAGCCACCTGCTGATGCTCGCCGCGATCGCGGGATGCCGCCATCTGCGCGTCACGTACGGCGTGGCGCTGCGCGAGCGGTATCTGTGGCATGAGTTCGGCGATCTGCACCTGATACTGCCGGATTAACGCGGGAGCCAATTTCCGCCTGCCGGAGTTCGTTTCGTAATTTTCGTGTTGCGGGCCCCGTTTCGATGGTACGTGATGCGGAGTTCGTTTCGTAATTTTCGTGTGCGGGCGTGCGTTCCAGCGCTACGCGATGCGGAGTCCGTTTCGTAGTTTTCGTGTTGCGGGCGTGCGTTTCAACGCTACGTGATGCGGAGTTCGTTTCGTAATTTTCACGTAGTTCGTCTCGTCATTCTCTCGATGCCATCTCCAAACCGGTGCGTAAACATGGAGAACGCCCTTACGACGACGGCACAGCACGCTGTGCCGCTACAGCGAGGGCGGGGCCTCGGATGCATCGCCAGTAGGACGCGCCCGCCCTATCGCCTGGACAGTGTGCACCCGTGGCCTTCGCAGCTGAAGCCGCAGATGTCACCCGCTGGGCGGAATCTGGGGCCGCGCCCCCGCCGCATCTACTAGACAGACGCTGAGCGGTTTTACTCGCATCGCCCGCCCGGTGCGGCTAGAATCGGATCGCAAGCTGACTAGTGATCGCCCCTCGGGCGATGGCTCCACAGGACGATGCTCGGCGATGATCGAATTGGCACTCGGCTCCGGGATCCTGGCTTCTGTTCCGATGGCGGCGCTGTCCACGACGGACGTGCTGGCGTACGCCGTCGCCGGGCTGGTGCTGGTCGTGGCGGCGTCGATGGCGTACTACGCCCTGCGGATGAGCCGCCCGAAGCGGGAACCGCGCGTCCAGCGCCGGCGGCAGCGCAGCCCATCACTCTCGTCTGCGCCTTCGCGGTCGCGGGGGGAGTCATACGACGGGCAGCAACGCAACGGCGGCGCCTACGGCCCAAGCGCGATGCTGCGCGAACGCGGCGCCGGACGCGAATACGCGCTGGGCATCGAGCCGGCGATCCTGGGCGCATCGGACAGCGCCTGCACGATCGTGCTGGAAGGCGAAGGCGTCGCGCCGGAGCACGCCCGGATCTGGCCGCAGGGTGGCGGCTTCATGCTGCATCACGTCGGCGGGCTGAGCCGCAAGACGTACGTCGGCGGCCAAGAGGTCGAGTGGGTGATCCTCGAAGCGGGCGACGAGGTGACGATCGGCAGCCACAAGCTCGTCTTCGAGGGCCTCGGCACGGTGCCCGTGGCGGCGGTGGTGGCCGAAGAGGCGCCCGGGAAGCGCGAGACGAGCGCGACGGATGACCTCGACCGGATGGAGGAGGCCGTCCGCGAGCTGTGGGCGGAAGCGAGCCCGGCCAGCGAGACGGCGGTCGGCGAACGCAGCGGCCTCGGCAAGTTCAAGGTACACCGCCGCAAGGACGAGCTGGCGGAGCGCGTCGGCGCCCAGTGGGTGAAGCGGGGGCGGACTGTGGTGCTGGAGCGCTAAGGGTACGGGGCGCCATCGCGGGTGCGACGACTGGTGTCTGGTGTCTGGTGTTTGGTGGGCGCAAAGTTGACAATGCGGCGGCGCGGGCGAACCTGTGACGGACCGTTTACCGTTTTTGCTATTGCCACGCGGCCCCGTTCGTAGTACATAACTACGTGGTGGCTTCGCGTCTGCGGGGAACGAAGCATCCGCACAACCTCGCCGGTATTGCGTATCTGACAAGGGTCCCGTTTGCTGACTGGCAGCCGCCAGCGGGCAACCGCATCCGCGTTAGGGAGCCCGTTCTAGTCCGGAACGGTGAGGCGCCTTCCCCGGAATCAATAGGCAAGGCAACAGGGGGTATCAGAATGTCCAACATTGTGCTCGCGGCGGCGGTTTGGGTCACGAACGTTCGGGGCTCGATCAGCGGTCGCATCACTTCAGAGCGCGGCCAGGGGATCATGGAGTACGGCATTCTTCTCGGCGGCATCGCGCTTCTGGGTGCCGTCGCGGCGGTCGCGCTGGGAGGCATTAGCTTCTCGGGCTTCACGACGGCGATGCAGGACTGCCTCGGCTTCAGCGACGGCTGCTAGCGTCCGGCCGTTGACACGACGCATGTACTAGCCGCTACCAGGATCACGCAGCATGAACCGAGCGCGGAGGGACGAACGCGGGCAAGGGATACTAGAGTTCGCCATCATCTTCCCGTTTTTCATGATGCTTGTATTCGTCGTGATTGACGGGGGCGTGCTGATGGGCCGCTACAACCAGGTCAATCATGCCGCGCAGGAAGGCGCGCGTTTTGGCGCCACCGGAGCCGATAGGGACGACATCGTCAGCCGCGTGCGCGCGCAGTCGATCGACCTGCTGACAGCGTCGGACGTGCCGACGCAATCCGGAGATTGCGGAAACGCGTCGCAGCCGGGGATCTGCGTGTTGTGGTTCTCGGGTCCCAACAGTGAACCCCGCGGTCAGGTTGGTTCATCCGTCATGGTGATAGTGCGGTACGACTACGAGTGGGTGACGCCCTTGGGGGGAGACTTCCTCGGAGCGACGCTCATTCCGGACGAACTCGAAGTCAGTTCCTGCGCGCTCGCGCGGCTCGAACGCCCAGCCCAAGTGACCGGACCTTCCTCGCCGGCCCGCCAAACATGCTGACGCATCGCCGCCGGTCGGAACGTGGCCAGGTGCTGATCCTGTTCGTGGCGCTCTTTTCGGTGTTCCTGATCGTTGGCGCGTTCGCGATCGATCAGGGGTTCTGGTACGGCCAGCGGCGCGTGGTGCAAGCCGACGCCGATCTCGCAGCGCGAGCGGGAGCGATCGCGTACATCGGCGATATCGACGACGACGCGGGCGCCCGGAATCGGGTGAACGAGGCCTTGTCAGACAATGGCGCCAATCCAGGAGACCTCGTTGGAGACGTCACGATCGACTGTCCGGCCGCCAGCGGCGCGCGTGGGGTGCGAGTGCAACTGCAGACGAACGTCCGAGGCTTCTTCAGCAGCCTGCCGATGATCGGCGGCAGCGCGGGAGGTGTCGAGGTTGGGGCCGGTGCGACGGCGTGCATGGGCGCGACGGGAGGAATGGTCGTCCCGAGCCCGTCATCAAATCCCGACGCCATCGAAGCGATCCCAGTTGCGATGCGACACGATGAGCAGGACGACGACGACCGCGCGTGCTTTGACGACGACGACATCCTCGAACTCGGCAAGGAATGCGTCATATGGGACGCGCTCTTCTCGACTACCGATCGTCGTGTGATCTTTAGAGATCCTGACGATCGAGAGTGCTACCGGGGCGGCAACCCTAGCCCGGCCGCGCTCCGAAACGGAATCGAAGACGGGATCGCGTTCACATGTTTGGCGACCCAGAATTGCGCCGTACGCACTACGATGTGCATTCACTCGGGACTCGCCGCAGAGGGCGAACAGGACGAAGTCTTCGACGGTTTCCGAGCACGACTCGAACGTTCGGCGGGCTGCAACCAAAACTTCCAGAGCGCCTTCGGGAACGGGGACGGCGCGAGGGACGATGCCCCCGTGCTTGAACCGTTTCCGCTGCGCGGAGCCGAAATCGAGGCAGCCGACAACCACGTTTACGTGCGTAAGGACTGCCTGGGCAATCCTCGGATCGTTGTGATGCCGATCGTGGACCACGGTGACGACCTGAGTGCGCACGAACTTTACGGCTTCGCGGTGGTGTATTTGACGGGCTGCTACGTCGGTGTGGACTTCTCTTTTTTCACGGATATCGATCCGATAGAAGAACCGAATGAGTACGCGGAGTCGGACGAGTGTGCGTCCGGCGGGCGCTGTGACGCAAGACTTCCTGGATTCCTCCCGTTCGATGAATGGGCTCCCCGGCTCTGCGAAGTGCGCGGCGTTCCTGTGCACATCCAAATCACCGACGGGGCGATCGGCAATATACGGGCTGCATCACCAAACGCGCCGCTGACGATTCAGACGGTGGAATAGCAAAAGGCAAACGAGCATGGCACGATCACTGGCACAGAATCCGGACAGGCAGAACCGCTTGTTGCTGATGGGCGCTCTCGGGCTCGCGGTGCTGGCGGCGCTGTTTGCGTTTGTCTCGCTGCGCGGCTTCGGAGAGGGCGATGGCGGCGGGTCGCGGGCGGGAGATGTCAGCGTCGTGGTGACGACGCAATCGATCGGGGCCGGTGCGCGGATCGATGCCGGCATGCTCGAACTTGCCAGTGTGCCGCCGGACACGATGATCGAGAATGCGCTGGTTTCTCTGGGGGGCCTCGACGGGTCAATCGCACGGTACCCGCTGGAGCGGGGCGAGCAGGTCACGGCGGCGAAGCTCGGACAGCGGGACGATGACGACGGCACGCTGTCGGACGTCGTGCCGCGCGGCAAGCGGGCGGTGACGGTCGAAGTGACCGAACAAACGATCTTCGGCGGGCTGCTGGTGGCGGGCGATCACGTCGACGTGATCGCCGTGGTGGAGGCGCAGTCGGATGAGGGTTTGCCGCGCGCGATCCAGATCGTCCAGAACGCGGAAGTGCTGTCGGTCGCCGACGAATCGCTGCGGGCGACGGCACGTCTTGACAAGGACGGCAATCCGATTGAGAGCGACACCGCGGACGGGCCAATCGCTCAGGGGCCGGACGATCTGGACTCGCAGCCGGACGCCACCAGCGTGACGCTGGCGGTTAGCCCAGGGGATGCGCTGCTTATCGCGCTGGCGCAGGAGCAATGGACGCTCGACCTGTCGCTGCGAGGAACCGGCGATGAGGATATATTGGATATCCCCCCGCAGATTTTGAACCCGGGCGAGTAGCGATACTGCGCCTCGGTTAAAACATCGCACCCGGAGACGCGGCCGCTTCGGCGGGCTGGAGTACAGGACTTACATGGCGAAGACACCCTCAGCACTGATCGTCGATACGGATGTCCAGGCACGCTTCGAAGTGAAGCAGGTTGTGCGCGCGTCGGGACTGACGATGTGCGGCGAATGCGGCTTCGGCATGGAGGCGGCATCGACCGCGACCGAGCTGCAGCCGGACGTCATTCTCGTCGGCGTCGGCGAACCGATGGAGCGCCCGCTGCAGACTGTCGAGACGCTGCAATCGATGATGCCGGAGACGCCGATCCTCGTGTACTCGACATCGCGCGAACTGGAAACGGTGCGCAAGGCGATGCAGGCCGGCGCGAAGGACTTTCTCGCCAAGCCGATCAAGCCGGAAACGCTGCGCGAATCGGTACTCAAGGCGCTCGGCGGAGTCGAGAAACAAAAGCTGCATGCAAACGGGCAGGCGCCGGCGTCGGTAGCGGCGGGGACGATCGTAACGATCTTCGGTGCGAAGGGCGGAATCGGCAAGTCGACGATCTCGACGAACCTCGCCGTATCGCTGGCGCGCATCGACCGTTCGTCTGTGTGTCTCGTCGATCTCGATAACGGGTTCGCGGATCTCGCGGGCATGCTGGACCTGAAGCCGGAGCGCACGCTGTTCGACCTCGTGCGCGACCTGGACATGATCGAACGCGAGGACATCTCGCGGTACGTGACGCGGCACGCGCTGACAGACCTCGACCTGATGGCGGGGCCGAGCATGCTCGACTGGCGAAAGCTCGGCCGCGACGACGTGCGCCGCGCGATCGAACTGCTGGCGCGCAACTACGACACCGTGCTGCTCGACACGTGCGGCATGCTGAACGAACTGACGGAGATGGCCGTTGAGGTCGCAACGATCGTGCTCTGGGTGACGACGACGGACTACGCCAGCGTCAAGGATTCGATCGAAGCGATGCGCGTGCTGAAGAAGCTCTCGTTCTCGCAGGATCGCGTGCGCATCGTGCTGAATGCGACGGCGCCGGATGCGGGGGTGCGGCCGGGTGTCGTCGCCGAGGCGCTGAAGCGCGACATCTTCTGGACGGTGCCATACGACAAGAAAGTGCGGCAGAGCACGCACCTCGGCCAGCCGAGCGTCATCACAGCGCCGACGTCGGCGGCGGCGAAGAGCCTGGCCGATCTGGCGACGGTGATTGCGGGCGGGCGCGTCGACAAGGGCAAGCGGCCGGCGCCGATTAAGCCGCGGCCGGCGTTCGAGGCCGGCACGTAGGGGTTCACCGCAAAGGCGCAAAGAGCGCGAAGAGGCGCAAAGGTTTTTTCAGGGGCTCGACCGAGCAACGACTGCGGAACGTTTCAGTAGGGGCGCCGGACGCGTCCACAACCTCGATGGAAGCAGCGAGAAGCGAGAAGCACCATGGCAATCGACGGACGTACACGCGAACAATTTCGCATCGATCGCATCGAGTTCGATACGGCCGAGCACGATGAGGAGTGGTTTGAAGCCGTACACGCCGTACACCAGCGGATGCTGCAGGAGCTGGACTTCGGCACGATCGAACGGCTGGACGCACAGCGGGCGCGCGAAGCCGTGACGGTTGCGTCGCGGCAGCTGGTGACGGAGCTGTTTCCGTCGCTGCTGGGCGACGACCGCGAGCGCGTGATCAAGCGCGTCATCGACGAAGCGATCGGCTTCGGCCCCATCCAGACGCTGATCGACGACGACAGCGTGTCGGAAGTGATGGTAAACGCGCCGGAGGAAGTCTACTTCGAGCGCGACGGCGTGATTTATCGTTCGCCGCTGAAGTTCCGGGACAACGCGCACGTGATGCGCATCGTCGAGCGGATCGTGGCGCCGCTGGGGCGCCGAGTCGATGAATCGATGCCGTACGTGGATGCGCGGCTACCCGATGGTTCGCGCGTCAACGTGGTGATCCCGCCGCTGGTGCCGCGCTCGCCGACGATGACGATCCGCAAGTTTAGGCGCGAGCGTTTCACGATGGCGCACCTGATCGCCAACGAGACGGTGACGGAGAAGCTGGCGGTGTTCCTGCAGGCGTGTGTGCAGCAGCGGCTGAACATCGTGATCTCCGGTGGCACGGGTACGGGGAAGACGACGCTGCTGAACGCGCTGTCGGCGTACGTGCCGGACAACGAGCGCGTGATCAGCATCGAAGACCCGATCGAGATGAAGTTGCAGCAGACGCACGTCATCGCGATGGAAGCGCGCCCGCCAAACATCGAAGGCAAGAACGAAGTGACGCAGCGCGACCTGGTGCGCAACGCATTGCGGATGCGGCCGGACCGGATCCTGCTGGGCGAGGTGCGCGGCGCGGAGTCGTTCGACATGCTGCAGGCGATGAATACGGGCCACGAGGGCTCGCTGACGACGATTCACGCGAACTCGCCGCGCGACGCGATCATCCGCATCGAAAACATGGTGATGATGGCGGGGTTCGACCTGCCGGTGCGGGCGATTCGCGAACAAATCGTCGCGGCGCTGCACATCGTCATTCAGCTGGCGCGATTCTCGGACGGGCGCCGGCGCGTGACACAGGTGACGGAGATCGTCGGGCGCGAGGGCGACACGATCACGTTGCAGGACCTGTATGTGTTCCGCCAGGAGCATGTGGACAAGAACGGCCACATCCGCGGGTCGCTTGAGCGCACGCAGGTGGTGCCGACGTTCGCGCAGAAGTTCGAGCTGAGCGGCCTGACGCTGGAGACGGCGCCGCCCGAGAGCACGAATGGCGCGAATGGCGCGATCCCCCCCGAACTGGCGAAAGAGGTCCGTCCGCGATGATGGCGCTGGCGTGGCAGTTGCTGGCTGCGCTCTCGGTATTCGGTGCGGTAGCGCTGGGCGCCGTCTGGTACATGGCGCGTCCGAAAGGCCCCGCTGTCGAACAGCGGATCCGGCGCCTCAGCGATGAGCCGGAAACCGCGAAGCGCGGACTCTCGTGGGACGAACTGCGGCGGCGCGGGCCATCGAGCCTGCCGCTGTTGCGTGACTTCCTGCTGGAGAGTGACTGGGCGCAGCGCATGTCGCTGGAGATCGAGCAAGCGGGTCTTCGGCTGCGCGTCGGCGAGTACGTCATCGGGCGCTTCGCGCTGGCGTTTCTCGCGTTCGCCGGCGTCTCGCTGGCGGGGCGCTCGTCCGCGTCGTTCGTCCTTGGCATCGCGTGCGCGGGCCTGGCGTTCATGCTGCCCGCGGTGTGGCTGAACGGCGAGCGCAACCGGCGCCGCGAGGAGATCGCGCGGCAACTTCCGGAAGCGGCGCAGATGATCGCGAATTCGATGCGTGCCGGGTTCGCCTTTCAACACGGGTTCGAGATCGTCGCCGACCAGATGGAGCCGCCGATCGCCGACGAATTCGCGCGCGCGAAGGTCGACATGAGCGTGGGCTCGTCGATCGAGGAAGCGCTGCTGGGACTGCTTGCGCGCGTCGACACGGATGAGATGAATCTCGTCGTGACGGCGGTGCTGGTACAACGCACGGCGGGCGGCAACCTGGCGGAGATCCTCGAAACGGTGGCGGAACAGATCCGCGAGCGCGACCGGCTGAGCGGCGAAGTGAAGACGATGACGGCGCAGCAGCGGTTTTCCGGCCTCGTGCTCTCGCTGTGGCCGGTGCTGCTTCTCGGCGCGTTCTCGCTGCTCAACTGGGACCAGACGAGCTTACTGTTCACGACGAACGCCGGACTGATCCTGCTGGGGATCGGGGCGGGGCTGCAGTTCCTCGGATTCATCACCATCAGACGTATCGTGGACGTGGAGATCTAGGATGCCCATCGCGACGGCGTTAGCACTGCTCGGTTCGTTCACGCTGTTCGGCGCGTGGTATCTGCGCAGCCGCAACATGATGGAGGAGCGCATGCGCGCGCTCACGGCGGAGCGCCGTCAGGCCGTCGAGAAGGACGATCCGTTTAGCCAGCGCGTGATGTTTCCGGCGATCCACGCGCTACTGCTACGTGTGACCAACATGCTGCCCGTGGCATTGATCGGCCGCATCCGGCAGTGGCTGCTCGTTTCGGACAGCCACATGGGGCTGCCTGCGTTCCTCTCGATTTTGCTCGTCACGACGACGGCATTGCCGGCGGCTGCGTTCGTGGCGCTGGTGTTCGGTTCTGGGGGAGCGCCAACCGCCCAAGCGCTCATGCTGATTCCGCTGGCTGCGCTGTTTGGGTTCGCGTTTCCGCTGCTGGTGCTGCGGCGCCGCTCGCACGACCGGCAGGACAAGATTCTGAAGGCGCTGCCCGACAGCCTCGACCTGCTGACGACGTGCGTCGAAGCGGGCCTCAGCCTTGACTCGGGCTTTCAGCGCGTCTCGGACCGCCAGCGCGGGCCGGTGGGCGATGAGATTAAGCGCATGCTGCAGGAGAAGGCGCTGGGGCAGACGCGCAAAGAGGCGCTGACAGCGATGGCAGAGCGCATCGACCTGCCCGACTTCAATGTGTTCGTACAATCGGTGATCCAGGCGGAATCGATGGGGACGCGGGTCGCGGATGTGCTGCGGACGCAGTCGCGTCAGTTGCGCATCAGGCGGCGCCAGCACGCGGAGCAGGCGGCGCGCAAGGCGGCGCCGAAGATGGTGTTTCCGCTGGTATTCTTCGTCATGCCGTCCCTGTTCATCGTGGTACTTGGCCCGCTTGCCATTGATGCATGGGGCACGCTCGGTGGGCAATGAAGCCGGTACGCTGGGCGGGCGATCCGCCGGGCAACGCGCACGGCAAGACATCTGATTACCCGGCCACCACGAGCAGCGAGCATTCCATGACGGGTTCCGACGACAATGCACAGAAGCCGCCGCCGGACTCGGACGGGGGCGGCGCATCGAAGCGCGGCGGCTGGTTTGGCGGCCGCCAACGCGAGGAGGACGCTCGCGCCGAAGAGACGATCAACGACCGCTTGCGGGGCCTCAGTGAGAGCGACGGCCAGTTTGGCCCTGACGGCCCGACCCCGGAGCCGGAGGCGGGCGAGGCGTACATCCTCCAGGGATATCTCACGTTCACCCAAGGGCGGCGCGAAGGCGATCAGCTATCGCTCGCGGGACGCAGCGTCGTGCTCGACATCGAGGCGAACGAAGCGGAAGAGCGGAGCCGGACGCCGGTGATCGCCACGATCTGGGCGCAGGGCGAGCACTTTATGGTGCGTCACAGCGGTGGCATCCGCATCGGTGGCACGCGGCCGACGCTCCCGATCATCGTGCTGGAGGACGGCGACGAACTTGAGTGGGGCGCGCACCGGCTGGAGTTTCGCGCCGGGCCGGCGCCGCGCGATGCCGCGGCGGACGCTGCGGCTGAGGCCGATGCCCGGCTCGCCGGAGACAAGCAGGCGCCAGACCTCAATTTCCTGCCGCCGAGCGAGGACGACCTGCGGTTTCGCGATCGTCTGCGGCGCCGCAGTTCGGAATAACCGCACAAGCGCTATTGCAATTCTCGATCGGAGATCTTATGATCATCTCCGATGACACGCTGGCTCTTCCGCCACGGAGACGCGGCCATCGCGACGGTCCTCGCCTACACGGCGATCGGGATCGTACTCGGCCCCGGCTACTTCTATCTCACGATGCTGCTTCACGGCTCCGGCCTGATCGTGCAAACGGCGCTCCGACGGTAGCGGAAGTCCGCGCCAACCCCGTACAGTCGGGTTGAACACATCCTGTGCCGGTTCCCTCCCGAGGAGAAGCGGCGCTACGGTTAGCTCCGGCGGACGACGCTGGCACGCTGAGTCGTCCACCACGCGCAGTTTCCGACCAGGGCATAGGAGAGCCGTATGGCGCGAGCATTGGTATTGGGGGGCGGAGGGCCCGTCGGGATCGCCTGGGAGGCGGGGTTGATCGCGGGGCTGGCCGAGCGTGGGGTCGACCTTTCTGCGGCTGATCTGTTCGTCGGGACGTCTGCGGGTTCGGTCGTCGGCGCGTACCTGGCCCTTGGCCGAACGCCGCGAGAACTGCACGAACGTCTTGTGGCGCGGGCAGAACAGGAAGCGCGGACGGCTGCCCCGGTCGATATGAGCGGCTTGATCGGACGCTTCATCGAGCTGTTCACTTCGGAGCGGCCCCTCCAGGAACTCCGGGCGGAGATGGGCAGCTTCGCACTACAGGCGGACACGGGGGCCGAGGACGAATGGCTTGCGGGCTTCATCGCGCTTGAAGGCATGGACACGGATGCCTGGCCAACCCGTGACTACGCGTGTACCGCTATCGACACGGCCGATGGCGCGTTCGTCGTCTGGGATCGGGCGTCGGGCGTCCCGCTCAGCCGCGCTGTCGCCTCGAGCTGCGCCGTTCCGGGGATCTACCCACCGGTCACCATCAACGGCCGCCGGTACATGGATGGCGGCCTCGGCTCGACTACGAACGCCTCGCTCGCAGCGTCGTATGAGCGGGTGCTCGTCGTGCCGGTGACGGGCTCGACGAGCGGCGGCGGCGCGATCGGCGAGACGATACGCCAGCGGTTCCAGGCGGAGCTCGATGCGCTACGGGCATCTGGCAGCAGCGTCGAAGTGGTCCAGCCGAACGACGAGTTCTCCCAGAAGCTCGGCGTCAACGTGATGGACTTCACGCGCAGGGAGGAAGCCGCGGACATCGGCCTGAGGCAGGGACGCGACGAAGCGGAGCGCCTCGGCGGCTTCTGGCTATAGCTATCCAGCCTTCCCCCATCACCCGATTACGATCAGGGAAAAGCGAGGCGGGAGAGTCCTTTCGGACTCTCCCGCACTCGTTGCCGTCGATGACGGTCAGGCAGTACCAGGCCTAGAAGCCGAAGATGGCCAATAGGCGACCGGTCTTGCCGGACTTGGCCAGAGCGAACGCCTTGGAGTCACCGCTGCGCGCCCGGCTGTAGGGGTTCGCTTCCGCGTCGCCCGAGTTGCCGGTGTCGCCCGATTCCGCCGTGGGGCTCGCCTTGGAGTCGCCAGAGATAGCAATACCCGTGGCATCGGCATCGGAATCAGCATCGCCAGAGTCGCCACCGTCGCCGCCATCGCCGGAGTCCACGTAGGGGTCCGAAGAGGCGTCGCCGCTGTTGCCACTGTCACCGCTGTTGCCGGAGTCGCCGGTAATCGCGAGGGCACCAGAGATGCCACCGATCAGACCGTTCGGCTCGTCGCCGTTCTCGCCCGCGCCCGCACCAGCGGCCATCGGGAGATTGTTGCCACCATCGCCTTCGCCGTTGAGGGCGACTGCGTGGCCCGTGTTGCCGGTGTCACCGGTGTCGGTGTCGCCGGAAACGACGATCGGGTCGGAGGTGGCTTCGCCGGCATCGCCGCCGTCGCCACCATCGCCACTGTCAGCCGAGGAGTCGGCGGTCGGGTCCGACGTTGCGTCGCCCGTGTCGCCGGCCGTGCCGGTTGCGGTGGCGTTGGAGTCGCCGGTGTCGCCAGAGGTCGCGTCGCCAGTCGACGTGGCATCTGCGTCACCGGTGTCGCCGCCGGTCGCTGTTGCGATCGCTTCGCCGGAGTCGCCGGTGGTGGCGTCGAGGGTGGCATCGCCAGATCCGCAACCGCAACCATCGTCTTCCCAGTCGCCGCAATCGCCGCAGTTGTCATCGAACGTCTCGTGGTTGTCGCAACCGCCGCAGTTGTTGTCACAACCGCCGCAGCCGTCGTCGCCGGAGACGATGCCGATGATACCGCCGGTGTCGCCGCTGCCCGCGAGGGCAAGGGCCGTGGAGTCGCCGCTGTAGGCGTGGCTCTCAGGGTTCGCTTCCGCGTCGCCGGAGTAGCCCGTGTCGCCGGAGTACGCCTCGGGGCTCGCCTTGGAGTCGCCCGAGATAGCAATACCCGTGGCATCAGCGTCGGAGTCAGCGTCGCCGCTGTCGCCGCCGTCGCCGCCATCGCCGGAGTCCACGTCGGGGTCCGAGGATGCGTCGCCGGAGTTGCCAGAGTCGCCGCTGTTGCCGGAGTCGCCGGTGACCGCGAGCGCGCCTGAGATCAGGGCGCCGCCGTCATCGTCGCTGATCGCGACCGCGTGACCGGTGTCACCGGTGTCGCCGGTGTCCGTGTCGCCGGAGATCACGATCGGGTCGGAGCTGGCATCGCCGGAGTCGCCACCGTCGCCGCCATCACCGCTGTTGGCCGAGGAGTCGGCGTCGGGGTTGGACGAGGCGTCGCCCGTGTCCCCTGCCGTGCCCGTGGCCGTGGCGTTGGAGTCGCCCGTGTCGCCGCTGGTGGCGGTGCCATCAGCGTCGGCCGTCGCGTCGCCGGTGTCGCCACCTTCCGCCAGGGCATCGGCAACGCCGCTGTCCCCGGTGGTCAGTGTGGCACTGGTGTCTCCGCTGCCGTCGCAACCGCAGCCGCTGCCACCGTTGACGATACCGATGATGCCACCGGTGTCGCCGGAGTGGGCGCCTGCGAGTGCCGTGGAGTCGCCGCTGGAGGCCTTGCTCTCGGGGTTCGCTTCCGCGTCGCCCGAATTGCCGGTGTCGCCAGAGTACGCTTCCGGGCTCGCCTTGGAATCGCCGGAGATGGCGATGCCGGTGGCGTCCGCGTCGGAGTCAGCGTCGCCGGTGTCGCCGCCGTCGCCAGCATCGCCCGACGAGACGTCGGGGTCAGAGCTGGCGTCGCCGGAGTTGCCGGAGTCGCCGCTGTTGCCGGAGTCGCCGGTAACAGCCACCGCGCCGGAGATCAGGCCGCCCAGACCGTTGTCGTCGTCGCCGTTGATGGCGACGGCGTGGCCGGTGCTGCCGGAATCGCCGGTGTCGGTGCTGCCGGAGATGACGATCGGGTCGGAGTCAGCGTCGCCGCTGTCGCCGCCGTCGCCACCATCGCCGGTGGTCGCTGAGGAGTCAGCCGACGGGTCGGTCGACGCGTCGCCTGTGTCACCGGCGGTGCCGGTGGCTTCGGCGTTCGAGTCGCCCGTGTCGCCCGAGGTCGCTGTACCGGTCGAGGTTGCGTCCGCGTCGCCGGTGTCGCCACCGGTCGCCGTGGAGATGGCGTCGCCACTGTCGCCCGACGTCATGTCGGCCGTCGTGTCGTTGCCACCGGCGCAACCGCAGTCGGTGTCGTCGGTCCAGTTGTCGCAACCGCCGCAGCTGTCATCACAGCCGCCGCAGCCGCTGCCGCCATTGACGACGCCGATGATGTCACCGGAGTCGCCTGTGGCCGCGCCGGCGATCGCCGTGGAGTCGCCGCTGTACGCCGAGCTATCGGGGTTCGCTTCCGCGTCGCCTGAGTCGCCCGTGTCGCCCGACTGCGCTTCCGGACTCGCCTTGGAGTCGCCGGAAATCGCCTTGCCGAACGCATCGGCGTCGGAGTCAGCGTTGCCGCTGTCACCACCGTCGCCGCCGTCGCCCGAGTCCACGTAGGGGTCGGAGGAGGCGTCGCCGGAGTTGCCAGAGTCGCCGCTGTTGCCCGTGTCACCGGTCACCGCAATGGCGCCGGAGATGAGGCTGCTGCCGCCATCGTTGATGGCAACCGCGTCGCCGCTGGAGCACGTGCAGCCCGTGTCCGTGTCGCCGGAAATGACGATCGGGTCGGAGCTTGCATCGCCGCTGTCGCCACCGTCGCCGCCATCGCCGCTGTCGGCGGTGGAGTCGGCTTCGGGGTTGGTCTCAGCGTCGCCCGTGTCACCGGCGGTGCCGGTGGCCGTGGCGTTGGAGTCGCCGGTGTCGCCGCTGGTGGCTTCGCCGTCGGCATCGGCGGTGGCATCGCCCGTGTCGCCACCCTCGGCCAGGGCGTCAGCGTCGCCGCTGTCGCCGGTGGTGAGAGTCGCGTCGGTGTCGCTGCCGCCGTCCGTGTCATCGCAACCGCAGCCGCTGCCGCCGTTGACGATGCCGGTGATGTCGCCCGTGTCGCCGCCGTGGCAGCCGCAGCCGCCAGCTTCGGCAATCGCCGTCGAGTCGCCGCTGTCGGCGTGGCTGTCAGGCTTTGCTTCCGCGTCGCCTGAGTCGCCCGTGTCGCCGGAGTACGCGTGCGGGTTCGCCTCGGAATCGCCCGAAATGGCGATGCCTGTGGCATCCGCGTAGGAGTCGGCATCGCCGCTCTCGCCACCGTCGCCTGCGTCGCCAGACGAGACGTCGGGATCCGAGGAGGCGTCGCCCGAGTTGCCGGAGTCGCCGCTGTTGCCGGTGTCACCGGTCACTGCGATTGCCCCGGAGATAAGGCCACCGTCACCCTCGTGGGTCGCGGCAGCGTCGCCGGACGACCCGGTGTCGCCGGTGTCGGTGTTGCCGGAGATGACGATCGGGTCGGAGTCAGCGTCGCCGCTGTCGCCGCCGTCGCCACCATCGCCGGTGGTCGCTGAGGAGTCAGCCGACGGGTCGGTCGACGCGTCGCCTGTGTCACCGGCGGTGCCGGTGGCTTCGGCGTTCGAGTCGCCCGTGTCGCCAGACGTTGCGTCGGCATCGGTGGTCGCGTCGGCGTCGCCGGTGTCGCCACCGGTTGCCGTCGCGATCGCGTCGCCGCCGTCGCCTGTCGTCATGTCGGCCGTGGTGTCGCTGCCGCCGTCGCTGTGGTCGCAACCGCAATCGCTGCCGCCATTGACGATACCGGTGATGTCACCAGTGTCGCCCGTGGCCGCGCCCGCAACCGCGGTGGAGTCGCCGCTGTCGGCGTGGCTGTCAGGCTTTGCTTCCGCATCGCCCGAGTCGCCCGTGTCGCCAGAGGAGGCGTGCGGGCTCGCTTCGGAGTCGCCGGAGATGGCGACGCCCTTCGCGTCCGCATCAGAGTCCGCGTCGCCGCTGTCGCCGCCGTCGCCGCCGTAGCCGGACTCCACGTCGGGGTCCGAAGAAGCATTGCCGGAGTCGCCAGAGTCGCCGCTGTTGCCCGTGTCGCCGGTGACTGCGATCGCGCCGGAGATTCCGCCGTGAAGGCCGTTCACATCGCCGTTCACGAGCGCTGGTGCGCAGCACTCGCCACTTCCGCCTTCGTTGATCGCGGCCGCATCGCCCGACGACCCAGTGTCGCCGGTGTCGGTGTCGCCCGAGATCACGATCGGGCCGGAGGAGGCATCGCCGGAGTCGCCACCGTCGCCGCCATCGCCGCTGTCGGCGGTGGAGTCGGCTTCGGGGTTGGTCTCGGCGTCGCCCGTGTCACCGGCAGTGCCGGTAGCCGTGGCGTTGGAGTCGCCGGTGTCACCGCTGGTGGCATCGGCGTCGGCGTCCGCAGTGGCATCGCCCGTGTCGCCACCCTCGGCCAGGGCGTCAGCGTCGCCGCCGTCGCCCGTCGTGAGAGTTGCGGTCGTGTCGCTGCCGCCATCGGTGTCATCGCAACCGCAGCCGCTGCCGCCGTTGACGATGCCGGTGATGTCGCCGGTGTCGCCGCCGGAGCAGCCGCAGCCGCCGGCTTCGGCAATCGCCGTCGAGTCGCCGCTGTCGGCGTGGCTGTCAGGCTTTGCTTCCGCATCGCCGGAGTAGCCTGTGTCGCCAGAGTACGCGTGCGGGTTCGACGTGGAATCGCCCGAGATGGCGACGCCTTCCGAACCAGCGTAGGAGTCCGCATCGCCGGTGTCGCCACCGTCGCCTGCGTCGCCGGAGTCGACATCGGGGTCCGAGGAGGCGTTGCCGGAGTCGCCGGAGTCGCCGCTGTTGCCCGTGTCGCCGCTGACCGCGATGGCGCCCGAGATGCCGCCAACCAGACCGTTCTGGTCTCCGTTCTCGTAGCCGCCGTTGCCGTCGCCGGAGTTGATGGCTACCGCGTCGCCGCTGGAGCATGTGCAGCCGGTGTCGGTGTCACCAGACACCACCACCGGGTCCGAGCTCGCGTCGCCGCTGTCGCCACCGTCGCCACCGTCGCCGGTGGTCGCTGAGGAGTCGGCCGACGGGTCGGTCGAAGCGTCGCCTGTGTCACCGGCGGTGCCGGTGGCTTCGGCGTTCGAGTCGCCCGTGTCGCCCGAGGTCGCTGTACCTGTCGAGGTCGCATCCGCGTCGCCGGTGTCGCCACCGGTCGCCGTGGAAGTGGCATCGCCGCCATCGCCCGTCGTCATGTCGGCCGTGGTGTCGCTGCCATCGCCCTCGTCGTCGCATCCGCAATCGCTGCCGCCGTTGACGATGCCGGTGATGTCACCGGTGTCGCCCGTGGCTGCGCCTGCAATCGCGGTGGAGTCGCCGCTGTCGGCGTGGCTGTCGGGGTTCGCTTCCGCATCGCCCGAGTTGCCCGTGTCGCCAGAGGAGGCGTGCGGGCTCGCCGTGGAGTCGCCCGAAACGGCGACGCCCGAGGCGTCCGCATCCGAGTCAGCGTCGCCGCTGTCGCCACCGTCGCCGCCATCGCCGGAGTCCACATACGGGTCCGAAGAAGCATCGCCAGAGTCGCCAGAGTCGCCGCTGTTGCCCGTGTCACCCGTGACCGCAATCGCGCCGGAGAGCCCGCCGCCAACGCTGTCGCCGTTCTCCACGGTCGTCGGACAAATGTTGCAGCCGTTGCTGCTTCCGCTCTCGCTGATCGCGGCCGCGTCGCCGGACGACCCAGTGTCGCCGGTGTCCGTGTCGCCCGAGATCACAGTCGGGTCGGAGGAGGCATCGCCGGAGTCGCCACCGTCGCCGCCATCGCCGCTGTCCGCGGTCGAGTCGGCTTCGGGGTTCGTCTCGGCATCGCCCGTGTCACCGGCAGTGCCGGTGGCCGTGGCGTTGGAGTCGCCGGTGTCGCCGGAGGTGGCGTCACCATCAGCGTCGGCGGTGGCATCGCCCGTGTCGCCACCCTCAGCCAGAGCGTCAGCGTCGCCGCCGTCGCCCGTCGTGAGCGTCACGTCGGTGTCGCTGCCATCGTCGTCGCCGTTGTCGCAACCGCAGCCATCGCCGCCATTGACGATGCCGACCACGTGGCCGGTGTCGCCGGTGGATGCGCCTGCGTATGCATCGGAGTCGCCGCTGTCGGCGTGGCTGTCGGGGTTTGCTTCCGCATCGCCCGAGTCGCCCGTGTCGCCAGAGTAGGCGTGCGGGTTGGCCGTGGAGTTGCCGGAGATGGCAATACCCGTGGCATCCGCGTCGGAGTCCGCATCGCCGGTGTCGCCACCGTCGCCTGCGTCGCCGGAGTCGACATCGGGGTCCGAGCTGGCGTTGCCGGAGTTGCCGGAGTCGCCGCTGTTACCGGTGTCACCGGTAGCCGCGATCGCACCCGAGATTCCGCCGTTGCCATTGCCTTCGTACAGGGCAGCAGCGTCGCCGCTGGAGCCGCTGTCGCCGGTGTCGGTGTCGCCGGAGATGACCGTCGAGTCGGAGTCAGCGTTGCCGCTGTCGCCGCCATCGCCGCCATCGCCCGTCGTCGCCGAAGAGTCGGCAGAGGGGTCCGTCGAAGCGTCGCCCGTGTCACCGGCGGTGCCGGTGGCTTCGGCGTTCGAGTCGCCGGTGTCGCCCGATGTCGCCGTGCCGGTGGACGTCGCGTCCGCGTCGCCGGTGTCGCCACCGGTTGCCGTGGCCGTGGCATCGCCACCGTCGCCGGAGGTCATCGTGGTCGTCGTGCTGCCGCTGCCGCCGTTGACGATGCCGACCACGTGGCCGGTGTCGCCGCCGGAGCAGCCGCAGCCGCCCGCCTGGGCAGTTGCCGAGGAGTCGCCGCTGTCCGCGTGGCTCGTGGGGTTCGCTTCCGCGTTGCCCGAGTCACCGGTGTAGCCAGACTCTGCTTCCGGGCTCGCTTCGGAGTCGCCGGAGATGGCGATGCCCGTCGCGTCCGCATCGGAGTCAGCGTCGCCGCTGTCGCCGCCGTCGCCGCCGTCGCCCGAGTCCACGTAGGGGTCGGATGAGGCGTTGCCGGAGTTGCCAGAGTCGCCGCTGTTGCCCGTGTCGCCGGTGGTTGCGATGGCGCCGGAGATCCCGCCGTCATAGTCGCCACCTTCGCTGATCGCAACCGCGTCGCCGCTGGAGCACGTGCAGCCCGTGTCGGTGTCACCAGAGATCACCGTCGGGTGGGAGCTTGCGTCGCCGCTGTCGCCACCGTCGCCGCCATTGCCGCTGTCGGCGCTGGAGTCGGCTTCGGGGTTGGTCTCAGCATCGCCCGTGTCACCGGCGGTGCCGGTGGCCGTGGCGTTGGAGTCGCCGGTGTCGCCCGAAGTGGCGTCGCCGGTCGAAGTCGCGGTGGCGTCGCCGGTGTCGCCACCGGTTGCCGTCGCTACTGCTTCTCCGGAGTCGCCGGAGCCGATGGTCACGTTGGTGGAGTTGCCGCTGCCGTGGTCGTCGCAGCCGCAGCCATCGTCGCCGTTGACGATGCCAACGATGTGACCGGAGTCACCCGTGGACGCGTGAGCGTCCGCGTCCGAATCGCCCGTGTAGGCGTTGCTCTCGGGGTTCGCTTCCGCGTCGCCTGAGTCGCCGGTGTCGCCCGAGTAGGCGTGCGGGTTGGCCGTGGAGTTGCCGGAGATGGCAATACCCGTGGCATCCGCGTCGGAGTCGGCGTCGCCGGAGTCGCCGCCGTCGCCAGCGTCGCCCGAGTCAACGTCGGGGTCGGAGCTGGCGTTGCCGGAGTTACCGGAGTCGCCGCTGTTGCCGGTGTCGCCGGTTGAAGCGATTGCCGTACCGCCGCCGTTCTCGACATCGCCGTAGGACGAGGTCGCGGCCGCGTTGCCGGTGGAACCGCTGTCGCCGGTGTCGGTGTCGCCCGAGATGACGGTGGGGTCGGAGTCAGCGTTGCCGCTGTCGCCACCTTCGCCGCCATCGCCCGTCGTCGCCGAGGAGTCGGCGTCCGGGTTGGACGTTGCGTCGCCCGTGTCGCCGGCGGTGCCGGTGGCCGTAGCGTTGGAGTCGCCCGTGTTACCGGACGTCGCATTGCCCGTCGAGGTAGCCGTAGCGTTGCCCGTGTCGCCGCCGACCGCGGTCGCGACCGCTGCGCCGGTGTTGCCGGACGTCGCCGTGAGGTTCGTCGCGCTGCCGTTGCTGTTGCCGCAGCCACAGTCATCGTTGCAGCAGTCGTCATCGCCGAAGACGATGCCGGTGATCGAACCAGAGTCGCCGGTGTGCGCACCGGCGTAGGCGCTGGAGTCGCCGCTCGAGGCGTTGCTCGTCGGGCTTGCTTCCGCATCGCCCGAGTCGCCGGTATCGCCCGAGTAGGCGTGCGGGCTCGCCGTGGAGTTGCCAGAAACAGCAACGCCCGTGGCGTCCGCATCGGAGTCGGCGTTGCCGCTGTCGCCGCCATCGCCGCCATCGCCCGACTCAACGTCGGGGTCAGAGCTGGCGTTGCCGGAGTTGCCGGAGTCGCCGCTGTTGCCGGAGTCACCCGTCGAAGCGAGTGCGCCGCCAACGTCGTTACCACCACCATCCGCGATCGCTACAGCGTTACCGGTGTCACCGGTGTCGCCGGTGTCGGTGTCGCCCGAGATCACGGTTGGGTCGGAAGACGCGTCGCCGGAGTCGCCACCGTCGCCGCCATCGCCCGAGTCCGCTGAAGAGTTGGAGACAGGGTTCGACGTCGCGTTGCCCGTGTCACCGGCAGTGCCGGTCGCGGTTGCGTTCGAGTCACCCGTGTCGCCGGACGTCGCGTTACCGGTAGCGCTAGCGCTCGCGTTACCAGTGGTGCCGCCCGTTGCGGTTGCAATTGCGTCGCCGGTGTTACCGGACGTGATGTTGACATTCGCGTCGCCGTTCGAGAACACGATGCCAGTCACGGAGCCGGAGTCGCCGGAGTGCGCGCTCGCACCCGCCGTTGAGTCGCCGGACGATGCGTGTGCCTCGGGGTTCGAGGTGGCATCGCCGGAGTCGCCGGTGTCGCCCGATGTTGCCACCGGACTCGCCGTCGAGTCGCCCGAGACGGCAACGCCGTCCGCGGTCGCGTCAGAGTCGGCATCGCCGGAGTCGCCACCATCACCCGCGTCGCCCGACGTCACGTCGGGGTCGGAGGAGGCGTTGCCGGAGTTGCCGGAGTCACCGCTGTTGCCTGAGTTGCCACTTGCCGCTTGTGCCTCGAGGCTTGCGAGGATAGCTGCAAACGATTCACGCACAAAGTCGATGAAGTCCTGACTGATCGCGGTGCTGTTGCCGGTGCCGCCGGTGTCACCTGTATCGGTGTCGCCGGAGATTACCGTCGGGTCGGCACTGGCATTGCCAGAGTTCCCGCCCGTGCCGCCATCGCCAGTTGTCGCCGAGGAGTCCGACTGCGGGTTAGACGTGGCATTGCCGGTATCACCCGCTGTGCCATTCGCCGTCGCATTCGAATCGCCGGTCGCGCCGGAGTTCGCTGTGCCGGTCGCTGTCGACGTTGCGCTGCCGGTTGTGCCGCCAGTCGCCGTCGCCACGGCCGCCCCTGTGTTACCGGAGGTCGCGTTGACGTTGGCGTTGCCGCCACCATCTGCGAACGCGATTCCGATGACGTTACCCGAGTTGCCAGACGATGCAACGGCGCCGGCAGTCGAGTTACCTGAAGATGCACTTGCTTGCGGGTTTGACGTCGCGTTACCGGAGTTACCGGTGTTACCCGATGTCGCTACCGGGTTGGCCGTGGAATTTCCGGACACCGCGACGCCTGTTGCGTCGGCGTCCGAGTCGGCGTCACCGGAGTCTCCGCCATCGCCAGCGTCGCCCGAGTCAACGTCGGGGTCCGAACTGGCGTTGCCAGAGTTTCCAGAGTCGCCGCTGTTTCCTGAGTCACCCGTCCCTGCGACGGCACCACCATTGGCGCCGCCTTCGTTGATCGCTGCCGCGTCACCGGTACCACCGGTGCCGCCTGTGTCCGTGTCGCCGGAAGCGGCGAGCGGATCGGATCCTGCGTCACCGGCGTCGCCGCCGCTGCCGCCATCACCTGAGCCAGCGTCTGATCCCGCGCCGGGAGCAGTCGATGCCGGCCCTGTGTCCCCGGATGTGCCGGTGGACGCTGCGTTGGAGCCGCCAGTGTTGCCGGAGTTGGCCGTGCCACTGGAGCCCGAGTTGGCCGAGCCGGTGTTACCGCCAGTGGCAGTTCCGGTGCTCGGACCTGAGTTACCTGATGTTGCTGAAGACGTGGCGTCACCCTCGTCTGCCAGCGCGATACCGACGGTGTTGCCGGATTGGCCGGTCGCCGGATCGCCATCACCTTCACCGGTCTCGCACGATGCGCTCGCTTGTCCGTGATGGGACAATGCGACGCTTATCGCCGAGCCCACGTCGTCGTCGCCTGGGCAGATCTGCCAGTCGACGCCCGGCGGGGGGCTCCATCCCGGATCGCTCCCGGCCTCTGCGACGCCCGTGGACTGAATGCCCACAAGCCCCACAAAGCCGAGTACGCCGGCGATGAGGAGCGCTCCCAACCGTGGAAGCAATATTCGTCTCACTGATCCTCCGTGTCTGACGTCTGGTACGTCAGACGATTTCCGTTCCGTGTCGTTCGTTTCGTCCTTACCTCGGCAAGGCTGTTGCGGGCCTCGCCGTGTGCTCGCCGCGGCGAGTCACTGTTTGATGCGCCTCTCTTTAGTCTGGGGGGATGAACGGCTTGTAGGAGATAGAGGCCTTGCGGCCAGATATCACACCCAGTTGGAGGGCGAAGAGCCAGAGCGCGGCGCCGAGCAGCACGGGCAGGACGGCGACGAAGTCGGGCGTTGCTGTCCGCCCCGGACTCGTGCTGGAGCCAGGTGAGCTTGATGACGACGCGGGCTGCGCCGACGCACCGAGGATCCGGTTGGCTGGCGCGGGGTTGCTGGGCACGTTGCGCGCGGGGGCCTCGACGGGCAGTTGGCGCTCAGTCATTTGTGGAGGCGCCGGGGCCTCTACGATCGACGGGACGCCGGTCGCGTCGTCCTCAATGATGGTGATCACGGAGGACGACGACGACGCGACGACCGGCGAAAGATCGCTCGACCGAGTGTCGGCTGCCCGTTCGACAAGCGGCATCTCCGCTACCCGATCGTCCGGTACGACGACGGGCAACATCTGACGCCGGCCGTCACAGCCGACACTGGTCACCGGGGCTGGTGAGGCACCGGAAAGCGGCAATTGAATCTGTGCAACGATCAAGCGGAGCACACTCGCACCATCTGCAACGGTTGGATCAGAGGTGTTGGAGGCGCCTGCAACGGTCGCACAGGACGTTCTGGCCGGGTAAAAGTCGAATTGTTGGGCGCCACCGACCGGAAACAGCGCCCATTCAACGTTTGAGCCGGACACAGTTACGGCCGCCGAATTGTCGGCGGCCGGGACGTTGGGATTGGCCTGCTGGTTGATTGCCGGGTCAGTCCCCGGCGGGCTCTCGTCATCGGGTGGAACCTCGTCGGCTCCGCCCCCGATGACGGGGGGTTCGTCGTCCGGCAGTTCGCCGGTATCGGCCGGCGGTGTGTCGGCGGATCCGGATCCATCGGCGGAAGTCGTATCGGTCGCGGCCGTCTGATCGCTGGCCGGGGTTGCCGGTACGTCTTGCGCTGTGGTGTCCGTCGCGCCGGAAGCGAGCGGCGCTTCGACGCTGGAAGTCGTGGCGACTGCGGCGATCTCGTCGTCGACTGCGGCCAGCGTGACGGCGGTTGCCGGCACATCGGCCGTCACCGGAAGGTCAGCGGTCGCGGGCTCTTCGGCCGTCGCCGGCTCTGCATCAACAACGGCCGGGACGCTGGAACCGGCGTCCGCGGGGGCCGCGTCGGAGCCATCGGTGGCGTCGACAGCGCCGGCCACGGGCACGTCGCCCGGAGCCGAAACGTCGATCACCGGCGGTCCGCTGATGCCTCCCGGAGCGGGAAATTCTGCAACGGTTTCCGTAGCTTCGGGCTCGACCGACGGGTCGACGACGATGGCGCCGCTTCCGCCCGTTTCGGTCGCCGGATCGGCCGATGACGCGTCGTCAGCGGCGTTTTCGTCGATCACGGGCTCGTCCTCGGTCGATGAGGACGAAACCGCCGGCTGATCGGCCGGCGGTAGAAATGCGGATGCCGGCTCATTGGCCGGCGCGTCGTCTGTTTCTGCCGGCTCTGTGTCCGGCGGGTTTTCGTTGGGACCGACATCGTCTGGTGGCACGCTCTCGTCGTGCGTCGCGTCACTGCCGGATGCAGAATCGATTCCGCCGCCTGTCGCGCCGTCCTGGGCGCCTGACGCGCCGCGCGCGTCCTCTGCGCCGCCGCCGGGACCGGAGGCGGACGCCACTCCAACCGACGCGATGCCCAGGGCAACGGCGGTGAGGGCGATGAACAGGGAGGCGATGAGCCGCAACATCGAGAAGGTTCCGTCTTGTTCGTGGGATTGATTGCCGACGCATCTTGTCAGAGAACTGCGTTGTTGACTAGTACCCGATCGACAAATTCTCATAAAAATCACGGCCTTTCTTGTAACTATTTTTTGCGGCGGCGGGTGCCGACGACCCGCGCACGCCACGGACGTGCGGTCGCGCGCGGCGGATCGCGTCCGGCGATCGGCGCGGGGTGTTTTCGAGCGCGCTTTGCCCTCTGCAACGATTGGGTTAGACGGGCCGCGTGTTCGTGCAACGATCGTCTTGAATCTGGCGGTCGCCCACAGCGCGAAGTTTCGGCGCGGACACATGCCTCACTACGTGCCGCTGTAGACGCCGGCACGGCAGCGCGTCAGGCGCCCCGAGGCGTGCGTCGTGCAGCGTGTCGACGGCGAGAGCGTGCCCTGCACTTCGCTTTCGGAGGCGGCGCATTGGCGCGTACGGGCGGGCGTCCTACCATGCGTCGAGCGTCCGCTGGCGGCGCGCTGTACCTCAAACGAACGGGATGAATGTGACGATTGAAGCGCCCCTCGAAGATGCGCCGCAAGCGCCGGACCCGCAGCCCGCACCGGCGAAGCGCGCGCGTCCGTCGGTCCGCCAGTACGGGATGCGCGCGCTGGTGATCCTGTTCCTGCTCAACGCCGTGGACGAGTTCGACCGCGCCGTGCTGGCGATCGCGCTCGATGACATTCGCGATCACTTCGGCCTCACCGATGGCACCGTCGGCCTGCTGCCGCTCGCTGTGATCTTCATCACCGGCATGCTCAGCCTGCCTGCCGGCAACCTCGCCGACCGCTGGAGCCGGACGAAGATCCTGGCGATCGGCGCTGTGATCTGGGGTAGCGCCGGGCTCTTCGCGTCGCTGTCGCGGTCGTTCGTGCAGCTCTTTCTGACGCGCGCGCTGCTGGGCGTGGGGCAGGGCACGATCGGCCCGACGCACCTCAGCCTGCTGTCCGACTACTATCCGGTCTCGGTGCGCGGCCGCGTGCTGAACTACTGGCGATCAGCCAACGCGTTCGGCCAGATCATCGGCGCGCTGATCGGCGGCGCGATCGTCGCGGTCGCGGGCTGGCGCTGGGGGTTCGCCGCCGCCGCGATCCCCGGCCTGCTCTTTGGTCTGCTGGCGCTGACGCTGCGGGAACCGGCGCGCGGCGAGGCCGAACTGCAGGCGGCGATCGATGACAACCCGTTGCTCGCCGACTTCCTCCGCGAGCCCGAAGACAAGAAGGGCTTCGTTGAGAGCCTCGGTGTCATCTTCGGCAACCGGACGTTGCGTTACCTGATCCTCGCGAACGCGGCGATCGGCTTCACGCTGTTCGGCGTCGTCTACTGGCTCCCGACGTTGTTCGAGCGCAAGTTCGACTTCTCGACGGCGCAGGCAGGCGCGGCGTTCGCCGCGCTCGGCCTGGCGGGATTCGTCGGGACGTGGCTGGGCGGGCCGTACGCGGATGCACGCACGCACCGCGGGTTTGGGCATCTCGCGCGGATCGGCGCGGGCGCGATCGGCGTGCTGCTGATCACCTGGACAGCGGGGTTCGCGATGCCGTCGGCGCCACTGGCACTGACGTTACTTATAGGCGGGGGGTTCGTCGCAGCCATCGGCTCCGGCGGGTTGATCCCGATCGTCGCGGCGTGCGCGCCGCCGCGCATCCGCAGCCAGGCGTTCGCGGCGTTCGGGCTCGGCCTGGCCGTCTGCGGCGCGGCGACGGCGCCCGTTGTCGTCGGCGTCCTGTCACAACTGTTCCAGGATCAGACGTCGCTCGATAGCGGCGATAGCCTGCGCTACGCGATGCTGATCTCGACGGCGGTCGTCACGTCGCTCGGCGTTTGGTGCATCTATCAAGCCAGCCGCAGCGCGGATGCCGACGCGGGCCGCACCATCGCGGAGTTCATGGCGGAGCACACGCGACCGCAGCAATAGTTGGACGAGCTGCTACAAAGCTCAGTACCACCAAAATTCGAACTTCTATGCGCGGCAGTCGCTCGCGTTTGCGTCGCGATACCTTCAACGAGCGGCGCGGGGCACTTGACCTCGAAGGCTGCTCTAGATCTGCCACACCACCGGGAACATGGCGTGCGTGCCGCCGAACCCCTTCAGCTCGGCGTGACGAGGTTCGCCAAACTCGATGTCTCCGGCGCTCTCGACCAACTCCTTCAGAAGCGCCGAGATCAGGATCTCGCCGCCGCGTGCCTGCCCAGCAATGCGGGAGGCGAGGATCACACTCCTCCCGTAGAAATCATCAACCTCGCGGACTGGCTCGCCGGCGTGCAAGCCCGCTCGCACACGCAGAGCCTGGTCCGGCTGCTCGCGACTATAGGCAGAGAATGCGCGTTGGATGTCGACCGCGCAGAGCATCGCACGTCGTGCACTTTGAAATGCCACCATAAACGCGTCGCCGATCGTCTTTACCTCAAAACCACCATATTCCCGAACGCGTTCCCGGATGATGGAGTTGTGCTCACGCAAGACGGCCATCCAACGCAGGTCCCCTAGCCGCTCGGTCATCTCCGTCGAGCCCTCGATGTCGCTGAATAGTAATGTCACCATTCCGTCTGGCGCCGCATGGGGCGTCAGCGGTGGCTGCTCTCGGCTGACATCCGATGCGAGCGTGTCGAGGAGCGTGTCCCATGTACGACCGACCTGCCGGACATCACCGACTGATTGGTGAAAGTTAGCGATCAGCCAGCGCCCCTCGCGCTCTACGAAGACACCCGTAAACCGGAAGGGCAACGATATGTCGCGGCCAGCGGCCCGCGCACCGATCATCGCTTCGCCCGTAACCCAGGCGACATCGCCCTCGCCCGAAACCGTCAGCCACGGAAGCACGAACGTGCGATGCGTCGTTCCTGTTAGTGAGCTTTCCGCCAGCTCGCGAAACTCCGCTGGGGACTTGGCGAATTCTTCAGGCCCCGTACCGATCCAGACCAGATCGCCGTCGGGTACGATAGCGCTCATCCACCTAGCTATGTCGCCGTCGACGAAGGCGCGAAACGCCCGTTCCAGCGCCGCCTTCACTGCTGACTCAACCGTAGCGTCTGCTTTCATCCATGAGCATAGTACAGTGATGCAACGCCACAGCGAGTTCATACTCCCGTCGCCCTTTCCCCGAGGTCGCACCTACCCCGTACACTTTCCGACGACAACCGATCTGTCCGGCAAGGAGCCCCAACGTGGCGATATCCAGCCCCG
This sequence comes from uncultured Dehalococcoidia bacterium, assembly GCA_964599885.1. GTDB lineage: Bacteria > Chloroflexota > Dehalococcoidia > DSTF01 > JACRBR01 > CAZRHH01. Next base: position 2,259 of record CAZRHH010000006.1, on the reverse strand, counting down.
TCCAACCGATCACCGCATCCGACGACGCGATCCGCGAAGCGCTCGCCGACGCGTTCCTGCCGGCGCTCATTCCGGCGATGGCGCAGGCGACCGGCGACCTGACTCTGCTCCGCGACGAACTGCGGCCCGCCGCGCCAGCCCCCGGCGCCGAGCAGGGCGGCATGACGCCCGCACAGCAGGAGACGGCGCGCGCACTCGCGTTCGGCGCGCTGCGCGAACTGCGCGATGGCAGTACGGTGGCGCCCGGCGCGCTGGGCGAAGACGGCGTGCGCGCGATCATCGGCTGGATCACCGGTGATAAGGCGTCCGACGAGTACATCCCGCTGCTGCTCGAAGAACTCGCGCCCATCGACGACGATCCGCGCGCCCCCGACTGGCGGATGGAGCCGGGTACAGACTTCCGCGTCGTGATCATCGGAGCGGGAATGTCGGGCATTCTGGCGGGCATCCGGCTGAAGCAGGCGGGCATCCCGTTCATCATCATCGAGAAGAACGAAGAAGTCGGCGGCACCTGGTTCGAGAACAACTACCCCGGCGCCCGCGTCGACGTGCCGAACGCCTTCTACAGTTACTCGTTCGCCCAGCGCACCGACTGGCCGAAGCACTTCTCGACGCGCGACATCTTGGTGGACTACTTTCGGGCGGTCGCCGACGAGTACGGCATCCGCAGCAGCATCCGCTTCCGGACCGAAGTGGTGCGCGCGGACTTCGACGACGAGCGATCGGCGTGGAGCGTACAGGTCCGCAATGCCGACGGCAGCGAGGAGACGCTCGAAGCGCAGGCGGTGATCAGCGCGGTGGGACAGCTGAACCGGCCGAACATGCCGGACATCGCCGGCGCAGACACGTTCGCCGGACCCTCGTTTCATTCAGCACGCTGGGATCACGGCATCGATCTCAAGGGGAAGCGCGTCGCCGTCATCGGCACGGGAGCCAGCGCGGCGCAGTTCGTCCCGTCGATCGCGGCGGATGTCGCGGAGCTGCACATCTATCAGCGCACGCCCAACTGGTTCGTACCGGTGCCGCACTACCACGACGATGTCCCCGGAGGATTGCAGTGGCTGCTCGGCCATGTGCCGCACTACGCGCATTGGTACCGCTTCTGGACGTTCTGGAGCACGACGGACGGCCTGCTCCCCGCGGCGATCGTCGACGACGCGTGGCCGCACAAGGATCGCTCGATCAGCGCGGAGAACGATCTGATCCGGCTGCTGCTTACCGGTTACATGCAGGGCCAGCTCGCCGACCGCCCCGATCTGTTCGCGAAGGCGCTGCCGTCATACCCGCCGGCGTCGAAGCGGATCATTCTGGACAATGGCGCCTGGGCGTCGACGATCATGCGCGACAACGTGCGTCTCATTACGGAACCGATCGAGCGCATCACCCCGACGGGCGTGGTCACGGCGGACCGGACGGAGCGCGCGGCCGACCTCATCATCTACGGCACGGGCTTCCAGGCGTCGCACTTCCTGACGCCGATGCAGGTCACCGGACGCAACGGCATCGACCTCAACGAGCAGTGGGACGGCGACGCGCGGGCGTACATGGGCGTGGTCGTGCCGAACTTCCCGAACTTCTTCATGCTCTACGGGCCGAACACCAACATCGTCGTCAACGGCAGCATCATCTACTTCTCGGAATGCGAGGTGCAGTACGTGCTGGGCTGCCTGCGGCTGGTGCTCGCGGGCGGGCACAACGCCCTCGACTGCAAACGCGATGTCCACGATGCGTACAACGTGCGTATCGACGAAGCGAACCGCAAGCGCGCGTGGGGCGTCGGCGACACGAACAGCTGGTACAAGAACGATCGTGGACGGGTGTCGCAGAACTGGCCGTTTAACGTGATCGAGTACTGGCAGCAGACGCGAGAGCCTTCGCCGGAAGACTTCGTGTTTTCGTAAGCGACAGGGCGGCGCCGATTCACCCGAGTGACTCCGTGAGTATTTCGCGCGCGCAACCGGCGCGGCGCCGTCGCACGATCGCGCGCGGTGGTTACAGGATCTGCGAAAGGAAGAGCTTTGTGCGTTCTTCCTGCGGATCCTCGAAGAAGTGTTGCGGCGTGCCCTCTTCGACTATCTGACCCTCGTCGAAGAAGAGGAAGCGGTCGGCGACCTCGCGCGCGAAACCCATTTCGTGCGTGACGACGATCATCGTCATGCCGGAGCGCGCGAGTCCGCGCATGACGTCGAGTACTTCCTTGATCATCTCGGGGTCGAGCGCGGACGTCGGCTCGTCGAACAGCATGATCTTCGGCTGCAT